>CAZEAE010000028.1:0-43265 GCA_964510095.1 uncultured Elusimicrobia bacterium | reverse complement strand
TTCGATGCCCGTGGCCAGCCCCTGCCTGAATCCTAACGCAAAATCCGGGACGTGGAGACTCGACCTTCTGCGGGAATCGAGTCTCCCATCTGGGCAGCCGGAACCGCCATCGGCGGTTGGAAAGCGGTCGGCTAAGGCGCGGCAGGCTGAGGCGCGGGGGGGACCGCCGAGACATCGGGGGTCCGGCGCGAGGAGAACAGCCACCAGGGGCGCTCCAGCAGGACGTTGGAGCCGTCGCGGCCGATCCAGAGCATGGGGCCTTGCCGGGTGAAGCTCGACACGGCCTTGGGGCCGAGCTCGACTTCGTCGAGGGTGTAGGCGCCCATCACGCTCAGGCTCTGGTCGCGGCGGTGGCGCAGGATGTGGCGCGACTGGCCGTCGGCGGTCCAAATCGCGTCCTGGTCGGCCCAGATGCCGACGACGTCGGCGGGGGCGAAGTAGGCGTTGAGGACGCCCAGGGTATCGTCTGAGGCGTGCTGATAGAGGCGTCCCGGCTTGACGCTGGCAGAGTACAGATAACGGCCGTCATGGGCGAGGGCGGAGACGTTGGCCCCGGGGCTGGGCCAGGACTTCTCCACGGTCAAAGCCTCGTCCATGCGGCGTTTTTCGATGGTGCCTTGCCAAGGATCGGCGAGATACAAGAAGCTCCCGGAAGCGGTCATGCCGGTGATATGCGAGCCGGGCAGCGGGTAGCGGCGCACCACCCGCAGCGTGCCGCCGTCAAGCGTCATACGGAATACGCACTGCTCCACCCAGTCGGAGACCCATAGGCTGTCGCCCTGCCAGACCAAGGCGCTGGGATGGGAGAATGGCACCGTGTGGTCGCGGCCGGCGACGGGGTAAAGGAGGCAGACGGCGATGGCGGCGACCGACCAGACGGCGGCGGCATAAAGGCCCCAGCGCCGGCGCCGCTCCGGCGCCGCTGCTTGAGCCGCCGGCGCCGGAGCGGCCGCGCGAGCTGGAGCTTCTTCCGGCGGATGCCCTGGGAACCGTTTCTGCGGCGGGGGGGCGGCAGGGGCAGCAGCGGCCGGTGGGATGACGGCGGCCCTCGGCTGGGCGGCAGCGGCGGCGCGCTCCTCATCGAGCGCGGCGTAGAGGCGGGCGCGCTCGGCTTCCAGCGCCTCGCGCGCGGCCTTTTGCTCGTTCTCGGCTTTCACCTTCATCTCCGCCTTGAAAGCGACGGCCTCCTGCATGGCGCTCCGGCATTCGGCCTCGATGCGGCGCTTCTCTTCGTCGAAGGCGCTGCGCTGCTGGCTGGCCTGCAGATGGGTCTGCGTCTTGAGCTCGCGGGCCTCTTCCAAAGCCTCGACGCCCTCGCGGCGGATGTCCTCGGCCGCCTTGAGCGAGCGGTCGGCCTGCGCCTGCAGGCGGGCGCGCTCCTCGTCCCAGGCCGCCTTGTCGGATTCGCGGATCTTCTTCTGGCGTTCGAGATCGGCGGCCAAAACGGCTTCGCTGCTGCGCGCGGCCTCCGCGGCCGCCTCTTTGCCGGCCAGTTCCGGCAGCAGCCGGTCGAGCTGGGCCTTGAGCGTCCTGGACTCCGAGATCCAGCGGTCGACCTGCTGGCGCTCCTCATCAAGAGCGGCGCTGAGCTTGGCGCGGGCCTCGGTGGCCACCTTCAAGGTCTCGCCGAATTCCTGCGCCAGGGACTCGCTGGCCGCAGCCTCGCGACGCAGGAAGGCGATCTCCTCCTCATTCTCGTTGGGCCTGCGCGCCAGCTCCCGCATCCGGCTCTGCAGACGTTCTTGCGCCTTCCTTTGAGCCTCGAACTCCAGCGTCTTGGCGGAGAGGCGCCGCTGAAGTTCCTCGAGCGCGGCCTCCAAGCGGGCGAACTCCAGCGACTCGAGGCTCAAGATTAAAGGAGGATTGAGCACGGAGGAAGCGGGGTCGCTGGGAGCGGCGGTCTTGGCCTGAGCGTTCTGGACCGCGCCCAGGAGGGTGTCCATCTCCTTGCGCAAGCCCTCCGACCAATCGGGCTTGCCGTCCACTAGAGGCCTTCCTTCGCGCGGCGCAAGGTCTCTTGCGCCTTGGCCAGGTCGGCCTCGGTCTCGCGCATGATGCGGCGGCGCTCTTCTTCCTTCTCGGCGCGCAGGCGCTCGCGTTCCTCGGCAAGCTGTTCGGCGAAGCGGCGGCCGCGGGCGAGCTTCTCTTCCTCGGCCTGCTGGTCGAGCTTGGCCTCCTGGTCCAAGGCGGCCCGGGCCTGCTCGAGCTCGCCGTGCAGGCGGGAGCGCTCGGACTCGAACTCCGCGCGCAAGGCGCGGCGCTCCTCGTCCAGGTTCCGCAGCACCTCGGCCTTGAAAGCCCTTTCATCCTCGACGGCGCCGGCCGCGGCCCGATGGATGGCCTGATCGGTCTCGGCGCGCGCGGCGGAAGCTTCGGCGCGAGCGGCGGACGCCTCGGCGCGCAGTTCGACGCGCTCCCTCTGCACGGCCTGGGTCTGCTCCAGCAGCTCGGCTTCCCGTTGGGCTTCGGCCCGGCGGGCGTCCTCGCGCTGACGGCTGTACGCCGCCTGCGCAGCGCCGCTCTGCTCCACGGCCTCTTTCAGTCGAGCCTGCTCCGACTTGAGCTGCAGTTCCAGCTCCATGCGGCGCGACGCTTCCTGCGTCAAGGAGGATTTCACGCCTTCCAACTCGACCGACAGCGCGGCCGTCTCCCGGGCGCGCGCCTCGGCCTCCTTCTTAGCCTGAGACAAGGCGTTGGCGAGCTCGCCGCGCATGTCCGCCATGTCGAGCAACAAGCGCCGCCTGGCCTCCTCGGCGCGTTGAGAGACTTCGGCATGGACGGATTGCTCGGTCTTGAGCTGGCCGGTCAATTCCTCGACCTTAGCCTGCGCCTCCTCGAGCCTGGAGGACAGTTCGAGGACGCGTTCCTCCTGGCCTTCGGTCTGCCTGTTGGCGTTCTGAGCCAGGGCCTCATAACGGGTCTGCAGCGCCTTGAGGGCGTGGGTCTTGGCGTCGAGCGCCAGCTGAAGGTCGTCGACGCGGCCCTGCAGGCCGCGCAGCTCGGCGGTGGTCTTATGGACCCGGCGCTTCTCCTCCTCGAACTGAGCCGCGAGGCGAGCGGCCTCGCGCTCGGCCTCGGCGAGTTTATCCTTGAGGACGGCGGCGCGCGAGGTCTCCTCGCGGTGCTTGAGGCCTTGAGCCGCGCTCTCTCGCTCCAGGGCCCGGACATGGGCGGTCATCTTAAGGACCAGGTCTTTGAGCTGGGCGCGCCGACGCATCTCCTCGGCCAAGCGCTCGGAGCGCAGGTCCAACTGACCGCGCAGCTCGTTGAGCGCGGGCTCCAGGCGCGCCAACTCCTCGCGCGCGGCGTCGAGCTGGCGGTAGACGGCGGCGGGGGGGATGATGTTCTCGGTGAGGCCGGGCGTCACCGGCGCCGCCTTGCCCTTGGCGGCGCGCAGGGCGCTGAGGACCTGGTCGACCTCTCGCCGATAATCTTCTTTCCAGACCTGATACGGGTCCATGTTCTTGCGTTAAGTATAGGAGGGGCATGTTAAATCCGCAAGACCTATCGGAAGTGCTGTTTCACGGGCGTGCGATGATCGTGAGAATTTACGCCGATTTTATATAAAACTATTTAGATTGCATTTAAGTCTTGACTTTTACGCAAAGTTGTATATAATAGTCACATGAAGCGCTCCATATATGATAGGGTCCGCGAAGATTTGCGCAAAAAAATGGTTTTCCTGACCGGCCCGCGGCAAGTCGGCAAGACCTATCTTTCAAAAGACCTTCAGCGGGAGTTCAAGGGTCCCGTGTACCTGAACAACGACGATGTCACGGATATAAAGATCATACGCAAACGGTCCTGGCCCTTGAACGCGGGATTGGTCATCCTTGATGAGATCCATAAGATGAAAGGCTGGAAGTCCTTCCTGAAGGGCACGTTCGACACGAAGGGGATCGACCAGTCCATCCTGGTGACGGGTAGCGCCAGGCTCGAGACTTTCAGGCAGACCGGAGATTCCCTGGCCGGCAGGTATTTCCTGCACCGGCTGCACCCGCTTTCAGTCAAAGAGCTCTCCGGCATGATGCCGCCGTACGAGGCGGTCTCGATGTTGAATCGGCTGGGAGGCTTCCCCGAACCGTTCCTCTCCGCATCCGAGGAGCAGGCGGACCGCTGGCGCCGGCAATACTACACCGACCTGGTGCGAGAAGATATCATGGACTTCAGCCGGATAGGCGAGATCCGCGCCATACGGCTCCTGCTGGAAATGCTGCGAAAACGCGTGGGGACGCCGCTGTCCTACGCCGGGCTCTCCCGGGACCTCCAACTTGCCCCCAACACCGTGCGCAAGTATGTGGACATCCTTGAAAGCCTGCACATCATCTTCATGCTCCGCCCTTTTCACAAGAATATAGCCCGGTCGCTCTTAAAGGAGCCCAAGGCGTATTTTTTCGACAGCGGCTACGTGGACGGGGATGAGGGAGTCCGCCTCGAAAACACGGCGGCGTGCTGCTTGCTCAAGCACGTCCAATACCTGCAAGACGCAAAGGGAGAGGATGTTTCCCTCCATTACATCCGAACGAAGGAGGGCAAAGAAGTCGATTTCGCCCTGTCCGGCAAAGGCACGCTGACTCATTTCCTGGAAGTGAAGCTTTCGGACGAGACCGCGAGCCGCAATTTAAGATATTTCAAGCAGCGCTACCCGGAGGTCAACGCCGTGCAGTTGGTCCACAATGCCCGCAATGAGCAGCAGTTCGACGATATTTCCATCGTTCGGGCAGGGGACTGGCTGGCTCGGCTGAAAGCATGACCTAGGCCTTGAGGCCCATTCGATCCCTGGGCCCTTGGACCCTGACTTAACGCGCCGCGCGGTCTCATAATGCGAGCATGGACTGGGACACCCCTCCCCGGACTCGCAAGCTGGCGCTGGCCGCCCTGTTGGTGGCGGCGACGGGGCTCTACGGCCCCGAGCGCCGGCCCGAGCGCGCGCGCATGAGCGGAGGGCCCGAGCTGGCGCCGCCGCAAGGCCTGGGCACGGCGAGCCAGAACGGAGAGCGCGCTTCTTTCTCCGAAGAGGAAGAGCTCGCCTTCCCGGAGCAATTGGCCTACTTCGAATCTCAAGAGCCTGAGATGGACGATGCGCTGCGCGACGCGCTAGCGGCGCCAGGCGCGACGCCCCCGGCGGAAATGGCGCAGCCCTTCCTTGCCGGCGCCGCGGCGGCGCGAGCCTCGGCTCCCGGCACCCTGGAGCCCGTCCGCGTCGGCTCCCAGGCGCCGGGACGGCTTCGGCCCGAGAACCCCGTCGAGACCGGCTCCGCGGCGACCGCGGGTCCGCCGGCCGTCAGGCCCGCGGCACGTTCCGCCGCCGCGTCGCAGGCGCCCTTCCTGAAAGAACGCCCGCTGACCGCCGTTGTACGCTCCGGCGCTTCGACCCGGGCTTTCACGCCGAATGCCGGCCGCGCCGCCTTCACGGCAGGGCGCGCCTCTCGGCCGGAAACGCGCGTCTGGGGCAAGCGGAGCGGCTCCGGCGCAACCCAGAGCCGGCGGGCAGCCTCCGCCGCCGCGCGTCCCACAGCCTCCGGCGAGCGCCTGCGCCAAGCGGCGGCCTACGTCAGAGGCCTGGGCGCGCCAAAAGGCGCCGCGGCCAAGCGGCGCTTCAAGCCGCTGCTGCTGCCCGCCGTCCTCGGAAAGAACGCGATCCGGCCGCCGCGCGGCTCTTTGCGCGTTCCTGACCTGCGCCGCCTGGCGGCGCTCAAACCTAAGACCGGCCCTCGGGGCAAGCGGATCGCTCTGACTCCGGCGACGCTTTCGGCCCTAGAGAAGACGCGCCCGCCGAGCGCGGCCCTGAAGGCCTGCCGCAAGACCGGGTCGCATTGGCATAGCGCCGATGGCTCCGACCTCTACCACTCAGGCGGCGCCTGGGGACGCACCGACAAGGAGGGCTGGGCCTGGTTCAAGAACGAGGGCGGCCATTGGTGGTCCTGGACCGCCGAGGACCAGCCTACCTGGCTGGAACAATCGGGACGCTGGTGGTGGGCCAGCGACGGCGTCTGGTTCATGCTCCACCAGGGCGAAGCCTGGGGCTACCGGACCTTCAGCGACGCGCGGGCCGAGGGCCTCATCCATCCGATGAGCGGAACGCGCATGCTCTACAGCGAAGACGGCCGCCGCGTGGCCGTGGTCACGCCCGGAGACGGCGCCGCCGTCTTCGACGCGCGCACTGGAGACGAGCTGGCTCGTTGGGGAGAGTCCCAGCTCAAGAAGCCCGCGGGACCGCGCGCCCCGTCGGCGTTGTCCCTGCCTCGTTAGGGGGCAATATGATATTCTGTGCCATGCGTCGGGCACTTCTGCTGCTGTCATGGCTCGCTCTCACCCTCCCCGGCCCCGCCCGAGCTCAAGAAGAATACGGCGCCAAAGGGATCTACCCCGTCTACGAGACCGGCGGACAGTGGCTCATCTTCGACAAACATCCCAAGAAAGGCCACGACGCCAAGTCGGCGCCGCTGGCCCTAGGCGGCCGCTTCTTGGTCATCGGCAGCGAAGGTTCCGAGATCTTCCAGGTTGGGAGGAGCTCGGCGACCTACGGCGGCGCCTGCCGCAACAAACGCCCGGCGAAATTGCGCGCCGCGCTGTTGAAAGGCCCGCGCAGCGCGGTCGGCCGGCCCATCATCGGCATCAAGGTGCCCGCTTCCTTCCGTCTCAAGGGCAGCCGGGCCAAATACGTGAAGCTCTCCAACCAGACCGGCGAGGGCACCTATGCCGCGCTGGGAGAAGCCATCAAGAAGACGGCGATCGACGACGTCGCCAAAGGGGCTTTCCGCTTCAAGCTCGAGGACGAGGCCGGGGCGCTGTTCCAGCAGAACCCCGCGCTCGAGAAGGTCCAGATGAAGATCGATTTCGGCGCTCAGGTCGTGGTCAAGGGACTCTCGGACCCGTTCCTCTTCGTCGAAAGCACCCAGATCTCGTCGACCTACCGGCGCTGCCTGCGCCTGGCCGACGGCGGCAAGCTCATCGGAGACTGCGCGCTCATGCCGCATGACCTGATGGCCGAGACCAACCTCCTGCAGTTCGTCTCCTACGATCCCAGCGGCCAGGGCAACCCGTATCTCTTGGCGTTCACGCCCGCGCAGCCGCTCTGGGGCCATGAACGCTGGGGCTTCGTGGCTCGTCGCGACGGTCCCCGCTTGTTCCTTAAAGACACGATGGACATCAAGTGCCGAGAAGGCTTCTAAAGCGCTAGCCCGGTGTCAGGCTTTCCGGTATTACCGGTATTTTCGATATCGCCGGGCCGTGAAGTCGACCACGCCAGAACCCAAGAAGCTATTTGGGCGAGGCGGGGGTATTTGCCGTCGGCGGGCTAGGACTGGCGCTGCTCGTTTTTGCGGGCGTCGCCTTGGCGCGGAAGTAATCCAAGGCGGGAGATAAGCAGAGAATACCGGTAATACCGGAAAGCCTGACACCGATCAACGGCCCCAGAGGCCTAGGAAGTAGGCGAGGCTGACGCCCATCGCCGACAGCGCCAGACCCTTGGGGGCGAAGTCCCAAACCGTGCGGGTCACGTGGGGGTGGAAACGGATCACGTCTTCTACGACCAGCGCCGAGACGATCAAGAATCCCGCCAGCACCCCCCGGTCGAGAAGACCCGCCCAATCATAGCCGGGCGGCGTGACGAGCTTCTTGATCCGCCGGGCATGGACCCACGGCAGCTTGACGATCTTGGCTCCGGCCCAAGAGACCTCGCGGTCCTGACGGAGCCAAGCGACGCGCGCTTCTCCCGCGATGGGGCCCTGCGGCAGCTGGATGAAGAAGTGCAGCCGTTCCCCGTTCTTAAGCTCGGCCGTGGTCTCGAAGCCGAAGCCTTCCGGCGTCAGGTCGTGAGCCATCGCTTTCCCATCGAGCAGGCGGCCGCCGGGCTCCGAGAGCTTCAGCGGCACGCTGATCAGGAACCGGCTGTATTTGCGCTTCTTCCTTTCAGGCACTATTTCACCTCATCTTTTGGCGGGCGTTCCAGCCGGAGCTGACGACGGAAGTCCGAGAAAGCGCCATAGAAGCGATCGAAGTCCTCCTGGCGCGCCCGCAGCTGCACGAGGAAGTGGCCCGCCTCGACCGGGATGACGTCGGTCTCCGTCACGCTGACCATGACGACGCTGCCCGTCAGGTAAGGCTCGGGATAGTGATAGACGGTGTAGCGCACTCCGACCCCCGGCCTCGAGGACACGGCTACCTCGAAGGACGAATGGCTGTCCTCGGGACTGCCGAAGGTCTTGAGCTCCCGGACCACTTCGCGCGGCTCCCGGTAATCCGGCGCGCCCTTGGAATACAGCAGCACTCCGATGCGCGCCCGGTTCTTGGGTTCATGCCACTCTAGCCCCTGTGGCGCTCGACGGGGTGGGCCCCATTGCAGCGTGTCCGTGTAGGAGAAGTTATCGGCGCGCTGCTCCGGCAGGACCTCGCGGCCCCACAGGAGCTTCTCCTTGAGGGCCGTACCCGGCTTATCCCCGAGTTCCCTGACCCTGGCGGCCACCGTGTCGGACCAGAGCGTCTGAGAAAGCGTACTCCGAGCCTGGCGCAGGGCCTGCGTCTCGGCCTCCCAGGACCGGTCCAGAACGAAGCGGATGGGCACCGTATGCGACGCCCGCCGCCACGGAGGCAGCAGGAACCATAAGCTGCGGGGGGCGTTCAAAAGGAACGTGCCGACCCCCTCGCCTTGACGGAGGAACGTCAACGCCCCCAGAAAAGCCAAACGTCCGGGCTTCACGTCCACCGCCGCCGCGCGGAGATATTCCGAAGGCACCCGCGCCACCAGCCGCAGCCCATGCATGGGGAAGACCGCCGCCACCGGGACGTAGCGGCCGGCAGGCAGGTCCGGAAAGTACTGCACGCCGCCCTGCGCGAAGGAGGAGGATATCGGCTGATCGCTCTCCGGCTTACCGTCGGGCCCGACCCTGGCGATGAAGAGCGTCTCGGCCGCCGGGCCGCCGGGGAAGAGGACGTTCTCGAGGCGGGCCGCCGCGAAAAGCCCCGCCTGCGAAGACCCGGAAGGTCCGGAGGGGCGCGCCTGGGCGCAGCCGAGCAAGGAGACCGCCGCCGCCAGAGCCATGAGCCGGTGCATCCATGCAATTATAGTATAATGCGCCGGAAAGGCTATGGAGTACGATTTCGAGAAGCTGGCCCGGGAGATCACCGCCGAGCGCTTGCGCGACCTGAGCGGCGCGCCGGCCGCCGCCGCCGAGATCGCCGCCAAGATCATCGCTTCGGCCGTCAACAGCACCAAGGGCCGCCAGGGAGAACGGATCACCGTCGTCGGCGTCTGCCGCGGCGTCATGACCGGTCTGGTGATGATCGACAAAGAGCTGCCTGACGCGGCTATCGCCATCCTCCAGCGCATGACGACGCTCGCCCAAGAGCTGCACCTCGATCCCATGGAGACGATGACTTGGGCCATGGAGGGCATCGCCGCCGTCGCCGTCGTCTCCCAGGCCGAAGCCAAGAACGCCATCCGCGGCCGCATCGACGAGAGCTTCATGGGCGCAGGCGAGATCTTCGGCCGACTCTGCGAGGAAGCCTCCGCCCGGACGACCGGAAGCTAGCCGGCATGAAGGTCGCGCTGGCTCAGGTCGATTCGACGGTCGGAGACCTCAAGGGGAACCTCGCCCTCGCCCTCGCCGCCTGCGCGCGCGCCCGATCCCGGGGCGCCGAGCTGGTGGTGTTCCCGGAGCAGGCCCTGGCCGGCTATCCCGCCTTAGACCTATGGGAGGACCCGGCCTTCGTGCGGGCCAACAAGCAAGTGCTGCTCACCCTGGCCCGAAGCACGGGAAGCATGGGCGTGCTCATCGGCTTCGTCGAGGCGAACAGGAAGCGCTCAGGCAAGCCCGTGTTCAACGCCGCCGCATTGCTCCACCGCGGGCGCGTCGCGGCGGTGCGCCGCAAGTCGCTGCTGCCCACCTACGACGTCTTCGACGAAGCCCGCTACTTCGAGCCGGCCGAGTCCAACGCCCCCATCAGCTTCAAGGGCCTCAAGCTGGGGGTCACGATCTGCGAAGACGCATGGGCCCCCGAGCGCGCCGGCGGCAGGCGGCTATACCGGCATGACCCCGTGCGGCTCCAGGCCGAGGCCGGAGCGGACCTGCTCATCAACCTATCGGCCTCCCCGTTCATCCGAGGCAAGAGCCAGGTGCGCCTGCGCCTGCTCTCCGCGCATGCCCGCCGCGCCGGCAAGCCGCTGCTGTACTGCAACCTCGTCGGCGGCAACGACGAGCTCGTCTTCGACGGCGCCAGCCTCGTCTTCGACTCCGCGGGGCGGCCCGTGGCGCGCGGCCGTCTCTGCGAGGAGGATCTGCTGCTCGTCGACACCGAGCGGCTGCCGAAGCCGTTGAGTTCGCCGGTCTTCCCCGGAGACCTCGAGGAGGTCGCCGCCGCCCTGACCCTCGGCCTGCGCGACTACGTCCGCAAATGCGGCTTCACGAAGGTCTTCATCGGCCTCAGCGGGGGCATCGATTCCGCCGTGGTCTGCGCCCTGGCCGCGCGGGCCTTGGGCGCCGCCGCCGTCACGGGGGTGGCCATGCCGTCGATGTATTCCTCGAAAGGCAGCCTCCGCGACGCCGAGCTCTTGGCCGGGAACCTGGGCATCCGGCTCTTGCGGCTGCCGATCGCGCCCCTGTTCCACGGCTATCAAAGAACCCTGAAGACGGCCTTCGCTTCGGGGCCGGGTTCGCGGCGGATGCGCGGCGTGGCCGAGCAGAACCTTCAGTCGCGCATCCGAGGGACGCTCCTGATGGCGTTGAGCAACAAGGAGGGGGGGATCGTCCTGACCACGGGCAACAAATCCGAGCTCTCGGTGGGCTACTGCACGCTCTACGGCGACATGAGCGGCGGCCTGGCCGTGCTGGCCGATGTGCCCAAGAAGACGGTCTATGAGCTCGCCCGCTGGCTCAACTGCGACGGGCGTTCGATCCCCGAATCCTCGATCAGGAAGGCGCCCTCCGCCGAGCTCAAGCCGGGGCAGAAGGACCAAGACGATCTGCCTCCTTATGACGTCGTCGACGCGGTCCTGACCGCCTATATAGAGGAGAGGGCCGACGCCGACGAGATCGTTTCCCGCGGTTATCCGCGGAAGGTGGTCCGAGACCTGCTGGCGCGCATCGACCGCAACGAGTACAAGCGCCGCCAGGCCGCCCCCAGCCTCAAGATCTCCCCCAAAGCCTTCGGCGTGGGCCGGCGCATGCCCATCGCCCGCGGCGCCTTCAGGTGATCGAAGACCGCTACATCAAGCTGTTCGCGGCCTCCGCGGGCCTGCTCGGCCTCTATCTCGGGGGATTCGTGGGCTTGCTGCTGCGCTGGCCCCTGCCGCAGGCCGTCGCCTGCGCCCTGGTCTTCGCCGGGGTCGTCGTCTTCGCCGTCCAGCTTTGGCTGGCGCCGCGCGCCAACTACATCGCGATCTGGAAGATGCTGGTCTTCTGGCTGGCCGGCATCGGCCTGGCCAGCCTTTTGGTCAGCCCTTTTTGGGCGAACCTGACGCTGCTGGCGGCAGGGCTGCTGGGAGCGTGGTGGCAGGAGCCGGCGAAGGAGCCTGGATCTCGGAAAGGTCCGCCACCGTCCTGAAGAGGCGCACGAGCTTGGCCAGCAGCGCCAGGCGTCGACGCCGCAGCCCCTGGTCCTCGGCCATCACCATCACTCCCTCGAAGAAGCCGTCCACCTGAGGCTTCAAGCCGACCAGCGAGCGCAGGCAATCTTCGAAGTTCCCGTTGAAGACCATCTCCTGGACCCGCCCCTCCATGGCCACGAGCGCGTCGAAGAGCGCGAGCTCGGGCTCCTCTTGGAGGACGTGCCGCTCGAGAACGGCTCCGTCGTCCCAGCCGGCATCCGCCTGGCGCAGGATGTTGGAGGCGCGCTTGAAAGCCTCGGCCAGCGGCTCGAACGCGGGATCGCGGCGCACGGCGTGGATGGCCGCCAGCCTCAGCACGGTCTGCGGGATGTTCTTGAAGGCGCCGGAGCGCACCGAGCGGATCTCATCGACCCGGTAGCCCATCTCCTCGAAAAGCGACTGCGCGCGGACCCAGATGAACTCGGCGAGCTCCTCGGCCGTCTTCTCTAGCGCGGCCGGCTCCAAGGCGACGGGCTGCAGCGACAGCGCCTGGCGCAAAGCCGCGCCCAGATCGAGCGCCAGCTGCCGCTCGAGCAGGATGCGCACGGCTCCGGCCGCCTGGCGCCGAAGGCCGAAAGGGTCGGCGCTGCCGGTCGGCACGACCCCGGCGGCGAAACTGCCCGCCAAGCTGTCGAGCTTGCCCGCCAAAGAGGCCAGCGCGCCCTCGGCCGTGGCGGGCACCGGTGAGCGCCCGGCCACCGGATGATAGAACTCCTCGATCCCGAGCGCGACGCGCTCAGCGAGGCCTTCGGCGCGGGCATAGAATCCGCCCATGGCGCCCTGAAGCTCCGGGAATTCCTTGACCACCGCGCAGACCAGGTCGCCGTAGGCCAAGCGGGCGATCTCCAAGGCGGCGGGCTCGTTGACCGAGAGGTCTTCCAAGCCGGCGCAAAGCCGGCCCGTAAGCTCCACGACGCGCTGGGCCTTCTGCCCCATCGTGCCCAGGGCTTTCTGATAGGTGACGCGGCCCAGCATCGGCAGCTTGGCCGCCAGAGGAGACTTGAGGTCGCGGTCGAGGAAGAAGGCGGCGTCGGATAGCCGGGCCTCCAAGACGCGTTCGTAGCCCTCTCGGACCTGCGCCTGGCCTTCGGAGACGCCGTCGCGCACGCCGACGAACCGGGCGAGCAGCTTGCCGCCAGACAACAGCGGGAAGAATTTGAGCTGCTTCTTGAGCACCAGCGCCAAGAGCGCTTGAGGCAAGACGAGATAGCCCTCTTTAAAGCCTCCGGTCACGGGGACGGGATGCTCCGTCATGAAGACGGTCTCTTCGAGCAGGCCCTCCGAGTCCAGGGCGCCGCCGGCGGCCTTGGCGGACTGCTCCAAGCGCTTCAGCAAAGCCCGGCGGCGCTCATCGACATCGGCCAAAACGAGGGCGTCGCGCAGGACGGCCTCGTAGCGGCAGGGCTCGGCCAGGACGATCGGCTTCTGCCCGGCGGCCGCCAGGCCGAAGACGCTGCGCCCGGACTTGACGCCGGCCAGCGTGAAAGGCACGACGGACTTGCCCAACAGGGCCGTCAGCGTGCGGATGGGGCGCCCGAAGCGAAAGCGCGTAGGCTCCCACTCGAGGGTCTTGGGGAATTCCAGCGAAGCGATGAGCTTAGGCAGCAGCGCCGCCAGGATCTTGGCGGCCGGCTCGCCGGGCACCGTGACCTCGGCGCAAAGGAAGTCGCCCTTGGGCGTCGTCTCGATCTTGAGGTCGGACGCTTCCACTCCATTTTTCCTGGCGAAGCCCTCGGCCTGGGGCGTATAGCGGCCCTCGGCGTCCTTCAAGAGGCGGGAGGGCGGCCCGGTCACCTTCTTATGGAGGGCGGGGGACTTATCCTCGACGGCGAGAAGCATCAGCGTCAGACGGCGCAGCGTGCCGTAGGTCTTGACGCCCGCGAAGCTAAGGCGTTCTTCCTTAAGACGCTCCTGGGCTCCGGCCAAAAGCTGGTCGAGGGCGGGCTGGATGAAGCGCGCCGGCAGCGGCTCGGTGCCGATCTCCAGCAGGAAGTCTTTAGGCACCGGCTTTCTCCGCCCGGGGGGCGTTGAGCTCGAGGTAGAGCGTGATCACCTTCTTGGCCAGATTGCGCACGCGGCCGATGTACTGGGCCCGCTCCGTCACGGAGATCGCGCCGCGCGCCTCCAGCGTGTTGAAGAGGTGCGAGACCCGCATGACGCAATCATAGGCAGGCAAGGGCAGCTTAGCGGCGACGAGCCGCTCGCCTTCGCGCTCATGATCGTTGACGTGCCGCGTGAGCATCTCCGTATCGGCATGCTCGAAGTTATAGGCGGAGAACTGCTTCTCTTGGGCTTTGTGCAGGTCGCCGTAGGTGAACCGGTCGTTGAAATCGAGGTCGTAGACGTTGTCCTTCTTTTGGAGATACATCGCGATGCGCTCGAGGCCGTAGGTGATCTCGACGGGGATGGGGAACAGCGGAAGCGACCCCATCTGCTGGAAATAAGTGAACTGCGTGATCTCCATGCCGTCGAGCCAGACCTCCCAGCCGACGCCGGAGGCGCCGAGGGTGGGGGATTCCCAATCGTCCTCGATCCAGCGCAGGTCGTGCTTCTTGGGATCGAGGCCGAGAGCCTTGAGCGAGCGGAGGTAGAGCCCGGTGACGTCGGCCGGGGCCGGCTTGAGCAGGACCTGGAACTGATAGTACTTGCCGAGACGATTGGGGTTGTCCCCATAGCGCCCGTCAGCGGGCCTTCGGCAGGGCTCCGGATAGGCGACGGCGGTGGGCGCGTCGGTCAGCGCTCCAAAAAAGGTGGCCGGGTTGAAGGTGCCCGCGCCTTTCTCCAGATCATAAGGCTGGATGAGAAGACAGCCCTCGCGCGACCAGAAACGCTGGAGTTCTAGGATGATCTCTTGAAAAGTCATAGCGGCGCCGGGACGGCCAGCAGGCTTTCCGCAAAGAGACGGGTCTTGAGCGCCCGTTCGCTATGCGCCTCGACATGCTCCAGCACGGTCTGCCGCAGGCGCCGTCCGGAGGCCTGCGGAGGAGGCAGGGCCGCCGCTTCACCGAGTTCCAGGTCATGCAGCGCGGCCCACAAGCCGGCCTCTCCGGGGGGCACCGGAAGCTCGCGCAGGCTGAAGCCCGTGAGCTCAAGGAGCTTAAGGCCGAAAGAGGTCTCGATCCAGGGGCCTCCGCCGGCCTCGATGGCCGCAAGGGCGTCGTCGAGCAGACGGTAGACGGCGCCCGCGGCCTGGCGATCGGCCAAAAGCTGCGCCGCCATCTCGCAGCAGCCCAGCGCGGCCAGCGTGCGCGGCAGGTCCCGGCGCAGCGCGGGCCAAGTGGCGCGCAGCTGGCCGCCGACGACGCGGACCTGCTGCGTCTTGGGGCTGAAATAAAGGCGGTACTCGCCGCAGGCCATCGGCTCCGACAAGGCCTTCAGCTTGCCGGCCGAGCGGTCGACGCCGCCGAAGCGGGCGGTGAGCTTGCCGTGGGTCTCCGTGAGCAAGACGGCCAACCGGTCGTACTCCCCGACCTTGCGGCGCGACAGGACGATGGCCGGGACGTTGAGGATCATCAGTTGGGGCGGACGGGGACTCGCATGACCACGCGCTCGGAGACCAGCTGGCGGAACATGCGGTCGTAGAATTCGCGCGGCAAGGAGACGAATTGCCGCCTCTGCTCGGGCCCCGCCGCCTCGAGGATCGGGGCGATCGCGGTCAAAGGGAAGCCGCAAAGGAGGTAGTACTTCTCGCGGAAGGCCAGCCCGCTATAGAACTGGTAGGCCGAGGCGGCGTCCATCAGCTTGAAGAGCACCAGCTTCTCCATGGGCTTGAACTGCGCCCAAACCCGCTCGAGCTGGGCGCGGTCGCAGCCTACCAGGTGCGCGCGCAGCTCGGCGTAGTCGCCGTCTTTGATAAGGTCTTCCAGCTCCCGGAAATCCGCCGCTTTCATGCCAGCATTATATATTTTACTTATGGTTATCGGGGAAGGACGCGGAAGCGGCCGGGCTCGGCGCGCGGCAAGGCCGTCTCGGATGGGGGGCCTGGAAGCGGTTGCATCCCGGGAAGACGCCTCACGACGGCGATGGTGGGAAGCTGCTCCAGCGGATGCGATTCGGACAGCAGGATCAGGCCGGGGTTGCCGTCGATGACCGCGGAGACCGGCAGCTGCTCCGGGCTGCCCAGCAGCTCCAGATGATAGCGTCCGGAGGCCAGCGTCCGAAAATGAAAGACCCCATCGGAGTCGGGATAGACGCCTGAGCTCAGGTCGAAGACCGTCTTCTTGGTCACCTCGCTCGTGCTTTCTAAAAAAAGGCCGACGAGGATCCCGGAGGCGGGGCGGCCGTCCAGGGTGAGGCGCCCCGAGATCTCTCCATCGCGCATGATCTCGATGGGCGAAGCCTCGATCTTCTTCTCGTAGATGGGCCAAAGGTCATCGATGCGCAGCAGCCAGAAGCGCGCGCGTTCCTCGTCGCCGAAGCGCGCGTAGGCGCCCGAGAAAGCCTCGAAGATGCGCTGCGACTTGTTGACATCCTCGAAGCCTCCCTTGCCATGGAGCGCGACGGACGCCAGCGCGTCGAGCCGTCCGTAGCGCTCCGGCGTCATCGGTCCGGCCCGAAGCAGCCCCAGCGCCGAGAGGTAGTCGGGCACGACTCTTCCCGGGACGGCCAGCGAGAAGGCCTCCAAGGCCTTCTCGGAATCGAACGCCCGCAGACGGCCTTGGCGCGCCGCCTGCAGGCCCTCGTTCAGGAAGAGGCTGCGGTATCCACGCTCCTTGAGATAGCGGTCCACCCGCTCGAGGCTCTCCGCGGCGGCATCGACTCGCCCCACCGCCTGCCGGCGCTGCGACACCTCATAAGGCTTGACGCCTTTGGGACGCAAGGCCGCTAGGCTCTCGACGGCCGATTTATCCGACGCCGCGACGCCCGCCGCCTGCGCCAAGGAGACGGGGCCGTAGTCCCATGCCGAGCGCAAGCGCCAATCGGCGAGCGCCGCGGACGCCGACCAAGCCAGCAGCAGCAGCGCGAGCAGCCGCCCGCGCGCTTGCCGGACCTCCGGCTGCAGAAGAGCGAGCGCGGCAAGGGCGCAAGACAGCGTCAAGAACAAAGGCAGCAGCGCGGCGAAGAAGGGCCCCGCGAAACCTTGGCCCACCCGGCCTATGGCGGCGAAAAGCTCCAGCCACCAAGAAGCAGATGCCCCAAGGCCGGCTCCGACCGCGCCGAAGACGGCGCCGAGGGAGGACTCGAAGGCGAAGGCGAACCAGAGCACGCCGAACAAGGCGAGCCCCGCCGAAGCCGGCCCCCCGAGGCCGCCCGGCAGCGTCCAAGCCAGGAGCGCGGCGCAGCCGATGAAGAGCCGCAGCCAGTTTCCCAGGAACCCGCGGCCCTCGCGCCGATCCAGCAGCCAAGCCAGCTGCGCCGCCAGGGCGGCGGCCAGCAGGAAGCGCACGAACAGGCCGAGGGCCTCCAAGCTATTCCTCCTCGTTCTGAAGCTTCGCCAGGATCGTGAAGTCCTCGAGCGTCGTCGTGTCCCCGCTGACGCCGTTGCCGGCGGCCACCTCGCGCAGCAGCCGCCGCATGATCTTGCCTGAGCGCGTCTTGGGCAGGCTGTCGGTGAAGCGGATGTCCGTGGGCTTGGCCAAGGAGCCGATCGCCTTGCCGACGTGGCGCTTGAGTTCTTCCTTGAGCTCCGGCGTCGCGACGCGGCCGCCCTGCAGCGTCACGAAGGCCGCCACCGCTTGGCCTTGCACCTCGTCAGGGCGTCCGACGACGGCGGCTTCGGCCACCGCGGGATGGCTGACCAGCGCCGATTCGATCTCCATGGTCGACAGGCGGTGCCCCGAGACATTGAGCACGTCGTCTATGCGCCCGAGGATCCAGAAGTAGCCGTCCTTATCCTTGCGGGCTCCATCGCCGGTGAAATACATGCCGGGGATCTGGCTGAAGTATTGGTCATGGAACCGTTTCGGGTCGCCGTGGATCGTGCGCAGCATGGAAGGCCAGGGCCTCTTGATGACGAGGAAGCCGCCGGCGCCCGCCGGCACCTGCCGCCCCTGCCGATCGACCACGTCGGCCTCGATGCCCGGCAAAGGCAGGGTCGCCGAGCCCGGTTTGGTGGCGGTGGCTCCCGGCAGGGGGGAGATCATGATCGCGCCGGTCTCCGTCTGCCACCATGTGTCGACGATGGGGCAGCGGTCGCCGCCGATGACCCGCTGATACCACCGCCAAGCCTCGGGATTGATGGGTTCGCCCACGGTCCCCAACAGGCGCAGCGAAGACAAGTCGTGCTTGGCGGGCCACTTCTCGCCGAGCCGCACGAAGGTCCGGATCGCGGTCGGGGCGGTGTAGAAGATGTTGACGCGATACTTGGCGATCAGCCTCCAGAGCCGGTCGGGCTCCGGATGCAGCGGACCGCCCTCGTACATGAAGGTCGTGGCGCCGTTAGCCAGCGGTCCGTAGACCACGTAGGAGTGCCCGGTGACCCAGCCCACGTCGGCCGTGCACCAGTAGACGTCCTCTTCGCGGAGATCGAAGACCCATTTCGTCGTCAGCGCCGCCTGGGTCAGGTAGCCGCCGGTCGTGTGCAGTATCCCCTTGGGCTTGCCGGTGCTGCCGGAAGTATAAAGGATGAAGAGCGGATGCTCGCTATCCAGAGGGACGCTCGCGCAGACGCCGGACTCCGCCGCCACGGCCTCATGCCACCAGACGTCGCGCCGCGCATTCCAGGCGATGGTCTCGCCGGAACGCTTGAGCACCACCGTCTTCTCGACGGTGGGGCAGTCCCTCAGCGCCTCGTCGACGACCTCCTTGAGCTTGAGGACCGCGCCTCGACGGTAGGACCCGTCGGCCGTGATGACGACCTTGACCTGGGAGTCGTTGATCCGGTCGCGCAGGGCCTCGGCCGAGAATCCGGCGAAGATCACGTTGTGCACCGCGCCGATGCGCGCGCAGGCCAGCATCGCCACCGCGGCTTCTGGCACCATGGGCATGTAGAGCGCGACGCGGTCGCCGGAAGCCACGCCGAGGGTTTTAAGCGCGTTGGCGAAACGGCAGACCTCATAGTGGAGCTGCTGGTAGGTCAAGGTCCGGCTGTCGCCCGGCTCGCCTTCCCAGATGATGGCGGCCTTGTTGCGTCGCGGGCCATCCAGATGCCGATCGAGGCAGTTCTCCGAAAGATTAAGACGGCCGCCGACGAACCATCTCGCGAAAGGGGGTTTCCAATCGAGGACCTTCTTCCAGGGCCGGCTCCAGCGCAGGCAGGCCGCGGCCTCGGCCCAGAAGCGCTCGGGGTCCTTCTCGGCGCGGACGGCTAACGCTTTTCGAGCCGCCGCGCTAGGGATCTGGGCCTTCCTGGAGAAGGCCGGCGCGGGCTTGTATGACCGGCTTTCCCTTAATAAGACGGTGATATCGCGCTCATCCTGATCGGCCATTCCATTTCCTCCGCTTTGTGATTCTAACATTTTTAGTATAATGGCGGCATGCTACCCACATACCGTCCCCATAACCGCAAGCGCAAGAAGAAGATCGGCTTCCGAGCCCGCATGTCTACGACCGGCGGCCAGAACGTTTTGAAGCGACGGCGCCGCAAGGGCCGCCACACGCTGATCAACGTCCAGGCCTAGGAGCCGGCCCGGCGTGACGCAGGGCTTCGGCGCGGACGCGCGGCTCTCCTCGCGGAGAGATTTTCAGCGCGTCTTCACCGAGGGACGCAAGACCGTGGGCCGGACGATCATCGTCTGGTCCATCGGTTCCGCCGCCGAGGGCGCCGCCCGTCTGGGGCTCTCGGTGAGCGGGAAGGTCGGCAAGGCCGTGCTGCGCAACCGTCTGAAGAGATTGCTGCGCGAGGCCTTCCGCCGCAACCGGAGCCGCTTCCGGAGCTGCGACGTCGTCGTCTATCTGCGCCCCGGCGTAGGCTGGCCGGGGCTGGCGGACGCCGAGAAAGACCTTCTGGACCTGTGTCGCAAAGCCGGTATACTCCAATGAAAGCGATCCTCGCCCTGCTATGGCTGTATCAAGCCGTCGGCCGCGTCCTGCTGCCGCCTTGCTGCCGCTTCACGCCGAGCTGCTCCGACTACGCCCGCCAAGCCCTCTTGACGCACGGCCTGAGCCGCGGCCTGCTGCTCGGCGCAAAGCGCCTCTGGCGCTGCCGTCCCCTTGGTCCCGCAGGCTGGGATCCGGTGCCTCTACGATAAAAGGAACCCCTCATGGATAAGAACCTGCTGCTGGCTGTCGCGCTGTCGATGGGAGTCTACGCGCTTTGGTTCGGCTTCATCGAGAAGCGCGTCGCGCCTCCGGCCCCCGCGGCGGCCTCCGCCGTCGCTCGCCCCACCGGCTCCATCTCATCGCGCCCCGAGGAAAAATCCGTCGCCGCCCCGGCCGCTGCCCCGGCCGCCGCAAGCGCGGCCGCCGCGGTCGACCGCGAGGCGCTCAACCAGGAGACGTCCAGCGTGGACGCCGGCCTTTCCAAGCTCAGCGTCCACCCCAAAGGCGCGGCCGTGGTCAGCGCCAGCTACAAAGGGCCGCTGGGATCCGTCGAGCTCGTCAGCGACCCGCAGCCCGGCCTCTTCGCCACGTTCCCCGAGCTCAGCTTCAAAGAAGAGGCGCCCGGTCGTTATTGGGCTCGCCACGCCGAAGGTCTCAAGATCGTCAAGGAATTCCTGCCGGGCGGAGATGATCGGCTGCCCCGCATCAGGGTCACGGTTTCCAACACGTCGGGCAAATCCGTCGAGGCCGGCGGCTGGATGCTCTCCATCGGCCCAGGCCTGGGCACGGTGGCCAGCGAGCTTGACGAGAACGCCAGCCTCACCAGGGCCATCGCCTTGACGACGCCGACCGACGGCGGCAACGGGAAGGTCGAGGTCCTCAAACCCGGCGAGCATGCCGGAAGCTATCGCTGGGTCGGCGTCGACAACCGCTACTTCCTAGCCGCCGTCGTCGCGCCCGAAGGCTTCAAGACGACCTCCTTGGCCCCGATCCCGGCCCTTCAGCTGCGGGCCCCGTCCACGGAGCTGGCGCCGAAGGCGCAGGCCGTTTGGGAGTTCCCGTACTACGTGGGCGCCAAGGCGACCAGCGAGCTGCTCCGGCACAAGATCGGCCTGGAACGCTCTATCGATTTCGGGTTCTTCGCCCAGCTGGGCCGCTGGGTCCTCCAAGCCCTCAACAAGCTCCATGGCTTCACCGGGAATTGGGGCTGGGCTATCGTCTTGCTGACCCTAGGCCTGCAGGTCCTCCTGTTCCCGCTGACCTACAAAAGCCTCAAAGCCGCCGCCTCCATGAAGAAGCTGCAGCCCGAGATCGCGAAGCTGCAGCAGAAATACAGCAAGGAGCCCGCGCGCCTCAACACCGAGATGATGGAGCTCTACAAGAAGACCGGCGCCAACCCGCTGGGAGGCTGCCTGCCGATGCTCCTGCAGATGCCCGTCTTCATCGCGCTCTTCAACGCCCTGCGCGGTTCCTGGGAGCTGCACGGCCAGCCATGGATCTTTTGGATACATGACCTCTCCGCGCGCGACCCCTATTATGTCCTTCCAGTCATCATGGGCGCCCTGATGGTCCTGCAGGCCAAGTTCAACCCGGCCACCACGGCCGACCCCGCGCAAGCCAAGATGATGCAATGGATGCCCGTCATCTTCACTTTCATGTTCCTCAAGTTTCCCGCCGGTCTCGTGCTCTACTGGCTGACCAACAGCCTCATCAGCACGATCCAGCAATTGGCGCTGAGGGATCATTTCGACAAGTAGGGAGGTTTCATGCAAGAGATGGAAAGCGAAGGAAAGACCGTCGCGGAAGCCGTCGACGCCGCTCTGAGGAAGATGGGCCTGCGCCGCGACCAGGTCGAAGTCCTCACCCTCCAGGAAGCCTCGGGAGGCTTCATGGGATTCGGCGCCAAGCCCGCCCGCGTCAAGATCACGGAAAAGCGCTGGGGCCCGCAGGGCCAAGCTCCCGCCGCTAAACGCCCGCCCCACACGCCGTCCGGCCGCCAAGGCGCGCCGCGCCGCTCCGGAGACTTCCCGCCGGCGCATGCGACGCCTCAGCAAGACCGCGCCGAGCGCGCGCCGCGCCCGGAACGCTCCCCGAGGACGCAGCGCTCGTCAAGAAGCGATCGCTCGCAGAGGCCCCCTCGCGACCCGCGGCCCGATCAGGCCCCCAGCCGGCGCCATGAAGCTCCGCAGCCGCGCGGCGCGGCCCTCACGGGCGAGGCGGCCGAGGCGGCCTGCCTCAAAGCGGCCGCCCTCATAAAAGAAGTCCTAGCCCTGATGGCGTTCGAAGGCGCGGCGGTGCAAGCCGTCTGGGACTCCGAGCAGGATCGCATCAAGGCCTCCATAGAGACCCCGGAGGCCACCCGCCTCATCGGGCCCGATGGACGGGTGCTCGAATCGCTTCAGTTCCTCGTCACGCTGATCATGGGCCGCCGCCTGGGCAGCCCGGTGGCGGTCCAAGTCGACGCCAACGGCTACTGGCAGAGCAAGGAGGACGCCGTGCTCGCCGACGCGCGCAAGGGCGTCGAGGAAGTGCGCTCCACCGGCAAGCCTTTCCGCATGCCGCCGATGGACGCTCATATGCGCCGGCTCATCCACCGCAGCCTGGCCGGCCATCCGGACATCACGACGATCTCCGAGGGCGACGGCGCATGGCGCAAGATCGTCCTTCGCCCCCTGCCCGCCAAGAAATGAGCGAGGGGGAGACGATCGCGGCCGCGGCCACCCCGCCGGGCTCAGGGGCCTTGGGGGTCCTGCGTCTGAGCGGGCCCCGCGCGGCCACGATCGCGCGCTCTCTTATACGAGGCGCCGCCGCGCTGGACCCCCGGCGGGCGGCCATGGAGCGCGTCTTCGACGACGAAGGCCCCATCGACCAAGCCGTCGTCGTCTACTTCCCGGGCCCCCACAGCGCCACCGGCGAAGACGTCGTGGAGTTCTCGGTCCACGGCTCGTCCTACATCATGGCCCGCCTGCTCAAAGCCTTGCTGGCCAAGGGCGCCGCGGCGGCCCAGCCGGGCGAATTCACGCAGCGCGCCTTCCTCAACGGCCGGCTGGACCTGGCCCAAGCGGAGGCCGTCTGCGAGCTCATCCGCGCCGGCACCGGCAGCGCGCATCGCGCCGCCCTCGCTCAGCTCGAGGGGGGGCTGTCGAAGGAAGTCTCGCTGGCGCGCGCGCCCATCCTCGAGATGCTCGTTGGCGTCGAAGCCCTCCTGGACCATCCCGAAGAGGACATCCCAGGATTCTCGAGCGGAGAGCTCTCCTCGCGGCTAGAGGAGCTCGGCCGCCCGCTGGTCGCCCTGGCGGACAGCCACGCCCGCGGCCGCCTGCTCAGCGAAGGACCGCGGGTCTGCCTGGTGGGCCGCCCGAACGCGGGCAAGTCGAGCCTGCTCAACGCGCTCTTGGGCGCCGAGCGCGCCATCGTCTGCCCCGAGCCCGGAACGACCAGGGACACCCTCGAAGAACCCTGCGACGTGCGCGGCCTGCCCGCCGTCCTCATCGACACCGCGGGGCTCAGAGAGCAAGCCCCCGCCGCCGCCGAACGCTCCGGCATGGAGCGCGCCGAGCGGGCGCTGCGCGGCAGCGACCTTGCCTTGCTGGTGATCGACGCCTCACGCGAGGAAGACGAGGAGGACCGCCGCGTCCATGGACGGATCTTGGAGACGGCGCGGCGGGAGGGCCGCGCGGTCATCTCCGTCTACAACAAGATGGACCTTCGCGCCGCGCCGGCCGCGGCCCCCGAAGGCAGCGCCTGGGTCTCCGCGCTGCGCCGCACCGGCCTAGACGATTTGCTCTCGCGCATCTCGGCGAAGCTGGCGCCCGAAGAGCGCGGCGGGACCGTCGTGACCTCGGCGCGGCACCAAGACTGCCTCCGGCGCGCCCTGGCCTGCCTGGACGAGGCGGCCCAGGCGGTACGGCTTCACGGCAGCCTCGTGGAGGACCGTTTGGCCAGCCACCTGCGCCAAGCCCTGGCGGCCCTCGATGAGATCGGGGGCGCGGCCGCGCAAGACGAAGTCCTGGCCGCCATATTCTCCAAGTTTTGCGTCGGCAAATGACACACCCCCACGGATAAGCCCATGAGCAAGTCAGCGAAGAAGCAGCCGGGAAAGAGCCGAAAAACCGCCAAGAAGCCGGCCGCCGTCAAGGCCCTCGGAAAAAAGATGGTCCCTAAAACACCGGTCTGGAGGATCACACCGGATCAGCAGATCATCGGCGCGACCTTCCTAGGCAAGGTCCTCAATTATTACTCTCAATTAAAGGTCATCACCCTCGTCCTCGAGGCGCCGCTGGCGGCTGGAGACTCCATCCGGGTGAAAGGACATACGACGGACCTCACGCAGAAAGTCGAGCGCATGCAGGCGGAGCATCAGAGCGTACAGAGCGCCTCCGCCGGGGAAGCGGTGGCCGTCGAGATCGCCGACAAGGTCCGCGCGGGAGACGCCGTATTCAAGATCTAGCCTCCGCCAGGACGGCGCGCTACGTCCTTGGCCTTCTGCTGGCCGTGAACCTGGTCAATTACCTCGACCGGCAGATCATCTCCGCCCTCCTGCCCAGCATCCAAGCCGACCTCGCCCTCTCCGACGCCCAAGCCGGCCGCTTGGCTTCGGCTTTCATGATCGTCTACATGTTCGCGGCCGTGCCCATCGGGTACTGGGCCGACCGCGGCGGCCGCCGGTGGTGGATCGCCATCGGCATCGCCTTGTGGAGCGCGGCCACGGCGGCCTCCGGCCTGGCCCGCACCTACGCCCAACTTTTCGCGGCCCGGGCCGCGGTGGGCATCGGAGAATCCTGCTATGGGACCATTTCCCCGTCTTTCGTCGCCGAGCATTTCCCGCGGGACAAGAGCAGCCGCGTCCTGGCGCTCTTCTCCATGGCCATCCCGGTAGGCAGCGCCTTGGGCTTCATCGCCGGAGGCTGGATCGGCCAGCACTACGGCTGGCGCAACGCTTTCTTCATCGTCGGGCTTCCCGGCCTGCTGCTGACCGCGCTCACGCTGCAGCTCAAGGAACCTCCGCGGGCCGAGGCCGCCGCGTCCCGGTCCTCGCCTCTGGCCGCCTATGGAGCCCTCTTCAAGATCCCCAGCTTCGCCCTGGTCACGCTCGCCGGCGCGGCGATGACGTTCGCCTTGGGGGGCTTCGCTTTTTGGATGCCGACCTTCTTCCACCGGCAGTGGGGCCTGGGCATCGGCCACGCCGGGATGGTCTTCGGCGCGATCACGGTCGTCTCCGGCATCCTAGGAAGCCTCAGCGGCGGCTGGCTGTCGGATTGGGGGCTGCGCTATAACAGCCGAGCGCACTTCATGGTCTCGGGGCTCGGCCTCTTGATCGGCATGCCGCTGGCGATGGCGGCGATCATGGCGCCGGGCATCAAAGCCTCTGGGGCCGCCTTGTTCCTGGCGGAGTTTTTCCTGTTCCTGAACATGGGTCCGCTCAACGCCATCATCGTCTCGGTCACCGATCTGCGCTCGCGGTCCATGGCTTTTGCCGCCAACATCTTCGTGATCCACGCGTTAGGCGACGCGATCTCGCCGGCGCTCATCGGCGCCGTCAGCGATCGGATGGGACTGCAGGCCGCCCTCCTGGGCTCCTGCCTGGCCCTGGGCGTGTCGGCGGGGCTTTGCTTCCTCGGCATGCGCCGCTACGATGCCGACGCCGCGCTCATCGGGACCGCTCATGCGTGAAGCTCTGCGGCTGGCCCGTTTATACCTCGTCTCGCCGTCACAGGCCGCGGAGGCGGCGCGCCGCGAGGAGAACTTCAGGCCCAACCTCCAGCTTTACCTTGCTTTCGTGGCCGCCACCATGGTCTTTTTCGCGGTCAAGCCGTTCGATTTCCCCGACACCTCCGCCGTCCTCCCGCGCGCCGGGGCTGACCCGCTGTTTTGGCTCAAGACGGCGCTCTTCCAGCCGCCGCTGGAGGCGGCTTGGATCGTCTCCCTGATGGGGCTGGTCTGCTGGCTGCGCGGCGGCAGCTTGCCCGTGCGTCTGGCCGTCGCCGTGGCTTGGGCGGCGTCGCCCTTCATCCTGATGGCCGCCTACAGCTCGCCGAACATGGGCATGGGCAAGCTCCTCTTCGCCGCGCTGTCGCTGCTATGGGCGGCGGCATACTATCCCCTGCTGCGGGGGCTGTCCCGTCAAGATTGGCTCCCTCTCGCGTCGTTCATGCTCGGCGTCAACGTGATCGGAGTGGCCCTGATCCCTTTGATGACCGTCGCCGTCCTCGCGCGGTCCGCCGGCGCCTTCACCACCGTGCAGGCTCTAGGCGGCTTATGGATGCTCGGAGTCGGCACCCTTGGACTGCGGCAGCTGACGGGCCTGCGCCTGCCGCGCGCCTTCATGGCGCTCTTGTTCTCGATGGTCTTCCAGATCGCGGTCGCCTTCACCCTCCATCTGCTGGGCATCGTTCCCAAAGACATCCTCAAGGCTCTGCTCTATGCCTGAAAGCTATGACGTCATCGTCGTAGGAGGCGGGCATGCCGGCACCGAGGCGGCCCTGGCCGCGGCGCGCCTGGGCTGCCGGACGCTGCTGCTCACCCAGAACCTCGATACCATCGGCGCCATGTCCTGCAACCCGTCGATCGGCGGGGTCGGCAAGGGCCAGCTCGTGCGAGAGCTCGACGCCTTAGGCGGCGAGATGGCCAAGACCACCGACCGCGCCGGACTGCAGTTCAAGACGCTCAACATGAGCAAGGGGCCGGCGGTGCGCTCGCCGCGCGCCCAGTGCGACAAGAAGCTCTATCAATCCATCACGAAGGAGACCGTCGAAAACCAGGCGGGCTTGGACGCGCGCCAGGACGAGGCCGCCTTCCTTTGGACCGAAGGCAGCCGGCTGCGCGGCGTGATCTCCAAGCGGGGGACGCGCTACGAAGGCAAGACGGTCGTCTTGACCACGGGCACCTTCCTCAACGGGCTGGCCCACGTCGGCCTGCAGAGCTTCGCTTCCGGGCGCGCCGGAGACGCCCCCGCGCTGCAGCTCTCGGCTTCCTTGACCGCGCTCGGCTTCGCCGTGGGCCGCATGAAGACGGGCACGCCCATGCGCCTGCACTCGCGCTCGATCGACTACTCGAGATGCGAGATCCAGCCCAGCGACGAGCCGCCCCTGCCCTTTTCCCATTTCACGGAGCGCATCACCAACAAGCTGCTGCCCTGCTGGATCACCTACACCAACGCCCTGACCCATGCGGTGATCCGCGGCGCCCTGGACCGCTCTCCCTTGTATTCGGGCAAGATCAAATCCATCGGCCCGCGCTATTGCCCCTCCGTGGAGGACAAGGTCGTCAAGTTCCCGCTGAAAGAGCGCCATCAGGTCTTCCTGGAGCCCGAGGGCTATCGCACGAGCGAGGTCTACGTCAACGGCCTCTCCACGAGCCTCCCGGAGGACGTGCAGCTGGAGCTGGTGCGCACCGTGCCCGGCCTCGAGCATGCCGAGATCATGCGCCCGGGCTATGCCATCGAATACGACTACTGCCCGCCGACGCAGCTGAAGGCCACCCTCGAGACCAAGGCCGTCGACGGTCTCTACTTCGCCGGCCAGCTCAACGGCACGACCGGCTACGAGGAGGCCGCCGCCCAGGGCTTCTGGGCCGGGGTCAACGCGGCGCTGCGCGCCCTCGGCCGAGAACCTTTCATCCTCTCTCGCGACGAAGCCTATATGGGAGTCCTGGTCGATGACCTGGTCACCAAGGGCGTCGACGAACCCTACCGGATGTTCACCGCGCGCGCCGAGTACAGGCTCAGCCTGCGCGCCGACAACGCCGATCTGCGCCTGCTGGAGAAGGGGGGGGAGCTGGGGCTCATCGCCCCCGAGAGCCGCGCTCGCTTCGCCCGCTACCGCGACGCCCTGGCAGGCGCGGCCTTCCCCGACGAGGAGCTGGCTCCTTGGTCGATGTCGAAGGTCCGCGCCCAGAAGGAGATCCAGCGCCAATACGAAGGCTACATCACCCGCGAGAACGCCCTCGCCGCGCGGCTTCGACGTTTCGATGAGGTGCTTTTGCCCCGAGGGTTCGATTTCGCCCGCGTGCCCTCGCTGCCGCCTGAGTCGCGCCAGAAGCTGGCCGCGGTGCTGCCGCGCACGCTCGGCCAAGCCGGGCGGATCCCCGGCGTGACGCCGGCCGACGTGCAGATCCTTTGGGTGTACGCCGAGAAGGCTCGCCGCTCATGATGGCCGCGACGCCGAAAGACGCGGCATGGTCCAAGCTCGAGGGCTATGCGGCCTCCTGGGGCGTGCCGCTCTCTTCACAGCAGCGCGCCGCCATCGAGGATTACATCGAGAGGCTCCTGGCCTACGGCGCCAAGACGAACCTCACCGCGGAAAGCGATCCTTCGGCGATCCTCCTGCGCCACGTCGCCGACGGCCTCGCCGCCGCGGGCGCGCTCAAGCGTCTGCTAAAAGGAGCTCCCCACCCCCGCATCCTGGACCTGGGAGCCGGCGGAGGCTTCATCGGCATGGCGATCAAGATCGGCTGGCCCGAGGCCGATGTGACGCTGATGGAATCCCTCGAGCGAAAATACCGGTTCCTCAACGCGGCCTCCGCCGCCTCCGGGCTCAAGGGATTGCACGTCCTCCTCAGGCGCGCGGGCGCGGGCGCCGCGGACCCGCGAGGCAGCGGCTTCGACGCCGTGACGGCGCGCGCCTTGGCGAGCTTGCCGGAGTCGCTGGCGCTGGCCCTGCCCCTGGTCCGCAAAGGGGGCTGCTTCCTCTCATTCCAGTCCCGCCTCCCTGATCCTTCGGAGCCTTCCCTTAATAAGGCCCTCGCCAGCCATGGGGGGAGATTGATAGAGTCTATCCCGTACCGTCTCCCCGCTGAGGAGCAGCAACGATTCCTCTCGGCTTTCATCCATGAATAACCGCCTCCCAGGAGAATGACATGCAGATGCTCAACCGGTACTTCGCGCCCTTCGCCCTGATCCTCATCCTATCGGCGATCTGGTTCAACGTCGAGAACCCGGCCGACGTGCGCAACTGGGACGCCAGCTATAAACTGGCCCTGGGGATACTCGCGGTCTCCATCGCCGTGAACTGGTGGGTGGGAAAGAACACCTATCGCTTCATCCACTGGGCGCACCAGATGCGGCTGGCGCAAGTATGGCTCAACTTCATCTGGGCCGTGCCGCTCTTCTACCTGCTCCAGCCGTTCTGGGGGCCGATGTGGCTGCTCTTCGTGATGGCGCCGGCCACCTCCGCGCTCATCATGGACCGCTGGCACACGCTGGCGACGGCGTGCGTGTCGGCGGCCACCATGCTCGCCATCTATTACTACCGCGGGGTCTTCGATGGGGGCCCCGCGGCGGGCATGGTCTGCGTCCACGCCGCCTTCATCATCGTCTTCTCGCTCTTCGTCAACGGGATGGCGCAGATGGCGCTGCGCATGCGCGACGCCAATCTAGGCTGACGCCCAGGCCATTGCAAAACGCCTCAAAGCGGCTAAACTACTAACGTGGACGTCCTTCTACGGCTCCGGGTCCTGATCTGGGTCCTGGTATTGACCCTCTGGGGCATGCTCGTGTACCAATTCCTCGGCGAAGAGGATAAGGAGCAGGCCCAGATGCAGCCCATCGTCAACCCCTTCCGGGGAGTGCCGAGGGCGGAGCCCGCGCCCGGTGAGCGCAGCGTGCTGCCGCCGGACGCCGACGAGCGCTCCGCCGCCGCGTCGACGGTCCTGCCGCCGGGCTCTCCTGCGGCCATCGCGGCCCTCTCCGGGCCGCCGATGCTGCCCGCCGTCCTCCCGGAGGCGCCGCCTCCGGTCGAGTCCCTGGAGGCCGTGCGCACGCCGGACTTCCTCAAGCCTCGGGTGCCGACGACCGATCCCGCGCGCCGCGCCCAGACCAAGGGCGGGACGCGGCGGGAAGCCGCGCTCAAGCAGCACGATCTCCCGATACCGCCGGGCTTCGTGAAGCGTTCGACGCGCCACTTCACCGTCTACGCCGAGGGGGATCCCGCCTCCGATGAGTTCCTGGAACTGCTCGAGAACCTTCACGGCAACCTGATGCTCGACCTCGCGGCCTTCTCGCCATGGGCTCAAGAGCAGAAGGTATCCTTGTTCCTGTTCAAGAACCAGGACACCTACCGGCGGGTCACCGGCCGCCCGGCTTGGTCCGGCGGCGCGAGCTCGGTGCCCAAGCACAAGGTCTACATCTACGAGAGCGAGGAGCTGCCGGGCATCTTGGCGCACGAGCTCTGCCACATCTACTACGACGGCTTCTTTCTGGAGGGCAAATCCAATCCGCTCTGGCTCAGCGAAGGGATGGCGACGTTGATCCAGGTGGAGCGCGGCATGGCGGCGCCCAACTGGCTGCGCGAGAACCTCGAGCTGCTCGAACGCGGAGGGGGCTATTCGATGTCGGAGCTCATGAGCATCAACAGCACCTCGGGCGCGGCCGACGAACGCGTGCGCCTTTGGTACGCGCAGTCCTACAGCGTGGTGCGCTTTTTGATCCGCTCGCAATACAAGAGCTCGTTCTATAATTTCTCGCGCTTCCTGCGCGAGGGCCGCCCGGTGACCGAGTCGCTCTACCGCGGCTACGGCATGCCCTACAACCGGCTCAAGGCCCTCGAGTACGCCTGGCGCTACGAGATCACGACGAACGGCATCAGCAAGAACAACTCTTCGGCTCCCGCCGAATAGAAGCCCTCGCCGCGGAGCCCCTAGGCACCTCCGTCCAGGACAAATTAAAATCCGCCGGATTTTTTCCCGTAGAAAAAATCGGCGCATTGTCTTTGGATCCAGCATAAGCGGCTAGGGCAGGAACGGATCGGCGCGGCGACGCGCCGTACTCCGCGCCTGCGGCGCGGAGTTTCAACGAAGACAACGACAAAAAGAAAAATAAAAATAGGGTCCAACTAGGTCTTGACAGAAACGGACTCATCGACTATACTGCTGGTCCGGTGGGGAAATGTGGGGCAAAAAAACATCAAAGTGTCGAAGAGTGGGAAACTAAAAAATGGCACTCCTGATCGGCCGATACGAGTACGCGCTCGATCCCAAGAACCGCTTGGCGATCCCGCCCAAGTATCGCGAGGCCTTGGCGCAGGAGAAGGGCAAGGCCTTCTTCCTGACCAGCGGCATGGAAGGCTGCCTCTACCTCTTTCTGCCGTCTCAGTGGAACAAGCTCTTGGAGAACGACCTGCAGGCCTTCGCCCTGCCCGACAAGGAGCAGGAGCGCGCCTTCAAGCGCAAATTCTTCTCCGAGGCCACCGAAGTGGAGGTCGATTCTGCGGGCCGCGTCTTGGTCCCGCAATACTTGAAAGCCTACGCCGGGCTGAAGAGCTCCGTGCTGGTCCAGGGCGCGGGCAAGCGCGCGGAAGTCTGGGACAGCGGACGCTGGGCGGCCTACCACAAGACCAAGGTGGAGCCGACCTACAAGCAGGTCAGCAAGAGCGTGGAGATCTGATGAGCGCCGCGCTGCTCGAACCCCTTATGGAATACAAGCATCAACCGGTCCTTCTGGCGGAGGTGTTGGACCTGTTGATTACCGACCCCGGAGGCCTCTATCTCGACGCCACGTTGGGATTAGGGGGCCACTCCGAGGCCATCCTCCGCGCGATTTCGGCCCAGGGAAAGGTGATGGGATTGGACATGGACCCCGAGGCGCTAGATTCAGCCGCCAGCCGGCTGAAAGCCCCTCCCGGACAATTCCGGACGGTCCGCTCCAACTTCCGCGCCCTGGGCCAAGTTTTGGAGTCCGAGAAGTTCTTCCCGCTGGCCGGCGTCCTTTTCGACATCGGGGTGAGCTCCCTGCAGCTCGACAAGCCGGGCCGGGGCTTCAGCTTCCTTAGAGAGGGCCCCTTGGACATGCGCATGGCTCCGGACAACCCCTTGACCGCCGCCTCCATCGTCAACGGCTGGCCCGCCGAGCAGCTGGCCATGCTCATCAAGGAGTTCGGCGAGGACCCCAGCGCGATGCGCATCGCGCGCGGCATCGAGTCCCGGCGCAAGGTCAAGCCCTTCGAGACCACGACCGAGCTCGCCGCCCACATAGAATCCTTGGTGCCCCGGACCGGCGGCCACCCGGCGACCCGCACCTTCCAAGCCCTGCGCATCGCCGTCAACGCCGAGCTTGAGAACCTCACGCGCGGCCTTGAGAGCGTCCTGCCCTACGTCCAGCAGGGCGGCCGCGTCGCCGTGATCACCTTTCACTCTTTGGAAGACCGCATCGTCAAGAACGTCTTTTCCGCGTTCGTGGAACAGAAAGCATGCCGTTACGTGGAGGGGGGCAAGCAGGCGGTACGCCCCAGTGCGTCGGAGATCGAAAGCAACCCCAGGTCGCGCAGCGCCAAACTACGACTCGTGGAGAAACTCTGATGAAAACCCATGTGCTGCTCAACGGCTCCAGCGCCGGTCTTGCCGCCATCATCCAAGTCGATACGACCGTGAGTTTCCTGACCGACCGGCAGCAGGTCATCGACCTGTCGCAAGTGTCGGAGGCGTCCGGCGCCGGCTATGTCTGGCGGCGGGTCTTCGCGCGCCGGAGCTTGCGCGGCTGACATAACGATTTGGCGGGCGCGCACTCGGCGGCGCGCCTGCCAATGTTTTGGTGGTTATCAACGCTCAGGCGTTGGAAACCACCGCTAGTTCCGGTCGGCGCCCGCACTCGGCGGTGTGGCGCCGGCCGACAGATAAAGCCGGCGCCCCCACTCGGCGGGGGGCGCCGGCCGTTTTAACCGCGAAGAAGTGCGCTATACTAAAGGGGAGCGATGAACCGACCAGCAAGACGACCGGCGAAGATCATAGCGGCGAGCCTGCTGATCCTGGCCATGGTCTGGCAGCATATCCAGGCGACCCGCCTGGGCTACGCGGTCGAGAACTCCCGCCGCGAGACCCAGCGCCTGAAGGGCCGCATCGGGACGCTCGAGATGTCCCTTCAAACCAGCCTATCGCCGGCTCGCCTCGCGGCCCAGGCCAAGGACCGGCTCGGGATGTATCCCGCCAGCCCGGACGCCCTGCGCATCCTCGATGACGGCGACGCGCCGTCCGGGGGGTTCCTGCGCCTGATCGCGCGCTCCTGGCGCTCGCTCGTCTCCCCGCTGCACACCTAGGGAGGCCTCATTGGACACGCAGCTGCGCCTGGCGCTGGCCGCCTCCCTTTCCCTCGCTCCCCTCATCCCCTTGAGCGTCCGGCTGGCCCAGCTCCAAGTCATGCAGCACAGGGTCCTCGAATCACGGGCCTCCGGCGAGTTCAACCGCTCCACCCAGGAGATCACGCCCCGCGCCGATATCGTGGACCGCGACGGCAAGATCCTAGCCCATTCCGTCTCGACCTGGTCCTGCTTCGTCGAGCGTTCGATGGTCAGAGACGCGCGCGCGCTTTCCCAGCGGCTGGCGAAGCTGCTGTCCATGCCCGAAGACGAGGTCCTGCGCAAACTCAAGGCGCGCGGCCGGTTCGCGTCGGTCAAGACCGACCTGGACTTCGACCAATACACGGCGGTCTCCCGGGCCCGCCTCGAAGGAGTGGGGCTGGCCGTTTCCCAACAGCGCTTCTACCCTAACGAGGATCTCGCGCGCGGGGTCCTGGGGCTCGTCGGCAGCGACAGCAAGGGGCTCTCCGGGGTCGAACTGGCCTTCGAAAGCAAGCTCACCGGCGGGTCGCGAAGGCTCGAATACATCCGCGACGGCTCGGGACGCACGATCTACAAAGGGGCGGGCCAGCGCGCCGAGGCCCTGGAGCCTCTGCGCCTGACCATCGACCGGAACATCCAATACTACGCCGAGGAAGCCCTCAAGGAAGCCTCCGAGAAGTTCCAGATCAAAGGCGGGCTCATCGCCGTCCAAGACCCCCAGACCGGGGAGATCCTAGCCATGGCGGCCTCTCCCGCCAATGCCCTGAAGAACCCGATCATCCAGGACACCTACGAGCCCGGCTCCACCTTCAAGGTCATCGCCGCCGCCGCCGCCCTGGAGGACGGGCTGCTGAAGGAGGACGAGACCGTCTTCTGCGAGAACGGGCTCTACGAAGTCTCTCCCGGCGTATTCATCCACGACCACGAGCCCGCCGGGGCGCTCACGCTGCAGGGCATACTCGAGCGTTCCTCGAACATCGGCATCGCCAAAGTCGTCGAGCGCGTGGGCCCGAACCGCTTCTACCGCATGTCCCGCGCCTTCGGTTTCTCCAATAAAAGCGGCCTCGCCCTTCCGGGCGAGACCTCGGGCGATCTGAAGCCGCTCTCGGACCTGACGCGCGTGACGCTGGCCGCGTCCTCATACGGCTACGGCGTCGGCGTCAGCGCCCTGCAGGTCTTGAACGCCTACAGCGCGATCGCCAACGGCGGCACGCTCTATGAGCCCGTCATCATCAAGGACGGCCGCAAGCCCGTGAAGGTGCGCCGCGTCGCCTCGGCCCGCACCGTGGAGTCGCTGGGGCGGATGCTGGAGAACATCGTCGAACGAGGCACCGGCGCCACCGCGCAGATCCCCGGGTATCGTCTAGCCGGTAAGACCGGCACGGCGCGCAAGCTGGACCGGGCGACGATGAAGTACTCCCAGAGCCAATACGTCGCTTCTTTCGCCGGCTATCTGCCGGCCGGCGCCCCCCGGTGGACCGTGCTGGTCGTCATCGACGAGCCGAAAGGGCAGTACTACGGCGGCCAGGTCGCCGCGCCCATCTTCGCCAAGCTCGGGCTGCGGCTATTGACGCTCAAGGGCGTGCCTCCCGAGGCGCCGCCGGCCGCGGGGCCCATGCCGACGCCCGGCCTCTGGAAGCTGCCGGCCCTCGCGCCGGGCCGCAAACGGTGAAGCTCGCCGAGCTCCTCCGCTCGGTCCCGGGCGCCCGAGCGGCCGGTCCAGTCGACGTAGAAGTCTCCGGCCTCAGCCACGATTCCCGCCAACTGGGCCCTGGACAGCTCTTCTTCGCCCTCACCGGCTCCAAGACCGACGGCAACCGCCACGTCAAAGCCGCGCAGGACGCCGGCGCCATAGCCATCGTCAGCGAGCTGGGAGCGCCGCCATGGCCCGTCAGCCTCGGCCTGACCTGGGTGCAGGTCCAAGACGCCGCGCTGGCCATGGGCAAGCTCGCCGACGTCTTCTTCGGCCACCCGTCCGGAGCCATGACCATCTTCGGCGTCACGGGCACCAACGGTAAGACGACGACGACCTACTTCCTGGAATCCATCGTGGCGGCCTGCGGAGGCCTCTGCGGCGTGGCCGGCACCATCGACTACCGCCTGGGCGGGAAGCCGCTGTCGAAGGCCCGAAACACCACTCCGATCTCGCTCGAGCTCCTGCAGCTGTTGGCGGCCTTCCGCGAAGGCGGGGCGAGCCACGCGGCGCTCGAGGTGTCTTCCCACGCGCTCACGCTCAAGAGGGTCGAGGAAGTCGATTTCGACGCGGTCGTCTTCACCAACCTCACGCGCGACCACCTCGATTTCCACGGCACGACGGAGGAATATTTCAAGGCCAAGGCGCGGCTCTTCGAGCTGTTGACCAAGACCTCCTCCGTGAAGAAGAAGCGCGTCGCCGCCATCAACATCGACGACAAGCGCTCCGCGTCTTTGATGCGCTTGGCCGCGGGCGCGGGGGCCGACGTGGTCCCGTTCGGCTTCGGCGCCGGCGCGCGCGTCCGCGCCGAGGACATCGCCCTCGGGTTAAGCGGCTCCCGCTTCACGCTGGCCTGGGATGCCCGCCGCCTCCCCGCGGAACTGAAGCTCATCGGAGAGCACAACATCGCCAACGCGTTGGGAGCGGCCGCCGCCGCGCTAGGGCTCGGACTGAGCGAGGACGGCGTCCTGAAAGGCTTGAAAGCACTGGCGACCGTGCCCGGCCGGCTCGAGCCCGTCGAGGCCGGGCAGGACTTCCACGTCTTCGTCGACTTCGCTCACACCGACAGCGCCCTGGAGACGGTCCTAGGCTACCTATCGCGGCTCCCGCACCAGAGGATCTTGACCGTCTTCGGCTGCGGGGGGGACCGCGACCGGACCAAGCGCGGCCCCATGGGCGTCGCCGCCTGCCGCCTCAGCACATTGGCGGTGGTCACCAGCGACAACCCGCGCGGCGAGGACCCCCGGGCCATCCTCGACGACGTCGAGGAGGGCCTCAAGACAGCCGGGCTCAAAAATTATAGGATGGTCGAGGATAGGGCGCGGGCCATCGCCGAGACCGTCGCCATGGCCCGCACCGGAGACATCGTCTTGATCGCCGGAAAAGGCCATGAGGACACACAGATCCTCAAGGACAGGACGATCCCTTTCGACGACCGTCAAGTCGCCCGGGCCGCGCTCCAGAAGAGATGAACCTCGACATGACATGGACGGGACTGGCGCGCGCCGCGGGAGGCCGCCTGCTCAAGGGCGGCCCCGAGGACCCGGTCGAGTCGCTCTCCACCGACACCCGGAGCCTCCGCGAAGGGCAGGCCTTCTGGGCCCTGAAGGGACCGCGCTTCGACGCACACGACCTGCTGGACACTCCCGCCGCGCGCAAAGCCTCAGGCTGGATCGTGTCGCGCCTGCCCGAGGGGGGCCTTGCGCCCGAACACGTCGTGCTGGTGCCAGACGGCCTGAAAGCCCTGCAAGCCCTGGCCGCCAGCCACCGCCGACGCTTCGACATCCCCGTCGCCGGCATCACCGGGTCCAACGGCAAGACGACGACCAAGGAGATGCTCAAAAGCATCTGCCTGCGGGTCGGGCCCACCTGCTCCACCCCGGGCAATTGGAACAACCAGCTGGGCGTGCCGCTCTCCGTGCTAGAACTCCGCGCCGAGCACCGCTACGGCGTCTTCGAGCTGGCGGATTCCCACCCCGGGGATATCGACGAGGTCGCCCGGGTGGCGCAGCCCACGATCGGCGTGCTGACCAACATCGGCCCCGACCATCTGGAGTTCTACGGTTCCATGGAAGCCAATTTCAAGACCAAGTCGGAGCTCATCGACCGGCTGCCCGAGGACGGCCGCGCCGTCATCAACATCGACGACCCCTGGCTGGCCGGCCTTGAGACTCGCCTGGGAGCGCGCGCGGTGACCTACGGGTTCGACCCGCGGGCGAAGATCTGCTTCGTCGGCAAGGACGAGCTCGATCTCGATCGCCATCGCATCAAGGTCCGGCTGAGCGCGATCGGAGCCCTCAGCCGCTACAACGCGGCGGCGGCCGCCGCCGCGGCCTGGGCGATGGGCATACCGCCCGAGGCCATCCGGCTGGGGCTCGAGGACTACCGCCCCGGCCTCTGGCGCCTGGAGCCGATGCGCCACGACTCCGGCTGCGACATCCTCTTCGACGCCTACAACGCCAACCCCGCCTCGATGAAGGCCTCCATCGAGGCCTTCTGCGAGGAATTCGCCGGCAAGGAGAAAGTGCTCGTGCTGGGCGACATGAAGGAGCTGGGCACGGGCTCAGAAGGTTTTCACAGCGAGCTGGGGGCCTGGCTGTCGGGCCTGCCCCTGCGCGCCGTCTACCTGGCCGGGCCCGAGATGGAGGCCGCGCGCCGCGCGCTCAAGGACGCGCGCTTCCCGGTGGCCCACGGAGCCTCCGCCGAGCCCTGGCTGGATGCTCTGCGCGGCGAGTGCGCGTCCGGGCGCGCCTTGTTCTTCAAGGCCTCGCGTTCGATGCGTTTCGAAGACATCCTCAAGGAGTTGCGATGCTCTACTATCTAAGCCTGCTCAACGACCTCTGGAGCCCGCTGCACATCTTCCACTACATCACCTTCCGCGCCGGCGGCGCCGCCTTGACCTCGCTGGCTTGCTCCCTGCTGTTGGGGCCGCCGCTCATCGCCAAGCTGCGGCACTTCAAGATCGGCCAGATCCAGCGCGCCGATGGGCCCTCGACGCACCTGAGCAAGCACGGCACGCCGACGATGGGGGGGCTGCTCCTGTTCCTGTCCTTGACGGGAAGCTCGCTGCTGTGGATGCGGCTCGACAACCGCTTCACCTGGCTGCTGCTGGGCGTAGTCACCGTCCTGACGGCCGTGGGCTTCTGGGACGATTACCTCAAGCTCGTCAAGAAGGACCCGCGCGGCACGCCCTCACGGGTGAAGTTCGCCGTGCAGATCTGCGTCGCGCTGGCCGTGGTGCTCTATCTGGCCGTCCGGCCGCCCAACGGCGCCTTCGCCACCCAGGTCAACATCCCCTACGCCAAGGAGAGCTTCCTCGAACTCGGGCCGCTCTACTTCATGCTGGCCGCCCTGATGATCGTCGGCGCCTCCAACGCCGTCAACCTCACGGACGGCCTCGACGGCCTGGCGGCGGGCTCGATCATCTTCTCGGCCATCGCCTACGGCGTCTTCGCCTATGTGGCGGGAAACGCCAAGTTCGCCGCCTACCTGCGCATCATCCCCGTGGAAGGCGCCGGGGAGATCTCCGTGTTCCTGGCCGCGCTCGTCGGCGCCTGCCTGGGCTTCCTCTGGTTCAACTCCTACCCCGCCGAGATGTTCATGGGCGACACCGGCTCGCTCTTCCTGGGAGGCCTCATCGCGGTGGTGGCCCTAGCCGTCAAGCAGGAGCTCATCCTGCCGGTCGTCGGCGGCATCTTCGTGCTCGAGACGCTGTCGGTCATCCTGCAGATGGGCTCCTTCAAGCTCCGCCGCGGCAAGCGCATCTTCCGCATGGCGCCGCTCCACCACCACTTCGAGCTGGGCGGCCTCGCCGAATCCAAGGTCACCGTGCGCTTCTGGATCTGCAGCATCGTGCTGATGCTGGCCGCGCTGGCCTCGCTCAAGATCCGATGAGCTTTCAGCCGAAAGCCTTCAAAGGGAAGAAGGCCTGCGTGATCGGTCTCGGCCGCTCAGGCCTGGCCTGCGCGAGGCTCCTGGCGCGCAAGGGATTCTCGGTGTTGGGCTCCGACTCGCGGCCGCGCGCCGAGATCAAAGCGCAGGCCGGCCGCCTGCCGGCCGCCGTCGCCATAGAGGGCGGCGGCCACAGCGAGCGCGTCCTGAAATGCGCCTTCGCCGTCAAGAGCCCCGGGCTGCCTCCCAGCCTCGAGGTCTTCCGGCGGCTCAAGGAGGCCGGCGTGCCGGTCTTTTCCGAGCTGGAAGTGGCGCTGGCCTTCGCCAAGACCAAGGACGTCATCGCTATAACGGGAACCAACGGCAAGACGACCACGGCGACATTGACCAGGGATATCTTCGCCGAGGGCCTGCCGCGCGGCCGCCGAGCCCTGCTCTGCGGCAACATCGGCGTGCCGCTCTCGGAAAGCGTGCTCTCGGCCGGGCCCAAGGACACCCTCATCGTGGAGTCGTCCAGCTATCAATTGGAAGACAGCCGCTTCTTCCAGCCCAAGGCCTCCGCCGTGCTCAACGTGACGGCCGACCATCTCGACCACCACGGCAGCATGGCGCGCTATATCGACGCCAAGGCCCGCGCCTTCCGCGACCAGGGGGCGCAGGACGCCTGCGTGTTCAACGCCCAGGACCCGATCGTCGTCAAGCTCTCCCGCCGCTGCCGCAGCCGCAAGCTCTTCTTCGGCCACAAGGGACATGTCCACGCCTGGGAGGAGGGCGGCCGCATCCACGCCAAGCTCCCCGGCCAAAAGAAGGAAGCGGTCTTTACGCCCCCGAAGCTGCCCGGCCGGCACAACCTGGAGAACGCCATGGCCGCCATCCTGCTGGGCCTGGCACGCGGCATCAAGCCCGCGGCGGTCCAAAAAGCCCTCAAGGCCTTCAAGGGCGTCGAGCACCGGCTGGAGGAAGCGGGGACTGTCGGAGGGCTGCGCTGCATCAACGACTCCAAAGCCACCAACGTGGACTCGACGATCGTCGCCTTGCGCTGCCTGGACGGCGCCGGGAAAAACGTCCTGCTGATCCTGGGAGGACTGCATAAGGGCAGCCCTTATACGACGCTCAAGCCCTTCCTGGAGACCACCGTCAAATGCGTCCTGACCATCGGCAGCGCGGCTAGACTGATCGAAGAGAATCTGCAGGGTCTGGTGCCGATATTCCCTTGCGGCGACCTCGCCACCGCGGTCAAGACCGCCCGGACCGTGGGCTCCAAGGGAGACATCCTCCTGCTTTCGCCGGGCTGCGCCTCCTTCGACCAGTTCCGCGACTACGAGGACCGCGGCCGCGCCTTCAAGGGCCTGCTGAAGTGAAGCCGCCCCGCCGCCGCGTCCCGATGGACTACACGCTTTTGGCGACGGCCGTGGCGCTGCTCTGCTGCGGGCTCATCATGGTCTATTCCGCCAGCGCCATCCTGGCCGAACAGCGTCTGGGCAGCCCGTATTATTTCTTCAAGCGCCAGGCCCTCTGGGCGATCATCAGCCTGTGCGCGATGGCTTTTTTCAGCAAGCTCAACTACAACAGCCTGAAGGAATGGATCTGGCCGATCCTGATCGTCACCATCGTGGGCTTGGTCGGAGCGCTGTTCAGCCTGCCGATCTCCGGCGTCCGGAGGTGGATCCGCGTGGGCCCCATCGGCGTCCAGCCGGCCGAGTTCGCCAAGCTGGCCTCGGTGATCTTCCTGGCCTACTACCTCGACCGCAAGCGCAGCAAGGTCGACTCCTTCGTCGCGGGGCTGGTCGTGCCGGGCGCGGTCGTCTCGGTGATGCTGCTGCTCATCGGCAAGGAGCCCGACCTCGGCACGCCGGTCTTGATGTTCAGCGTGATGCTGCTGATGCTGTTCATCGGCGGCGCCCGCCTGAGCCATGTCTTCATGACCCTCGGCAGCGCCCTGCCGCTGGTGGCCTATGAGATCTACAAGAAGCCCTACCGCGTCGCGCGCCTGCTCAACTTCCTTTCACCTTACCGCGACGTGCAGGGGTCGGGCTACCAGCTCTTCCAGGCCATGCTGGCCGTCGGCTCGGGCGGGTGGTTCGGCAAAGGGTTCGGCGCGTCGAAGCTCAAGCTGATGTACCTGCCCACCCCGCATACGGACTTCATCTTCCCGGTCATCTGCGAGGAGCTGGGCCTCGTGGGCGCGCTGGGCCTGCTCTCGGCCTTTGCCTTGTTCCTGATCCGCGGCGTGCGCATCGCGCGCGCGGCGCCGAACCTCTTCGGCACCCTGCTGGCCGCGGGCATCACCTTCACGATCGTCCTGCAGGCCTTCTTCAACGTCGGCATGTCGATCGGAGTCCTGCCGACCAAGGGGATCCCGCTGCCCTTCATCTCCTTCGGCGGCTCCAGCCTCTTGTCGACGATGATCGGGGTGGGGATCCTGCTCAACATCTCGCGGCAGTCGACCCGGGAGAAGCTTCCCGCCTAAGGGAAGTGGGTCTTAAGACCTCGGATGGGCGGGCCTTAAGGCCCCTGCACCGCAAAGGCGGTTCTGTTATCATTGACGTAAGGCTCCCACCAGGGAGCACTCTGTAGCCTGGGAGATTGGTCCCGGGGTATCCACGATCCGGCCTTAACCGGATGAGTCCAGGGGAAGCGATCCGCATGATCGCTTCCCCTGATTTTTTTGGGAGAGTGTAGAAGCGATGAGATTCGTGCCAAGAGGCATGCTTTTGCTGGGGTTTCTTTGCCCCATTTTCGCGTGTAAGAAGAGCCCTCCCCCATCTCCTTCCAATGAAGTCAAGACGACCTCTTCTAGAGAGCGCACCGAGAGTCAGTGGAACGACTGGATCAAAAGCAGCTCAAAACTCGACGACAGCCAAAAGGCGCTCCTTTTGTCGCAGGTGCCTCAATACATGGCGCAGGACAAGCAGGAGGAGAAAGACCGCCGGGAACTGGTGACTCCGCCTCCGGCGGGTTGGAGGCCCGAGAATGTAGCGCGAAAAATAAAACTGACCCTGGTGGCGGAAAAGGTGATCATTCGCCGGGGCGAGAAGTTCCGTTACCGCTTAGAGATCCAGAACGTAGGAAGGGACTCCGTCAGGCTGATCGAAATGCCGGGATCCTTCATTAAAAACGGCCTGCTAGGTGCATCACAAGGATTGGAATTTTATGTGCAATCGCCCGGCGATGAGGAAAAGAGACTATGGCTCTCCTCGCGGCCCAGCCAAGGGCTGCTTCAATACAAGGAATACAAATTCCCAGAAAGCTGGTCGGAGGCGCAAAAGTCTGCCGCTGTTGAAAAGCTCAATCAGGAACTGCGCGCTGAATCTGAGCTGTCGCTGATGTTGCAGCCGGGTGAAACCCTGAGGACGCGCACAGATTCGGGCCATCCCAACGGGTTCCGCGAACTCGGAACGGATTTTGAATTCAATAGACCAGGAACTCATGTCGTGAAGGCGGTTCACGCCGATCTGACGCCAAAGCCGCCTTCCGAAAAGTCACTCGAAGCGGGCGTGAAGCGAGGTCATGCCCGCGCAGCGCAACTCAAGGACTACGCTCGATGGAAGCAACGGTCGCTAGGTCGCGCAGAGTCGAATACCGTCGAGTTGGAGGTCGTAGAATGAGGTATCTGATCCTGCTGTTGCTATTGCTGCCAGTGTTGGGATGGTCCGAGCCATGCACCCAAGACAGTGTCGGGCCGTGCACCCCAAGCCCGGCGGAAAAAAACAAGATCATGATAGCCATCCGCGAGGGTGTCGAGGCGGAGAAGAAGCTATTTGCGGCGCGAGATCGCAGAGATGATGCGCGTTCCCTGAACGATAGAGAAGGACTCTTTGAGGCTACGGATGCTATGCTGAAGTTCAACCAGGAGGTTAAGGATCACTTCACTGAGGCCATGCGTCTGACCAAGGAATATTACCATCTTACTCCCAAGGTACAAAGTGATCGAGTAGTCCTGCCTAAAGACCCGGCCGGACACGGGGGATGGTCAAAAGGTCTCAAGGCCGAATGGAAACCCGAATTCATCTACGCCACCCAGGAGATTCGAGCCATCAAGGGCTCTGATGGCAAGATGCATTACGTCGGCGGTCAAATCAACATCCAAGAGACCGGCGGCGGCACATTTCCGGATGGCAGCACCATCATCTTGCGCAAGATCTTTGAGGATGCCTCCTCTGCTGGTAACCCCGGCCCACTTGCCTATCTCATCCACCATGAAGGCATTCACTATCAGGATTTGGTAGGCCGCGGCTGGGATAATTACGAGGAAGGCGAGGTTCGGGCCTATGATGCCAGCCTGAAAGCAGCCGATATCTTCGAGCTGAACGTCGATTTCAGGAAGGACGTGCTCGAAAAAAACAAGAAAGACAACGCTCGAGTGCTAAGCACCGGTCGCCGTACTTCGCTCTTTCCGACCGCAGCGGAGGAACAAAGAAACGAATTCGATTTCGAACGGATCCATAATGAGCGAGTGAAGTTCGACCTCGACTTCGAGAAACTCAGGATCAACGCCGAAAAGGCCCGCAAAGAGCGCGAAGCCCGCGAGGCGGAGCAGGCTAAGGCCGCGGAGCATCAGCGTCTCATCGAAGAGTACAAAAGCTGGGTCAAACGCCACGGTTTTGAACCCCTCATGACGTCCGACGGTCTTTATGCCGTGGGCTACGGCAAGCTCCATGGCCCGCAATACTACTTCACTGAAGCCGGCACGACCCTCGAGCATGCGCGCATGGGACTTTTTTTCTCATTCGCCTGCGCCGCGGGCGCCATCGATGATACGCCCAATAACCAGTCCGTCCTCGGGGAGATCATCGGCGTGATCAACAACCGCTGGTCCGAGCCCGGCTTCAAGAGCCGCCTCGAGCTTGAGGTTTCCGACGGCGCCGAGGAAGAATGCCTTAGGCACATGCGCGACAGCCTGCGTCTGCCTGTCAGCCTCAAAACCGTCAACCAGGCCGCCAACCGCTATTGGAAAGACTGGAACAACGCCGCCCTGCGGAGAAAGAAGGAAAGCGAGCGCGCTCAAAAGCGGCAAGAGGAAGAGGATTATCGCCGGCAGCGCCGGCAGGACCGCGAAAGCCGGGGCGGAATCGGCGGCGACCACCACACCGACCTGACGCCGGCCCAGAACGCTTTGGATAAAGCA
>CAZEAE010000027.1:0-44709 GCA_964510095.1 uncultured Elusimicrobia bacterium | reverse complement strand
TCATGCCGGAGATCGGGTTGGAGGATGAGCCGATCTCGCCGGTCAGGCGCGAGGACACCGTCACGAACAAGAAGCCGAAGAGCACGATCAGGATCGCGCCGAGGATGCCTTTGAGGCCGAAGCCGAGACCGAGGCCCGGCGCCGCGGCGATCGCCAGCACGAGGACGAGGCTCCCGATCACGACGACCGAGTTGGGCATGTCTTCATCGGTGCGCAGCTTCGGGCCGGAGGCCTTCGCCCCGCCGCTGGCGAAGATGTCGGCCAGGCCGGACTTGAGCGAGGAGAATATGGTCGGCAGCGCCTGAAAGAGCGAGATGATGCCGCCCGCGGCGACCGCGCCCGCGCCGATATAGAGGATGTAGGACTTCCAGATCTCGGCCGGCGACATGTCGTGGATCAGCTTGGTGGCCGGGAACAAGGGAGCGGTCAGGCCGTCGCCGAAGAGCTTGATGGCGGGGATGAGGACCCAGGAGGCCAGCACGCCGCCGGCGACCATGACGCAGGAGATCTTCGTGCCGATGATGTAGCCGACGCCGACGAGCTCAGGCGCCACCTCGGCGCTGATGGCCGCGCCCTTGAAGAAGGTGAGCATGCGCTCGGGCGTGTCGGTCCAGAGCTTGAACCCGCTCATGAGGACCTTGTAGGCCGCGGCGATGCCGAAGCCGGTGAAGACCGTCTTGGCGCTGGAGCCGCCCTGCTCGCCTACGATCAGGACGTCGGCGCAGGCGGTGCCTTCCGGGTAAGGGAGCTTGCCGTGCTGCTTGACGATGAAGGCGCGGCGCAGCGGGATCATCATGAGCACGCCGAGAAGGCCTCCGAGGGAGGATACGATCAGCACGCGCGCCGCGTCCATCTCGTAGCCCAGGATCATGAGCGCCGGCATCGTGACGCCGACGCCGAAGGCGATCGATTCGCCGGCCGAGCCGACGGTCTGGACGATGTTGTTCTCGAGGATCGTCGTCTGGCGGGCCCCGGTGAGCCTGGAGAACAAGCGGAACAAGGTGATCGAGAGCACCGCGATCGGGATCGAGGCCGAGACGGTCATGCCGACTTTGAGCACCAGGTACAGGGAGGATGCCCCGAAGACGATGCCCAGCAGCGCGCCGACGATGACGGCGGGCCAGGTGTACTCGGGCATGATGGTCTTATCGGAAACGTAGGGCTTGTGGGCTGCGATCTCGCTTGTCTTGGTGGTCATAGTTCTATCAGCGCCGCTTGACTCGGCTTCTCCTTGAAGGGCGTCACGGGGCAGGCGGCCCAGTGTCCGGGACGGACTTCGGCTAACGACGGCGGCAGCGTCTTGCAGGCTTCTAGGGCATAGCGGCAGCGCGGATGGAAGTGGCAGCCGGGCGGCGGCTTGAGCGGGCTGGGCACGTCGCCGGTGAGAAGGATGCGCTGGCGGCGCTTCTCGATGGACGGGTCGGGGATGGGCACGGCGGAGAGCAGGGCCTCGGTGTAGGGATGCTGGGGGTCGTTGAAAAGGGTCTCGGAGTCCGCCGTCTCGACGACCTTGCCGAGGTACATGACGGCGATGCGGCTGCAGAGATGTCTTACCACGGAGAAGTCGTGCGAGATGAAGAGGTAGGTGAGGCTCAGCTCCTTCTGCAGGTCCTTGAGGAGGTTCAGGATCTGGGCCTGGATGGAGACGTCCAAGGCCGAGACGGGCTCGTCGGCGACGACGAGCTTGGGGTCCAAGGCCAGCGCGCGCGCGATGCCGACGCGCTGGCGCTGGCCGCCCGAGAACTCATGAGGATGGCGGCTCAGGTGGCTCCGGGCGATGCCGCAGACGTCGAGGAGGTAGTGGAGCCGCTTCTCTCGCTCGCCGGGGCCGGCGTAGGCGTCGTGGATGACGAAGGGCTCGCTGATGATCTGCTCGACGGTCATCCGGGGGTTGAGGCTGGAGAAGGGGTCCTGGAAGATGACCTGCATCTGGCGGCGCAGGCGGCGTAGCCGGCGGGGATGCATCTTGTAGATGTCGTGGCCGGCGAAGCGCACCTCGCCGGCGGTGGCTTTCTCCAGCGCCAGGACCAGGCGGCCCAAGGTGGTCTTGCCGCAGCCGGACTCGCCGACCACGGCGAAGGATTCCTTGGGCATGACGGAGAAGCTGACGCCGTCGACGGCCTTCACGACGGATCTCGCGCCGAAAAGACCTTTTGTGACCGTGAAGTGCTTCTTGAGATCACGGACTTCCAGGAGGGGTTCCATTCGTTAAGGAGCTCCCTTAACAACGCCTGTAACGGATGGCGCCGCGGGCGCCGGCTCGGCACCGTGCCGGTGCCGAGCTCGAACGGATTCAGGCTCATTGAGAAAGCAATTGCTCATCCTTGATCCGGGTAGATGATATTGCAGCGGGTCCGAGGTCTTGCAGCGGTCCATCACGGCGCTGCATCTCGGCGCGAAAGGGCAGCCGGTGAACTCCTGGCTGAGCTCCGGCGGCTGGCCGGGGATGGCTTCTAAGCGCTCCTTGCGCGTGTAGATCGAAGGCACCGAGTTGAGCAGGCCCTTGGTGTAGGGGTGCTTGGGATCCTTGAACAGGTCCATCACGCCTGCGTGCTCGACCGGCCGGCCGGCGTACATGACCACGACCTCGTCGGCCATCTCGGCGACGACGCCGATGTTGTGCGTGATGAGGACGATGGCCATGTGGAATTCTTTCTGCAGGTCCTTCATCAATTCCAGTATCTGGGCCTGGATGGTCACATCCAGGGCGGTGGTGGGCTCGTCGGCGATGAGCACGTCGGGCTCGCAGGACAAGGCGATGGCGATCATCGCCCGCTGGCGCATGCCGCCGGAGAACTGGTGCGGGTAGTCGTGCACGCGTTCCTCGGGATGCGGTATGCCCACCTTGCGCAGGAGGTCGACGGCTTTGGCCATGGCCTTTTCCTGGGTGGCGGCCTGGTGCAGGACGACGGCTTCCGCGATCTGCTCGCCCACGGTCAAGACGGGGTTGAGCGACGTCATCGGCTCCTGGAAGATCATCGCGATGCGGTTGCCGCGGATCTTCCGGAGCTCCTCGGCGCCCATCTTCAGGAGGTCGCGTCCGTCGAAGAGGATCTCGCCCGCCACGATCTTGGCGGGCGGCATCGGCAGGAGCCTCAGGATGGAGAGGGCGTGGACGCTCTTGCCGGACCCGGATTCTCCGACGACGGCCAAGGTCTTGCCGCGGTGGAGGTCGTAGCTGAGCCCGTCGACGGCGCGCACGACGCGGTCATTGGCGTGGAAATGAGTCCGCAGTCCCTTGACGCTGAGGATCGGTTCCACTACGGCTTCAGATGGCGGTGGTGACCAGGCTCTCCGTGGAGAGGACGCCGGGGATGGCCCGGATGTCGCGGACGACGACGTTGGAGAGGGTGGGCAGATCCTCGGTCTCGATGTCCAAGACGAGGTCCCAGCGTCCGAAGACGGCGGTGACGTGCGCGACCCCGCTGGTCTCCTTGATCTGCCTGAGAGCCTGCTTTTCCTTGCCCGCCATCAGCCGCACCAGCACGAGTCCCGTCACCATATCGATTCGCCCTCGCAGTCCTACAGGATGTCGTTCAACTGGCTGAGTATATCAAATAATTCATATCATGCATGAAATCCATGGGCAACGGCGCGAAGCGCGGAGGCGTCTGGCTTTTCGTCTGCCTGCTCCTGATGTACGGAGCGGTCTTCGCCGGCCGGCATTGGTGGCTGGGCTGGACTCAGGGCGTCCGCCTGCAGACGGCCCGGCCGGATTACTTCCATTACGAGTTCGTGGAGATCGTCCTGCGCAGCCATGACCCGGAGGTCCGGGAGGCTTGGCGGCGGTCGCCTCCCGTGGTCACGGTGACGCGCGCCGGCGCGCCGGTGACCACCATCGCGGGCCTGCGCGACGTGGCGCTGCGGCCCGACGGCACCGGCGCTTGGGTCGCGCGCTGGCCCTGCCCTTGGAACGCGCCCGCGGGCGACTATGGCCTGGCGTTGTCGTCGGCGGGCTCGTTGGGCGGCCGCCTGCAGACGACGGGATTCAAGATCGTGCGGCGCCCTCCGCATCCGTTGCCGAAAGGGTTCGTCGCTTTGACGCTGGAGTCGGACTTGGCGCTCGCGTCGGTCAAGGTGGTCGCTCCCGACGGGACGACGAAGGATTGGCGCGGGATGCTCGATTGGGCGCAGTACATGGGCGCCGACGCGTTCTGGGTGCTGGGCGGCCGCACCCCGGGCCTCAAGCCGGGCCAGGTGTGGCTGGACAACAACTTCGAGGTCTTCCCCCTCCTGGCGGAGGAATGCCGCCGGCGGGGCCTCAAGTTCGGCCTCTACGCGATGTTCTCCCTGACCATGTCTTCGACCAACAAGGTGCCGTACTATGAGTACGCGCGCGAGGTGGAGGACGGCCGCAGCTACGAGACGCGGGCGATCTCCCTGCGCGAGCCGCGGCGCGTGCTCGACGTCGCCGAGCTGCTGCGGCGCTTTGGCGACATCAAGGGCGTGGACTATATCGGCCTGGACTACATCCGCAACGCCCTGGGAGGAGCCGAGCTGGTCGATGATTTCTACGCGGAGATGTCCCTGGAGCCTCCCGCGGGATGGAGCCGATTGACGTTCGAGGAGCGCATGGTCAGCTTCGCCCGCAAGAAAGGCATGCGCAAGGACATGGCCTTCATCGACGCCTGGCAGTGGTGGCGCGCGCACCGGACCGCGCTGATCGTGCGCCGCATCAAAGACGAGCTGGGAGACTCCAAGCCGCTCTGGGCCTTCACCTTGACCTGGGACAAGGGCTGGCATCACGGCCAGGACCCGGTGATGATGAACGACGCGGGCGTCGACGCCGACGCGCTGATGCTCTATGAGGCCGACGCCGAGCAGTACACGGCCATGCTGCGCTCCTGGCACGGCTACGTCAAGAAGGGCGACGTCCAGCTGGTGGTGGGAAACATCATCGATTGGCCGCTGCACCAGCGCCACCCGGACGGTCCCAAGGAGTTCTACCGGCGCACGGTCCGCGCCGTCGACGGCATCTTCTCGGACGGTCCGGCGACGGGTATGTTCGTCCATGACCTGGGACGCGCGCTCTGGGGCCGCAAGGGCAGATGGTCGACGCGGCAGTGGATGGACCAGGCCAAGGCGGCGGCCGACCACATGCGGGAGCGGGCCAAGTGAAAGGAGATGGACTGATGAGACACCTGATCGCCGTCGTGCTGTTGTCCGCCGCCCTGTCGGGGCCGGCAGTCGGCGCGGACCTTAAGAAAGCCAAGCTGGCTTTTCCCGACGGCAAGACGATCGTCGTCGATGTCGTGGACACGCCCGAGCAGCGCGAGCGCGGCCTTATGTACCGCAAGAGCCTGCCTAAGGACTACGGGATGCTGTTCGTCTTCCCGCGGGAAAGCGGGATGCAGTTCTGGATGAAGAACACCTGGGTGCCGCTGGACATGGTGTTCATCGGCAAGGATAAAAGGATCACCAGGCTCCACCGCGGAGTCAAAGCCTCGACCGAGAAGACGACCGACGAGGAGGTGGCGCGCGCCGGCGGGCTGGCCCAGTACGTCGTCGAGCTGCCTACCGGCGCCGTCAACCGTCATAAGCTCAAGGAAGGGCAGGCGCTGAAGTTCGACGCGAAGATCCCGGAACGCTAAGCCGGCTTCTTGAACAGCGCTTCCAGAGCTTCGACGCGCTTCTCCAGCTGAGCCAGGCGGTCGTCGGCGACGGTCGGAGCCGGGCCCGCTGCGACGGCGGAGGGCGCTGCGCCGCAGAACAGGTGCTGATATCTCGACTCCTTTTGGCCCGGCTGGCGCGGCAGCTTAGCCACCATCGGCTCGGGCCGCCCGGCTAGGTCCTGGAGCAATGCGTCGACCTCGGCGGTGCCGGCGAACTTGCAGAGGCGGTCCGTGCGGGTCTTGAGCTCACCCGGCGTCTGCGCGCCGCGCAGGAGCAGCACGCAGATGGCGCCGGTCAGCTTCTCGTCGGCTGAACCGAGCAGCCGATCGATCCGATGCATGAACTTCGGCACGCGCGTGCCCGTCACCGTGACGCGGTCGGCGAAGCCCTTCTCCAGCACCGTGAACAGGCCCTTGCCGAGGGCGGCTTCACCCAGCTCCATGACCGGATCGCGGCTGGTCTTCTGGTTGCAGGCGTTGAGGAGCGCGTTCATCGACAAAGGGTACTGCTCCGGCGTCGTCAGGGATTTTTCCACGAGCGCGCCGAGGATGCGGGCTTCCACGTCCGTCAATAGGGTGGGCATGGCGCTATTCCAGCTCGATGGCCGCCGAGTTGATGCAGTAGCGCAGTCCGGTGGGTTTGGGGCCGTCCGTGAACACATGGCCGAGATGTCCTCCGCAGCCGGAGCAGACCGTCTCCACGCGACGCATCCCATGGCTGGTATCCTCGTTCTCGGTGATCGCGTCCGGGGTGATGGGCGCCGTATAGCTGGGCCAGCCGCAGCCGGAGTCGAACTTGTCTTCGGACCGGAACAACTCGGCTCCGCAGCCTGCGCAGCGATAGACGCCGGGCTCCTTGGAGTCATGGTACTTGCCGGTGAAAGGGCGCTCCGTTCCTTTTTTGCGCAGCACCTGGAACTGCTCGGGAGTGAGCGTCTTCTCCCATTCGGCCTCGCTCTTGGTCACGTTCAGCCGTCGAAGCGGTAGCCGAAGCCGCGGACGGCGACGATCATCTCGGCGGGCGCGCCGATCTTGTCGCGCAGATGCGACAGCGTCACGTCGACGACCTTGGTGCTCAGGTCGAGGCCCTGCTCGTAGCCCCAGACGTGCTGCAGCAGGAATTCGCGCGACAGCACGCGGTTGCGCCGGTGCATCAGGAACCAGAGCAGGTCGAATTCTTTGCCGGACAAGCTTACTTCCTTGCTCTTGATGAAGGCCTTGCGAGAGTCGCGGTCGAGCTTGAGGTCGCCGGCGGTCTGCGTGACCGGCTCCTCCAGCTTGCCCGAGCGGCGCAAGAGCGCCTCGACGCGGGCCACCAGTTCCTCGGTCGAGAAGGGCTTGGTCAGATAGTCGTCGGCGCCGCCTTTGAGCCCGGAGACGCGGTCGGCGACGGCCTTCTGCGCGGTCAGGATCAAGACGGGCAAGGTCGCGGTCTTGGCTTCCTCGCGCAGTTCCTTGCAAAGGTCCAGGCCGTCGCCGTCGGGAAGGTTCCGGTCGAGCAGCAGGAGCTCCGGCAGGCCGCGGCTGATGGAGGTCCGCGCCTTGGCCAGGCTGTCGACGACCTGCACCTCGTAGCCTTCCTCGCGCAGGACCTCCGCGATCAGGTTCGAGGTGGCGGCCTGATCTTCCACTACCAGGACTTGGGCCTTCATCTGGTCAAGAAAATAGCATATTCACAACGGTATGTTGCCGCGGTTCTCATGCTTTCCCGGCAGCCGCTTGTCCTTGAGGAAGCGGAGCGCGCGGATGATCTTGTAGCGGATCTGGCTGGGCTCGATGACTTCATCGAGCGAGCCGGTGGAGGCCGTTTGATAAGGCGAGGCGAACTTGGCCGCGTACTCGGCCGTCAGCTTGGCGCGGAGCCGCGTCTTCTCGTCCTCGGTCTTGGCCGCCGCCAGCTCGCGGGAGAAGAGGATCTCGATGGCGCCCGCCGGGCCCATGACGGCTATCTCAGCGCAGGGCAGGGCGAAGTTGAAGTCCCCTCGCATGTGCTTGGAGCTCATGGCGATGTAGGCTCCGCCGTAGGCCTTGCGCAGGATGACCGAGATCTTGGGCACGGTGGCCTCGCAGTAGGCGTGGAGGATCTTGGCGCCGTGGCGGATGATGCCGGCATGCTCCTGAGCTACGCCCGGCCAATAGCCCGGCACGTCGACCAGGGTCACGATGGGGATGTTGAAGGCGTTGAGGAAGCGGATGAAGCGCGCCGCCTTGTCGGACGCGTCGATGTTGAGCGCGCCGGCCATGTGGGCGGGGTTGTTGGCGACCACGCCGACGGTCTCGCCGCCCATGCGCATGAAGCCGACCACGATGTTCTTGGCGAACCCCGCATGCACCTCGAAGAATTTGTGCTCGTCGGCGATCTGCCAGACGATGTGGTGGATGCGGTAGCTCTTGCGCGGGTCGAGCTCGCACATCTTCTCAAGAAGAGGCGTGGAGCGCCGGACCGGGTCGGGGTTGGCGATGCGCGGCGCCTTCTCCCAGCGGCTCTGCGGCAGGTAGGAGAGCAGCTCGCGCACCTGGCGGAAGCAGTCGGGTTCGGATTTCGCGACGAACTGACAGACGCCCGACTTGGAGGCGTGGGCGTCGCAGCCCCCCAGGCCGTCGAAGCTGACTTCCTCGCCGGTGGCGGCCTTGACGACGTCGGGGCCCGTCACGAACATGTGGCTGATGCCTTCCACCATGAAGATGAAGTCGGTGAGGGCGGGCGAATACACCGCGCCGCCGGCGCAGGGGCCCAGGATGACCGAGATCTGAGGGATGACGCCCGAGCACTTCGTGTTGCGATAGAAGATCTCCGCATAGCCGTCCAGCGAGTCGACCCCCTCTTGGATCCGGGCGCCGCCGGAATCCAGGAGGCCGATGACGGGGACGCGGTTGTCGTACGCCAGGTCCATGATCTTGCAGACTTTCATCGCATGGGCCAGGCCGAGGGAGCCGCCCAGCACGGTGAAATCCTGGGCGTAGACGCAGACCTCGCGCCCGTTGATCGTGCCGAAGCCGGTGATCACCCCGTCGCCTGGGATCTGCTTTTCCTTCAGACCGAAATCGGTGGCCCGGGTCGTGACCAGCAGGTCCGTCTCTTGGAAGCTTCCTTCATCTAAAAGGTAGTGGATGCGCTCGCGCGCGGTGAACTTGCCGCGTGATTTCTGCGCCTGCACGCGCGTGGGCCCGCCTCCCTGCATGGCGGCGTCGACGGCCTGCCGCATCTTCGTCACGTGGACGGGCGCGGGCCGCTTCTTCTGGGTGCCGGGCATGCTTAGTCTCCTGTGACGGCGATGACGATGATGGAGTCCTGGCGGAGTTCCTCGGAAAGCGTGATGCGCGGTGAACCCAGCTCGCGGAAGCGGGCTAGCGCCGCCGCGTGAAGGGAAAGATCCGGCGCCAAGCGCACGTCTCGGGGGTCGCAGGCCAAGCCGACGCCGAGCAGCTTGAGGACGGCTTCCTTCGAGGCCCAGAGCCGGGTCTGCAGCAGCGCGGAGCGGCCGAGCGCGGCGCTGCGCTCGCTCTCATGGACGAACATCTCGAGCACGCGGGCATCGCGCAGAGCGAGGGTCTCCCAATCGGCTCCCACCAGCCGTCCGTCTCGGCCGGCGGCGCCGACGGCTCCCAGGGAGCAATGCGACAGCGAGAAGACGGGAGCGCCGGGGAACGGGCAATAAGGGCGGCCATCGGGCTCGTTGAGGATGACCAGTTCCTCCAGCGCGGGCGCCGAGCCCCTCTCCTGGCGGAAGTAGGCCGCAAGAGCTCTCTTGGCGGCGATGCGCCCGGCCAGCCAGTCCAGGCGCCGCTTGGGCACGGCCAAACCCGCGCAGAAGGCGGACTCCTCGGGGCTCAAAGGCAAGGCGGCGGTCGAACCGGCGTGGAGCAGGGCCGCGGCTTCCGAGCTCAGGCAGTAGGCCGTCTCGAATGCTTTGGCTTGGACAGGGGTGCGGCGCATGACCGGTATTATAGCTAAAAGCTCGCTCGTCTTGACAGGCCGGTGCGATTGCGATAGTATCATGGGGATGAGCGGGTTACTTTCAGACGGCTGGTTCTACTTGTACGCCTCAGGCTTCGTCACCAGCTCGCTGCTGTTCCTCTTCATGCTGGGCCAATACCGCTCCGCGGTGGAAGCTTCCGACGGCGAGGAGCCCCCCGCGCGGTCGATCGCGGTGCCTGAGGATGATGATCTGCCCTTGCCCGTTGCCGTCAAACCGGTGGCGGTCGCGGCCAAGCCCGTCGCTCAGGACGAGAAGACGCTTGTCCTGGGGGCGGCCGACATCCCTAAAAAGGAAGCTCCTAAGGTCTCGGCACCTCCTGTCGCGGCTCCTCTGCCAGTGCCGGCGCCAGCGCCCGCGCCGGCACCCGTGGCGGCACCCGTGGCGGATAAGAAGGATACCTCCACGGCGTCAGGACAGATCAGCCCCGCGGTCGTTTACCTTCAGAACATCAAGCTGCAGATGGAGAAATTCGACAAAGAGATCGGAGGTTTGAAGGCGGCTGCCTCTCAGCAAAGCGCCCAGAACGAGCTTATCCTCAAGCAGTTGGCCTCCCTTGGCGAGCAACTGAAAGCCGGCCGTCCCGTGGCCGTTGCCGCCCCCGTTGCTGCCCCTGTCCCTGCCCCCGTCCCTGCTTCCGCCCCCGTTGCCGCTCCTGCTCCCGTGGTGATCAAAGCACCGGCACCGGCACCGGCTCCGGCACCCGCGCCGGTGGCGACCAAAGCCGTCGAACCCGTGCCCGCCCCGGCTCCGGAGCCTGTGTCGATCGCCATCGACAAGACCCAGGTCCTGCCGGCGATGCCGGTCGCTGAAGCCTCCAATCCGGCGCTGACGATCGAACGATTCGCACCGGCCTTGGGGTCCGGCGCTGCGAAGCCTTCGGAGCTCAAGATCAATCCCCCCGTCGTCCTCGAACAGCTTCCTCAGAGCGATCCCGTCGCGGAGGAGCCGCCTAAGCCTCGTAAGGGACCCGTCTGGCCCGTCTAGCTCTCCCCCTCCTTCTGTTGGCTTCCTGCGGTGCGACTCGCGCCTGGGGCACGGCCGTGTTTCCCTCGGCGCCCTTCTCCAGCCAGGCTGCCGGGACCACGAGCGCCGCTTTTCTGAAGCTCCCCGCCGGAGCCAGGGGGCAGGCGATGTCCGGGACCATGGCAGCCTCTGCCGAGGGCGCGGAAGCGATGTTCTGGAACCCGGCCGGCTTGGCCGGGCTCGAGCCGGAGTCTCCGTCCGATCTCAGCGTCTCCTACGACAACCTGCTCGAGTCCTCCTACGCCGGCTCGGCGGCCTTTGCCCGCCCTTTGGGCCAAGACGCGGTCATCGGAGGCGGCTTGGTCTATTTCTCGCAGGCTTCCCAGACTTCTTACAACAGCCGCGGCGATATCACCGGCGAGTTCAAGCCCAGCGACTTGGCCCTGTCTTTTTCCTACGCTCGCCGGATGATCGGGCTGCTCTTCGGCGGCTCGCTCAAGCTCATCCGACAATCGTTGGCCGATGTCTCGGCCACCTCGGCGGCCATCGATCTCGGCGTCCAGGCCAAGCATGTGGCCAGCGCGGGAGACGGCGCGGTGGATGTCGGCGGCAGCTTGACCAACCTCGGCCCGGCGCTGAAGCTAGGCGGTGTTTCCTCCCCGCTGCCTCTGGCCGTCGTCGGCGGCGTGCTCTGGCACACCTCGCCCATCGTCAGTTCGGCTTTCGACATCCATCTGCCGGTCGACCAGGCTCCCTACATCTCCTTCGGCCTCGAAGCCAACCTCAAGTTCGGCGAGAAAGACAAAAACCAAGGCGCCTTGCGGCTGGGCTTCGACCAGAACCGCGCGCGCGGCTTGGAGACCATGGCCGGCCTCTCGGCCGGAGCCGGCCTGGACCTTTCCGCTTTCCGCGTCGATTACGCCTGGGTGCCCTTCGGCGAGCTGGGCATGACCAACCGCATCACCCTCGGCTTTCGCTTCTAAGCCCCCCGCGTCAGACGGTTTCGACGACGACGGCGATCCCCGAGCCCGCGCCGACGCAGATGGCCGCGACGCCGCGCTTGAGGCCGCGCCGCTTGAGCTCCTTGAGCAGGGTGAAGACCAGCCGCGGGCCGGTGCCGCCCCAAGGATGGCCGATCGCGATCGCGCCGCCGTTGACGTTGACCTTTTCCTCGGGCAGACCGGTCTCCTTCAGGTCGATGAGCAGCTGGGAGGCGAAGGTCTCGTTGAGCTCGAATAGGTCGATGTCGGACAGCGAGAGCTTGGCCTGGGCCAAAGCCTTCTGCACGGCCACTACGGAGGCGCGCGCCATCTTTGCCGGCGGCACCCCGACTACCGCGCCGGTGATGTAGCGCCCGATGGGCGCCAAGCCGCCGGCGGCCGAGGCCGAAGCCATGATGACGGCAGAGCCTCCGTCGGTCACGCCGTGCGTGTTGGCGGCGGTGGCCTCGCCGGTCTCGAAGAGCATCTTCGAAGCCGCGAAATAGGCGTCGTCGGCGTTGTCGCGGATGCCGTCGTCCTGCGTCAGCTCGCCGATGGGGATGATCTCTTCGGCCAGATAGCCTTTCTTGCGGGCCGCGACCGCGCGCGCGTGGCTGATCTTGGACCAGCGGTCCTGCTCGGCTCGGGAGATACCGGACTCCCGGGCCATCTCTTGCGACGTGAAGGCGATGTGCTGGTCGCAGGAGGCGTCTTTGAAGGAAGGGATGAAGACGTTGCGGGCGATGTTGCTCGAGCTGTCTCCGCCCACGGCGGCTACCAGGCTCCCCTCTCCGAGCGCTATCGTGCCCGCCGCCGAGATGATCGACTGCAGGCCCGAGCCGCAGGCGAGGTTCACCGTCAGGTTCGGGATGTGCGCCGGCAAGCCGGCCCGCAGGCCGACGTAGCGGGCCCCGTAGCAGGCATGCGGCCCGACGTGATAGGTGTTGGCGAAGACCACTTTATCGAGCTTGTCCGGCGCCAGGCCGGAGCGCTTCATCGCTTCTTTGAGCGCGGCCGCGCCGAGATCGAACGGGTCGAAGGGCTTCAAGGCTCCTCCTTTCTGCTCGTCGGCGCGCACGCCGCCCGACCAGATCGCAAACGGCGTCCGAGCTCCTTCCAGGATTAGGATATCTTCCATGGTTTTCTCAAGACCTCCAGCATCTGTTTATGGAGCCGTCCGTTGCTGGCCAGCGTCTGCCGGCCGAACGAGTCCAATCCCGACCACTCCTTGCCTTCGAAATCGGTGACCTTGCCGCCGGCTTCGGTGACCAGCAGCATGCCGGCGGCTACGTCCCAGGGGCTTAGGTTGAACTCCCAGAAGCCGTCGGCGCGCCCCGCGGCCACCCAGGCCAGGTCCAGCGCGGCGGAGCCGCTGCGGCGCACGTCATGGCAACGCTCCAGGAAGCGGCGATAGAACTCCAGATAAAAACGCGAGCGCTCGGCCCGGTCGTAGGCGAAGCCCGTGATGAGCAAGGACTTCTCGACGGTGCGCGTCGCCGTCACGCTCAGACGTCGTCCGTTGAGCCGCGCGCCCTTTCCGGTTTCCGCAGTGAAGCGTTCGTCGCGGAAAGGGTCGTAGACGCCGCCCAGCACTGGGCGGCCGCGGTGGAGCAGGCCCACCGAGACGCAGGCCACGGGGTAGCCGTGCGCGTAGTTGGTGGTGCCGTCCAGCGGATCGACGACCCAGAGCCAGTCCGACCCGGTCGACAGCCGCAGCTTTTCTTCGGCCAGGATGTCGTGGTCGGGCAGCCGCCGCCGCAGGACGCCGACGACGGCTTTCTGGCTTTCCAGGTCGGCTTGGGTCAGCAGGTCGATGCGGCCCTTGTAGCGGATGGTGACGCTGCCGAAGCGCCGGCGCAGGACGGCGCCGGCCCGGGTCAGGGCCTCCTCCAGCGCCAAGCGGCTCTCGCGCAGGTTCACTTGCGGCCTCGGAAATGGAGCTCCAAGGCTGAACATAAAGACCGGGCGGTGGGAAGCCTTGCTTGGACTATGGATCCGAGCCCATGAGCTCTGAGGGCTTGTGAGGTGATCGGGCCGATCGAGCCCGCCGCGGCTCTTTTTAGGAGTCTTCTTGCCGCGGCGGCGCCTAGCTGGGCGACGAAACGATCCACCGTCGAACCGGAGGTGAAGGTGACCGCATCGATGCGGCGAGAGGCGCAGGCCCTTCGAAGCCTCCGCGCTCCGGCGTCATCGAGGACCGTCTGGTAGGCTGGAGCGACCAGCACGGTGGCGCCGTGCCGCCGCAGCCAGCGGGGCAGATCGGCGGCTGCGACGAGCGCGCGCGGCAGCAGCGCCCGCTGGCCGCAAGCGAGAGAGAAACGGCGTCCCGGGACCGCTGTCGGCCAGCCGGCGGCGCGCAGCGCTTGGGCGGTCTGGGGACCGACCGCGAAGAGCTTCTTGGGCGGAGCGGGCCGGCCCAGCCCTAAACGACGGGCGCGCGCGAAGAAGCGGTCGACCGCATTGACGCTGGTGAAGACGATGGCGTCATAGGCGGCCAGCCGGGCCAGGGCGCCGTCTAGCCTTGTGAAGGAGGGCGGGTCGACGAAACGGATCAACGGCGCCTCTACGACGCGCGCCCCTTTGCGCCGCAGCCTGAGGCACAGGTCTTCGGCCTGGCCTTGAGCCCGGGTCACGACGATGGTCCGGCCTTCCAGCGAGAGCGGTGCCATGGGGCCATCTTACTAAAAAGGAAGGGGCGCTTGCCCTTTGACAGGGATGGGGGTTTATGCCATAATCGAAGGCACCCCAATTATGGCCGCTTGGTTCAAAAAAAGCCCGGTTCCCGACCCCTCCGAGTCCCCTAAGACGCCGCAACTGAAGGGCTCGGCGGCCCCCGCCCCCAAGGCGAAGGGCGTCAAGATCTCTCAGATCCTCACCACCGACGCCATCCTCATCGCGCCGGCGGGCCTGGGCAAGGATGGCTTGCTTGAAACCCTGGTCAAGCGGCTCTGCGAGCTCAAGGGTCTGCCTGACCCGGCCGCCTTCCTGGCCAAAGTGCAGGAGCGTGAGCAGGGCATCAGCACCACGCTCGACACCGGCTTGAGCCTGCCGCATGCTCGGATGGACGCCGTGCCGACCATCGTGGCGGCCATGGGCATCGTCCCGAAAGGCATTCCCGATCCCAAGCAGCCGGATCTGACGATCCGGCTGATGTTCCTATTCTTCTCGCCGAACAAGCAGGAGTCGTTCCCGCTCCACCTGCAGCTGCTGCGCGGCGTGTCGTCCTTGTTCCAGCCTGCCGTCATCGACCAGCTGACGGCTGCGCCGACGGCGGAAGCGGCGCTTGCCCTCATCCGCAAAGTTGAAGCCTAAGCTCCGCTCGAAGCGCGTCGGCGAAGTCGTCATCCTGACGACGGCCATGCTGACCTTCATCTCCTTCTGGCGCGCCGCCGCCATCGTCTTGTGCGACATGGCCTCCACGGCCTGGTACGTCGGCGGCATCGCCGAGACGGCGATCGGCGCGGCCGCGCCCTGGTTCATCGCCGCGGTGATGCTCTTCTCCGCCTGCGTCCTGGCTCTCTATGTGGAAGGCTCGGCCATGTTCGTCCGCGGCGGCGTGTACAAGGTCGTCAAGGAGGCCATGGGAGACACCCTGGCCAAGATGTCGGTATCTTCCCTCATGTTCGATTACGTCCTGACGGGCGCCATCAGCTCGGTCTCGGCGGGCCAATATCTGGCGGGCTTTCTCAACACCGTGTTCCCCCACCTGCGCATCGGCTGGAGGCTGGAGCCTCATGCCTTTTCCGTGGTCTTCGCGGTCCTGGCCGTGCTTTACTTCTGGCGACAGAACATCCACGGGATCGAAGAGTCCAGCGATAAGGCTCTGAAGATCATGTGGGCCGTGACGGTGGTCGGCCTCGTGCTGATGGGCTGGTGCTTCTACACCGCCTCCGTGCGCGGCTTCCATCTGCCGCCTCTGGACTTGAGCTTCAGCCATGACGGGCTCGGCTGGCTCAAAGACACCGGCTGGGCGGAGCGCTTCGGGGCCTTGGGATTGGCCATCGCTTTGGGACATGCCTTCCTAGGCATGAGCGGCGTCGAGTCTTTGGCGCAGGTGTACCGGGAGATGGAAGCGCCCAAGCTCCTGAACCTCAAGCGGGCGTCGACGGTGATCTTTTTCTTCGCCTTCCTGCTGACCACCGCGGTCTCCTTCTTCGCGGTGGGCTTGATCCCGGACGCCGTCAGAGCGCACTACAACGACAACCTTCTTTCCGGTCTGGCGATGTCGATGGCTGGCCCGCACCTGTTGCTGGTGATGCTGCAGGCCGTCGTCGTGCTTGTCGGCGTCCTCATCCTTTGCGGCGCGGTCAACACGTCCATCATGGGCTCCAATGGCGTCTTGAACCGCTTGGCCGAGGACGGCATCATGCCGGATTGGTTCCGCTGGCTGCATCCGCGCTTCGGGACCACGCATCGGATGATCCATATGGTGGTCCTGCTGCAGCTGATCACGATCATCCTCTGCAAAGGCGACGTTTACTTGCTGGGCGAAGCTTACGCCTTCGGCGTGATCTGGAGCCTGGTGTTCAACGCCGCCTCCGTCATCGTGCTCCGCTTCAAGAATCGCACGCCGCGCGAATGGATGGTCCCCCTCAATATCAAGATGGGCGGCGTCCAATTCCCGGTGGGGCTCATCTTGATCTTCCTCGTCTTGATCACCGTGGCCGTGGTCAACCTGGTGACCAAGCGCGTGGCCACGATCTCCGGCCTGGCCTTTTCCGCGGCCTTCTTCACATTGTTCACCGTATCCGAACGCCTGAACAGCCGGGCTCGCCGCGGCCCTCATGGCGAGCACCGCGAGAAGCTGAACTTGCGCAACGAGGAAGCGGTCTCGCTGGCGCTGCCGGCGGAACCCGACAGGCCCAACCGGGTCCTCGTGGCCGTACGCGATCCCACCGCGCTGGTGCCGCTGCAAAAGGCGTTGGAGACGCTTGACGCGGAAACGAGCGACCTCATCGTTTTTTATACCAAGATACAGCGCGGCCTCGGCTTCGGCGGCGACATGACCTCGATGAGCCCCGAAGAGGACCTGCTCTTCACGCGCGTGATCGCCATGGCGGAGAAGTATGGGAAAACCGTCAAGCCGCTGATGGTCGTCTCCAACGACCCTTTCTACGCCATCAGCCACACCGCCATGGAGCTCGGAGCCTCCGAGGTCGTCATCGGCGTCTCCGGCCGCATCAGCATGGAGGCGCAGCTGGAGCGCCTCGCCATGACCTGGGGCGCCCAGCAGTCGGTCGCCGGCAAGCCCGTGCGTTTTCGCATCGTGGGCGAGGGCAGGGAGATGAACGTCGAGTTCTGATATGGCTATCCTGAGGATCACGAAGCACGGCGAAGCGGTCTTGAAGAAGGTGTCGGCCGCCGTCGACTATGATGCGATGAAGAAGGACCTGCCCAAGCTTCTGAAGGACATGTGGGCGACGATGCACTCGGTGCGCGGAGTCGGCCTGGCCGCGCCCCAGATAGGCCTCAACATCCGCCTCTCGGTGATCGATGTGCGGCCCGAGGGCAAGCCTCAGCCGCTCGTCCTCATCAATCCGGAGATCGTCTCCTTGGGCGGGACCATCACCGACGAGGAAGGCTGCCTGTCCCTGCCGGGCCTTTACGCCAAGATCAAGCGCGCCAGCCGCGCCAAGATCCGCGCCTTCGACGCCGACAACCAGCCCTATGAGCTGGAAGGATCCGGCCTCCTGGCGCGTGCCTTCCAGCATGAGACCGACCACTTGGACGGCAAGCTCTTCATCGACCACCTGGCTTTCGTAGATAAGCTCAAGATCATGCCCATCCTCAAGGACCTGCGCAAGAACTGGTCTTAGATTGGGGTCAGGCCTTCAATTATTCCAATTATCAGGCGGCGGTTTGATGTCCTTGGCAAACCCGCTTCCGCTCACTTACGGGTTTGCCAAGGACATCAAACCGTCGCCCGCTCCAACAATTGCAATAATTGAAGGCCTGACCCCAATATGAGAACGATATTCTACGGGACGCCGCGGATCGCCGTGCCCTTCCTGGAGCTCCTGGCTCGCAGGACGACGGTCTGCGCCGTCATCAGCCAGCCCGACCAGCCTTCGGGGCGCGACCTCAAGACCTTGCCGACGCCGGTGAAGTCATGCGCTTTAGACTTAGGCTTGACCGTGCTGCAGCCGGAGAAGCCTTCCTCGATCGCCGTCGAGCTAGGCGGGCTGCGGGCCGACTTGGCCGTCGTAGTGGCCTACGGGCGCCTCTTGCGCAAAGACCTGCTGGCCGTGCCGCGTTGGGGTACCCTCAACGTGCACTTCTCTCTTCTGCCGCGCTACCGCGGCGCCGCCCCGGTCCAATGGAGTCTCATTCGCGGGGAGACCAAGACCGGCGTGACCCTCTTCTGGCTCGATGAAGGCATGGACACCGGCCCGATCCTCCTCCAAAAGCAGGCCGACATCGCCCCCGAGGACGACGCCCCGGTGCTTTTCGAGCGCCTGACCTCCCTTGGCTTGTCCTCCCTGGAGGAGGCCTTGGCCGAATTAGAGACGGGCGTCCTTAGGAAAAACCCGCAGGTCGGCGAAGGCAGCTTGGCCCCGCTCTTGACCCGCAAGGACGCCCGGCTCACCTTCGACCGCGACGCCTTGGAGCTCCATAACCTGGTCCGCGGGGTCAGGGTCTGGCCGAGGGCCTATTTGGAGCTCAAGACGCCGGTTTCCCGGATGCTGGTGCTCAAGACCGCCGTGGGCGAGCCCGGCCCGGCCGATGGCCCTCCCGCCGGCACCATCATCCGCATTGAACGCGAGAGGGGTTTTTTGGTACAATGCACGGGTCGCAGCCGCTTGTGGCTCCTCACCGTACAACCCGAGGGAAAAAAGCCGGTGCCCGCTGCGGATTTCTTGAACGGCCTCCGTCTGGGGGCTGGGGACCTTTTGTCTTTACGATGATGAGAGCTGGTAACGTCCGTTTATGGGAGGCCGCCGGCGTCGGCTTCGCGCTTTTTGCGTTCACTTTCTATATGCTGCAATGGGGGATCGAAGGGGTGATTCACAGCCGCAAGCCGCAGACCGTACCGGATATGAAGGGGAGGTCTCTTTCCTCCGCGCTGGAGATGCTGGCGCCCCTCAACCTCGGCCTGAAGAAGGACGGCACCGAGTTCGATAACTCCGTGCCCGTCTCCTCCGTCCTGCGCCAGGATCCGCCCGCCGGCACCGCCGTGCGCGAAGGCAAGATAGTGCGCGTCGTCGTCAGCCAGGGCGGCGAGACCGTGCTGGCCCCTTCCATCGTCGGCCTTCCCTTGCGCAACGCCGAGATGTTCCTGCGCCAGAGCCAGCTCCTGCTGGGCGAGGTCAGCGAGTCCTACTCCCTGCGCCTTGAGAAAGGCATGGTCATCTCCCAGGACCCGAAGGGCGAAGCCTCCGTGGAGCGCGACGCTTTGGTGAGCGTCACGGTCTCCGGCGGCCCTCCGCCCGCCGGCATCACGCTGATGCCCGATTTCCAGCGCAAGAACGTGGCCGAAGCCCGCGCTTGGGCCGCCGGCGCCGGGGTGACTCTCGCGGAAACGAAGGACCCCACCTCGCCTTTCGCCCTCGGCGTGGTGCTGTCCCAGACCCCAGCGCCCGACGCCTCGCTGGAAGCCGGCGCAAAGGCTTCGGTCGTCATCAGCGGCAAGAGCGGCAAGGATCCTGCCGGACCCGCGGCCAAGACTTTCCATTACGAGCTGTCGCAAGGAGGCGGATCGAGCCTGGTGCGCATCGTCGTCTCTGATAAGTATGGCGAGCGGGAACTGTTCAACGGGCTTCGGACCCCCGGGTCCAAGATCGATCTGCCCATGCAGGAGAGCGGCGGCGCCCGCGTCAAGATCTTCCTCAACGGCATCCTCGTAGAGGAGCGCGACCTGTGATCATGGCGGCCAAGAGGACCGTCGAGATCGTCCCCTCGCTCTTGGCGGCGGACTTCGCTTGTCTGGGCGAAGCCGTGCGGCTCGTGAAGGCCGCCGGCGTCACCTGGGTCTCTGTCGACGTCATGGACGGTCATTTTGTTCCCAACCTCAGCTTTGGTCCGGACACCGTGCGCGCCGTCAAGAAGGAGGCGCCCATCATGGTGGACGCCCACTTGATGGTCAGCAACCCCGAGCAAGCCGCGCCTTGGTTCATCGACGCCGGCGCCGATATCGTCACCGTCCATCTGGAAGCCTGCCGCGACCCTCGGGCCCTGCTGGCCCAGCTTCGCAAGGCCGGAGTCAAAGCCGGGCTGGCCATCAAACCCGCCACGCCCGTAGGCGGCCTGCTCGAGCTGCTCGACCTCGTCGACCTGGCGCTGGTCATGACGGTGGAGCCCGGCTTCGGCGGAGCTAAGTTCCTTGCGGACATGCTGCCCAAGGTCTCCGCCCTGCGCGCCGAGATCGACCGCCGCGGCCTCGATTGCTGGATCCAAGTCGACGGCGGCATCAACCTTGCCACCATCGGCCTGGCCGCGGCCGCCGGCGCCGACAGCCTGGTGGCCGGCTCGGCCGTCTATGGCGCCGCCGACGCCGCCGCCGCCGTCAAAGTTCTTCGCGAAAAAGCTCAGCTTTCGTTCGAATCAAGGTAGCACTGGAGGAATCAATGGCCGTTGTCATCAGACTGCAGAGAACCGGCAAGCCCAAGCAGCCCTACTTCCGCGTCGTCGCCATCGAGAAGTCGCGCGGGTCGGCCGGCAAGCCGCTGGAGGTCCTGGGCTCGTACAACCCCCGGATCGAGACCGAAGGCAAGAAGATCGAGCTCAAGAAGGAACGCTACGAAGTGTGGATCAAGAACGGCGCGCTGCCGTCGGAAACCGTGGCTAACCTCGTCAAGGCGTTCAGCAAGACGAACAAGGTCGCATGAAGAGCCTGACGCAGTTCCTCGTCAAGGAGCTGGCCGACCATCCGGCCCAGGTCTCGATCACCGAGTCCGAGTCGGAGGGTTCCACGCTGCTCAAGCTCAATGTGGCGGAAGAGGATAAGGGCAAGATCATCGGCAAGCAGGGCAAGGTCATCAAGGCCATCCGAGCCGTCGTCTCGGCCGCCGGGGCCAAGACCGGCAAACGGGCGGTCATCGACCTCGATTAAGATCCGATCGCTATGAAGATCGACTTCGTGACCTTGTTTCCCGGTATGTTCGAGCCCGTCCTGGGCGCGAGCATCATCGGGCGCGCCCGGGAAAGCGGTCGCCTCGAGCTGGGCTGGGTCAACCCGCGCGATTTTAGCCGGGACAAGCATAAGAAGGTCGACGACCGGCCGTTCGGCGGGGGCGCGGGCATGCTGCTGTCGGCGGAGCCGCTCTATTCCGCCATCAAGAGCGTGCGCAAGCCCGAGAGCCGAGTGGTCTACCTCTCGCCGCAAGGCAGGCGCTTCGACCAAAAGGCGGCGGCGCGTTTATCCAAGGAGCGGCATCTGGTGCTGGTCTGCGGTCATTACGAGGGCGTCGATGAGCGGGTCATGAAGTGCTTCGACGAGGAATTGTCCATAGGCGATTTCGTCTTGACGGGAGGCGAACTTCCGGCTATGGTAGTGGCTGACGCAGTGGCGCGTCTGCTGCCCGGCGTGCTCAAGAAGGCGGATGCGGCTGTTCGGGAATCATTCGAGGGAGGCCTGCTCGACTATCCGCAGTACACGCGGCCGCGTCTTTGGCGCGGCCGAAAGGTCCCCGAAGCGCTTTTGTCCGGAGACCATAAGAGGATCGCTGATTGGCGCTTGCGCGCGGCGAGACTTGCGACGCGGCGTAAGCGTCCCGATTTGTTCGTGGTAAACTCGTAGTACCAGGAGACTAGTATGGTGGCAGAACCGTCTGAAAAGAAGATCCCGGAGTTCCGTGCCGGAGATACCCTCAAGGTGCACATCAAGGTCGTCGAAGGCGAGAGCGAGCGCATCCAGGTCTTCGAGGGCACTTGCTTGAGCCGGCGCGGCAGCGGCGAGTCCGCCAGCTTCACCGTGCGCAAGATCTCGTTCGGCGTCGGCGTGGAGAGGACCTTCCCTTTGGTCTCCCCCCACATCGAGAAGATCGAGGTAGTCAAGCCCGGCCGGGTGCGCCGTGCGCGGCTGTATTACCTGCAGGACTTGACCGGCAAGGCGGCTCGCGTGACCGAGCATGAGACCGGCGAATCCAAGGGCGCGGCGGCTCAGCCCGCGCCTAAGGCCGCCGCGGTCGAAGCCAAGCCCGCGAAGATCTCGAAGCCCGAGGCCAGCGCCAAGAAGGTCAGCGCCGCCGGAGTCGCCGCTAAGTAGGACGCCTTTGATGAGCGCCCCGCTGCGCTACGACGCCAAGATCCGCAGGAGCCGGGACGTTGCTCGGCTCATCGGCGTCGACGAAGCGGGGCGCGGGCCCTGGGCGGGGCCCGTCGTGACGGCGGCCGTCCTGCTGGGGCCCGAGGTGCCCGAGGCCTTGGCGCCGGCGCGAGACTCCAAGCTCCTGACTCCGGCCAAGCGGGAGGCCCTTTATGCGCTCATCGGCGCCCAGGCGAAAGTGGCGGTGGCCTGGGCCCACCCTGGCGAGATCGAGCAGACGAACATCCTGCGGGCCTGCCTGGCGGCCATGGGCCGCGCGGTGCGCAGGCTGGGATCGCCCGAAGCCACCCTGGTCCTGGTCGACGGCAACCGGCCGATCCCGCAGCTATGCCAGCCTCAGTTGACGATAGTAGGCGGCGACCGTCTCTCCCTGGCCATCGCCTGCGCCAGCATCGTCGCCAAGGTCGTCCGCGACCGCTGGATGGCTTGCTTGGACCGTCGCTACCCGGGCTACGGCCTGGCCACCCATAAGGGTTATGGCACCGAGGCGCACTCCGAGGCGCTCTGGACGCTGGGCCCGTGTCCCGCGCACCGGCGCAGCTATATCCCGGTGGCCGAATATCAAGCCGCGCTGGACAACGCTTGAGCCGCGAGCTTGGCGCGCTGGCCGAAGCCCAGGCGGAAAGCCATCTCAAGGGCTTGGGCTGGAAGATATTGGCGAAGAATTTCACTTCTAAGATCGGCGAGATCGACCTGATCGCCCAGGATGGCGAGGTCGTCGTCTTCGTCGAGGTCCGCTCGCGCTCAGGCGCGGACTTCGGGGCGCCGGAGGAGACCATCAGTGCCGCCAAGCGCCGGCGCATCATCAAGACGGCGCAGCTGTACGTCCAGCTGCGCTCCTTAGACTGCGAGACGCGCTTCGACGTGGTGGCCATCGAGGGCGGCAAGCTCAGCCGCATCGAGTCGGCCTTCGACGCTACGGGCTTCGTCTAGAGCTCTCTTAGGGGCGGCTGCCCTTAGAATTTCGCGTTGCCCGGCACGCGCGGGCAGAGCGACACGTCGCGGATGTTCTCCATGCCCGTGACGTACATGAGCAGGCGCTCGAAGCCCAGGCCGAAGCCGGCATGCGGCACGGTGCCGAAGCGGCGCAGGTCGGCGTACCAGGCGTGGGCCTTGGCGTCGACGCCGCATTCCTTCATCCGTGATTGGAGCCGGTCCAGGCGATGCTCGCGCTGGGAGCCGCCGATGAGTTCGCCGACGCGCGGCACCAGCAGGTCCATGCAGGCGACGGTCTTCTCGTCGTCGTTGCAGTACATGTAGAAGGGCTTGAAGCTGCGCGGGTAGTTGATCACGAAGAGAGGGCGCTTGGCGTACTCCTCGGTCAGGTAGCGCTCATGCTCGGTCTGCAGGTCCTTGCCCCAGGAGATCGCATGGTCCCACTTGCGGCCGGCTTTCTCGAGGACTTCGATGGCCTGGGTGTACTCGATGACGCCGAACTCGGCCTTGGCGACGGCTTCCAGCTTGGCGCGCAGGCCCTTCTCCACACGCTCGTCGAAGAAGGCAAGGTCCCGGGCGCAGTGCTTGAAGGCATGCTCGATGAGGTGCTTGACGAAAGCCTCGGCCAGATCCCTGTCATCCTTGAGGTCTGCGAAGGCGAACTCGGGCTCGATCATCCAGAACTCCGAGGCGTGACGGGGCGTGGTGGACAGCTCCGCGCGGAAGGTCGGGCCGAAGGTGTAGACCTTGCCCAGAGACATCGCCAGGATCTCGGCTTCGAGCTGGCCGGAGACGGTGAGGCTGCACTTCTCCCCGAAAAAGTCCTGGGACCAATCGATCTTGCCGCCTTCGTCGCGCGGCGGCTTCTCCAGATCGAGGGTCGTGACCTGGAACATGGCGCCGGCGCCCTCGCAATCGGAGGTCGTCAGGATGGGCGAATGGCACATCACGAAGCCGCGGCTGCGGAAGAACTCATGGACGGCGAAGGACATCTCCGCGCGCGCGCGGAACACCGCGCCGAAGGTGTTGGTGCGCGGCCGCATGTGAGCCACGCCGCGCAGGAATTCGAAGGAAGTCCCTGCCTTCTGCACGGGGGAAGAGGGATCGCACTCGCCCAAAACCTCGATGGAGGAAGGATCCAGTTCGAGGGCCTGTCCCTTGCCCTGGGAGGCGCAAAGCTTGCCCGTGACCGCCAGCGAGGCGCCGGTGATCTGCTTGAGCACCCTCTCGCGGCCCGCGAACTGCTCCGGCACCAGGATCTGGAGAGAGTCGAAGGTGGAGCCGTCGTTGAGATGGATGAAGCCCACGCTCTTGGACTCCCGTACCGACTTGATCCAGCCGGCGACCGTCACGACGTCGCCCGCCTTGCCCATCTCCAATACAGCCTTGATCTCGTTTCGCTTCATGCCGAAGATTATGCCAAAATAGCACGCACGCCATGAAGCTAGTCATCGTCGAATCGCCCAGCAAGGCCAAGAAGATCCGGGAGATGCTCGGCAAGGAGTATCGCGTGGCCGCTTCCATGGGGCACGTGCGCGACCTGCCGGCCAAGGGCGCGCTGGCCGTGGGGTTCAAGGATGGGAAGGTCTCCCCCACCTACGAGCCTCTGGAAAAATCCGCGCGGGCGATGTCCGAGCTCTCGGGTCTGGCCAAGCAGGCGGAGCTCGTGCTCCTGGCTACCGACCCGGACCGCGAGGGCGAGGCCATCGCCTGGCACTTGAGCGAGCTGCTCGGGGCCCATAAATACAAGCGCGTGGTCTTCCACGCCGTGACCAAGGATGCGGTGCAGAAGGCCGTTGCTTCGCCGCGGGACGTGGACATGCGCCTGGTCAACGCCCAGCAGGCCCGCCGCGTGCTCGACCGCGTCGTGGGCTGGGTGGTCAGCCCTACCTTGCGCAAGGTGGGGAAGGAGGCCAAGAGCGCCGGCCGCGTGCAATCCGCCGCCCTGCGCGTGGTTGCCGACCGCGAGCGCGAGATCGGCAGATTCAAGAACGTAGACTATCTCATCCTCTCGGCGGAGCTGGAGAAGCCGGGGGCGCCGCCGCCTTTTACGGCGCGGCTGGTCACCTGGAAGGGGCATCCCTTGGGCCAGCGTCTCCGGGACGCGGCTTTGGCTGAGAAGACGGTGGCCTGGGCGCTCAAGCAGGATTGGCGGGTGCTGGCCTGCGACCGGCGCGACAGTTCGCGCAACGCGCCTCCCCCCTTCACCACCGCCACCGTCCAGCAGGCGGCCTCCGTGAGCCTCAAGCTCAACCCGGACGCCACGATGAAGCTGCTGCAGGCGCTCTTCGACGACGGCCGCATCACCTATCACCGTACGGACTCCACCGCCCTGGCCCCCGAGGGCTTGGCGGCGGCGCGCAAGGTCATCGCCAAGGATTTCCCGGCCGAATACCTGCCTAAGAGCCCCGTCCTCCATGCCACCAAGTCGGTCAACGCCCAGGAGGCCCACGAGGCCATCCGGCCGACGCATCCGGAGACCGGCGCCGGAGCCATGGGCGAAGGCGACCAAGGGAAGCTCTACCGTTTGATCTGGCAGCGCTTCGTCGCCTGCCAGATGGCGCCGGCCCGCGACCAGATCACGGTGATAGATGTCGCCTGCGCGCCCGAGGGGTGGAAGATGCCCGACGGCCGCCTCGTGCCCATGGGCGTCTTCCAGGCGAAAGGGAAGGTGCCTCTTTTCGACGGCTGGCGGAGTCTCGCCGGAGAGGATGCCACGGAAGAGGCCAAGCCGGGCAAGGGCGTGAAGGCCGAGGAAGGCGGCGAAGCGCTTGATGATGACGCCGGCGCCGAATTGCCCATGCTTGAGGCCGGCGAGCCCCTTGAGCCGAAGGCGCTGCATGTCTTTAAGCGCTCTACCAAGCCTCCTCCGCGCTATACGCAGGCCTCGCTTATCAAGAAGCTGGAGCATGACGGCATCGGCCGGCCGTCCACTTATGCGGCGATCCTGCGCACGGTGCTCATCAGGGGCTACGTGGAGGACCGCAAGCGCAAGCTCCATGCCACGCCGCTGGGCCTGGAGGTGACGGATTTCCTCGTCCGGCACTACTCCGGCAATTTCGTCGACCTGGATTATACGGCCAAGCTCGAGGCGGACTTGGACCGCGTCGCTCGCGGCGAGGCTGATTGGCAGGTCGTCGTCACCGACGCCAGCTTCGCCGTCCTGGCGCTGGCCAAGCGCGCGGGGCTTTGGGGCGACCCCCTTAAGTCTTCCTAAAGTGTTTTCACCTATTGACAAAAGCGGCGGATAGGGGATATCCTGGTCCGGATGGATGTCTTCGGCGATAAGTGCCCTAACTGTGAAGCCGACAAGCACCGCTACTCACGGCATCTCCTCAAGCATTATCTCCGTGCGTTCATCGGCACGAGGCGAAGGGGGTGCTTATCCTGCGGGGCTCGTTGGCTTACTGTGGTAGGCAGCGGCCGTGACCCGGCCATGGCCGCGGGGATCATCGGCCTCGTCCTCATGGCCGGGGTGATGTTCGCGACCAGCTCGGCCCAGAGCCCTAAGAAGAAGGCCGCGCTGGCGCGCAAGGCCGCCGTGAGTGCGCGTTTAGCCGCCCTTCGCTCCGCGGCCAAGGATGTCCAAGCGCGGGGCCAGAAGCCGGGCGTCGAAGGAGACGCCGCGCCGGCCGTGAGTCCGGAGGAGGGTGCGTTGGCGGCGGAGCTGGAGGCCGCTGAGAACGAGTCCCGGGAGCCCGAGCCCGGGGAAGCCGCCTTCGCCGAGACAGGTGAGACCGTCAGCCCGTTCGATCTGCTCCAGGACATGATGAAGCTTGCCAAGTCCGCCGCGACCTCTCAGGACCCTCGGAGATCGCAAGCCGTAGCCGACCTGGACCGGTTGGGCAAGAAGCAGTTGTGGGAAAAGTACGGCAAACACTTCGATTCCAAGGATGAAGCCAAGGCCGCCTACAACAAGTACAAGTCGACGGGGAAGCTGCCGGGCGAGTCGGAGCCGGTGGAACGCTAGCCCAGGACGGAGGTGGAACGGATGTTTCAAATCATCGTCGATATCGTTCTGGTCTGCGGATCCTTGTGGCTGCTGCTTGCGGGGATATTCTGGGTCAAGAAGAAGATGGAAGGGCCTGAGCGTACGAAGTAGCCTGGGTTGCTAAAGGAGAGAATATGCCTAGTCCAAAAGAGATCATAAGCGAGCTGCGCGGTTCCCGACTCGCGGAGCTGTTCAGCCAAAAGATCCTTTCAGTCTTGATGTTCCTGCTGGTGGCGGGCGTGGTGTTCGTATTGGCGCCGATGCTGGTGGAGACCAACGATGCCGGCTTCTATTCCGTCCGGCAGGCGGCGGGCACCGGGACTCTGACCGCCTATACCGATCCGGGCATGTTCCTCCAGGGGTTCGGGGAAGTCACGAAATATCGGCAGGCCGACACCCTCCATTTCGAAGACGGCGCCCAAGGCTCCATCGACGTGCGCTTCAACGACGGCGCCAAGGCCAAGATCGCCGTCAACGTGCGTTTCGAGCTGCCTTCGACCTCGGCGAAGCTCTTGATCATCCACCAGAACTTCAGGTCTTACAACGCCCTCGTCAACGAGACGATCCGCCAGGTCGTCTCGGAATCGGTCCTGCTGACGGCGGCCTTCATGAGCACGGAAGAGTCCTACACCACCAAGCGCGCGGAGTTCTCCCAGATCGCCGATGACCAGGTGCGCAACGGCGTCTACATCACGGAGGCGGAGACCATCGACAGCAAGGACAAGAAGACCGGCGAGGTCTCCCAGCGCACGATCGTCAGCATCCAGAAGGGCAAGGACGGTCAGCCGGAGCGCAAGCATGCCGTCCTCGACCAGTATGGGATCCGCATCACGCAGTTCGTCGTGAAGGACATCGACTACGATGAGAAGGTCGACGCCATGATCGCCGCCAAGCAGACCGCCATGCAGGAGACGGTCTCCGCCAAGGCCAACGCCGAGCGCGCGGTGCAGGACCGCTTGACCGCGGAAGAGATCGGCAAGAAGAACGTGGCGGTCGCGACCTATGAGCAGGAGGTCGAGAAAGCCAAGGCGATCAAGTCCGCCGAGAAGGAACTCGAGGTCGCGAAGCTCGGGCGTCTGGCTTCCGAGCAGAACAAGGCGGCCATGATCGCCAAGGGCGAAGGTGAAGGGGAATATCGCCGCAAGGTCATGCTGGCCGACGGCGCTTTGGATAAGAAGCTCGCCGCGTACGTCGAGACGCAAAAAGCATGGGCCGAGGCGTTCGCGAATTCCAAGAATCCCGTCGTTCCCGGGATCGTCATGGGCGATCGCGGCTCCTCTGGAAGCAACGCGGCCATGAACCTGATGGATTTCATGGGCGTGAAGGCCGCCCGGGACCTGAGCCTGGACCTCAAAGCGAAGCAGTGACCAGGCGCCGGCGGCGTATCAGTTCAGGTTCCTGAGGCAGGCTTCGACGATGTGCGAAGACGAGATGCCGTACTTGGCGTAGAGCTCTTCGCCCGTCGCCGACTCGCCGAAATCGCGCACGCCGATCTTGACCACCGGGATCCCCAGCGCGCGCTGGGCGGCGGCCTCGCAGACCGCGGAGCCTAGCCCGCCGATGATGTTGTGGTCTTCGACCGTCACCAGGCGCTCGCTGTCGGCGCCGAAGCGGCCCACGGCGTCGTCATCGAACGGGTTCAGGGTGCAGGCGTTGACGACGCGGGCGTTGAACCCGCGCGGCAGGAGGTCCTTGGCCGCTTTGAGGGCGCCCGGCACCGTGCCGCCCGAGGCGAAGATCGTGGCTTGGTAGTGCTTGGGCTTGGCCTCCGGCTCCCAGATCACGTCGCACTTGCCGAACTGGAACTTGTAGTCCGCGCCGTGCACGTCCTCCATCTTCTGGCGCGTCAGGCGCAGGTAGACCGGGCCCACGTGCTTGGCGGCCCAGGCCACGGCTTGGCGCGTCTCTTCCGCGTCGGCCGGCTGCAGCACCACCATATGCGGCAGGGCGCGCATCGCGGCCACGTCCTCCAGAGCCATCTGGGACGTGCCGTCGTCGCCGATGCCGATGCCGGCATGGGTGCCGACGAGCTTGAGGTTGGTCCGGTTGTAGGCGGCCGAGACCCGGATCGTCTCCAGGCGGCCGATCAGAAAGCAAGCGAAGCTCGTCACGAAAGGGACCTTGCCGCAGAGCGCCAGGCCCGCGCCGACGCCGATCATGTTCTGCTCGGCGATCCCCAGCTCGAGATGCCGTTCAGGGTACTTCTTCATGAAATTCTGGGTGTTGGTGGACTTGGAGAGATCGGCGTCGAGGACGACGATCGAGAGGTTATCCTCCGCCAAGGCCACGATCGCTTCGCCGAACGCTTCACGCGTCGCTTTACCCATGGAGGATCTCCGCGCATGCCTTTTCCGACTCGTCCTTCTTGGGCGCCATGCCGTGCCAGCCGATGTTGTGCTCCATGAAGGAGACGCCCTTGCCCTTGACGGTCTTGGCTATGATCACCTGCGGTTTGCCCTTGACCGTCCTCACATCCTTGAAAGCCTGTTCGATCTGGCCGAGGTCGTGGCCGTCGATGCAGCGCGTGTCCCACCTGAAGGCCAGGAGCTTGTCCTTCAGGGGCTCCACGTCCATGACCTTGTCCACCGGCCCGTCGATCTGGCCGTTGTTATGGTCGATGATCACGGTGAGGTTGTCCAAGGAGAATTTCGGCGCCGACATGAAGGCCTCCCAGCATTGCCCTTCCTGCAGTTCGCCGTCGCCCAGGATGCAGTACACGCGGTAGTCCTTCTTGTCCATCTTGGCGGCCAGCGCCATGCCGATGGCGATCGACAGCCCCAGGCCGAGGGAGCCCGTGGACACCTCGATGCCGGGCAGGCGCAGCCGGTCCGGATGGCCTTGCAGCGGGCTGCCGAGCTTGCGCAGCGTGGGCAGCAGGTCCTTCGAGAAATAGCCGGTGTGCGCCATCACCGCGTAGAGGGCCGGGCAGGCATGGCCTTTGGAGAGGATGAAGCGGTCGCGGTCCGGCCACTGCGGCTTGGCGGGGTCGTGGCGCAGGACCTTCGTATAGAGGACGGCCAGGAGGTCGATGACCGACAGCGAGCCTCCCGGATGTCCGGAGCCCGCCGCTTCGATCATCTTGATGATGTCGATGCGAAGAGAACGGGTCAGGGTCTTCAGGTCGGGCAGAGCGGTGGAGGCGGGCACGAAAATATCTTACTTTATGGCGCGCGGCGGGCGCAAGGTCAGGGGATGCGGGGCGGCGCCTTGAGCTCTTCGATCTCGGCGTCGGTGTGGCCTGCCATCGCCGCCGGCGCCTGGCTCAGCCGCGAGCTTCCGCGCAGGAGGAGCGCGGCGTCATGCCGGCTGCCTTGCAGCTTCAGGCGGAAGCGCTCGTCGCCCTCTGAGGTCAGGTCGAGAGCGCCGCTGCAGAGGCAGACGTAGGACTCGTCATGCTTGCGCGCTTCGATGAAAAAATCGGTGCCGCGCACGGCGGCGGTCACGTTGGGCGTGCGGACGGAGAACTTCCCCTTGAGGAACGGCAGCACGCCGAGCAGCGCGCCGGAGCGCAGGTTCACCGAGTCCTCTTGAGGCGTGAACTCCGCCGGCCCCCGCAGCATCAGCTTGCCCGCGCTACCCAGCCCGATGACCGCCCGGCCCGCCGATAGCTTGAGGCGCACCCCGTAGGCCAGCCGGTCTTTTTCCTTGAGGAGCCTTCGGCCGGCACGGAGGTCCCCCCCTTCCAGCAAAAGCAGCTCGAAGGGCGAGGCCGTCTTGGCGCGCGCGGGCGAAGCGGCTAGGGCGCATAGGGCCAGCAGCAGGGCGGTCTTCACCGCGGCATCTTATCATAGTTGGCCGTTTATGTGCTAAAATCGGCCAGACTTCAGAGGGAAAAGCATGGAGATCAAGAACTACGTCGGCAGCATCCGCAAGGCCAGCGACTATGTGCGCAGCCGCGCGCCGGGCGCCAAGCCCAAGATCGGAGTCATCCTCGGTTCCGGGCTCTCCAAGGCCGTGCCGCATCTCGAGCGCGCCGTCACGATCCCGTACTCCGATATCCCCGGCTATCCCCGCACGACGGTGGCCGGCCATGAGGGAAAGCTGATCCTTGGCGAGCTGGGCGGCCGCGGAGTCGCCATCATGCAGGGCCGCTTTCACTATTACGAGGGGCACTCGATGGAGTCCATCGCGCTGCCCGTGCGCGTGCTCGAGTACCTGGGCCTCAAGACCTTGGTCATCACCGCCGCCGTGGGCTCGATGCGCGAGAAGATCCGTCCCGGCGATTTCACGCTCATCAGCGACCACATCAACCTCATGGGCCGCAACCCGCTGCGGGCCTTCCACGAGGAGGAGTTCGGCGAGATGTTCCCCGATATGAGCAAGGCCTACGAGCCCGCGCTGCGCAAGCTCGCCCTTGCCGTGGCCCGCAAGCGCAAGATCCCCATGCACCAGGGGGTTTACGTCGCCGTAGGCGGGCCTTCCTATGAGACCCCGGCCGAGATCCGAGCCTTCCGCTCGATGGGCGGCGACGTCGTCGGCATGTCGGTGGTGCCCGAGGTGGTCGTGGCCCGTCAGATGGACCTCAAGACGCTCGTCTTGACTTGGACTTCCAACATGGCCAGCGGCATGAAGGGCGCGGCTCTCAGCCATCCCGACGTCCTGGCCCTGGGCGACAAGGTCTCTCACGGCCTGCGCGCCATCCTCGAGGACCTCCTTAAAGAGCTCTGAAGCGCGCCATGAGGATGCTCGACCTCATCGCCAAGAAGCGCGCGGGGCTCGCCCACGCCCCTTCGGAGCTGGCTTTCATCGCGCAAGGCGCCGCAGGCGGGTCCATCCCGGATTACCAGCTTTCGGCCTGGCTGATGGCGGTTTGTTGGCGCGGGATGAAGGAGCAGGAGACCGTGGCGCTGACTCGCGCCATGGCGGCTTCGGGCCGTCGTCTGGAGCTGGGCGCGCTCAAGGCTAAGAAGGCGGATAAGCACTCCACCGGCGGCGTCGGCGACGGCGTCTCTTTGGCTTTGGCGCCGCTGGCGGCGGCGGCGGGGCTGGTCGTCCCGATGATGTCGGGCCGCGGCCTCGGCCATACCGGCGGCACGCTCGACAAGCTCGAGGCCGTCCGGGGCTTCAAGGTCAGGCTCCCGTTGCCGGCCATAAGCCGCCAGCTGGCCCGCATCGGATTGTGCATGTTCGGCCAGAGCGCGCAGCTCGCCCCCGCCGACCGCAAGCTCTACGCCTTGCGCGACGCGACCGCCACCGTCGAGTCCTTGCCTCTGGTGGTGGCCAGCATCCTGTCCAAGAAGGCGGCCGAGGACCTCGACGCGCTGGTGCTCGACGTGAAGGTGGGCTCGGGCGCCATCTTCCAGGATCCGGCCGCGGCCGAGGCTTTGGCGCGCGCCTTGGTCAAGACGGGCAAGGGCCTGGGCATGCGGACGGTGGCGCTGCTCACCGGCATGGAGCAGCCTTTGGGGCGCTATGTCGGCAATGCCCTCGAGATCCGCCAGGCCGTCGAGATCCTGCGCGGCGACGCGCGGGCGGCCGATTACCTCGAGTGCCTGCTGGCGCTGGGCGGCTGGATGGTCCACCTGGCCGGCCGGGCCGCCTCCCCGCGCGCGGGCGCGCGCAAGCTCACCGCATTGATCGCCTCGGGCGAGGCCTACCGTAAGTTTCGGGAGATGGTCCGGGCCCAAGGCGGAGACGCCCGACTCATCGACGATCTCGGGCTACTGCCTAGAGCCAGGCTGACCGTCTCGGTCACCGCGTCTAAGGCCGGTTATCTTCGGCGTCTCGACGCCCGCCGGGTCGGCCAGGCCGCGGTGCTCTTGGGCGCGGGGCGCGCGCACATGGACCAGGCCCTGGATTACGGCGCCGGCATGATCCTCGACAAGAAGATCGGAGACGCCGTGGCTCGGGGCGAGGTCGTGGCTCGGCTTTTCGCGGGCGACAAGGCCGCTTTAGAGCAGGGCCGCGAGCACTTCCTGACCGCGCTGGAGATCGGGCCTGCCCGGCCGAAGCTTCAGCCGCTGATCCGAAAGATCCTCAAGTGAGGTCTCCGATGACCCCGAAGCTGATCGTCTGCGAACATCCGCTGATCCAGGACAAGCTGGCCGCCCTCCGCGACAAGAAGACGGAGCCCGCCATGTTCCGGCGGCTGATGGAGGAGACCGGCGCGCTGATGGGCTATGAGGTGCTGCGCGGGCTAAGGACCCGCAAGAAGACGGTCCGCACCCCGATCGGGCCCGCGGCGGGCGCGGTGGTCGACCAGCCCATCGTGTTCGCGGCCGTGCTGCGCGCCGGCCTAGGCATGATCCCGGGCCTGCTGCAGATCGCTCCCCAGGCGCGCATCGGCCACATCGGGCTCTACCGCAATGAAGAGACGCTCAACCCGGTGCGCTACTACGTCCGCCTGCCCAAGGACTTGGACAAGAGCTTCGTCGTGCTCTGCGACCCGATGCTGGCCACCGGCGGCTCGGCGGTGGAAGCGCTGCACATCCTCAAGACCGACAAGGCCAAGCAGATATGCTTGTTGAGCTTGATCGCCTCCAAGGCGGGCGTGGCCCGCGTCCATCGCGAGCATCCTGATGTGCCGATCTTCACCGCCGGAGTGGACGCCGTCCTCAACAAGGTCGGCTACATCGTGCCCGGCCTGGGCGACGCCGGCGACCGGCTCTTCGCTACCCTGTAAAAAGAGAACGGCCCCGGGGATCCCGGGGCCGTGATCGAGGTCCTAAGCGGTCAGCTTAGGAGCACTTGTTCGGGTAATCGCAGGTGTGGATCGGGCCGGCGGCGGCGGTCTCGACGGCGTTGGCGCACTTGTTGGGCCAGACGCAGGGCTTGAACTGGGCGGTCTGCACGGGCTCGGCCTGCTTTGCGCACTTGTTGGGCCAGACGCAGGGCTTGAACTGGGCGGTCTGCACGGGCTCGGCTTGCTTAGCGCACTTGTTGGGCCAAACGCAGGTTTGGATCTGGGCGACCGGCTGCGACACGCACTTGTTGGGCCAGACGCAAGGCTGGAATTGGGCGGTCTGGACCGAGGGGTTGACTTGGGTGAGGGCCGCGAGCATGATCAGTTCGAGCATTTTATTTCTCCTGTCTGAAATCTGTTTTTTACGACAGGACTAGTATAGCTCGGAGCCTTGGGGCCGATGAATGAGGCAGGTCAAAGGGCGCGCTTGATGTGACTCATTGATCCAGGTCAACTGCAGCGGGGCTCAGGCGCTGATGGAGGCGAGGCTCTTGAGCTCTTCTTCGTCGATGATGAGGAGGTCCTTCTCCTTCTTGCGGATCAGGCCGCGCTCCTCGAAGTCCTTGAGCAGGCGCACCGCGGTCTCGATGGTCAGCCCGGCCATCTCGGCCAAGTCCCGGCGTTTGAGCCCTCCGACGATCGGGTGAGGCTTGCCGGGCTTGATCATCCGGATGAGGACGTCGGCCAGGCGGCCGCGCGCCGGCTTGAAGGCGATGTCGCGCGCCTTGTTCTCGCCGCGGCGCACGTCATGGGCCAGGGCGCGCAGCAGGGCGATGGAGGCCAGCGGGAAGCGGAGCAGGAAGTCCATGAACGACTTCTCGTCGACCATGGAGACGACGCTGGGCTCGAGGGCCTCGGCGGTGCCGGTGTAGGGGCCTTCCTGGGCCAGCAGGGTGATCTGGCCGAGGAGGTCTCCGGGCGACTCCAGGCGCGTGATGAGCTGCTGGCCGGTGCGGCTGGACTTGTAGATCTTGACCTTGCCGGTGCAGACCACATAGACGCCTTGAGGGCGGACGCCTTCATGGTAAACGACCTCGCCCTCGCGGAAGCGGTTGGCCAGGCGCATGTCCTTCCACGCCTTCTTGGCTTCCTTGATGTGGATCAGGTCGTAGAAGCAGTTCTTCTTATGGGGGCACCAGTCGCAGTTCGGCGCCTCGCGTTTGGAATAAGCCATGGGTTCCTAGGGCAGGATACCATTTTGAGAATCGGCCCACAAGGAACCCCCCCTGCGTAATTATGCGTAGCGGCGGGTTAACGGCGCGCCAGGCGGTCGGCGTACTGGCTGATCAGGCTGGTATAGCCCTGATTGTCGCGCACGGCATCGAGCTCGATGTCGGTCTTGGCCAGCAGGATGTAGCGTTTGAGCTCTCCGGCGGAGGGCGCGCTGTTGAACGTCTCGCTCAGGGCGCGCACCGACTCGGAGGACTTCCCGGCCACGGCGTAGGCCAAGGCGATCTGGTAGTGGGCCGCGGCGTTGCCGGGCATCTGCTGCAGCGACCGCTGCAGGCTGCGGACGGCTTGGGCGGAGTTGCCCATCTTGTTGTAGGAGGTCCCCATCCGTTCATAGACGACGGAGAGCTGGGTCGGGCTCATGCTGGCGGCGCGCTCGTCGAGCTTGATGGCTTCGTTGTAGAGGTCGATGGCGGCGCTGTAGCGGCGGAAGCGGAACTGCTCGTCGGCGGAGGCCAGCTGCTCCATGACGGCGGGGTGAGCCGCCGGCAGGGCCCCGGCCATCATCTGAGCCCGGCTGTCGGAAGGGACGCTGCGCACGGAGTCGCGGACTTCCTCGCCGGCCGTGAAGACCTGGGCGACGGAGACTTCCTTGCCTCCCTCGAACTGGCGCAGGACGTCCTGGTTCTCCTGGCTGCCGAGGATGGTGGAGAAGAGCGGGTTGGTCTTGACCATCTTGACCAGGGCCTTGTCCTTGTTGACGGCCTTGGCCTTCTTGAGGCTCAGGGCCAGGTTGGAGGCGGACTTGGCGACGTCGCCCATCCGGTAGCGCAGGCGGGAGGCGTAGAGCGGCAGGAGCGGGTTTTCGGGAGCGGCCGAGAAGGCCATCTTATAGGATTCGATGGCTTTGTCATAAGACTTGACGGCTTCGTAGGACAGGGCCAGGGAGTGGTAGAGGCGGTAGGGCTCGGAGACGCTCTGGAGTTCGGGATCGAGGGTCACCGCCATGGCGTAGGCGTTGATGGTCTGCATGGCGTCCTCTTTATCGGCGGTCTCGGGAGCGCCGGCGCGAAAGCCCCTCTGGTAGTGGGCGTAGCCCAAGAGGAAGTAGGCGGCGCTGTCGGAGCCTTCCTTGGTCGCCTTTGAAAAATTGCTTATAGCAGCGTCGTAATTCTTGTCTTCCAGCTGGCTGAGGCCGGCCTTGACCAGGGCTTTGGCTTCGGCGGCGTTGACGGACGGTTTGGCCTTCGAGGCCTTTTTGTGGGATTTCGCCTGCGCTGCCGTAGGGGTTAGGAGGAGAGCGGCGAGCAGACCGGTCAGAAGGACCTTCGTCATCTTCATCTTGTTTTTCTCCATACCAAGAGTGTAGCCGTCTGCGGCCGTCTCGGCGAGGGTCGCAGGTCCCATAGCCGAGTGGGTCCTAAGGCCTAGACGGTTTTTTGTCTCCATGGCGCAAGGATAACCGGATCGTGTTACGGCTTTTTTACGGCGATGTAACAGTTGGGTAAAGGCCGGGGCCAGGCCCTCCGGTTGTTCGGTTATGATATAATGCCGGCGTGGTGGCCGTAGCTCAGCTGGTTAGAGCGCCGCGCTGTGAACGCGGAGGCCGGGGGTTCAAGTCCCCTCGGTCACCCCACTCTTGAAAGACGGCCGCGATCGCGTGAAAACGCCTTCGCGGCCGTCTTACTTTGCTTCTTGACAAGGTGTAACACTTCTGGTACACTCCAATTATGCCTACCACAAGCCCGCGTGTGAATGTCGTCCTTGAAAAGCCCCTCTTTTTGACCTTGAAAAAGATGGCGGCCAAAGACGGCGTTTCACTGTCCACCAAGGTGCGAGATCTCATCCGGGAAGCCCTCCAGGAATATGAAGAAACCATTCTGGTGCAATTCGCCGAGGAGCGGGCCAAGACTTTCAAGCGCGGTGAGGCGCTGACGCACGCTCAGGTCTGGAAGTAATGTTTTTGCTCGTCTACCATAAAATGGTAGCCGAGGATGCGGCTGGTCTCAATTCCGACATCCGCAAGCGCTTGGCCAAGGCGATCCAGCATCGTCTGGTCTCTCACCCGGAATCATACGGCAAGCCCCTGCGCGGAAGTTTGGCCGGTTATTGGACCTTGCGGATCGGAGATTATCGAGTCGTCTATCGCATAGTGAAACAAGAGGTCTGGATTTACGGCATTATGAATCGCAAAAGCGTTTATGAAGAAGTGATGAAAAGGCTGTCATGGGGTGGGATTGTTGAGTCTTGATCGATAAGCAAACTGATTAAAGTCGACCAGGTTCAAGCTGCCGCATCCAAGTTCCCCGCCTCGGCCGTATCGTTGCTTGAAATCAGGTCATGGACAAGACCTCGGCTCGTGACCCGAGCGGGATGTTCCTGCTCGGCGCTTGCCTGATCCTCGTCCTTCTGGGCGTGCGCATCCTCTCCCCCTTCCTTTGCGCCTTGCTGGCGGTCGCTTCGTTGGCGCTGCTGCTCGCTCCGCTGCACCGGTCTCTGGCCGCCCTCTTTCCGGCGCATCCTACGGTCGTAGCCGGGGTCCTGACCGGGGCGGTATCCCTGTTGCTGGCCGGGCCTTTCTTTCTGGGAGCCTGGACGATCCTGCGGGAGTCCGCCGAGGCCTACCCGGCCTTGCGAGCCTGGCTGGAAGGCTTGTCTCAACCGGGTGCGCTGGCCCCTTCTCCTCGCTGGGCCGGGGTCATCCAGGCGGCGCAAGGCTATGTTTCGCAGGAGAAGCTCGATCCCCGGGCGATCGTCCTTGAGAATCTCGACCAGGTCAGCTCCTGGGCAGGGGCGCTGGCCCGGACCTTGGTCAAGGACTTGGCCTTGGTCATCCTCAATCTGGCCGTGTTCGCGGCTTCGCTTTTCCTGTTCCTGCGCGATGGGCCGCGCATGATCCTGCGAGTGAGCGTTCTGATCCCTCTGCCTCGGGAGCACACGGAGCACCTCCTGTCTCGGGTGCGCGCCGTCCTGCGCGCCGTCGTCAACGGGGTCTTCGCCGTAGCCTTGCTGCAGGGAGCTTTGGCCTGGGCGGGCCTCGCCTTGTTCCGAGTGCCGTTCGCGGGGCTGCTGGGAGCCCTTTGCGTGGCGCTCTCGCCGATCCCGTTCGTCGGGTCCGCCTTCGTATGGGGGCCGGTCGTGCTCTACACGCTGGCGTCGGGAGCCGCCGGCAAGGCGGCGGCGCTCACGCTCTGGTTCGTCTTGATCGTGGGGTTGTCCGACAACCTGGCGCGGCCTATCCTCCTCGGGAGCCAGATCAAGCTCCCCATCCCCTTGGTCTTCATAGGCGTCGTCGGGGCGATGAAGGCTTTCGGGTTGGCGGGGTTGTTCATCGGCCCGCTCGTGATCGCCCTAGCGGCGGGCTTCTTCTCCATCGTCCAAGAAAGATGCCAGGATCAAAAACGAAGGCCGAGACCGGTCTGCACATAAGCCCCGGCGCTGAGGTATTCACCTGGGAACCAGGACAGATTCTTGACGCCGGCGCGCGCATGCAGGAAAAGCCGCCGCGGGTCCGCCCCCGAGCCGAAGGACCAGACGGGCACCTGCAGCGTGCCCCCCAGGTTGTAGGCCAGATGCCCTCGTCCCTTTTCACCCGAGGCCAGCGGCGTCGGATCCGTGATGCGGCTCAAGAGCGGCTGGCGGTGGAGTTGGGCGTAAGCGCCCAGCGTGACGCCGCGCGGCAGCTTGAGGCCGCGGACATCGATGCCGGCGCCGTAGCGCTTTTCGTAGCGGTTGTCTCCGGTCGCCCAATAGACGTTGGCCAGCGTGCCGCGGCGGCGCACGTAGTTGTCCTGGAAATACTCGACTCCGAACGGAGAGAAGAAGACCCGCAGCGAGGGCAGGTAGTCCGTCTCGCCGATGGCGAGCATCGGCAGCTTGGCCGTGTTGCGTCCCCCGCCGAGGTAGTCGCGCCCATAGCCGTAGAGCGCCGCCCACATCAAGGGATCGGCGGCCTGGAGGAAGAAGGCGGTCTTGATGTCCCCCATCTTGAGCCGATAGTCGTCGACCCGCCGCACCCCGTAACGGCTGCGGTTGACGTAGTGCAGATACCAGGTGAAGTCGGTGGAGAAGCCGGGGCCGTAGACATTGGCCAGGGCGCCGGGCTGCTGGCTGTCGATGAAGGCTTGGTCCAGGGTTCCGATCTCGCTTAAGTCCATCAGGAACCTGGCGCGGTAGAACAGGAGGCGCTCGACGGCGATCGAGTTGGCGGACTCGCCGGCCAGGACCTCCGTGCCTTGCTCATAGGCGAATGTAAGCTCGGCTTCCATCGGCAGCGTCATCGCGCGCGCGTTGGCGTCGGCGCCGCGTCCGTTGGGTTGCCGTTCGGTCGTGGAGAGCGTGCGTCCGCCGACGAAGTTCGGGAGCGCTTGCTTGAACCGCCGCGGTACGGACCTCCCGTTCCCATGAGCCAGGTCGAACTCCCTGGCCGCGGCGTCGTGGCCGGCGGCATGATGCAGGTTCTGTCCGCCCATGAAGAGCCCGAAATCGGTGAAGGTCCCGGCAAAGAACCGGAGCGCTATCCCGCCCGCGCCGCCGGTCTCGCCGCCGAAGCGCCAATTGCCGGCATAACGCGTTTCCGCCGCATGCTTGGCTCGCTGGATGGCGCGGTAGGGCAGCATCATGTTGGTGTAATACCACCGGACGCCCCATTGGTTCTGGTGGGTAGGCTCGATCGTGGCGATCCAATCCTCTTGGAGGAAGGCGTCCGCGCCCTGCGGCGTTTCGGCGTTGAGCACTGTCGTCAACAGGAGCAACGCAAGGTTCAAGGAGGACGAGCGCCTGATGCGTTTCATGCTTTCAGTGTATAATCTTAATGGATTTCAGCATAGGGATTCGTTTTCGGAGTCCCAGGAGTGCGGCCCACATGACGCAAGGCGCTTCGATGGCCCTGACGGCGGCGGTTCTTTTCGGCGCCGGCGCGGCGGCTTGCAAGGCGCTCTTGCCGAGCGTCCATCCCGCCTTGCTCGCCGGCCTGCTCTATGTCAGTTCCGGGACCGCGCTCAGCCTGGTGGTTTGGAGGCGGCGGCGCGGCGCGGCGCCCGGCGCGCCGCTGAGGGGCAAACACCTCCCTTGGCTGGGAGCGGCGATCGCCTGCGGCGGCGTGGCCGCCCCGGTCTTGCTGATGCTCGGCCTGGCGCGGCTGCCCGCCTCCAACGCCTCGCTGCTGCTGGCTCTCGAGGCGCCTTTGACCGCGGTCATCGCGGCGCTTGTCTTCGGAGAGACTCTGGGGCGGCGAACCGCGGCGGCCCTGCTGCTCGTGACCGCGGGAGCTTGCGTGCTCGGTTGGTCCGGCGGCAGGGTCTCGGTCTCGATGGCAGGGGCCCTTTACACCGCGGCCGCCTGTCTTTTGTGGGCTTTAGACAATAACTTCTCGGCAAAGCTCTCCGAGCTCGATCCCGTCATGACCGCCGCGCTCAAGAGCCTGCCGGCGGGTCTGGTCAATGTGGCATTGGCCTTATCCTTCGGCGCCGCCCTTCCCCGCGGCCCGGTCATCCTTGCCGTCGCCGTGGCCGGCACGCTCAGTTATGGGGCGAGTCTGGTCTTGTATCTGGCGGCTCTTCAGCGTCTGGGAGCGGGCCGCACCGCTCTCTTTTTTTCCATCGCGCCCTTCGCCGGGGCCGGCCTTGCCGTCTTGCTCCTGCAGGAGCCCCTGACCGCCAGGCTGCTGGTCGCAGCGGCGCTGGCGGCTTTGGGGGCGATCCTGGCCGCCACTGAACGTCATGAGCACTGGCACATCCACCGCGAGGAGCATGAGCATGAACACCAGCATGACGAGCACCATGTCCACGAGCACGTCGGCTCGGTTCCGCCGCCGCTCCGGCATGCGCATCATCATTCCCATGCGGGCACCGCTCATCGCCACCCTCATTTCCCCGACCTTCATCACCGCCAAGATCACTGACCGGCGCGAGAGAACCGGCCGCCTTGAAATCCCCGAGGATACATTGTATCATCCAAGCCATGAAGCGGCTGCTCCTCGGCGTGCTCATCGGAGGATTCCTCGCGCTCGTCGGCGTCCATAACTGGCACGCTCATACCGACGCCAACGCCAAATCCTGCGGCATCTGCGTCATCGGCGGACAGGGCGTGCTCCACGCGCCGGCCGCCGCTCCCGGGCTCAGCGTTTCCGTCGTCGCTTCCGCCCTGGCCGACGCGCCTCAGGGCGACGTCTCGGCTCCTCTGCCGGTCCGGGCCGCCGCCCGCGCCCCGCCCTCCGCCTAGTCCTTTCCACCCGACGAAGTCTCTTCCGGTTCCCTTCAGGGAGCCAAGCGGTGATTGACTTATGGAGGAATCCATGCGCGCCACCCTGATCTCGCTGTTCTTGCTCTTGCCGTCATTCTCGTTCGCGCAAAGCCCGTCTCCCGAGCTCAAGGAGACCCAGGACCGTCTGAAAGTCCTGGAGGACCGCCTTAATAAGCTGGAAGGCGCGCCGGCCAAGACGTCCTTGTCGGCGTTCAACCCGGCCATGGGCATGGCCCTTGATACGGCCTTCAGCGGCACCAACGATAAAGCGCGCTTCTTCTTCCGCGCCGCCGAGGTCAGCCTTGAGGCGCCGATAGATCCCTTCCTGAAAGGCTGGGCCATCCTGACCGGCTCGGCCAAGGAATTCGGCGTGGAGGAGGCCGCCCTGCAGACCACGGCCCTGCCTTGGAACCTGACCGTCACCGGAGGCCGTCTGTTTGCCTCCTTCGGACGCTTGGCCCACTTCCATGACCACGAGCTGCCGGTCATCGATCGTCCTCGGTCGCTGGACACCTACATCGGCGGCGAGACCCAAGCGGACGGTTTGGAGGCCACCGTCCTCTTTCCCACGCCGTTCTACCTTACCGGGACCGTCGGCGCCTACAACAAGATCGGCGGCGAGAACGGCCGCGCCGACAACGCCGCGGCGCGGCCCTTGGACGAGTTCACATATCTGACCCGGCTGAACGCCTCCGGCGAGCTCGGCGAAAGCCACAGCCTGGAGCTGGGCGTCGACCTGGCCTGGACGCCGAAGCGCACCGTGCAGGATACTTCCGTGCAGGTCGACCTAAACGGCGACGGCACGCCTGACCTGCCGAACGTCTCCGCGGATATCTTCACCCGGGAGAACACCTATCGGACGCTGGCCGGCGCGGACCTGACCTACCGCTACCAGCCCGCCCAGGGCGGCGGCTACCGTGGACTCGTCTGGAGCACGGAGGTCATGCAGAACCATGAGCGCCGCTTCGACCCGGTCACGAACCTGCCCACCGACCGCGTCCGCGCCTACGCCGGCTTCTCCTACGTGGAGGTCAAGCTCGGCCGGCACTGGCGTCCGGGCCTGCTGGTGGACCTGAGCGAGGACCTGGACCGGGCCCGCAGCCTGACCAAGACCTTGACCGGTTTTCTGACCTACGACGTCACGGAGTTCCAGCGCCTGCGCCTGGCCTTTACCCAGAGCATGATCAACACCCCTGGGGCGCTGAAGAACCACACCGTCGCTCTGCAATGGACCGGCGTGCTCGGCCATCACGTGCATGGCTTCAGGGGACGCTGACCTTGGCTTTAATGGAGAAACAAATGGATAAGATCAAACGGCTCTTCGTCGCCTTCTGCCTCAGCGCGCTTTCACCCGCCGTCCTCAACGCGAAGACCTTGAAGGTCATCGCCACGACGCCGGAGCTCGTCGACATCACCAAGCGGGTCGGAGGAGACCTCGTCACCGTCTCGGGGATAGCCCGGGGCAGCGAGGACATCCATCAGGTCGTCATGCGCCCACTGTTCGTCACGAAGCTCAACCAGGCCGACGCCGTCGTGTATCTCGGCCTTACCCTCGAGCATACTTTCCTGCCGGCGTTGCTGTCGGTGGCGGCGAACCCCAAGATGCGCGCCGATGCCGGCGCGACCTGCCTCGGCGAGGCCTGCATCGACTGTTCGCAAGGCCTCAGCGTGCTCGAGAAACCCGACAGCCTCAGCCGTGCCGAGGGAGAGATCCATCCGCAGGGCAACCCGCACTATAACCTGGACCCCGAGGATGGCGTCCTCATCGCGCGCAACGTCGCCGCAGGACTGTCTCGGATCGACACGACCCATGCGGCCGACTACCAGAAGAACCTCGCCCTGTACTTAGCCGAGTTGGTGCCCAAGCTGGGCGAGTGGCGCAAGGCCGTCGCGCCCCTAAAAGGCGTCAAAGCCGTCTCCTATCACAAGGACGTCGTCTACCTCGGCCGCTTCACCGGGATAGACTTCGTCGAAACGGTCGAGCTCAAGCCGGCCGTGGCGGCGACGCCGACGCATCTGGAAAAGCTGGTCAAGCTGATGAAGGAGCAGAACATCAAGCTGATCGTCCGCGAGCAGCATTTCGAGGCGAAGACCTGCGAATGGCTGGCCGCACAGACCGGCGCCAAGGTCGCCGTGATCGGCGCGATGGCCAACGCGCTGCCGGAAACCCAGACCTTCATCCAGTTCTCCGAGAAGAACCTGAAGAACCTGCTGGGCGCCGTAGGCAAGGCGGACTAGAAATGGGAGAATCGCAGCGCATGAGCGGACCGCTCCTCGAGTTCAAGAAGGCCGGCATCGGCTACGGCCGCAAGGCCGTGCTGACCGACGTCGACCTGGAGATAGAAGACGGGTCCTTCTGGGGCGTCTTCGGCTATAACGGCTCCGGCAAGACGACCTTGCTCAAGACCCTGCTCGGTCTGATCCCGGTCTTGAAGGGGAAGTTCACCGCCCGCGGCTCGTCCTTCGGCGCGCCGCGCTTCGGCTACGTTCCGCAGAAGGAGAAGCTCGACCCCATCTACCCTCTGACGAGCTGCGACGTCGTCGAGATGGGCACCTACCGCAAGCTCGAGCTCTTCCGCGGCGTCGGCGGGACTCGGAACCGGGACCTGGTCGCCAAGTCCCTCCACGATTGCGGGGCTGCCGGGCTGGCGCAGCGGCGCTACAGCGACTTGTCAGGGGGACAGAAGCAGCGGGTCCTCATCGCCCGCGCCTTGGCCGCCGAGCCTGAGCTGCTCGTGCTCGATGAGCCGCTGGCCGGCATCGACGTGGCCACGCAAAGGTCGCTCTTGGTCTTGCTCGAGCTACTCAAGCGCGATCGTAAGCTGACCGTCCTACTGGTCAGCCACCGCCTGCAGGCCGAGCGCAGCTTGTTCACCCACATCGCTTGGGTCGACGACGGGCGCGTCGAGTGCGGTCCCGCGGAGAAGCTGCTCAAGGGCAAGATCGGCGACGTCTTCCGGGGCGAGCCATGATGACCGTGCTGGTGGACCTGCTCCGGCCCTCCTTCCTGCTCCATCATGCCGTCTACGGCAGCGTCGTGGTCGGCTTCGTCTGCCCGCTTGTCGGCGTCTATTTCGTCTTGCGGCGCCTTGTCTTCTGGGGCGTGGCCTTGCCGCAGGTCTCCGCCGCCGGCATCGCCTTCGCCTTCCTGCTTCAGGGCTTCGGTCTGACCTTCCTGGCCGGTTCGCATGGAGGCGAGAGGCATCTGGCGATCCTTGGTTCGGTGGTATTCACCGCCGTCGCCATCTTCGCTTTGGCCGCGCTGGAACGCCGCGGCCAGGGCGGCTCGGAAGCCCGCGTCGGGGCGCTCTATGCCGCCGCCGGCGCCGCCTCCATCCTCTTCGTCGCCTGGAACGCGGCCGGGGAGACCGAGATGCTGGGCCTGCTCAAAGGCGAGATCGTCTCGATCGCGGAAGACGACTTCCATGCCATGCTGGACATCTTTGCCGCGGTGACCGGCGTCTTGTTCCTGTTCCAGCGGGAGTTCCTGCTCGTCTCCTACGACCGCGACATGGCCGTCACCTTGGGTCGCAGCGTGATGGTTTGGGACGTGCTGCTCTTCAGCGTCATAGGCCTGACGATCTCTTTGGGCGTCATGACGGTGGGGCCGATGGTGACCTTCGCTTTCCTGGTGCTGCCGCCGATGGCGGCCCTGCCATGGGCCCGCGGGATGATGTCCTTGTCGGTCCTGGCCTCCGTTCTGGGCGGCCTGAGCGCCTTCGCAGGCTTCTACCTTTCCTACAGCCACGACCTCCCGCTGGGCCCCGTCGTCACCGCCACGGCCTTCGGCTTGATGCTCTTGTCAATAGGGATCCGCAGGGCCCTGAAAATGAGCCCTGTAGCAGAAAAGTAGAAATGTCCGCTAGTAGCCGCCAGTAGAAATGTCCG
>CAZEAE010000026.1:0-45795 GCA_964510095.1 uncultured Elusimicrobia bacterium | reverse complement strand
AGGGCTCCGTCATCGGCTACGACATCTACTCGCGGCTGCTGAAGGACCGCATCATCTTCGTCGGCGGCTACGAGGGGGAGTTCACCACCGATTCCGCCAACGTCCTCATCGCCCAGCTCTTGTACCTTGAGAGCGATGACAACTCCAAAGACATCAATCTTTATATCAACAGCCCCGGCGGCATGGTCACGGCCGGCTTGGCCGTCTACGACACCATGCAGTACATCAAATCCCCCATCACCACCATCTGCATGGGCATGGCCATGTCCTTCGGCGCCGTCATCCTCGCCGCCGGCACCAAGGGCAAGCGCTTCGCCCTGCCCCAGTCGCGCATCATGATCCACCAGCCCCTGGTGGGCGGCATCTCCGGACAAGCCACCGACATCGTCCTGGAAGCCAAGGAGATGGCCTACACCCGCGAGACCCTGGAGAAGATCATGGCCAAGCACACCGGCCAGGACCTGGCTAAGATCACGCGCGACATGGAGCGCAACTACTACATGTCCGCCGAAGATGCCAAGAACTACGGCATCATCGACGAGGTCATCGTCGGCGGCAAGCTGGCCGAGCTCTCGAACCACAAGAAGTAGGCCTTCCTTTAAACATAGCAGTCGCCTGCCTCGCTTGACAGCTTTGGCGTTGCGCGCTATAATGTTAGCAGTCGAATTCCCTAAGTGCTAACTTAGAATCATGCGCCAACTGAAACCCGAAGTCGTCGCCCAGCGCAAGAAAGACCTCCTCCAGTGGGTCATCCACTACTACGTCAAGACCTCCCGGCCCGTCTCCTCCTCAGTCATCGCCGAAGAAGCCGGCTTGAACCTCTCTTCGGCCACCGTGCGCAACGTCCTCCAGGAGCTGGAGGAAGAGGGCTTCCTCCACCAGCCTCATACCTCCTCCGGCCGCGAGCCCACCGATAAAGGCTACCGTTTTTACGTCGACTACCTCACCGACGTCCAGCGCCTGGCTTCCGCCGAGAAGGAGAGGATCGAGAGCCAGTACAAGCACAGCATCGACGAGCTCGACACCCTGCTCTCCGAGACCTCCAAGCTCTTGTCCAACGTCTCCCAGGGCGCCGGCCTCGTGCTTTCGCCCGCCATGAAGGCCCAAGCGCTCAAGCGCCTGGAGCTCATCCATCTCGGCGGCAAGAACGTCCTGGCCATCCTCGTCACCGAGGCCGGCATGGTGCGCCACTGGCCCATCCACTTGGCTTTCGCGCCCACCTCCCGGCAGATCGGCGTCCTCAACCGCTTCCTCAATGAGACCATCCGCGGCTGCAGCATCCACGAGGCGCAGGCCGCCGTCATGGGCAAGCTGCGCCAGATGGAGAGCGAGTTCAAGGACTTGAACGTCCTGGTCGCCGAGCTCCTTAAGGAAGTCGGCCAGGTCATCACCCCGGAGGCGCTCTACGTGGGAGGCACCGACCATATCCTCAGCCAATCCCAGGACATAGGCGATTTCGAGGCCGTGCAGTCCTTGATGCGCGTCATCGGCGAGAAGAGCCGCCTGACCGGGCTGCTGGAGCACGAGCTCAACCGGCGGGAGGAGCTCCCCGGCAAGGGCCTGCGCGCGCGGGTCAGCATAGGGCAGGAAAGCGGCCTCCCCGAGCTCAAGGGCCTCAGCTTGGTGACGACGACCTACCGGCATAACGACCGCGTCGTCGGCGTCCTGGGCATCCTCGGCTCCAAGCGCATGGAATATTCCAAGATGATGGGCCTCGTCGACTACATGAGCGACGTCGTGTCGCGGCGCCTGAGCTCCTGGGACGCGGATAAAGAAGATGAGCGCTGAGCCCCAGGCCGAGCCCGAGGTCGTCGCCCCGCCGGAGCCTGAGAAAGCTCCCGAGCCTGATTATTTGGACCAGCTGCTCCGCTTGAAGGCCGAGTTCGAGAATTTCAGGAAGCGCACGGACAAGGAAAAGCCCGAGTTCTACAGGATGGGCAAGGCCGAGGTCGTCTCCCGGCTGCTGCCCATCTATGACCTGCTCCAGCGCGTGCACCAGGACGTCCAGGTCTCGCATCTCGATACGCCGCTGGCCAAGGGCTTCGAGGGGATCTTCAAGGAGTTCGACAAGCTTTTCAAGGAAGAAGGGATCCTTGCGATGGACCCCGTGGGCAAGCCCTTCGATGCCAACAAGCATGAGGCGCTCGGCACCGTGCCGGCCGCCGACGGGGTGGAGGACGGCGCCGTCATCGACGTCCTTCAGAACGGCTTTATGATGCAGGACAAAGTGTTGCGGACCGCTAAAGTGCGGATCGCCAAGAATCCATAGGAGGACTTATGAGCAAGATCATCGGCATCGACCTGGGCACCTCGAACACCGCCGCCGCCGTCATGGAAGGCGGCAAGGTCACCATCATCCCTTCCGCGGAAGGCACCTCTTTGGGCGGCAAGGCGTTCCCGTCCTACGTGGCCTTCGCCAAGGATGGGCAATTGCTCGTCGGGGAGCCCGCGCGCCGCCAGGCCGTGGCCAACCCGGAAGGCACCTTCATGACCTTCAAGCGCAAGATGGGCACCGAGCATCAATACAAGACTCCCGACGGCAAGACCTACACGCCGCAGCAGCTCTCCGCCTTCCTCCTGCAGAAGGTCAAGCGCGACGCCGAAGCCTTCCTCGGCCAGAAGATCGAGAAGGCCGTCATCACCGTGCCGGCCTACTTCAACGACAACCAGCTCCAGGCCACCAAGGACGCCGGGCAGATCGCCGGCCTCGAGGTCGTGCGCATCGTCCATGAGCCCACCGCCGCGGCGCTGGCTTACGGCGTCGACAAGAAGGGCAAGGACGAGAAGATCATGGTCTTCGACCTCGGCGGCGGCACGCTCGACGTCACCGTCATGGACTTCGGCCACGGCGTCTTCGAGGTCCTGGCGACCTCCGGCGACACCCAGCTGGGCGGCACCGACATGGACAACGTGCTCATCGACTTCATCGCCGGCGAGTTCAAGAAGGAGACCGACGTCGACGTGCGCAAGGACCCCATGGCCATGCAGCGCGTGCGCGAGGCGGCGGAGAAAGCCAAGATCGAGCTGTCGGGGACCTTCGAGACCGACCTGAACCTCCCTTACCTGACCGCCGTCGACAACGTCCCGAAGCATCTGACGCTCAAGCTCTCGCGCGCCAAGCTCGAGAGCCTGGTCGACCCCATCGTCAAGCGCTGCAAGACCTCCATCGACACCGCGCTCAACGACGCCAAGCTCAAGACCGCCGACATCACCAAGATCATCCTGGTCGGCGGCCCCACGCGCATGCCCATCGTGCAGAAGTTCATCGAGAACTACGTCGGCTCCAAGGTGGAGCACGGCATCGACCCGATGGAGTGCGTCGCCACGGGCGCAGCCGTGCAGGCCGCGGTCTTGACCGGCGAGGTCAAGGACGTCCTGCTCTTGGACGTGACTCCCTTGACCTTGGGCATCGAGACGCTCGGAGGCGTCATGACCCCGCTCATCGAGCGCAACACGACCATCCCCGTGGAGAAGTCGCAGACCTTCTCCACCGCCGCCGACAACCAGCCGGCCGTCACCGTCCATGTCCTTCAGGGCGAGCGCCCCAAGGCCGGCGACAACGTCTCCCTGGGCAAGTTCGACCTGGACGGCATCCCGCCGGCGCCGCGCGGCATGCCGCAGATCAAGGTCAGCTTCTCGATCGACGCCAACGGCATCTTGAGCGTGAAGGCGGAGGACTTGGGGACTAAAAAAGTCCAGCACATCACGATCACGGCCTCCAATAAGCTGTCGAAGGAGGAGGTCGAGAAGTTCGTCAAGCAGGCCGAGCAGTTCGCCGACGACGACAAGAAGTTCAAGGAGAAGGTGGCCGCCAAGAACGAGGGCGACGCCGTCGTGTTCGCCTCGGAGAAGGCGCTCAAGGACCATGGCGACAAGGTCTCCCAGGAGGAGCGCACCGCCATCGACCGCGGCCTCTCCGACCTCAAGGACGCGCTCAAGGGCGAGGACGTGGCGGCCATCAACAAGGCCAAGGAGGCCTTGGTCAAGGCTTCCCACAAGCTGGCCGAGGAGATCTACAAGGCCGAGTCGGCGAAGGCTCAGCCGCAGGGTAACGGCGGCGTCGCGCCAGAAAATGGCACTGCTAAGCAAACGAATGAGAACGTCGTTGACGCTGAAGTCGTGGAAGAGAAGAAGTAGGCGCGCGCGGAGCGGCGGCCGACAATGGCGGAGGACTTTTACGGCGTGCTGGGCATCCCGAAGAGCGCTTCGGAAGCCGAGATCAAGGCGGCCTATCGCAAGCTGGCCATGAAGCATCACCCGGACCGCAATCCGGGCAACAAGGATGCCGAGGCCAGCTTCCGCAGGGCCAACACGGCCTATGAGGCCCTGTCGGACCCGAAGAAGCGGCAGCTCTACGACCAGTACGGCGAAGCCGGCCTGGGCGCGGGGGCCGGCGGCTTCGGCGGCGGGCAGGGCGCGGGAGCAGGCGTCGACGTCAACGAGATGTTCGGCGACATCTTCGAGAGCTTCTTCGGCGGCCAGCAAGGGCAGGGCGGCGGCGGCCGGCGCGGGCCACGGCGCGGCAACGACCTGAAGTACGAGGTCGAGATCAGCCTCGAGGACGCCTTCAAAGGACGCCAGATGCCCCTGCAGTTCGACCGCGTCGAGTCCTGCGAGACCTGCAAGGGCACCGGCGCCAAGGGCGCCGCGGCGGCCAAACGCTGCGGCCGCTGCCGGGGCTCGGGCCGGGTGCAGTTCTCTCAGGGATTCTTCTCCATGGCCCAGGCCTGCCCGGATTGCGGCGGCGAGGGCCACACCATCGACAACCCCTGCAGGGACTGCCGCGGCAGCGGCGCGGCGCGCAAGCCGGCGAAGCTGACCGTGAAGATCCCGGCGGGCATCTACGACGGCGCCACCCTGCGCATCACCGGCGAAGGCGAGGCCGGCGGGCGGGGCGCGGAGCAGGGGGACCTTTACGTGCTCATCCGGGTCGCCGTCGACCCCAGGTTCGAGCGCACCGATGACGACCTGAAGGTCCATGCCAGCCTCGACATCGCCGAGGCTTGCCTGGGCGCGACCTTGGAGGTCCCCACGATCGACGGCGAGCCGACCAAGATCAAGATCGCGGCCGGCACCCAGCACGGGGCGACCTTGCGCCTGCGCGAGAAGGGGATGCCGAAGCTGCACGGCCGCGGCCGCGGCGACCTGCTGGTCCAGATCAAGCTGGTCGTGCCCCAGCACCTGACCGAGCGCCAGCGCGAGCTGCTCTCGGAATTCGCGCGGTCCCTGCACGAGGGCGACCCTGCGCACCCGCGCGGCGAGAAGGAGCACGGCGGCATCTTCAAGAAGATCTTCGGAGAATAACATGCCCCAATTCTTCCTGCCTCCTGAAGCCCTCGCCGACCAGAAGTTCCATCTGGTGGGCCCCGAGGCCTTCCATGTGGCGAAGGTGCTGCGGTATCAGCCGGGCCAGACGCTGGTGCTCTTCGACGGCAAGGGCGGAAGGTTCGAGGGCGTCATCTCGCAGATCCATGCGGACGGGTCGGTTTCGGGGAAATTGACCGAGACCCTTCACAAGACCGAGGACCGCAAGCCCGTGAAGATCACGCTGTACCAGGGCCTGCTCAAGTCCAGCCATTGGGATTACGTGCTGGAGAAGGGGACGGAACTGGGCGTGTCGGCCTTCGTCCCGCTGCTGACCCCGCGCACGGTCGTGCTGCTCCATGAAGCGGAGCGGGCCAAGTCCAAGCTCGAGCGTTGGGACCGGGTCGTGATGGCCGCGGCCAAGCAGTGCGACCTGACGGAGCTGCCGACCGTGAAGGCGCCGGAGCATTTCCGCGACGCCATCAAGTGCGAAGGCCTGACCCTGCTGGCCTGGGAAGGCCTTTCGGGCGCGACGGCCTCGGAGAGCCTCCGCCTGGCTTTGCGCCAAGCCGACCAGGAGCGCGGCCAGGAGAGCCTCGCCGTGAACCTCTTCATCGGGCCGGAGGGGGGCTTCAGCGAGGAAGAAGTGGAGCTCGCCGAGAGCCGGGACGTGCTGATGTTCGGCCTGGGCCGGCGCATCATGCGCGCCGAGACGGCGGCGATGGCCGCGGTCGCTTTGCTGCAGTACGAGTTCGGCAGTCTCTAGTTTTAATACGTTTAAGCATATTAATAAATATTGACAAATATGCTTAAACAGGTTATAATGGGGCATGCGCAAAGACCCCTTCCCGATAACGAGCCGTAAAATCCTTGAGCGCTTGGTCGCCTGTGGGGCTGCCAAAGGAACCGAGGACCTAGCTCCCCATGTCGTTATACGGACCATCCGCAAAGCCCTTAGGATGACGCAGACGCAGCTGGCCAGGCGCGCGGGCATGCCTCAGTCGCACTTGGCGAAGATCGAGACCGGCAAGGTGGATATCCAACTCAGCACTTTGAACAAGCTCTTACGAGCTATGTTTTGCGAGCCGATGGTGCTTCCGAGATTCCAGAAGACGCCCCAAGCGGCGCTGACCGAGCGGATCAAGGAAGTCGCGCGCCTCCGGGTGGCGCGCGCTGCGTCGTCCACGTCCGAGGACAAAAATCTCCGGGGCCTCATCCGCTCCGAAGAAGAGCGGCTCATGCGGGAGCCATCTTCTGAGATATGGGACGAGCCGCAGGCGTTTCTTGCGGGCGGGGCTTCCATCGTCGGCGACCGATCGGCCATGGCGGTGCGCATCGTCGATAAGAAAGATGAAGACGACCGCGACACCTTGAGGTTCTGGCTGACTCAGCCTGTCAAGGCTCGGATCGACGCGGTGGAATTCTTGCGGAGGCAGTGTTATCTGGTGACCGGCAATAAGACCCTCCCTCGCTTGGTTCGTTCGATCCAGCTGCGGGATCTCCACGAATGAAAGACGAGAACCCCGACTTCTTAGCTTTCGTAAAAGCCCTCAACGACGAGCATGTCGAGTTCGTGATCGTGGGGGCATTCGCCCTGGCGTTCCTGGGCTATCCGAGGGCCACCGGCGACATCGACTTATGGATCAGGCCCAACGCCGCCAACGCCCAGGCCGTGCTAAGGGCGCTGGAAGCGTTCGGCTTCAAGTCTCTGGGGATCACCCAGGAAGACATCCTTTCCGGCAAAGTCATCCAGATGGGCTATCCTCCCGTGCGTATCGATCTCCTCACGGACCTAGATGGCGTCACCGAAGAGGAGATCTGGTCCGGCCGCCAAGAGGGCCCGTACGGCGCCCATACGGTGTTTTACCTCGGCAAGGAGGTATTCATCAAGAATAAGCGCGCGGCTGGCCGAGGAAAGGACTTGCTCGATCTGAAGCTTTTCCGCGAGCCGCCGGAGAAATGAACCAGACCTTCGTCGTCGCCGGCCTCGGCCTGATCATGGCCTTGGTCTTCGCGCTGCCCTTCTCTGTGCGCTGGGTGGAAGAAGAGCTTGAGGCCTTCCTGCTCTTCATGGGGATCGCGGCGGTCACCATGAGCGGCGTTTGGAGCCCGGGCCTCGTCAAGGAGGCGCTGCATGAGCCTTTGCGCATCTCGGCGGCCGTCCTCGTCTTCGGCATCCTCTTTCGCACGTTCCGGCTGACGGTTCGCGCCAGCGTCCTGGCCCTGTCGGCGCGCCTCGGTCTGCCCGTCTTCCTTTTCACGCTGGTGACTTTCCTGGGCCTGGCCTCCAGCGCCATCACCGCTTTCATCGCCGCCTTGGTCTTGGTCGAGGTCATCTCCGTCCTCCAGCTCGATGAAGCCACCGAGCGCAAGACCGTCATCGTCGCCTGCTACGCCATCGGGCTGGGGGCCGTGCTCACCCCCATCGGCGAACCATTGTCGACCATCGCCACGTCGCGCCTCTCCGGCCCGCCCCATGACGCGGACTTCTTCTTCCTGGCCCGGCTCTTGTGGCCTTGGGTGGGGGCCGGCATCTTGGCGCTGGCGCTCCTGGCCTCGCTCCTGGCCTTAGGCGCCCGCGAAGGCGTCCGGGGGCTGACTCAGGACGAGGCTGAAAGCGGGCCCACTATCGCCATCCGGGGCGTGAAGGCCTACGTATTCGTGGCGGCCTTGGTCCTCCTCGGCCGCGGGTTGTCGCCCTTGGTCGAGCGCTGGATCACAGGACTGCCGGTCTGGGCGCTCTACTGGGCCAACACGATGTCGGCCGCCCTCGACAACGCGACGCTGGCCGCCGCCGAGATCTCGCCGGGCATGGACGCCGCGCGGATCCGGGCCGTCTTGATCGCGCTCATGGTCTCGGGCGGCATGCTGATCCCCGGCAACATCCCCAACATCATCGCCGCGGGCAAGCTCGGCATCAAGAGCCGGGACTGGGCCCGCTTCGCCGTGCCGCTCGGTCTTGTCCTGCTGACCGGCTATTTCCTGGCGCTGCGCCTCCTCGGAGGCTGACCGATGAGCCCGCATTTCGAGATCCTCGCTTATGATGAGACGCCGCTGGGGCCCCTTCAGCTGCGCCGCCGCGAGCTGCTGCGGGAGCCGGGGACCATCGTCACGGAGGTCTCGCTCAACCACGAGTTCCTGATGAGCAGCTACAACACGGCGTCCGAGCGCGCGCTGGCCTGGCGGGCCCTGGAGCTTCATCCCGGCCCGGGCCTAGACGTCCTCGTCGGCGGCCTCGGCCTCGGCTATACGGCGAGAGAGGCGCTCGTCTCGCCGCGGGTCGCGCGCGTCACGGTCGTCGAATTCCTGCCTCAGGTGATCGGCTGGCTCGATGGGGACCTGGTGCCGTTGGCGGGGGAGCTCAAGGCCGATGCGCGTCTCAAGGTGGTCCAGGGCGACGTCTACCGGCGGCTTGCAGAGCCGCCGGCGGCCCAACACGACCTCATCCTCCTCGACGTCGACCATTCGCCCGAAGACCGCTTGGCCGCGGCCAACGGCGCCTTCTACACGGAGGAAGGGCTAAAGCGCGCGAAAAAGCACCTGAAGCCCGGGGGCGTGCTGGGCGTCTGGTCCTACGACGAAAGCGCGTCGTTCGCCGACACCCTGCGCGGAGTCTTTCGGGAGGTGCGCGTCGAACCCGTCGAGTTCCAGAATAAGTTCGTGGAGGGGACTCAGACCGACTGGCTGTTCTTCGCCGGGACCTAGGACCGGCAAAGGACCCAGCCGGGAGGGGGGCCAAAGGACCCTCGCGGAGCGGCAGCCTTCCCTATACACTCATTGCCTATGGCCCTTGCGGGAGAACTTCTAGAACGCTATAATCGTGTTGGATTTAATGGCTGATTGCCTCTTTTGCAGGATCGTTGCGCGCGAGATTCCCGCCCAGTTGGTCCACGAGGACGCGTTGTCCGTGGCCTTCAAGGACATCGCACCCAGGGCTCCGACGCATGTCTTGATCGTGCCCAAGAAGCATCTGGCCGGCTTGTCCGCCACGGCCGACGAGGACGCCGCCCTCCTGGGGCACCTCCAGCGCACCGCGGCCAAGCTCGCAGAGGATTTTGGCCTGTCGTCGGGCTATCGCGTCATAACCAACAACGGGCGCGCGGCCGGACAGACCGTGGACCATCTTCATTACCATCTTCTGGGCGGACGCTCGCTCCAGGCGATGGGCTGACCGCGACCAAGGGGGTGACTGCTCAATGGTATTCGTGAAACTACGAGAAGGCGAGGGCGTCGAAGAGGCGCTGCGCCGTTTTAAGCGAGAATGCGAGCGCAACGGGATCTTGAAAGAGATCAAGCGTCGCGAGCATTACGTCTCCCCCGGGATCAAGCGGAAGCTCAAGGCCGCCGAGGCTCGACGGAAGATGCGTCGCGCCAAGCGTCGGCGCGTACCCTGACGGCGTCAGCCGTCAGGCACCGACGCCATTTGGACGTCTGTTGGCGTCGTGTGCCAGCCCGTACGAGACTTAAACTTAGAGAGGCTTGAACGGGCTGAGGGTCGGGCAACCGACCCTCAGCCTCCGATTTCTATGGCATTGATCCCAGCTGAATCATTGGACGCCATCCGCGCGCGCCTCAGCATCGAGGAGCTCGCCGGGGAGTACATCCCCCGGACGCAGCGCGCGGGGCGCAACCTCAAGGCCTGCTGTCCTTTTCATCAAGAAAGGACCCCGTCATTCATCATCAGCCCGGAACGCCAGACCTTCCATTGCTTCGGCTGCGGCGAGCACGGCGACGTCTTCACCTTCCTGATGAAGATGGAGAATCTCAGCTTCTCCGAGGCCGTCGAGAAGCTGGCTCAGCGCGCCGGCGTCAAGATAGAGGCCGCCGAGCTCGGGCCGGCCGAGCGCGAGCGCCTCAAGCTCAAGGAGCTCCTCGAGTACGCCGCCGGGTACTATAACGACTTCCTCCTTCGCTCGCCCCAGGCCGCCCCCGGGCGCGCGTATTTCAGCGGCCGCAAGGTCTCCTCCGAAACGGTGGAGAAGTTCAAGCTCGGCTACGCGGCCAAGTCCGGGACGCTGCACGTCGAAGCGCAGAAGAAGGGCTTCACCAAAGACCAGCTGCTCAAGGCCGGCCTGGCGGCCGAGTCGAAGCAAGAAGCCGGCCGCCTGCGCGACTACTTCTACGACCGCGTCCTTTATCCCATCCGCGACCCCAAAGGCGCCGTCGTCGGCTTCGGCGCCCGGACGCTGGGCGACGGGATGCCGAAGTACCTCAATTCCCCGGATTCCCCGGTCTTCTCCAAGAGCCGGGTGCTCTACGGCCTGCCGGAAGGCCTACCCGCCATCCGCAAGGCGCGCAAGCTCCTGCTGATGGAAGGCTACATGGACGTCATGGCCGCCCACCAGCACGGCCTTACGCTGGCCTGCGCGCCGCTCGGGACCGCCTTGACGCCCGAGCATGCGGCCTTGGTCAAGCGTTTCGCCGACAGCGTCGTCATCGTCTTCGACGCCGACAGCGCCGGCCTCAACGCCGCCATCCGCGGCGCCGAGATCCTGCTCGCCGCCGGGCTCAGCGTGCGCATCGCCTCCGTGCCCGAGGGCAAGGATCCCGACGAGCATCTCCATAATTTCGGCGTCTCGTCCTTCGAGAAGTGCCTGGCCGCCGCGGCGGACCTCGTGGAATTCAAGACCGAACTGCTGCTCAAGGGACAGAAGTTCCCGTTGTCGGCCGACGCGAAGTCCTCCGTCGCCAAGGCCGTCCTGGCTACCATCGCGCAGAGCCCCGACGAGATCCTCAAGGATGAATGGATCCGGCGCCTGGCCCAGAGGCTGGGCCTTCACGAAGAGTCCCTGCGCAAGGCGGAGCCCAAAGCGCAGGCTCCGGCCCGCCCCCTGCGGCCGGCGGCGCCTAAATCCGCCGCGGCCGACTCCCCGCTGCCGGCCGGCGACCTCCAGATATTATCCCTGGTGTTCAAGGAGCCGTCTTTGGCCAAGCTCGTCGGCGAGGAAGAGCTGGCGTCTCCCGCGGCCCGGAGGATCCGGGCCGCCTTGGAAGGGATGCAGGCCGCCTCCGGCGCGCAAGACTGGTCGTCGAAGCTCATGGAGCGCCTCGAAGAGGGCGACCGCGCCGCGGCGTCCCGGCTGCTCATCGACGACAAGACCTATCTGGACCCGGAAGAGACGCTGACCGCGCTGCTCGACAAGCGCCGCTGGATGAAGCGCCTGAAGGAACTCGAGCCCGAGGTCCTGGCCATGGGCTCGCAAGGCAAGCCCGTGAGGGAAGATCTGAAGCAGGAATACATGCGGCTATTGACGCAGTTGAAGGGCACCAAGCGCTAGCCGAGAAGAGACGGTAGGAGAGAACCATGGCACTGCATGCAAGTCAGGCGATGAAGAATCTGATCGATCTGGGCAAGGAGCACGGCTACCTCACGCTGGAGGAGATCAGCCGCTCGCTGTCGATGTCCAACATGAAGTCCGAGGAGGTCGACGAGCTGATGAGCACGCTCGAGGACCTCGGCATCGAGGTCGTCGACCGCAAGAAGACCGCGGTCGCCCCCGTCGTCGAGAAAGAGCGATTCGCGGAAGAATGGAACGCCTCCTCCGACATCTCCAACTCCATCCGGATGTATCTTTCCGAGATGGGCCGCGTGCCGCTGCTCAACCGCGAGGAGGAGGTCACCCTGGCCCGCAACGTGCGCGAGCGCGAGAAGGAGCTCCGGCTCCTCGTCCTCGAGTCGCCGGTCACCATGCGCGAGATCCGCAGCTGGGAGACCTTGATCGCCCAGCAGGAGATGACGCCCAAGGAGCTCATGCCCCGCGGCCGCAAGACCACCGCCGAGCTCTCCGGCATGCGCCGCAAGATGAAGAGCGTGGCGGATTTCATCGCCAAGAGCGAGAAGGTGATGGACGGCCTGCGCAAGAAGCTCAAGGACCCCAAGCTCAAGCCGATGCTGCGCATCAAGTTCCAGAAGGCCATCGAGCAGCGCAACAAGCAGGTGATCGCGAAGATCGTCAGCTTGAACCTCAACCAGGACAAGGTCAAGCGCCTGACCAACAAGATCAAGAACCTGGCCACTAAGATCCACGAGTGCCGCGACGAGATGGAGCGCTACCAGCGCCGCTACGGCGCCACCTACGATGAGCTCAAGCATTACGACTCGCAGGTCAAGAAAGGGAAAATGAAGGCCCAGGCTTTCAAGGCCAAGACCGGCTACGCCCCCTCGGCGGTGGAAGCGGCGTTGGAGAACATGCAGGCCGTCGTCGAGCGCATGGAGCGCATCGAGCACATGCTGCCCATCCCGCTGGAGAAGTTCCTCGAGCTCGACGAAAAGATCGTCAACCTGGAGAACGTCATCCTGGGCGACAAGCTCAAGCTCATCAAGGCCAACCTGCGGCTGGTCGTCTCCATCGCCAAGAAGCACGTCAATTCGAACCTGGAGCTCTCCGACCTCATCCAGGAGGGCGGTCTCGGCCTGATGAAGGCGGTCGAGAAGTTCGAGTACAAGCGCGGCTTCAAGTTCTCCACCTACGCCACCTGGTGGATCCGCCAGTCGATCAACCGCGCCATCGCCGACCAGGCGCGCACGATCCGCATCCCCGTCCACATGAAGGAGCTCATCAGCAAGCTCACGAAGGTGACGCGGCGCTACCGTCAGGAGTACGGGCGGGACCCGTCCCTGGAAGAGTACACCCGGTCCCTGCACATCAGCATGGACAAGGTGAAGAACGTCCTGAAGATCATGCAGGAGCCGGTCTCCCTGTCGACGCCGATCGGCGAGGACGAGGACTCCTATCTCGAGGACTTCATCGAGGACAAGGCCGGGCCGGCGCCGTCGATGTCGGCGACGACCTTCCTGCGCCGCGGCGAGGTGGAGAAGGTGCTGCAGACCTTGACCGACCGCGAGGCCAAGATCATCAAGCTGCGCTTCGGCATCGACTCCGGCTATCCCCGCACGCTCGAGGAGGTGGGCCGTATCTTCCGCGTCACGCGCGAGCGCGTCCGCCAGATCGAGGCCAAGGCCATCCGCAAGCTGCGCCATCCCTCGCGGAGCAAGTCCCTGCGGGACTATCTGGACTGAGCATGCGCCGGCGCGAACGCCCTAGAACGCTGGAGTACCTCGTCTTCGGGATCTTCCTGGTCCTGGCGGCGGTGCTCCTGTTCTTCGGGGCGCAGCGCTTCCTGGCGGGCCGCGACGCGGGGCGGGCTCCCGCGCCTCAAAGCGTCTCAAGCGGCCTGAAGCCGAGGGGGAACCTGGTCTCCGGAGGGACGGAATCGGCCGTGACGGAGCTGCCGCCCGTCAGGCTGTCCAAGGCCGGCCGCAGCGCCGCGCCTCCCGCCGCCGTGCCTTCGCCGGGCTCACGCAAAAAATAACCCGGGGCCGGGCCCGGTTATTTGCGCTTGAGGAATTCGCGCAGGAGCTCGCCGGCCAGGTCCTTGCCGCCCAGGCCGAAGGCGATGGCCGCGGCCAAGCCCGCGGAGCCCAGCAGGATCTGCACGGCGGCGGAGATGAAGGTCATCTTCATGCCCAGCTGCTCGAGCGCCGTCATCGCCGAGAAGACGAGGACGATGATGTAGGCCGCCTCGGCCAGCAGCGCGCCGCCCCGGATGTTGTTGGCCAGGGAGGCGCTGGCCACCACTTCTTTGAGGAACCGCGCGAAGAGCAGGCCCCCGAAGAGGATCAGGATGGAGGCGATGAGGGCGGGCAAGAAGAGGACGAAGCGCTCCAGCAGCTCGGAGACCACCGTCATGTTGACGGCGTTGGCCGCCGAGACGATGAAGATGAACAGGATGAACCAGTATATGAGGAAAGAAAGGACATAGGAGGGGGACTTGCCCAAGCCCAAGCGGGCAAGCACCTCGTTGATGCCGACCTTGCTCGTGTATTCGTCGAGGTGGGCGCGGTCGAGCATGCGCTCGCAGGCCGTCCGCAGGGCCCTGGCCGTGAACATGCCGGCCAGCAGCAGGATGAAGGCCGCCGCGAAGCTGGGTATATGGGCGGCGAAGCGGTTGGCCACGCTGACGAAGGGGTGGGTCAGCAGCTCGAGGAGCTCGGTGTTCATGGCGGTATCCTACCATATGCGCGCGGTGTGACCAAATTACCATTGACTTATGATGGGACCTCTGCTAGACTTGCAGGAACCAACGTAAAGTAAATGTACTCTGGATTTCTCCACGCCGATCGAGAAAGGCCAACCCGAGGGACTTCTTCCCCGTGGCTGGTCTTTTTTTGCGCCTTCGCCGCCCTATCGCTGGCGCCTTCCGACGGCTTCGCCGTTCCCAGCATCACCGAAGGCTCCGGTAAGATCTTCTTCCTCAAAGCCGGCGCCGGCGCTTGGGGTGAGGTCTCCAAAGGTCAGATCCTGGCGACGGGCGACCAGGTGCGTACCGGCCCCGGCGGGCGCGCCACCATCGGCTTCGATGACGGCAGCCGCATCGAGCTGGGGCCCAACGGTTCCTTCCAGCTTCAGAATACCGGCGCGCAAGGCAACTCGCTCAAGCTGAGCCTGGGTTCGCTGCGCGCCTGGGTCACCAAGTCGATCAACAAGCGCTTCGAGATCCGGACTCCGACCGCCGTCTGCTCCGTGCGCGGCACGGAGTTCGGCGTCGACGTCAACGGCCAGGGCGGCACCAGCGTCCAGATGTTCAACGGGTTGCTGGCCGTCTCCGACAACGGCGGCAACGAGATCCTTCTTAAGGATGGGCAGAGCATCAACGTCACCGACAAGGGCTTGGGCAGCGTGCTCGGCCAGGGCCCCGGCAACGAGTCCACTTCCAGCAAGTCCAAAGAAGCGGCCAAGCGCGAGGTCGGTCTGGAGATGAGCAAGGAGCAGGTCCAGGCCGCGGCCGCCGCCGAGGCCAAGAACTCGATCTTCCAGTCTGGCAAGGCCATCGTAGACGTCAACGGCAACCGCGTGCGCATCGAGGAGTACATCATCCGTCCCTCGGCCAACCAGTTCAAGCTTGTCGTCCTCAACGAGCGCGTCGACCGCTTCGACTACTTCTATTATCGCGGAACGTTCAACACCGCGCTGCCCGAGGACATCACCATCGCGTTGCGGCAGCTGCCCGGCTGCATCGGCGCGCCTTGCGCCTACAACTTGACCGCCTACGAGACCGGGCGGTCCAACACCATCGACAACATGCTGGAGGTCACCTCCGGCGGCCACCAGGTCGACGTCAACAACAACGGGTCGGGCTATGACGCCAACGGCGTGCCCAACGACGCCGTCCTGGCCGCTTACGACCCCGCCACCGACCGCTTCGTCGGCCTCAACGTCCCCAACGCCAACCTGCTCGTCGGCAACGACAAGTTCTTCAAGACGCTTTACGATAATTACAAGCTGACCTTCAACGGCATCCAGCACGGGTCCTGGGCGGGCGCCAACATCACCACCATGGCCAACGGCAAGGCGGGCGCCCCGGTTTTCGCCGCCGGCGGGACGAACACCACCGTCCAGCGCGACCCCGCCTGCGCGCCGCCCAACTGCACGTTCAACGAGGCCGGGGTCATCCATTCGGTGGTCTATGCCGCCAACGGCGACGGCTCGGTCTGGGAGAAGTATGACAACTATGTCATCTCGGACGAAGGCAAGGTCGCCAAGACTTCCGATTTCGCCGGCATCACCTCCGGCACGCAGTACAAGCAGGTCCTTTTGAACTGGAACTTCCAAACCATCGTCACCGCCTCGGAGTTCGGCGGGCGCAAGATCGACTTGGCCGTGGACCCCAAGATCTTCATCCAATCCGGGCTCATCCCGTAAGCTTCCTCGATACAAGGACAACACGCTTTGCGCATCAGAGAAAAAAAAACAACGTGGGGGTTCGTCGCCATGGCCATGCTGGCAAGCGCGACAGCCGGGGCCGTGGAGTACGTGCCGGTGTTCAACGCCACCCTGATGGGCGGGCAGTATTTCTTCCAAGCGCAGAAGGCCAACCTCAACGGCAACGCCAGCGTCGTGTTCGCTCCCATGATGAAGACCAGCGAGCGTTGGTCTTTCATCCCGATGGTGGCAAGCTCTTTCCAGGGGACCAAAGGGACGGAATCCGGCGTCGGCGCCGGGACGCTTTTCCAGCAGCAGATGGACCACCGGATCTCCTTCGGCGCCGTCCACAACCCCGAGGGCTCGACCTGGAAGTTCAAGCCCGGGCTGAGCTACAAGCGGGAGTTCATGAAAGAGACCCGCGACGAGACCTGGGGAAAGGGACTTTTCGACTACGAGAAGATAGGCGTCGGGTTCGAGGCCGAGAACATATATAAGGAACCGTTCTCTTACCGCCTCGGCTTGGATCTTTTTCGCATCCACTTCCCGAACTACCAGTCCCTGGAGTCGAAATCCGGGGTCGACCCGAACGGCAACCCTCTGGGCCGGGAACTGGCCGGCAAGAACGTCCTCGACACCTACAACACCCAGCTCTCGGCCAGCATCACCATGCCCTATCCTTACGACGAGCCCAAGGTCTCGCTCTCGGCGGGCTACTCCTTCCTGTTCCAGAACTACATCGACGAGCGGCTGGTCGACAAGCGGGGCGCGTTGGCCAGCGCCGGCCGCAAGGACTTCCAGCAGTCTTTGAACGGCTCCATCGGCTACCCGCGGCCGGTGAAGCTCTTCGGGAAGGACGTGCGCCTGGACTCGACCGTCGGGGTCAATGTGGCCATGAACAGCTCGAATCAGAACTCCTTCGACGCGGCGCGCGCGCACTACGTGGAGGATTCCTATAGCTACTACAGCTACGGCATCGGGCCTTCCTTCACCTTCGCCTGGGGGGACCCGAAGCGTCCGGCCTGGACGGGGCTGTCCTTCCGCTATAACAAGACCCAGTATTTCGGCAGGCTGGCGCAGGATAACGCCGGCCTTTACACCTTCGAACGGCAGTTCCAGTCCCGCTACGTGCTGGGCTTGTCCTACGGTTACCCTATCGCGCCGGGCTTCAGCTTGAAGGTCCAGACCAATATGCTCTGGATCCGGTCGAACAACACTTTCGAGAGGAACTACTCTTATAACTACCGGACGACGAACTACCTGATGGGCTTCACTTACGAGTATTGACCTGACCTAGCCGCATGCCGTTCGTGATCTGTAAAGAGCGCCGAGTCTTGAACAGAACGCCGAGTCCTTCCCTGCGCACGCTTTGGCTATTGGCCATCATGGCCGGCCTTTGCGCGCCCGCGCAGGCGGCCCTGAGGACCTGGACCGCCGCGGGCCCCGGCCTGGCCAGCAACTCCGCGAACTGGCAATTGGGCAACGTCCCGGTCAACGGCGACGACGTCAACTTCAACCTGTCGGGTCCGGGCAATTGCACCTGGGACTTGGCCGTGACCAACATCTCCTCTTTCACGGTGGACCTCGACTATAACGGCGTGATCGGATTCGAGCCGTCGGCGCCGCTGACCTTCACCGGCGCCTTCCAGATCCACGGCGGCACGGTGGAGTTCCGTGACACTTTCGGGCCGTTCACCATGCAGGCGCCGGTGACGGTCAGCAACGGCATGTTCCACGTCGGCCAGACGACGGTGGCCCTCGCCTTCACCAGCAGCATGACGTTCACCGGCGGCTGGCTGGACCTGCACGATGACGCCTTGCTGTTGGTCAATGAGATCGGCATGCAGTCGGGTTCCACTTTCTATATGTATGACAGCAGCGCCGTCAAAGGCGGTCCGACCTTGGACAAGACCTCGGGCCCGGGCCTGAATATCGTCCTCGACGGGACCGTCATCATCACCAGCGGCACCTTCCGCGGGCTGGCGACCACGGGCATCGTGATGGGCAACAGCGTCAACCTCGTCTCGATCTCCAGCGTGGCTTTCGTGGGCCCCCTGGCCGCCGGCACGACGATCTTCAACTTCGACTCGGCCGGCACGGTCGTCATCGCCACCTTCACGAACGTCATGTTCCTTGATTCCAACATCGCCGTCAACGTCAGGGCCGACAACCTCGTCGCCCCGTCGCGCCTCACGATGCGGGGTGACAGCGGGCCCCGGGCCGGAGCCCGGTTCGAGAACGACTCGCTCGGCCTCGTCGCTTGGCCCGACCATCCGATCTCGGCCATCGCCTCGCCGACGGTGGCTTATGTCTATTCCTTGACGGTCATCGCCGGCACGGCCCAGAGCTACGCCGCGCCGATCTCGTCGGTGACGGTCGCCATCCGCCGGGTATCCGACGACAAGTGGTGGAACGGCGCGGCCTTCGCGGTGGGCCCTCCGAACTTCCGGCTGGCGTCCTACTCCGGCGGGCCGAACGTCGTCACTTGGAGCCTCGTCGACGTCTCCTTGGACTCCGCGTTGGTCGACGGCGAGACCTACGATATCCTGGTCAAGGCCGTGGATGCGGCGGGACGCAGCCAATACCCGGAGACCTACACGAACGTGTTTTTCGACGCCACCGCCCCGACCATCGCGCTGCTGCAGCCGGCGATGGGAGCCACTTTGGGGACCTTCCCGACGATCTCGGGGACGGCGGCCGATGCCGGAGGCAGCGGCTTGGCCGAGGTGCAGGTGCGCATCTCCAGCGGGCCGAGCTTCCAGACGAGCTGGGACGGGGGGAGTTGGGTCAACAACGCGACTTTGTTCAATACGGCCAGCGGCCTGAGCTCCTGGACCTTCGGCGGCGTTCCCTCAGGAGTAGACCTGGTGCCGGGAACGGTCTATCAGGTCGAGGCGCGCGCCAGCGATTCCACCGACAGCTTCAGCGCGCTGAGCGTCAGCACCTTCCTATATACGGGCGGCAGCACGATCTCGGGCAGCATCAGCTACAATGGGGCGGAGAGCGGCACGTATTTCGTCGCGATCGGCACGCGGACGCAGGGCGGCGGCATACTCTACAGCAGCCTGAGCCTGAGCAGCCATTCTTTGGGGGGGCTGGGCGCTTACAGCTTCAGCGGGCTGGCGACTCCGGCGACCTACTATGTCGAGGCCTGGAAGGGCTCCGCTCAATTCAATTGTGGAGTTCCTCAGGGCGGCTATGGCGCCATCGGCGGCGGCAGCTGCGAGCTAGCCCCCATCCCGGTCTATCTGCCCGCCAGCGCTTCGGCCAGCGGCATCGACATCAACATCATCGACGAGGACTTCGTCGACGGCACGGTCAGCGGTCCTGCGCCGACGGGTGAGATCCGTTTCATGTTCACGCATGCGGCGCCGGCGTCGCCGACCGCGCTGTCGGTCTGCGGCAGTCTTCAGTCCACGGGCACCTACCAACTGATCATCGCCACGAGCGCCGCGCCTTATTCCCTTTCCGTCTATACCGACACCAACAGCAACTGGAGCCTCGACAACGGCGAGCCTTATGGGACGACCTCCGAGAGCATCTCGGTTCCCTCCAGCGGCAACAACCTTACCCTTTCGGCGTTCGGCGGCGCCAGCGGGAGCATCGATTTCACCGCCGGCGGCGCCTGCGGCCAGGATTCCAACGACGAAGGCGGCGGCGACCTGACGTACTCCTTCACCGGGAACTTCGCCGCCGGCGGCGCGCGCATCGCCGGCAGCCCCAGCTCCCAGGACCTGGGTTGGGGCATCGCCATCGACTCCGAGACCGTCGGCGGTCCCTATACCTACGTGCTTTGGCTCTCGACGGTCGCCGTGCAGGCGGACACCCCCGCCGCTTTCTCCGTGGTCAAATACGACCCGGCGGGCGTCATGCTGGCCTCCGCTTCTCTTTCCGGGCGCTATGCCGACAGCTTCGCGATGGACGCGGCCCATAACGTCTATATCGGAGAGAAGAGCGAGTTCAATAACAAGTGGATCAGGAAGCTCGACAAGGACCTCGCCTTCGTGGCTTCGCGGGTGATGTCCAACGACGCCGTGGGCAACATCACCCGCATGATCGGCAGCGGCACGGGCATCATCACCTGCAACGATGGCGGCAACGGCAACACCGCGACGGTGATACGCTATGATTCGTCCTTGGTCCCGGTGTCGACCTATGCTTACGTCAACAGCAACGTCCCTTACTCGCGTAACTGCGACGGGCTGGCCCTGAGCGACCTCGGCGAGCCCTACGCGCTGTTCGCTTCGACCGACCCTAATCCCGCCATCGTGCCGACGCGCCGCCTCGTCAAGCTCGACGCCGGCTTGTCGTTCTTGGCCGACGCGGACCTGGGCAACACCTTGCTTTTGAGCAGCCCCTACCTTGCGGCCTCCGGCTCGAACGTGTTCGCCGTCACCATGACGGACGACGGCAGCGAACTCTACGTGCGCAAGTACGACGGCTCGGGCAACTACCTGGCCGTCTCGGCGACGTTCACGGCCTCCGCCGGGTTCCCTTTCCCGGGCATCGCCGTCGGCCCCGAGGGGGACATCTACGTGTCGGCCCTCGATCCCGTCATCGGCATCCGCAGGCTCAACGGGGGCCTGACGCAGGTGAACTACTTGGCCTCCGGAGCGAACCGTCTGGCGGTCAGCGACTCGGCGAACGTCTACGGCCTAGGAGTCTTCGGCAGCGGGGACTGGGACGTCAAGACCGACCGGCTCGACCTCAGCGGCGCCAGCCCCGCCTTCTGCGGGACGTCCGCCAGCGTCCCGGGCACCGCTTCGACCATACAAGGCGCGGTCGACCTGATCCCGTCTTCGCTGTCGGGCAACCATTGCATCGCGGTCGGCAACGGCACTTATACGGAGCAGGTCACGATCCAGAATATCGCTACCAACGGCTACCGGATCCTCATCTCGTCGGGAGTCGGCGCTACCGTCACGGTCAGCCCTCCGGCCGCCTCGACGGCCGCTTTCCTCGTCATGAACGCCAGCGTGACGCTCCAGGGCATCGACATCGTTCCCACTAGCCTGGTGACCTACGGCATCAACGCTTCATCCGATAACGTCACTATCGCCAGCGTCAATGTGAAGGATGCCGGCGGCAAGATCACCTTGTCGGGCATGAAACTTTCGGGCGATTATTCCGCGATCGCCTACTCCTCCATCACGGTCAGCTTCAACGGCGCAGGCGGCGTGCATCTTTTGGGCGCCGGCGGCACGGTTTCATATTCTTCGAGCACGGCCGGGTTTAACGGCGTTGCCCTTTATATGTCCGGCGTTTCGGAGACGGCCGCTGACAGCTATTTCTACAGCGCCAACTATTACACCCTGATCATCGCGGGTTCCAATGACGTTGTCACTCGGAGCTTTTTCTCGAATCAAGGTCCAACCGCGATGGGCGGTATCCTCGGCGGCGGGAGCCATATCATCTCTCAAAGCGTCTTCACCGGCGCCGGCGTCAGTGTCGGGTCGGATAACAATACGTTCACGGAAGACTTCTTCATCAATCCGTCCGGCACTGGCCTTCATTTCGCCTCGAGCAGCAGCAGCAATACGGTCAGCCTCAGCACCATCAATGGCGACACCGGCATCGCCGCCGCGCTAGACTTGGACGGTTGTTCGTCGAACACGATCACACAGAGCTATATCGCCAACCCGGGGGGCGTTGCAGTGGGACTCCGGTCCGGCGCCGCCTACAACACGATCAGCCAGAGCACGATGACTAGCAGCGCGTCCGGCTACGCGGCCCTCCAGATAAGCACCGCCTCCTTCAGTGACGTTCTAGGCTCCTACCTTCAGGGCTCGGAGGCCGCGCTCGTCAGCGGCGCGACCGGCACGGTCGTCACCGGCAGCGTCCTGGTCGCCACAGGCACGACGGGAAAGGCTCTTTACTTGGGCCAAGGCAGCAATGGGCTCTCCGTGACGTCGAGCATCCTGGCCGGCGGGCCGCAGGGCTTAGGGGTCTTCCTCGACGTAGCCAACACCGGCACTCTCGCGTTCACCTCCAGCACGATCGGCGGCGGCGCCATCGGCTTGCGGGTCGCCCCGCAGGAACTCTCCGCCGCCCTCGAGGTCTCGTCTTTGATCTTCGAGGACCTGACTGCCGGCGCCACGGCCATCGATTTCACGGGCGGGACCTTCGTCGCCACTTTCACGGGGGTCGCTTTCTACGCCACCTCCGCGGTGAACGTCAACGGCTCGTCTCTGGACCCGGGCTCCCGGATCACGATGCTCGCCGCCTCGGGGTCCAAACGGGGGCCCCCCTTCGAGAACGATCCGAGCGGCTACGTGGACTGGCCCGACTACGCGCCCGGCGGGCCGGTCACCTTCTTCAACGGCTACGACGTCACGCCGTCTTTCACCGGCGCCACGGCCTTCAATGTGCCGATGCTCCAGGTGGGCATCCGCAACGATGCCGAAACCAAGCCCCTCACCTCCCTGCAGGTCCACCTCTTCGGAGACGCCCCGTCCAGCCAGGTCATGGCCAGCGTCTTTACAGACAATGACGACGACGGCCTCGTCAGCCTTGGCGATGATTTCCTCGGCACCTCCGGGTTCGACGGCAACGGCTCGGCGAACGTGACCTTCTCGCCCGAGACCATCACCGCCGTGGAGAGGTTCTTCCTGGTCACGCTCAGCTACAACAACATCCCGATCGGCAGCGGCGTGCAGTTGGGCATCTTCGGCCCCGAGGACTTCGGCCTCGGCGCCGATTTCGACTTTACCGCATTCCCCATGTTCTCGGGCTTCGTCCAGGCGCAAGGCGCGCTGGCCGCCAACCCCACCGAGGGCGGCTACCCGGAGCCGAGCGGGATCATCCCGGACGGCGGGTCCGACACGGGACTCTTCATCAGCGCCGGCCAGACGTTCCACGTCGAGGCCTCCGGCGTCTGGTCCGACGGCGGCGCGCCCAACGACGCTGACGGCGTGGTCACGACCGGCGGGATCAACGGCCTCAAGCTGGGCTCTTTGATCGGCCGCATCGGCGGCGATGCTTGGTTCCAGCTGGGCGTGACCAGCACGATGACCGCCGCCTCGTCGGGCAACCTTTACTTGGCGATGAACGATACGGTCTACGGCGACAACAGCGGCTCGCTCAGCGTCTCCTACAACATCATCGCTTCCACCGAGTCTCGCGTCTGGGTCGGCGGCACGGCCGGCTTCGAGACCCAGGCCAGCGTGGCCGCCAACTGGCAGGGCGGGATCTCCCCGTCGGCCAACGAGCGCGTCGTCTTCGACGCCAACGCCGCCTTCGACTGCGACTGGGACCTGCCGGGGCTGACCCTGGGCACCCTGATCGTCGCTTCGGATTTCACCCGGACCATCCGCTTGGCTTCCAACGGCGGCGTCCAGAACACCCTGGCCGTCTCCACCGACGCCGTCATCATGGGCGGCCGCTTGGAGCTGGGCGGCAGCGTCCTCTTCTGGGCCCGCGGCGAGCTGGCCTTCCAGGGCGGCAGCGTCCTGGACATGGGGCCCGGCGGCGCGCAATTGCGCGTCAAGGACAAGCTCACGTTCCGCGGCGGCGCCACGCTCATCAGCCTGGGCGCCGGACAGACCTCCATCGAGCGCGATTTCAACGCCGGCAGCCTGCCGTTCGACATCAAGAACGCCACCGTCGCCGTCGGCGGGGGAGGCACCCTGGGCCTCTACGGGTTGCAGACCTTGAACATCAGCTCCCAGGCCCGCATCAACCAGTTCGACGATGTGTTCCTTTATGCCGACGACTCGAGCGCGCCTGCCCTGCAGTTGCACGGGCCGGCGTCGACCTCGCTCGAGTTCAACGGGTGGTCCTTCCAGGTCAACAGCACCACCACGGTGGACGCCTCGGACGTCGCCGCCGGCTCCACGGTCGCCTTCCTCAACAGCCAGGGCCCGTCTTTCGGTTCTCCTTTCACGACGGACCCTAATCAAGTCGTCCGCTGGTCTCCCGACGGCGGCGGACCGCTGTCCTCCATCAGCGGCAACATCGTCTTCGGGGCATCCGTCTATACTCCCATGCCGCAATGGGTGTTGGTCAGCACCGACCCCGCCGGAGGCGCCACGCAGTTGGGCGCGCTGCAGACCGTCGGTCCCAGCACCTACTTCATCGGCAATTTGGCCACTCCCAATACCTACTACGTGTTCGTCTTCCACACCCCCACCAACAAGCCGGAAGGGGCGTTCCCGCGCGGCGGCTGGGGCCATCCCGGGTCTTATCATTCCGAGCCGATCTTCCTCACGGGCGACGTGTCGAACATCGATGTCACGCTCGAGGATTGGGTCAACGTCGGCGGCACTTGGTCGGGGGGGAACGCTCAGATCGGCCCCGTGCGCGTCCAGGCTTGGCGCGGCGTGCCGGGTCTGTCCACCTCCACGCTGGAGGGCTCGGCCATCGGCGACAACGCGAACAACTGGTCCTTTGATACGAAGGCGGCCGCTGACTACACCATCGTCGGCTATGTCGATGTCAACAACAACAGCGTCCCTGACTCCTTCGAGTCGAAGGGCTCCTCTGATACCGTCGAGATCGATCCGGCTCCCGCTTCTCATGAGGCCATCGCCCTGACCCTCTCCGGCGGGTCGGCGCCTCCGGGCGGCACCGTCTACCTCACGACCCACACCGCCCATGACGGCTCGATCACCAGTTTTGGAGCCCATGCGTTGCTGAAACTGGAGCTCCACTCCGCGGGCGCCGATTCGATGGTCTCGGCGCTGCAGGTCGACTATACCGGCGCGTCTTTCCCGTTCGGCGGCTATCGCCTGCAGGTCTTCCGGGACGTCAACGGCAGCGGCACGCTAGAAACGGGCGCCAACGGCGACGACCTGCGCGGCGAGGTCTTCCTGGGCCCGTCCGACATCGGCGGGACGATCAGCTGGTTCGCGCCGGACGTTTTGACGGCCGGCAGCACCGGCACCTACTTCGTCGCCATCGACATGCAGGGCGCCAGCCAGGTGCCGGCCGTCAAGGTAGACATCTTCGCGGCGAACGGTTTCGGCCTGTCGGCGGGGTCCATGGCCCCTCAATCGATCTACCCGGTCAGCTCCGGCTTCGCTTATGTCAAAAAGGACGTGCCGGCTTTCATGTACGCCTCGCCCGAAGGCTACGGCGGCAAGTTCATGGGCTTGAGCGTCTACGCCGGACAGAGCCTGAACATCTCCGCCGTCGGTCTCTGGAGGCCTGACGCCGGCACGCTCGTGGGCCCCGCCGGCTCCGGCGACACCGGGCTGGAGACCGTGCTGCCTTCGGCCAAGGTCGGCGAGCTCATCGGCCGCATCCAATCGTATAACGGCGGCACCGGCGGCTCGGAGTGGTTCCGGGTCGGAGCCGGGACGACGGGCTTCATCGTGCCGGACTCCGGCGAGCTCGTCCTGGCCATGAACGACCTCGTCAACGCCTATTACGACAACGAAGGTGAAGTCTTGGTCGACTTCTCCATCTCCGGCTCCACCGACGGCGCCATCGCCGGCATGGTGAATTTCACCGGCGGCGCGGCCGGCCCGCTGACCATCACGGCCGACGACCTTCAGGGCCATACCTTCAGCACGGTCGTCACCCTTTCCGGCCCCCTGAACACCCCTTACATCATCTCCGACCTGCCCGCCGGCAGCTACCGGGTCACCGCCGTCGTCGACGGCGACCCCTCGCAGCGCGCGGACACCGGCCGCGCTTATGATCTTATCCTGGGTTCGACGATCACCATCAACCTCGCGATCTCTCTGGGCGACACCTCGATCTCCGGCACGCTGTCCTACGACGGCGTGCTCGACCAAGGGAACTTTTTCATCGGCGCGACGACCCATACGGATTTCCAGCACGGCGAGCCCATCTTCTTCGGCACGGTCAGCCAGGCCTCGACCGGCTCGTATACGATCACGGGGCTGCCCGCCCCGGGCGTCTATTACCTGATCGGGTTCCGCGACGGCAACTACAGCAGCAAGCCCGACGGCGCCGAGCCTTTCGGCTACTTCGGCATCCCGGGGGCGGGGATGAACGCCTTCGGCGCCTCCCTGTCGCCGATCTCGGTGTCCACCGGCAGCAGCTTCCTCGGCAAGGATTTCGCCTTGGTCGACAACGGCCAGATCACCGGACAGGTGTCTCTGCCCTCCGGTCCGGGCGGACAGGTCGTCCTGCGCGCCGGCCGCGGCACGCCGGGCTCCCCGGGCTTCTTCATCGAGAACCAGGAGTTCCAGGGCGTCCCTCCTTCGGGCCAGCCGCGCGCCCTCGATTACAGCTTCGGCCTGCTGCGCCCGGCCACGGACTACAGCGTCTTCGCCTTCTTCGACGGCAACCACGACGGCCAGTTGAACGCCGGCGAGCCTTCCTTCAACTCCGAGGCGGGCCTGGCGCTGCCCGCCGGCGGCAACCTCCGTCTCGACTTCGCCCTGCTGGCGGCCCAGCCGCCGGCGCCGGTGGCCGGCTTCAAGGGCGAGGGCGCCGCCGGGGGCGTGAACTTCTCCTGGAACCTCTCCAACGGCGCGCAGACTTACGACCTGCGGCGCGCCGATAACAGCGTGGAGACCGGCGGCATCCCTCACCCGACGGCCGGCTACTTCGATCCGCTGACGCCCAATACCTCCTCGCAGATCCGCGCGATCGCGGCGGCCAACTTCAACGGCACCAGCTCCTCGGCGACGATCCCGACGGCCTACTCGCTGGCGGATGCGCCCCTGAACCTCTCCACCGGCGCGGTCAGCGAGGCGAGCGCCGTCTTGTTATGGAGCGAGGCCGGCAACGCCTCGGGCACTCTCTTCGAGCTGACGCGCTCCACCGACGGGACGGACGGCGTCGTCGTCCAGACCACTTCCGGCGAGGCCGCACTCGAGGCTTCGCTGGCGCCCGGGACGACCTATTACTGGCGCCTGCGCGCCGTCAACGGCAACGGGATCAGGACCGCTTTCAGCAACCAGGCTTCGACGGTCACGCCCGCGTCCATCGCGCCTTCTTTAGCCGGCCTCCTGGCCTACGCCGGCCGCCAGAGCGGCCCCATCCTCATCGAGGCCTCGACTTCGACCACGTTCTTCCCGCGGTCTTTCGTCAGCCTGCCCAACGTGACGAGCCAGCGCTACTATATCCTGGTCCCGGGCGGCGACAGCTACTTCCTTCGCGCCTTCGTCGATGCCGACCAGGATTCCATGCTCGGCGTCGGAGAGGATCGGGGCCAGACCGCCGCCGCTTTCGTCGGCGCCGGCCCGGTCTCCGGACAAGACTTCGCGATCGCCGCTGACACGGTGCCCCCGGCCGGTCCCAACGGCTTGCAGGCCGCCCCCGGCCTTCGCCAGGTGCGCCTGTCTTGGAACGCGCCGGTCAAGAACGCCAACAACACGCCGCTCGTCGACCTGGCGGGCTTCCAGGTCCAGCGCACGACCGTCCCCGGCGGCGCCTTCCAGACGATCGCTTCCGTCGGCAAGGCGACCACGGTCTATATCGACGCCGCGGCCGTCGTGGGCGTGAACAACGTCTACCGCATCGTCGCCTTCGACCTCGGCCAGAACCTCTCGGCGCCCACGGGCTCGATCTCCGCCACGCCCGCCGCGGGAGGCACGATCAGCGGCAAGGTCGACTCCTTCACGGCGGCCACCGGCATCCTGCGCATCCGCTTGGCCGACAGCCCGGCCCCCAACGCCCCCTTCCTCGCCGAGACCTCGCTGCCGAGCTTCTCCTTTACCGGCCTCGATGACGGGACGTATTTCCTGCGCGGTTTCATCGATACCAATAACGACGGGAGAGAGACGTCCCCGGGCAATCCCACGGGCGTCTTCGGCGGCCTCAGCGCGGCTTATCCCATCCAGATCTTGGGCGGCAACGCGGTCTCCGGCGCCGACGTCGCCCTCTGCAACCGAGCCGCTTTCGGCACGAGCCGCGTGATCGGCGACGTGGCCCTTTCCCAGGGCGACTGTCCGGCGCGCGACAAGGGGCCGGGCCATACGACCGACCTTTATTCCTTCACCGTCGGCGACGGCAGCTTGGGCTCGCTCGGCGCCGGTTCCGACATCACCTTGACGATGAGCTCGGGCTTCGACAACGAACTCATCCTGCTGGGTCCCAACGGCAACGTGGTGGCCCGCGACAACAGCGCCGGCGGCACCAGCAGCGTGCAGGCGAAGGTCTTCCAGCCGGGCGTCTATCTCGTCGAACCCACGCAGTTCTTCCAGGGTGATTTCGGGCCTTACTCCTTGAGCCTGGCCGTCACCGGCGGTTTCGCCGGCGTCGTCAGCGGGACCGTCTCCTACAGCGGCGCCCAGGCCGGCGTGACCCGCGTCCAGCTCTTCGACCGCTCCGACGCCTCCGCCTTCCCGATCCTCGTCGCGACCCAGGCCGCTCCGGGCTTCTTCTCCTTCGAAGGCTTGAACGACGGGACCTACTTCGCCCGCGCCTTCCTCGACGTCAACGGCAACACGGTGCGCGATCCGGGCGAGGCTAAGGGCGCTTTCGGCGTCTCCGAGAGCTCGCCGACGGCCGTCGTCATCCGCGGCGGCGCCAACCTCACCGGCGCCGCGCCGATCACGCTCTCGGATCCCGCCGTCGGCAGCGTCAAGGGCGTGATCCTTTACAGCGGCAACCGGCCCGGGCCGATCCGCGTCGAGGCGGCTTTGCCGAACTGCGCGAACTGCTTCGACAGCACGGTCGTGGCCTCGGTCTCCACCGGCACGGGAAATTCCTACGTGTTCAGCTTCCTGCCGCCAGCCACCAGCTACATCATCCGGGCCTACGTCGACGTCAACGGCGACCGCGGCGCCGACACCTTGGAGCCCAAGGCTTCCAGCGCGACCGTCAGGGTGCTTTACAACTCGACGACGACCGTCAACCTCGTCTTGCGCGACCCGGGCTCGGGCGCCTCCGGCAACGCCGCGATCCGCGGCACGATCTTCTACGAGGGCGCCCAGACCGGGACGATCTTCGTGGGCTTCTCCAAGGACAGGAATTTCGGCTTCATCGACTACGTCCTGAACCTTTCGACCCAGGGGCCCTTCATCAAGTCCGGCATCACCGGAGGGACCTCCTATTACATGGTGGCCTTCCGGGACGTCAACGGCAACGGCAACCCCGATGAGGGCTTGGGCGAGCCCGTGGGAGTGGGCGCTCCTCAAGGGTACGAAGGGACGCCGAGCTTCGCCAGCGCCCCGATCATCCTTGTGCCGCTATCAGGCGCGGTGACGGCCTTCCTGACGCTTTCCGATCCGCCTAGCGGGGTCATCAACGGCCGCGTCACCTATGCCGGCAGCGCGGCGGTCGATCAACGCCTGGTCGTCCAGACCTTCGTGCCCATGTCTCAGGGCAACAGCTACCAATCCGCCATCCTGCCGCGGACCGCGGGCGTGACGAGCTACGCCTTCGCTCTGCCTTTCCTGGCGGCGGCCACGAACTACTCCGTCAGCGCCTTCCTGGACGCTAACGGCAACAGCCGGCAGGATCAAGGGGAGTCGTTCGGGCAGTTCGGCAGCGCTCCCTGCGCGCCTAACACGCCTTGTTTCGGCGCCCCGGTCAGCGTTTCCTCCGGCACGGGCAGCTTCCCGACCTACGGGGTGGACTTCGGCGTCCAGGACCCGGGCGGCTTCGGCGGCGGCTCCGGCGCCAACACCGGCCGCATCCAGGGGCATGCCTCTTATTTCGGCACGCAGAGCGGCCCGGTCTTCATCCGATTCTTCAACAACTCGAGCTTCACCGGCCAGCCGCTCTTCAAGCTGAGCGTGCCGATGGATCCCGGTCCGGGCGACGTGGAGTTCTCCAAGGCCGGTCTGCCGTTCGGGACCTATTATCTCGACGCCTTCCGCGATCCCAGCGGCCTGGGCTTCTATAACCCGACCTTCCACGCCCATGGCGTGCTCAACGAAGGCGAGGGACTGGCGTTGTCCGCCGATCGCAATGAACGCCGCATCAACCAAGGCGATATCAGCGACCCGGGTCAGGGCGGCAGCGTCAACGTCTTCTCCGGGAGCTTCGACTCGCCGGCCGGCGTGCGCTTCGACGGCGGCGCCACCGATATCGGCGCCGCGATCACGCTGGACCTTGTCAGCTCCGGCGGGCCCTTCGTCTACGTCAGCGGCATCTCGGGGCAGAACGACGGCGTCGCGGCGCTGGCCGTGCGCCTGAGCTCCACGGGCGCGTTGCTCGCGCAGACCACCCTGCCCGGCAATAACGTGCACCAGCTCTTGGTCGACGCCTCCGGCCGGGTCTATAACAGCGGCCAGATCGAACCCATAGGTGAATGCGACGGGCCTTGCCCTTCGTTGGGCACGCTGGGCCAATACGACGCCGACCTCAACCTGCTTCAGACGGTCGTTTTCGACAACGCCAACGGCATCGAAGCCCTGGCTTTCTCGGGCGGCTCGATCTACGCCGTCGGCGCCGCGAACTCGGGCGGCGCGGGGGGCTTTGTCTTCAAGCTCGACCCCGACGACTTCGGCGTCGGCACGTCGACCGGGTCCTTCACCTTCCCGGATTGCGGTTTCTGCAGCGGGCGCGCCGGCGGCATCGGGGTCGACGGCTCGGGGAACGTTTACGCCTTGTTCGTGACCAACGGCGAACAGAACGGCGTGGGCCGGCGGGGCGTGCTGGTGAAGTTCGACTCCGGCTTGAGCTTGATCGCCCAGGCCGACGTCACCGGCCTGAACCTGCCCTTCAACAACGACGGCGTCAGGATGAGGGTCTCGGCGGCCGGCGATATCTACCTGAGCGGCGTGGTGGATGGCCAGAGCGAAGCGCGGACCTTCAAGTTCAGCTCCAGCCTGGTCCAGACGGCGTCGGCCAGTTTCGGCCCCGTCATCATGCACTTCGGCGGCGGCGTCGACAACCTGCAGCTCGCCTCCGACGGCGGCGTTTACGAGAGCTGGGAGTCGCCGGACAACGGGGGGGACTACGTCGTCGTGCGCTACGACGCGAACCTCAACCTGCTCAACACCAAGACCTTCGACGGCTTCAACGGCGCCGGCGAGGACTTCCCGTTCGCCTTGGCCGTCCAAGACTCCTCCAACGTCTTCGTGGCCGGCGGCGTCAACAACGGGCGCAACCTCGACTGGGCCATCCCGCGGTTGAACATGAACGAGGTCGGCGCGGTCAGCGCGGCCGGCGCGGACCTGGCGATCACGACGACCTCGGCGACGCGCGCCATCTACGGAAGACTGCTCTACGGCGGCACCCAGATCACCTCGGGCACGGTGCGCGCCTTGCTGCTGCCGCTGGGCTCCGACGTGCCGGTGCGCTTCTCTTCCGCCGCTTTCAGCGCCAGCAGCCTTTATCTCTTCAATAACCTGGCCGACGGCTATTACCGCATCTCGGCCTTCATCGACGTCAACGGCAACTTCATCCCCGAGGCCGGCGAACCCATCGGCTTCTCGGTGTCGACCGGGGTGTATTTCTCGGGGACGACGCAGCCGGACTCCGACCTCGTCCTCTGCGACCGCCAGAGCATCGTGCAAGGCGCCGAGCTTCATCACAGCCTGTCGGCCTCCGACTGCCCCGCCGTCGACCATAACGGCGCGGCGCAGAAGCTCTACACCTTCGTCGGCCGCCGCGGCCAGCCGGTCACCATCGCCATGGACGGGGAGAATGAGCTTTACGACACCTTCCTGAACCTCTATGGGCCCAATGGCGCCCTGCTGACCAGCGACGATGAGAGCGGCGGCAACGGCAACGCGGCTATCAAGGACTTCATCCTGCCCTACGACGGCCTCTATACCATCGGCGCGGCGGTCTTCGCGCCCGGCGTGTTCGGCGATTTCAAGCTGTCCTTCCTGGGCTCCTCCGGCAGCCTGGGCTCCATCGCCGGCCGCATCGACTACACCGGCTCCCAAGGCGGCGATATATTCGTCGGCCTCTTCAAGTCGATCGATTTCAGCTCTACCTCTTTAGTCAGTGGGCAGGTGCTGCTCAGCACCAACGTGTTCGCGTTCGACGGCCTGGCCACCGGGACGACCTATTACCTCGGCGCCTTCATCGACCTTGATTCCTCGGGCGAACCGACCGACGGCGAGGACGGAGGCGTCTTCGGCCTCGAGGGCGTGCCGAGCCCGATCTTCCTGCAGAATGGGCAGAACGTCGGCGGCCTGGCCGTCCTCATCTCGCCGTCGACGGCGGGCGCGGCCGCGCAGGGCTTCATCAGCGGCAGCGTCGATTACGCGGGGACGCGCTTTGCGGCCGTGCGGCTGGAGTTCTGGTCCAAGAGCGATTTCTCCGGTCGCCCCGCCGCCGTCCGCGAATTGCCCAGCGGCCCCGGCTCCTATGACGCCTCGGTGCCGGGAGGCGTGGCTTATTACGTCCGCGCCTTCATGGACCTTACCCCCGACCGCATGCCCAACCCGGACGAACCTATAGGCGTCTACTCGCGCAACAACCAGGGCGCCGATAGCGTGTTCGTGCCGGTGGCGGGCAGCGTGGCCGGCAGCCTGGCCGAGGCTAACATCACCTTGCGCGACCCCGGCGCCTCGGAAGGCGGCCAGGGCTTCTCCGGCGAAGGCACGGCCTCGGTGGCGCCTTCGACCGCGCCCGGCAACCATGCCATCGCGATCACGACGATCACCTTCACCGTCGGCGCTCACGGCATCGCCGAGCCGACGGCCGCCTCCACGGGCGGCGTCGTGGGCTTCAGCGTGCCCCCCGGTCTGGCTTCTCCTGAATCGGTGACGGCCGCGGTCCTGGCGCCTTCCACCGCGACGATCTCCGGGGTGACCCTCAACGGGCCGTCGGCCTTCGTCAGCGTGACCGGCGGCGGCGGCCTGCAGCCCGGCCAGAAGGTCGAGTTCTATTATAGCGGCGTGGTCCTGCCTTGTGATGTCTCGACGGCGACCTTCAACGTGGCCAGCGCGCAGAACGCCCTCGTCGGGCCTCAGCCTTTGTTCGCGGGATCGCCTTCGATCCGGCAGGTGCTGGGCTCATCCTACGGCCTCTACCCGGTGCAGTCGCAGCTCTCCATGGTCCAAGGGGTCCGTTCTCCCGCCTTGACCTTGAACATCGTCGATGAGTGCTTCAACGAGGTGCGCACCACCACGCCGACCGCGGCCGCGCTCGACAGCTTCAAGTTCGACGCGCTCACCGGCGGCTATGTCCATGATCCGGATATCACCTTGACGACCTCTCCCACGGTCGCGCCGACTGCGACCATCAGCGTCCCCTTCGCGCTGGGCATCTCCTCGCGCGTCTTCTACGTCGTGTCGACCTCGACCGGGCTTAAATCGGTGGGGGGCAGCTCCTTCTTCCCCAACGGCATCTCCATCGGCCTGGCCGTGCTGCCCGGCAACGCCTTGACGGCCCCCTCGGTGTCCACGGTGCCCTTCAGCGTCGGGCGATCCTCGACCACGATCACGCCCAACAGCGACAAGGACGCCGACCAGGCTTTCTTCAATTTCACGATGGGCGACGCCGGCCAGGAATGGCATATCATGATCAGCTCGACGCCGTTCAAGGCCACTGACGACCCGTCCTCGGTGCCGGCCGCCCTTTGGGACCTCTTCGGCACCGGCCAGCCGGGCCCCGGCGAGATCGCTTGGGATGGGCGCTATAACCCTTGGCTCAACGAGGGTATCCGCGTGCCCTCCGGCTTGTACTACGCGCGCATCGAGGTCGGCGGCACGGGCGGCATCCATGACGACCGGCTCAAGGTCCGCGTCGATGTGCCTCAGGTGACCGGCACGACTTATGATGCCGGCCTTAAGCCCAACCCGCGGCTGGGCTCCGTGCGCATCGATGCCTTCGGCCCCAACGGCAATCTCTTCACCGAGTCCGACGCGCTGGGCCTCTACCGGATGCCGGGCACCGTGGCCGGGGACTATCAGCTGAAGGTCAGCCGGGAAGACTACCTCCCGGTCGATCTGAAGGTCACGCTGGACGCTTCGGGCATCGTCTCGACCTTCACCGTCGTGCAGGGCAGCACGGAAGCGCCTTCGATCACGGCTTCCGGCGCGCTCGAGCTCAGGCTCAGCCGCTCGCCCACCTTGCTCGTCGTGCCTTCGCTTTCCGTGGGCTTCTCCACCCAGGCGGTCGACCAGTGGGGCGACCTGCAGGTGCGCTCCAGCGGCACGGCTGTCGAGTTCTCGCTCAACGGGCGGCTGCGTCTGCCCGCCGGCACGACGACCTTCGATGACGGCGGCTTGTGGGACACGGCCAGCGCGAAGGAGGTCTTCCGCACGCAGATGAAGTTCAACGTGGCCGTCGGCACCTATACGGTCGAAGCTCATTTCGGCGGCTTCTCCAGCGTCAGCACCACGGTCTACGTGGGCGCAGACGGCGCGGTGCTCAATCTGGCCTCCTTTGCCCGCAAGAGCACGGTCTCCGGCCAGGTCATCGTGCCGGCCAATCCGGGTGGCCTGTTCATCTCCATCAACGCCGTTCCGACCTCGACCTCGACGCTGGCCTCGGGCGGCTTCGGCGGCGTCACGCTGGCCGCCGGTCAGCTCAGCAGCACCTACACGGTGACCAGCCTTGACGCCGGCAGCTACCGGCTGCGGGCCAACGTCGAGGGCTTCGCCGCCGTTTCGAGCGGTCCGATCACCGTGCCCGACGCGACGGACGTCGTCGGCGTCGACCTCCCCGCCTTCAACACCGGCGCCCAGATCCTCGGGACGGTGACGGTGGCGCCCGATACGACCGGCCGAACCCTTTATTTCAACGTCAACGCCTGGTCGCCGGGCTCGTCCAACTTCGGCTCGACCAACGTCGTCGTGGCCGGCGGCGGCGCCGGCCTGGCCATCCCTTACACGATATCGGGCTTGGACGCCAACACCACCTATCAGCTCATGGCCGACCTGAAGGGCTCCGACCAGGAGCTGGAAGTCCTCGAGGGCCTGCCGCTGAGCAAGTACACGGCCGGCGCCGTCGCGCTGGACTTCACCTTCGTGGCGGCCTCGGGCACCATCGTCGGCTCGATCACCCTGCCCGCCGGCAGCACGGACTTCATCAATGTCGACCTCTTCGGCCTTACCGTGGACGCCGCCCGGCCCGACAAGAAGGGCAAGGTCATCTCGGAGCTGGGCGCTCATAACCTGCCTGGCTTCGCTTGTACGGCCAACGGTCTCCCGGCTCCCGGCGGCTACTGCCCCGCGGGCAATTCCTCGGCCACCTTCATGGTCCAAGGGCTCAATACCGAGACCGACGACCTGACCTTCACCTATAAGACCACCGGCGACACGCAGAAGCTTCGGGTGTCCGTCGTCAACGGCTCGACGACGACCATCGTCGTGGACCTGGCGGGACAGACCTTCTCCATCGCCGGCACGATCGTCAACCAGATCTCGCATCAGCTCTTCAATACCAACGCCAAGATCGTCGCCAACGCGCCCTATATCGCGCCCGTGGGCTTCCCGGCGAACCTTTCTTCGAGCACGGCGCGCGTGGTGGCGATCAAGCAGGACCTCGATCAGTACAGCGTGGCCATCTCGACCGTCTTCGACCCGGCGACGGTGCGCGTCGGCTATCTCACCGCCTCGGGCACCTTCACGATCAGCAACGTCCCCGCCGGCGTCTATTTCGTGCGCGCGACGGGCCTGCGCGCCTGCACCACCTGCCCGTTCATCGTCCCGCCGGTGGGCAAGACCGTGCTCGTAAGCGCAAATGTCAGCGGCCTCAGCTTGGTCCTGCGCGACGGCTACAGCCTCAGCGGCAGCATCTCGCTGGAAGATGGGATCAAGGACACGCGCATCTTCGATGTGAGCGTGTTCAATCCCCGGGAGGAGCTCGTGGCGTCGACCGTGGCGCTGCTGGGCGACTCCAACCTGAACGTGAAGGCCAACTCGGTCGGCTACGCCTTCGCGAACCTGCCGCCCGATGACTACACCCTGATCGTGCAGGGACGCCTCCTGCCGATCAAGTACGTCGGCCGCCCGCTCTCGTTGACGCTGCAGACCAACCTAGCCAACCAGAACGTGACCATGCAGCGCGCGGCCTATATCATCGGTCGTCTCAAGGACGCCAACACCGGCGAGCTCATCACCCGTAACAACATCACCATGCTGGCCTCTAATTTCCAGATCGCGGCCAAGGCCAATCCCTGGCTGGCGGGCGGCTTCGTGGTGGCCCCTTCCTCGGTGGCGGGGCGCCCTATCGAGGCCGACGGCTACTTCCGGGTCGGTCCGCTGCTGCCCAGCGTGTCCTACGATGTCACGCTGGCCCAGACCGGCTGGGACCCCCGGTTCCTGGCGCAAGGCAGCCAGAACTACACGCCCGTGACGCTCTCCGGCGTGACGCCCGAGCCCGCCCAATTCAAGGACGTGGGCGTCATCAGCCTCAACCAGGGCCAATCCTTGACCGGCACCGTGCGCCAATCCACCACCACCGGCGTCGCCCTGGGCAACATCAAGATCACGGCCAAGCCCTCCTTCGGAGACAGCGGCATCGTCATCCAGACCTATACCAACGGCCAAGGCAAGTACTCGGTCTGGGTGTCGAGCTTCCTCTCCAACCAATACGACGTGACGGCGGCGCCGCGCGAGGGCAACACCGCCTCCAACGGCTTGATCTACGGCGAGGTGACCCGGACCAAGGTCAGCCTCCTGGCCACCACGACGGCTGATTTCCTGCTGGAGCCGCTGCTGTCCTCGGTCACGGGGCAGGTCGTCGTCGAGGATGCGGCGACGGGCGGCGAGCTGAGCTATCCCTTCGGCGCCACGAAGGGCTTCCCGGCGGCGGCGATCAACCTGCAGCTCAAAGGCGTCATCGCCACGAAGAGCGCGCTGGGCGACATCGAGGCGGTCACCGACGGCAGCCGGCGCTTCCGGGTGCCTGGGCTGTCCACCGGCACCTACGCGCTCAAGGCGACCAGCCTCGGCTACGCGGTCTTCAACGCCACGGTGACGACGACGGCGACGAGCTTCGTGATGTATACCGGCTCCAACACCCCCTCCAACTACCTGCCCGGCAATATCATCACGCTGCGCCGCGGCGCGACGGTCACCGGCAAAATCGTCAAGAGCGACGGCAAGGCGCCCAACGACAGCGAGGTCGCGGGCGTGGCCGCCGCTAATTTCTCGCAAGGCGAGTACGTCGTCGGCTCGATCGAGATCGACAAGAAGGCCAAGACCGTCAGCGGCTACACGATCTCGGGATTTAAGCCCGGCATCAGCTACGACCTGGTCATCCTGCCGGCCGACAACGCCGACGACATCATCTTCCCGCCGGAGGGCTCCGGCATCTCCTTCACGACGGCGGAATCCACCGCGACCAAGAATATCACGCTGACCTTCGCCGCGGTCGGCGTCGATTGCGCGGCCACGGCCAAGGCCCTGGGCAACAAGCAGTTCCAGATCAAGATCGACTGCAGCAAGGCCTTGCGCAACACCGTGGGCACCGACAACGACCTGGCGGCCATCCTCTCGGTCTCGACCTTCAACGCCTCGGGCGCCGCGATCGTCGCGCCCAACGGCACCGGCCAGTTCCTGGGCAGCGACAAAACCATGTCGAGCAATCGCCGCAAGCTGACGGCGATCTACCGCGCCGGCGCCTCGGAGACGGGCTTCAGCGTGCGTCTGCGCGCCGCGTCCTCCACGGTCGACCCCAAGACCGGCGCGAACTTCACCTTGGACAAGGTCTTTGATTTCTTCGTCGGCGTGGACTCCAACGTCAATGAGCGCTTCAGCAACATCAAAGGCGGCAAGATGTCTCTGACCCCGTCGGCCGAAGACGAGCTCCTGGGGTCCGATGAGCGCACCAGCGTCGGCCTGCAGCCCGGCACGTTTGCCATCGGCAATGACAGCGACGCCGAGAGCAGCACCGTGGCGTCGGCTACGACCAGCGTCACCCTGGGCCTGAGCAAGGCGAGGGATCAGTCCTCTCTCGATGTGCTCTACATGCGCCAGCTGGGCTATGTCCCGGCGGCGGTCGCGTCCCGCAGCAATGCCAGCCTCCCGGCGGAGATGGCCGCGGCGATGAGCGCCTTGGCCGCGCTGCGCCAGCCGGCCGGCGCCTCGCCGTCGGCCATCTCGCCGGCCGGCTTCGCCGTGTCGGCGGTCTCGACCGCGCAGGTCAACGGCATCAACCCGCTCTCTTCCTTCTATAGCATCTTCTTGCCGGCCGGCATCCGCCATCAGCTCAAGCAGAACGCCGACCTGACCTTCTCCTACGACACGCGCCTGTCGACCAGCGGCAACGCGGACAACTTCAACGTCTGGTTCTTCAACGCGGTCTTGGGCAAGTATGTCAAGGAAACCACCAACCGCCGCGTCGACACGGTGAACAAGACGATCACGGTGGCCGTCAACCACTTCTCGACCTTCATCGTCCTCGACGGCGCTCCGGCCACGCGCGGCGCCGCGCTGGTGGCCACCGACCATGTCATGGCCGCCAACTTCCCGAACCCGTCGGATTGCCGCGTCCACCATGGCCTGGCGAAGAACGCGGCGCTGCTCGGGGCCGGCGGCAACCACGACCCCTTCCGGGGCACCATGATCCGCTACATCCTGCCGCCGGGCCCGGCCACCGGCACCAAGATCCGGATCTATACGCTCTCCGGTGAACTGGTGCGGGTCCTCGAGCAGGGCCAAGTGACCGGCAGCTCGACGAACTACTTCCCGTGGGACTGCGCCAACGCTTCCGGCCGCACCGTCGCCTCCGGCGTCTATATCGGCGAGGTCGAGTGGGGCGGTCAGAGCGCTTACTTCAAGATCGCCATCGTCAAGGGCAGCGGCTTATGATGAGAATCTCCGCGACGGTGTTGACGTTCCTCCTGTTGACGATCGCCGCGCCGTCTTACGCGGTGATCAATACCCAGGCCGGCACCGCGGGCGCTCAGTTCCTCAAATTCGGGGCTGGAGCTAGAGCTGGAGCCATGGCTGACTCCTTCTCCGCCATCGCGGACGACGCCCATGCGGCCTATTACAACCCGGCGGGACTCTCCCAGCTGACGGGCTCGCAGATCGCCGGCGCCCATACGGCTTATTTCCAAGGGGTGAGCTACGAGGTCCTCGATTTCGCCGTGCCTTTCGCGCGCCAGGAGCAGTTCTCCCGGCATGCGCTGGCCTTCGGCATCTACCATCTGTCGGTCAACGACATCGAGCGGCGCACGGGCGACTCCACCGACCCGGTGGGCACCTTCGGCGCCTCCGACGGGGCCTACGCGCTGAGCTACGCCTACGGGCCCAGCCGCCGCCTGAGCTTCGGCGCCACGGGCAAGTACATCGTGCAGAACCTGGACTCCTACAGCGGCACGGCCTTCGCCCTGGACCTGGGCGCCCTCTACCATTTGAACCCCGAGGGCGAGCGGCCGATGACGCTGGCGGCCGTCTTGCGCAACGCCGGCACCGACACGGGCTACGTCTCCGGGGCCAAGGACCCGCTGCCGGTGTCCTTGACCGTGGGCTTGGGCCTGCAGGCCGTGCCTAAGCGGGTCAAGCTCAACTTCGAGGTGACCAAGTACCGCGACACCGACATCTTCGGGGCGCTGGGCGGCGAGTACCGCCATCCCTTCAGCGACGCGACGACGGGCGCGATGCGCTTCGGCTACAGCAGCCAGCGCAAGGACACCCCGGGACTCAACGGCATCTCGCTGGGCGGCGGCGTCAGCTTCCACCGCGCCTCCTTCGACGTGGCCTGGGTCCCCTTCGGCGGCCTCGGCGATACCTTCCGCTACTCGCTGCTGGTCAAGTTCTAGCCTGGCCAACAAAGCCCGGCCGGCGCCCAGTTTCCTCTTCTCGCTCGGCTTCGCGCTGGCGGCGGCCGTCCCTTTGGCCATGAGCCAGGGCGCCGTCGCCGCCTTCACCCTGCCCAAGCTTGTCCTGCTGGCTTTCGCGGTGCTGACGGCGGCTTCAGGCGCTCTGCTGTCGCTGCGTTCGGGGGCGGTGGTCCCGAAGCGCACGGCCTTGGACCTGCCGCTCTTGGCGGCGGCGGCGGCGCTGGCGGTGTCGACTTATCATTCGCAAGACCGGCTTCTGAGCCTGCTGGGCATGTACAATTATTATGCGTACAGCCTCTGGGCGATGGGCCTATGCGCGGGGCTGTATTATCTGGCGGCTTGGACTGACGAAGAATCCCGCCTTTCGATCTTGCGTTTTTGCTTGGCCGCATCGGCGGCGGTCGGGTTCTATGGGGCGCTGCAGGTCCTGCGCTTGGATCCTTTCCTCGGAGAGGGCGTCCTCATGGGAGGCCGAGCTACCTCCACTTTGGGCAGCCCGATCTCGCTGGGGGCCTACCTGGCGCTGGCGCTTCCGCTGGGGCTTCATTGGTCGTTGGAAGGCCGAGAGAGGACCTTTGGCTGCCTCTGCGCGGCGGCGTTGGCCGCAGGGCTGCTCGCTTCGGTGGCCAGAGGCGCTTGGCTGGGGGCGGCGGCGGGCGCCTTGGCCTACGCGTTCTGGACCGGGCGGCTCGACGCACTCCGGGCGGACCGCAAACGGCGCAACGCCGTCATCGCCGCGGCGCTGCTCCTGGCCGCTTTGGCGGCCGGGGCCGTCTACAGCAGGCTGAAGTACAGCGACAAGGGGGTGGAGTCGACCCGCATGGAGATCTGGCGGACCGCCTGGAGCGTCTTCCGCGGGCACCCTTATGCGGGCACCGGGCCCGACACCTTCGAGCTGGGATTCCGCAGCCACAAGTCGGCTGTCCATGTGCGCAAGTCCCGCAGCAGCATGGAGTATCAGGCTCATGCGCATAACGACATCCTGCAGGCCTTGGCGACGACCGGCTTGCTCGGCGCCGCCGCCTACCTGGCGGTGCTGTTCGGCCTGCTCAGGGCGGCGGCGGGAGCCTTAGCGGACCCGGCGCGGCGCCCTTGGGCGGCGGCGCTGTGCGGGGGGCTGCTGGCCCTGTTCCTCAATATGAAGTTCAATCCGGTCCCACTCGAGGTGCTGGCGCTGGCGTCTTTGTTCGCGGGCCTTCTGTGCAGGCCGGCCTCGGCGCAAGGCCCGGCGGCGTGGGGGGGCAAGGCGGCGGCGGCTCTGCTGGCGGCGGCGGCGCTGGTCTCGGCGGGAGGGGCGGCGCGGCTGTTGGCGGCAGACCGCCACGTGAAGGCGGCGCAAGTCTTGGTCGCCAAGGGGCTGCCTCAGCCGGCGCTGCGGAGGTTCCAGGATGGCCTCAGGCTCAACCGATGCGAGATGAGCTATCACATCGCCTTCGTGAACTATCTGAGCGTGCAGGCGGCGGCGTCGCGCGACCTGGGGGTGCAGCGGCAGTTGCTCGAGCTGGCCGCGGGCTCCGGCGCCCAAGCGGTGGCTTGCCATCCGCAGATGAGCTTGTCGCATTATTCCTTGGGCGTAGCCGCGCTGATGCAGGCCCGCAGCGGCCTGACCGAACGCTTGGCCGTGGCGGAGCGGGAGCTCGATGCGGCGATCGAAAGGGACCCTCGGATGGACTCTTTACTGCGGACCCGGCTGGACACGGCCTTGCTGCGCGGGGAGCCCGCCCAGATCCAGGGGTTCCAGCGCCGGCTCGACGAGCTCCAGGCCCTGCCGCCCCGGTAAAACCGCGCGCGGCAGTGTGACCGAATCGGCATTGACATGCTGGAAAAGGTCTGTTAGACTTGCAGTAGATTTGCCGTAGGCCGTTTTAATCAATCTTGCACGCTGAAAACTCTCGCCGAGGAGTTGTCAGCCAGAGGTCTCCCGTTGCGAGACCCTGGCTGGTTGTTTTTTATATCTTTACGCTCGCCTCTGCGGCCGCGCCGCGCGCCTACGCCGGCGCCCCGAACCTCCTGACCTATCAGGGCCGCCTCCAGGAGTCCAGCGTTCCGGTCACCGGGACTCGCTCCGTCGAGATTAAGCTCTGCAACAACCCCTCCGGCCCGACCTGCTTCACGACCGGCGTTCAGGGCGTGAGCGTGGCCAACGGACTCTTTCGCAGCACGTTCACCGTCCCGGGCTCGGTCGACCTCGGCGCGGGCAGCTGGTACCTGCAGGTCAACGTCAACGGGACGGACCTTAACCCGCGCGAACAGCTGTCGAGCACCCCGTACGCCATGCACGCGTCCAGCGCGGCTGGCGTGGCGGCGGCCAACGTGGCTCCGGGAACCCTGGGCACGGGCGTGATCCTCCCGGCGGCGCAGATCGGGGCAGGAAGCTTAGGCACGGGTGTCGTCGTCAATGTGGCGCCAGGCTCGATCGACACCGCGAAGATCAACGCGGATGCCGTGACGACCAACGCCATCCTCAACGGCAGCGTCACCTCCGAGAAGCTGGGCTTCCCTCTCCTTTATAACCGGCAGGGTTCCGGCACGTTCAGCAACGGGGACTATCTTGAGTTCGATGGAAGGGCCATCGCCATCGATCACAACACCAATGCGCCGGAGATCGCGGTCAGCAATCCCCTGGCCAGCGGATTCGCCAACGTCCATATCCAAGATAGCCGGATCTACGGGTTCGGGCCCGCCTATGTCCAGACCCAGCCGTGGCTGAAGGCGGGAACTTTCGTCTTCGAGCATAATAATACCGGCCCTTTGGAGTTGGTCACGCTGGGCGCTCAATCCCTGGACTTCTACACCAACAGCAGCCAGCGGATGACGGTGGCGGCCAACGGCAACGTGGGCATCGGGGTGCTGTTGCCAGCCACGATGCTCGATGTCAACGGCAACGCTCAGTTCGGCTCGGGGTCTACTAAGAGCACGTTCACCGCGCAGGGCTATCTGATCATGGCGCAGGGTTCGAGCATCACGCTTTCAGGCGCGGGCATCACGCTCAACGGGCCCAACGCCGTCATCCAATCGGCGAGCTCGATCACGGCCGGGGCGTTCTTCGGAAACGGCAGCGGCCTGACTGGGGTCACGGCCAGCGACGCGTCCAAGGTGGCTAAAGCGGGCGACACGATGACGGGTTCGCTGACGGTCGTGAACTCGTCGGTGAACATCGTGGGCAACGGCTTCCTGGACGTTGACGGCACGGCGCGTTTCGGCTCGGGGTCTAGCAAGAGCACGTTCACCGCGCAGGGCTATCTGACCATGGCGCAGGGTTCGAGCATCACGCTGACCGGGGCGGGTATCACGCTCAACGGGTCCAACGGCGTCATCCAATCGGGCAGCTCGATCACGGCTTCGGCGTTCTTCGGAAACGGCAGCGGCCTGACTGGGATTTCGGCCAGCGACGCGTCCAAGGTGGCCAAGTCGGGAGATGTCATGACCGGCAGTTTGGAGGTTTCCTCGATCAACGTGAACGGTGCGGGCCTGATCGGCAACGCCACGGCGTTCTCCGTCATCGGCGGGACGTTCTCGGTCCGCAACAACGGGCGTGTCGGCATCGGGACGGGAAATCCCCAAGCGCGGCTCGACATCAAGGGCGGCCCTAACGGCGACAAGGATATCCTTCTTGAGGATGACGGGCATATCCGATGGGGAACCCCGTTTAACGGGCCTTCCTTGGATGGGAATCAAACGCAGGGCCTATTCCTCGGAGGGCCCGGGCCTGACCTGCGCATCGCCCTGAACGGGGACGTCAGCGTCGGGGGCAACACCGGCCCGGCCAGACTCTATGTCTCAAGCTCCAACGCTACCGCTTCCCAGAACGTTTTGGCGGTCACGAGCGGCACTGGGGTCGCCCAGGAGCTCTTGGTCGTCAAGGGAGACGGCAAGGTCGGCATCGGCATGAACAATCCTTCCTTTAGATTCGACGTCTTGGGCCCGCTGCGCGCGGATGGGGGGGCCTTCCCGAGCCGCATCATGGGCACTCCCGCCAATGCCGTCCTCGAGCTCTGGGCCCACCCTACCGATACGAACAAGCAGTTCATGTTCTGGGTCCCCAATGACAACCGGCTGAGGCTCGACCGCGACAACGGCGCGGGAGAGATTGTTTCTTTCTGGGATAACGGAGCGGTCACCACTCCCGGCCACCTCGGCATCGGCACGATGAATCCGACGGCGGCGCTACATGTGTCATCCTTCCCCGCGACCGGATCGGCGCCCGTGGCGATCATCGCCAGCGGAACGGCGGCCGGGCAGGAACTGCTTTTGGTGCAAAGGGACGGCAACGTCGGCATCGGGACCTCGAACCCTACGGAGCGGCTGGTCGTGATCGGGACGGTCGCCGCGAGCTATTTCTCGGGCAACGGCGCGGGCTTGACCGGCATCACGGCTAGCGGCGCAGTGGCGAAGACCGGCGACAGCATGACGGGTGCGTTGACGATCGTGAATTCATCCTTGACGCTTACGGGCACCGGCTTCGTGGACGTCAACGGCACGGCGCAGTTCGGCTCGGGGTCGACGAAGAGCACGTTCACCCCGCAAGGCTACTTGATGATGGCGGCGGGCTCGAGCATCACGCTGACCGGGGCGGGCATCACGCTCAACGGGTCCAACGGCGTCATCCAATCGGCGAGCTCGATCACGGCCGGGGCGTTCTTCGGCGACGGCAGCGGCCTCACCGGCATCGCCGTCACGGCCGGCTCGATCGATACCACGAAGTTGGCGACCGACGCCGTCACCACGCCGAAGATAGCCGACGGCGCGGTGACCTCGACTAAGCTGGCTAACTCCATCTCGATAGGCCAGGTCAGCGTGTCGACCCTGGGAACGGCCGGCAGCTTCGGGTTGAACTTGAACGGCGTGGTCATCTCGACGAACGTGCTCTTCAACACCGTGGCGGGCGGCGACAGCTATATCGCCTATCCTTTCTTGTCGGCCAGCTCCATCGGAGCTCGGAAGGTCGTCGTCAAGACCCCCGTGGCTAATCAGGTGGACACGACCAGCGTCGTGTCCTCGAACACCGTCGTCGGCATCACGGTCACGGCCGCGGGCGCGGGGCAGACGATCTTCGTCGCTTTCCAGGGGATCGTGAAGGATGTCGCTTGCGTCGGCACCATCGCGGTGAGCGAGCGGGTGGTCACTTCAGGCACCCTCGGGGCGGTTCAGGGAGCCGGGCAGACGGGGTCGCATTCAGCGCAGGTGGGGCGGGCGATGACCTCCTGCTCCGGCGGCCTGGTCACAGTGCTGGTACAAACCGAATGATGCTGATATTAGGGGAAATTCTATGAAGGACGTCAAAGGTAAGCTCATCCTCCTGGGGGCTTTGCTCCTGGCCGCGCCGCTCTATGCCGGCGCCCCGAACCTTCTGACATATCAGGGCCGCCTTCAGGAATCCAACGTCCCCGTCAGCGGCACTCGCTCCATCGAGATCAAGCTCTGCAACGCGTTCTCCGGCCCGACTTGCTTCACCACCGGCGTCCAAGGCGTATTCGTCGCCAACGGCCTATTCCGCAGCACCTTCACCGTTCCCGGCTCGGTCGACCTCGGCGCGGGCAACTGGTATCTGCAGGTCAACGTCAACGGGACGGACCTCAACCCGCGCGAGCAACTCTCGAGCTCTCCTTATGCCATGCACGCCTCCAGTGCTTCCGGCGTGTCGGCGGCCGGAGTCGCGCCTGGAGCCTTGGGCTCAGGAGTGATGATCTCCGCCGCGCAGATCACCGGCGGCGCGCTGGGAACGGGCGTGACCATCAACACGAGCCAGATCACCGGCGGCGTCAACCCGGCCTCCATCAACCCCGGCACGATCGGCAGCGGGGTCATCGTCCCGGCGGCGCAGATCGGCGCGGGAGCTTTGGGCAGCGGCGTGCTCGTCAACGTGGCGGCCAACCAGATCGGCGCGGGGACCTTGGGCAGCGGCGTGATCTTGTTGCCGGCGCAGATCGCAGCGGGAGCTTTGGGCAGCGGCGTGCTCGTCAACGTGGCGGCCAGCCAGATCGGCGCGGGGACCTTGGGCAGCGGTGTGATCTTGTTGCCGGCGCAGATAGGCGCGGGAGCCTTGGGCAGCGGCGTGACGCTTGGGCCGGGCACCTTGGGAAGCGGCGTCATCATCCCGGCGGCGCAGGTCGGAGCCGGAACGCTGGGCAGCGGTGTTTTGATCAGCGGGATCTCGGCCAACCAGATCGGCGCGGGGACCTTGGGCAGCGGCGTCATCCTTCCCCCGGCGCAGATCGCGGCGGGAGC
>CAZEAE010000025.1:0-45991 GCA_964510095.1 uncultured Elusimicrobia bacterium | reverse complement strand
GGCCACGCGTGCGAAGTCCACCATAAATATCACTGACTTGTTCCAGCACTGGGTTCACTCCCGCGAGGAGGAGCAACCAGGCGGTGCGATTCAGATATTCCGCCCTGCCATGTCGATGGAGTTCCCGCCGAGCCGATTCAGAATGGCCTACAAGTTTGCTCGGGATGGGGGTTGTGAATACTTCGCCTTGTCTCCTGATGATGCCCATCATTTCCAATCGTGCAGGTGGAGAATGAGCGCAAACAAGACAACTCTCCAGATCGTCGCGAATCGACAATCGACCTCTTACAGGATCGTCGAGCTCTCCAAGACGATTTTGCGACTCGTGCCGTTGGTGCCGCGGCGAGGCAAATGAACTGCGGCCCAATCAATCGTTCCGCCCGCGATGAAGGGCAGCGGCGCAGAGGCGGAACTGCTTGAACGGATTTGAATGCGCTCGCACGGAAGTTGTTTTGAACGAAAACGGAGAAACGGCGCGTCAGCGCTCGACTCCGACGGCTAACCATTGAAGCTGTAGAATAATTGAATGGTGCTCAAAAATGCGGAATCTCACAAAAATATTTCTCACAAGGATGCCCCAGGTTCGACGATTCGAGGTCGGGCAAGGTGTTTGGACCTTAAAATCGTGATTCAAAAATACAGAAAGGGAATTATTCTACAGCTTCGTTAGGTTGCCAATGAGGATAGTAATCGCCTGTAGCCTTATCGTTGGAATCGGAAGTGCCTGTGGTTTGGAAGGCCACCGGGGCAAACTGCCTGCCGCGGCTGCCCAATGCACCATCGACCGCTGGAAAGGAGGGACGTTACCTGCTGTAGGTGGTAAGAGGGTGAAAGCTGGAGATATTATAGACGGTGCACGCATTCTTGAAATCAATGGACCCGGATTGTGGATCGACTTTGAGTTTAAAGGGAAGCGCCTCCGGGAATCGTGCCGTGAAGTCTTCTCTGCATAAATCTGAATCTGAAGGCAGACGTTGGTTGGGGTTACGGTGAAAGCTAGAAAGGAGAGGCAACCTAACATCCGCTGGAGCGGCCCGCCTGCCGGCGTCCGCTCCGCGTTGGCGTTAGCTTGATCGGAGAACGACGGACGATCTTCCTCTTGATAAACTGGCTCTTTGGGGGTAAACTTACTATATGACCAGAGTTCAATTGATTGAGCGCGAGATTAGGAAGCTCGACAAAACCGACCTGACCGTGTTGCGCGCCTGGTTCCAGGAGTACGATTGGAAGGAATGGGATCGCCAGATCGCCCGCGATTCCCAAAGTGGCAAGCTGGACAGGTTGGCAAGCAAGGCATTGGCTGAAGCGAAGGCCGGCCAGACGCAAGACCTTTGAAGCATCGGGCGTCTTCCAGTTTCTGGTCGAGCCTTAGAGCATTGCCCAGGCCTGTCCAAGGCCTCGCCCGTAAGAACTTCAAACTCCTGAAGTCAGACCCGCGGCATCCCTCTCTCCAATTCAAGAAAGTCGGAAAGTTCTGGTCCGCTCGGGTTGGATCGAACACGCGAGCTCTGGCGGTAGAAAGCACGGAGGGCTTCACTTGGTTCTGGATCGGAAACCACGGAGACTACAACAGGTTGACAAGCTAACATCGGGCAGAGCGAACGGCGACCAGTGCGAAAATCCCGATAGTCGTCGCCGCTCACCCAGGCGTTATGCGTTCCAGTAATATGAGTGCGAGCACACTAGACCGGGTTGAAATCGCAAATTCGGTGCGGGCATTTCTGGATGAACTCAGACCTGCGGAGGCCTCGGTACGAGCGAATCTTGATTATGGCTTCCGATTTCACAAACAGAGCATTGAGCTCTTTAGTATACGGCCCAGCATCTTCAATAAAGGAAAGAGGATCGAAGGCGAATTTGCAAAAGCCACTTTCATCAAATCGTGGGGCGTTTGGAAAATTTACTGGATGCGGGGAAACGGCAATTGGTATCCGTATGAACCCGCAACCGTAGGATCACTCGAGAGATTTTTTGAGCTGGTCAGAGACGACGAGCAACATTGCTTCTTCGGCTAAAAAGGACGCATAACATCCGCTGGGGCGATCCCCCTTGCGGCGTCCGCTCCGCGTGGCGTTAGGGCTTAGGAGAACACATGGACATAAAACGGAATGCACGCGGAATGTTTTTGGCACTACTGGTTTCAGTACCCGAAGCCGGCCAAACCTGCATGTCAATACCGACTCCTGGCGCTTGCACGGTCCAGTTAGGAAAGAAGCTGAAGGAAAATATAAAGCAACAGCATCAGTATCTTCGCGATCTCAAAAAGAGAGTGCGATCGGAAAAACTGCTTCTTATCAATGAGGTTGCTTATGCAGCAAAGCGTCCTGGAGTTCGGACGAACATTGACTTAATTGAGGACCAGCGATTAAAAACCGCTGCCATGGCCGGTACGCCGCTCGCACTTGCGTATAGGCTCGAAACTCTTCGTCCAAAACTTAGCAAGAAGGAATGGGCTGAGGGCGTTGATCTTTGGGCCAACTATATTGCCCGATCTGAGGATCTTTGGGAGCCCAAGAGTTATGAGCAGTATTGCGATCTTCAGGCAGAAGGCAAATCCGTCGTGGTCGATGCCGGGTATATTTTTGCTTGGCCCTTCATCCTTTACAAAATGAATAAGGGCGATGATCCCACAAAAGCGATAGCGGCTGGCGCAACCATTGGCCCGCTCGTCACTGCTGTCGGCGTAGTTAGTCTCGGCGCCGATGTGCTCACGTTCATTCCGAATATTGCCGCGACTGGTTCTAAGCGCCTGCGCACAAACATGCACCTCAAGCTTTCAACTAGAGCTTTCCGTAAATTCGCTGATTTTGTGCTCAAACATGAATTGGCGCATGCTTAGAGTTTCATCGGCGCAATTTAAGCGCTCGCAAACCACGCTGGCCATCCTCCTCTGTCTCATAAGCGTCGTTAATTGTAGGGCTGCGGAGAAATCTGATGGGTCACAGACAAGCGAGGCCGTTAATGGCATTCCCAATTTCCGAGAAGTCGCTCCGGGAGTGTATCGGGGCGGGCAACCGACGAGTGCAGGTTGGGCCTTCTTAAAATCCAAAGGTGTTAGAACGGTCGTAAAGCTTAATCTTGCGTCAGAGGGATCGGACGGTGAAGCGATCAAACTGGGAATGACCGTTATAGACGCATCGGGACCGCCAGCCAGTCTTAAGGATGTCTTTGGTGCCCCGAAGCCGGAACGCATTAAGCTCGCGGTAGAGTCTATGCGGGATGAAAGTCTCCGACCGGTTTATGTTCATTGCCTACACGGCCAAGACAGAACTGGATTAATCGTCGGATTCTATCGTGTTCTTCATGATCGCCACACCAAAGATGTTGCTTACAAAGAGATGCGGAAGCACGGTTTTCACCGCTCACTGCGTGGCCTCCGCGGCGCGTGGGAACGCTTTAACGGCAAAGTTCTTCCAGGGACAGAAGGAGTGAAGTGAGCACAAGCTTTCGTGAGCGAACGGGAACATAGGTAACAAAGTCTTCTGGGTACATGGGTAACACTTTTCGATAGAGTCTAGGCACTTTCAAGGAGGTGCCTGTGAGCTGGAAAGGAGTTGCCGTCATGGATCAAAAAGTTCGATTTGTCGGAGAGCATCTTAAGAATTACTTTTCGTTCAGTGAACTCTGTCTTCGATTTGAGATCAGCCGCAGCTCAGTGGCGGAGTTCGACCGCTTAGGTGTATTTTGCCAATTGACTAAAAAGGATACTTACTGTATACTATTTATACCTAATGAATTTTGAATTCGATGAGCGGAAGAGCCAATCCAACAAGAAAAAGCACGGCCTTGATTTTACGGAGGCACAGGAATTATGGGACGATCCCGAACTGCTGGAGATCCCCCTCAAGCACGACGATGAGCCGCGCGTGCTTTTTGTGGGACGAATCGGCGGCAAGCATTGGTCGGCAATAATCACCTGTCGCCAGGATCGCATCCGCATTATTTCCATTCGCCGAGCTCGAAACGAAGAGAGGGAATTGTATGAAAGCTAAAGACTTTGACAAGCTGTTCGATGCCGGGGGCGATATTTCCAAGTATCTCGACTTGGCCCGTGCGAAACGGACAAACAAGGAACCCAAGCGCGTGAATGTGGATTTCCCGGCGTGGATGATTCACTCATTAGACAAGGAGGCTGACCGCCTGGGTGTTACTCGCCAATCCATCATCAAAATATGGATATCCGAACGCCTTGAAGGCAGGCTCGCCTGAACTTGCGCAGCCGGTCGAACCATGGGCTTCTCACGGTCAGACAAGGCAAACAACAGCTTCCCCGGGACGAGGTCAGCTAGCTGGCCGATGAAGCCATGGTAACGGCGCTCCTGATCGCAAACCTCTTTCTCGTGACCGCGGTTGCGGCTCAAAAACGGGAATTCTACGGGCCGGCGCTTGAAGACTACCGCGCCACCGATGATGATTTCCTGACGCTCGAGGCGGCGATAGCCGGGGCTCTGCAAACCGAGGCAAAATTATTCCCCGGCGGGATCGCCGGGGTCGATGTCATCATGCAGGACACCAGTGATTTCTATATCTATTCGCGCGACTTGTCCTACCCCTATCCCAAGATCAAGCGCTGGCGGGAATATCAAGTCTACCGCCTGCCCCACAGGCGACCGCAAGAACACGAGATGTGGGGCTGCGCGGGCGGACCGCCGTCGGTCATGGAAGTCGATGATCGGCGGATCATCGCTGAATACAGCATACGCTGCGCGCCATGGGGATCGTTTCGACGCGCCCAAATACGAAAACGAAGCTACTATCGATTCGAACAGGCCTATTTAGCCACAATGATCCATGAGTACGGCCACCAATACGAGGAAATGAGAAGGATGGATCCGACGCCGCTGATGGAGACCGTCTGGCGCCTGTCACGATCCGTCCCTATCGCAAAAGCGGTCGAACGCGAGTCGATGCAGCGCGAAGCCTTTGCGCAGGCATGCGAGCTCATCGGCGCCAAGGATCGCTACCCGGATCACTACCGACGCTTGGTCGCTGATGCCAAGGGGCCGCCGCCGTCGAAAAGCGATGGGCACCGTGAAGCTCTTATCCTGGCTGTCGACATGCTCGCGGGGGGCTAGCCTCGCCGCCGCCGTCTATGTTTTAATGAGACCCAAGGCATGAAAGCGCATCTTATCTTCTACGTCTCGGACCAGAAGGCCAGCGCCCTCTTCTACGCCCGAACCCTCGCCATCGCGCCCCAGCTCGACGTCCCCGGCATGACCGAGTTCCGCCTGGGCCCAGGCGCCGTCCTCGGACTCATGCCCGCCGCCGGCATCAAGCGCTTGCTCGGAGACCGCCTGCCCGATCCCGGGCTCGCCGCCGGCGTCCCTCGGGCGGAGCTTTACCTGGTCACCGACGATCCCCGCGCCTATCACCAGAGGGCCTTGGACGGCGGAGCTCAGGAGTTGAGCCCCCTGGCGCCCAGGGATTGGGGCCATGAGGCCGCTTACAGCCTCGACCGCGACGGCCATGTCCTCGCCTTCGCCAGAGAATCTCGGACCGCAAAACCCCCACAGGAGACCGCATGAACCTCTTCTTCGACACCGAAACCACCGGCCTGCCCAAGAACTACAAGGCCCCCGTCTCCGACCTCAAGAACTGGCCCCGCGTCATCTCGGTCGCCTGGCTCCTCGCCGACGACGGCGGCAAGGAGGTCAAGAGCGCCGAGTACATCATCAAGCCCGACGGCTTCACCATCCCCCCGGAGGCCGCCAAGATCCACGGCATCACCGACGAGATCGCCCGCCGCGACGGCGTCGCCCTCAAGCCCGTCTTGGACGAGCTCGCCGCCGACATCGACGCTTGCGCCCTGCTCATCGCCCACAACGTCGCCTTCGACGAGAAGATCCTCGGCGCCGAGTACCTGCGCAGCGGCGCCCCCAATCGCGTCGAAGCCAAGCCCAAGAGCTGCACCATGCATTCTTCGACCGCCTATTGCGCCATCCCCGGCCCTTACGGCAACAAATGGCCCAAGCTCCAGGAGCTGCACGTCAAGCTGTTCAAGGAGGGCTTCGCAGGCGCCCACAGCGCGCTCGCCGATGTCCGCGCTTGTTCCCGGTGCTACTTCGAGCTCAAGCGCCTCGGCGTCATGGCCTGACCGCTTCCATCCGCTCCAGCAGCCCGCACACCGAATCGGTCTCCGGATGGGCCGCCGCCGCTTCGACCGCCATCCGGAAGACCGCCAGCGGCTTTGCAGCCGCCTGCCCGGCGCGTTCCAGGAAGGCGGCCACCGCCTTGCTCTCCGCGTCCGCTTCCGGCACCCGCCTTCGGTCGCAGGAAAGCCGGCGGCTCAAGCGCCACAGCACGCCTACCTCGGGATGCCGGAACCGCCACGGCAGATCGTCTTGGTCCGCCCCCGTCATGCAGCCGGCGTTGTAGAAGTGGTCGTCCCGGTCGTCGATCACCAGCCCGTCGTTCTCCGCCAGCAGCGTCACCGGCCGCCCCGGGAACAGCTGCAGCTTCCGGCTGAGCGCGAACGCCGGGTCGATCAAGGGGCAGCGTTCGATGTGGTCCAGGTTGAGCCGCAGGTCCGTCAACGTCGTCCAAGGCGTGAACAAGATCATGCTCAAGCCGCCCGGTGAAAGCCGGAACTGCTCCGGCCAGGCCTGGTTGGTCTCCAGCATGAACGCCGCCGCCTCGTGCACCTGCGCCGCCGTGATGCCCTTGTTGAGGCGCAGGTTCTCCGCCGCGGAGAAATTCTCCACGCTCATCCCGTAGACGCGCATCGCCAGCTTCCTTCCCGCCAGCAGCGGCAGGCAGCGCTCGATGGCCGCTCTTGCCGCCAGCAGGTCGTCCACCCGGGGCATGAACAAAAGCTCCGCCGAGGAGACTCCCTTCCACACCAGCAGCTCGACGAAGTCCTCCAGGCGGCGCCAAAGGTCCCAGCCCGACACCTCGAAGCGAAGCTCGCCGTCTTCTTCCAAGCGCTCCGCGCAGGCCGCCGCGACCTGCCGCGCCGCGAAGGCCACCGCGTCCTCGGCCGCGGCTTTCCCTTTCCGGCGGCCCGGCCCCGATTCGCAGAAGGAGCAGCTCATCTGCGCCGGCGCCGACGCCAGCTCCCGGTAGAACGGGTTGTCCGCCGTCTTCGTCAGGTACGCGCAATACGTCCCCGCCAGCACCCGGATGAACGGCGGAGTCAACCACGGCGCCCGGTTCAGACGCTTGCGCCGGAACACCGGCTCCAGCGCGTCGAGCTTGTCTTGGCCTGCGGCCAGCTTCTTGATGTGCTTGCGGACGAATCGGCCGAGATCGGACAGGTCTTCCTCCGTCTCCAGCGTGCAATAGACCAGCTTCATGCCTGTCTTGCAGAGCAGCGCTTTTTGTTCGTTCTCGATCTGCTCGTTGACCAACAAGATCTCCGGCTTATGGCGCCGGACCTCTTCTAGTAGCGCCTTGAGGTCCGCCGGAGCCAGCTTGTAGCGCAAGGTCGGCTCGTAGCGCAGGCCCAAGACGCGCCACCAAGCCTTCCAGCCCTGCTTTTCCGCCAGGCCCATCAGCCAAGGATAGGCCTGGCTCCGGTTGACCCGCTCGGGCTCATGCGGCACCAGCTCGAGCAGCATCAAGCGCATGTCTTGTACGCCTCGTCGACCCCCGCATCGATCAGCCGGAGCAATTGGCTCAGCTGCTGGCGCTCCGCCGGCGAAGGCGCCGGCGCGTCCTGGTGGTAGACCGCCCGGAAGTGCCGAGAGGTCAGAAAACAAGGCTGCTTCGATCCCGCCCCCAGGAGGTCTACGACCAGCTCGCGGCTCGCCGCCGTCATCTTGAGCCGGATGCGCCGCGAATTGGAGATCTGGACCTCCTCCACCGGCGCGAACAAGACGCCGGGAAAAAGCCCCGCGTTCTTCCCGCGCAGGCGGGCCAGCACCCCTTCCACCGCTTCGGCTTCCACGGACAGCTCCGGAGCGGGGGCGCGGGCCTCGGCCTGCGGCTGAGCCAAGCGCACCGTCGCGCTTCGGATCGCTTCTTTCGACAGGTCTTCCCTGTCATAGGGCCCCTGCGCGGCTTCCAGCAGTTCCAGCAGCGCGAAGGCGATGGCCAGCGGCGTCACCGCCGCTCCTTGGTTGGCTTCGCGGTACAGGCTCAGCGTCCGGCCGTAGGCCGCGTCGCCTTCGAAGAACGCGCAGTCCGGACCCTCCCGATCGGCCGCGCAGACCCGCACATGCATCGCGAAGAAGTCCGCCACCTTCGGGTCTTTGAAGCGCCAGGCATGCACGTCCTCCAGCTCGCCTTCGTTCTTGAACAGGCCGTACACCTGGCCCCGGTCCGGGAAGCTCTCGACGATCACGCCTTCTTTCTCGGCTAGGCGGAAGATCGGCGTCGCCGGCTCCAGCAGCAGGATCGAATAGAGCCAATAGCCCCTTCCCGGGAAGCCCCGTTCGGCCGCCCGCGTCAGGTTCAGGCGGAGGTCTTCAAGCGTCGTCCACGGCGTGAACAGGATGAAGCCGATCTCGACGACCGGGTGGCCGGCCTTATAAGGCTTGAAGACCCCGGGGTAGGCCTCGCCCCAGCGCTTGGTCAGCGCCAGGAACTCGTCGACCTGGTCCAGGCTTATCCCTTTGTTGAAGCGCGTGTTCTCCCGCTCCGAGAAGTTCTCCGCGCCCATGCTCAGCATGCGGACCTCATGGCCGGCTTCGGCCAGCGCCGGCAGCGTGCGCTCGATGCGGTCCCTCAGGCGCAGCACGTCGTCGAGCCGGGGGTTGAAGAGGAAGACCGAGGGGGGCAGGCCCAAGCGCAGGATCAGCGCGAAGACCTCGTCGAACTTCCAGAATGAGCGTATGTCGAAGAACTCGTAGCGGTTCTTGTCGCGTCCGCCGCGGCCGGCCGTCTTGAGGATCTGCCGGAACTGCGCGGCGATCAGCGGCAGCGCCCTGGTCCTGGGGCCCGTCAGGGGCGCGCGCGTCGCGCAGGGGCAGAACGAGCAGCCGCGGTGGTCCAGGCCGGCCAGGTCCACGCCCGAGAAATGCGGGTTCTTCGCCACCGTCCGGCGGTTGGCGCAGAGCACGCCGCCGGCGATCGTGATCTGCGGCTGGGCGGCGCGCGCTTCCTTGTTGGCCAGGACGGCTTTGTAGCCGGGCACGACGGCTTCGATGAGGTAGCGCCCGGCCAGCGCCGGGTCTTCCACTCCCAGCCAGTCCAGGAACCAGCCGCAATGGGCCGCTTCGCCGCGCCAGGCTTGCCCGGGGCCGGCGGCGGGCAGGTCGCCCGGCAGCGGCATGACGAGGTGCTTGGGCGCAGGCCGGCAGGCGGCCAGCAGCGCCAGCGCCTCCGGGCTGAGCACGTCGCTGGTCACCACGTGGGTGGGACGCAGCCGCTTCAAGTGCCGCGACAGCGACCGCAGGTCTTCCGGCGGCATCGAAGCGTAGAGCGTGCGCCCGGCCTGGGCCCCCTGCAGATGGGAGACATCACCGCCGTAGCAGAGCCAGAGCGTCGGGAAACCGCGCTGGTCCGCAAGGCCTTTCAGGAAGGGGAAGAGCATGCTGCGCTCGTTGCGGCGCAGGGCGCCGCGGAAGAACTCGACGAGCAGCAGACGCGGAGTCGCCTCCAGCATGGCCCATGTTAGCATGCGGCGCGGCCGCGGAACATTCCAAAAAAGGGCCCGTTTGACACTCTCGCCCCGGCCCGGCGCCAGGCTTTTCTGGGCCGCAAAATAGCCTGCCACCGACGGCGGGAAACGGTGATTATATAGCCTGTGGATGCTCGACAGCCGCGTCATCGCCTCGGCCAGGAAGGCCTGGAATATTTCAAGGGGCTCATCGGCGGGCCGCCGTCCGGCTGGGAGCTGGAGCAGGCTTCCTTCACGGCGCGCGACGTGGAGTTCTCTCTGGTCGCAGGCGCCCGCCGGGTGGAGCTGAGGGTCACGCCGGACCCTGCCGGCGCGGTCCGTCTTTCCACCCGCGGCGGGCCGGGCGAGCTCGGCGCAGACGAGCGCGCGCTGACCGGGATCATCGGCGCCGGGCTGGCCAAGACGGGCTTCGTGCCGCTCATGGCGCGGCTCAGCCGCGACGGCCTGCTCTACTGCGACCCCAAGGGCGGCGCGGCGCCCTCGCGCTTCGAGCTCTATCATCGCGTCGTCGACCATTCGCCCGACTATTGGAAGTTCCTTTACCCCCAGACCCGGTTCTTGGAGCAGGAGGTCCGCTTCGGCGGCGCCTACGCCCAGGTCAGCCATGCCACGCTGGAATGCCGCCTCAACAACCCCTTGCTCTCGGTGGGGCCCCTGCGCTTCTTCGCCGAAGGCCGCCGCTCCCGCGCGCGGACGGAGTCCTCCTACATCGATACCGCCATCAGCGAGGCCGACGTCGCCGGCGGCAAGACGCAGGAGGTCTTGGGGCGCGCGCTCGAACGGGCGGCCTCGGAGAAGCCGCTCTTCATCCATCTCAAGACCACCTGCCTGCCCGAGCTCATCGGCGACAACCCGGCGCCTTTCATCCGCCGCCTCGAGGCCGAAACCGGCGTGCCCGTCCTGTGGACCTCCAAGACCCGCGAGCCGGGCCCGGGCTATGAAGGCATGGTCGAGCGTCTGCTGACGCAGGCCGCTTTCGCCGAAAGACGCGACCCGGACGCCGTGCTCCTGGCCGGCGTCGCCACGGAGGCGGCGGGACGGGAAGCCTCCGCCCTGCTGGCCGGGCTGGGGCTGCGCGTCGTGGGCGCGCTGCTGCCGGACCTCGATCTCAGGAAGGCCCCTGAGCTCGGCTCGGCCTCCTCCGTCGTCTGGCTCGACGCCGTCGGCTGGGAGAAGATCGCAGACGGCGCCTTCCTGCGCCATGGGCTCAAGGTCGTCCGGCACCACCCGCCCTTCGGGCTGGCCGGGACCCGGGCCTGGCTCGAGCGCACGGCATGCGTGCTGGGCAGAGACGGCGCCCAGCAGGTCTACGAGGACGCCCGGCAAGCCTGCGACGCCGAGCTTGCGGGCCTGGCCGAGACCTGCCGACGGCGCACGGTGGCGCTCATCGGCGATCCGGCCGACATCGAACTGCTGACCTCCTCGGGACGCGCCTTCGGCTTCTCCGTGGCGGGCCTGCTCTGCGAGCTGGGCTTCGACGTGCGCTGCCTGGTCTGGAGCGCCCGGCCCGCGCGGGCGCTGCGCCGGGCCAAGACGCCGCGCGGCGCCGGGACCATCGCTTTTGCTTCGTTCTCCACGCCGGCCCAGCTCGACTCCGCCCTGGGGCGCGGCGTCGATCTGGCCTTCACGCACTTCAACCGCGACCCGCGCCTGGAGGCGCACGGCCTGCTGGGCTTCACCGAGGAAGCCTTCGAGCCCGGCTTGGAGGGCCTGCTGCGCGCCGGGCGCGCCTTGCTGCTGCGCTGCGCGGCGCGGCCTTTCCCCAAGCACCGGTCCTGCCTGAGGCCGTGGACGCCGTGAGCTGCGCCGACGAGACGCCGCGGCTGCCGTTCCTCAACGGGGTCTACGTGGCCGTCGACGCCCTGGAAGGCGCTTATCTGATCGTCGACGGCCCTTATTGCGTCTTCACCAAAGCCGAGATGCAGTACTCCCACAACCTGCGCTGCCGCCTGCTGCCGCCCATCGGGTACCGGCGCGTGGTGCATACCGGACGGCGCGACGGCCGCGAGGAGGTGGGCAGCCTCTCCACCGACCGCACCGCCCAGGTGGAGGCCGTGTTCGCGGAGGTCTGCGCCCGGAAGGACGCCGGGATCGTGCTGGCCACGTCGTTCGACTTCTATGAATTGGTCGGCTTTCCCCTGCGCGAGATGGCGCGCTGGCAGGCGGCGGGCCCCGGCCCGCTGGTCTGCCACATCCCCTCGCGCTCGCTGGGCGGCACCTGGCTGGACGGCTACGCCGCGACCTGCGCCGCGCTGGCGCAAGCGGTGGAGCTCAAGCCCGGACGGCGGGAACCCGGCGCCGTCGCCGTCGTCGGCTACCTGCGCGACCGCGACGAGCCCGACCATGCGGGCAACCTGCGCGAGCTGACCCGCCTGTTGGCCGCCCTCGGCCTGCGCCCGGTCTCCCTCTGGCTGTCCGGCGGCGGACGCGCCGAGCTGGAAGCGGCCAGCCGCGCCGCTCTGGTCGTCAGCCTGCCCTACGCCCGGGAGGCGGCGCGCATCCTCGCCAAGCGGCTGCGCGTGCCGCTTTGCGAGGTCGACCTGCCGCTGGGGCTCGCCGCGACCGAGCGTTTCCTGCTCAAGCTCGGCGCCCGCGCCGCGAGCCGCGCGCAAGCCGCGCGCTTCGCCGCCCAAGAGAGCGCCGCCGCCGTGCGCGCCACCGCGGCCCATGTCTTGCGCCTCATCGCCGGCCGGCGCGCCGAGATCCGCCAGGACGACGCCGAGCTCAAGGACCGCCTCGGCGAGCTTTGCGCCGAGCTGGGGCTGGTCGTCGAGCCTCCGCGCCGGGGCGCCGACCGGCGCGGCGAGCTGCTGTTCGCGCCTACGACCGGCGGCGAAGGCGGGGAGCTGTCCCATGTGCCCATCGGCTACCCCAACTACCTCGAGCATCCCGTCGACGAGCGGCCGTTCCTGGGCTACGCCGGCTTCCGGAGCCTGGTGGAGCGCGTGGCCGCGGCCGTGCTGCGCGAGGAAGCCTCGGCCCGATGAGCAACATCGTCGTCTTCGGCAAGGGCGGCATCGGCAAGTCGACGATCTCCGCGAACCTGAGCACCCTCTACGCCCTGGAGGGCCGCAAGGTCCTCCATGTCGGCTGCGATCCCAAGCATGACTCGACCCTGGGGCTCGTCGACGGCGGGCTCATCGAGACCTTCATGGAGAAATACGCCCGGCTCTACGGCGCGCGCGACCACGGCGAGATCACGGCCGCAGACCTGATCGTCAAGGGGCGCCTGGGCATCGACTGCGTCGAAGCCGGCGGGCCGGAGCCGGGCGTGGGCTGCGCCGGGCGCGGCATCTCCCTGATGCTCGAGGCCCTCCAGGACCTGGGGCTGCTCAAGTCGGGCGGCTACGACGCGCGGGTGTTCGACGTCCTGGGCGACGTCGTCTGCGGGGGGTTCGCCGCGCCGCTGCGCAAGGGCTTCGCGGAAAAGATCGTCATCGTGGTGTCGGAGGAGCTCATGGCCCTCTACGCCGCCAACAACATCGCCAAGTCCGTGAAGACCTACTCCTCCAACGGCGTTTATCTGGCCGGCTTGGTGGCCAACCTCAAGGACGGCCAGGTGGACCGCCGGCGCATCGAGCGCTTCGCCGCCATCCTGGGCACGCGCATCCTCGAGTTCATCCCGCGCGACCCCGCCGTGCGCGAGGCGGAGTTCGCCCGCGAGAAGACGGTGGTCGAACGGGCGCCCAAGTCGGCCTTCGCCAAGAGCGTCAAGTCGCTGGCCGCCAAGATCCTGGCGGTCAAGAGGTCCGATTGCCCCATCCCGACGCCGATGGACGACCGGAGGTTCTATGAAGCCTGGTGAGCGGCACGTCACCGCCGGCCCCCTGGCGCTGGCCGCCATGTCCAAGCTCTTGGGGCTCACGGCGGGCCAGGGCTGGGCGCTGGAAGGGCTCTGCGCGCTGGGCCAGGAGGAGCTTAAGCTGCGGTTGAGCCTCAGCGGCGCGGGCCGGCGGCTGGTCTTCTTCATCCTGCCCGCCGGAGCGGCCGAGGGGCAGGTGCGCGCCGCGGGCTTGAGCCTGGCGGCGGAAGGCCGGCCCGGTCCCGCCGTCCTGCGCTTCCTCAAGAAGGCGGCCGCGCGTTTGGGCAAGACCACGCCGGCGGGCGCGGCGCGCCTGCTGGAGCGCGACCCGCGGTCCTTCGTCGAGGAGGTCGTCGCCGGCCAGCCCGAGCGCGTGGCGGTGCCTTGCGTCGGCCAGCCCATCGGCTTGCTGGAGACGGGCTGGCGCAACTTCTTCGCCGACCAGGATTTCGAGGTCCTGCTGGGCGTGCCGGACTGCTCGTCCAACAAGACCGTCAACGTCGAATACGCCGACCTGGAGTGCTACTACGCGCGGCCCCAGCGCGACTTCAACAAATGGACCTTCCTGGACTGGCCCGAGGAGAGCGAGGGCGGCGCCGCCGGCTCCGACCTGCGCGACGGCGAGTCGAACATCGTCGCCGAGCTCGACGAGCGCGATATGGTCATGGGCACCGGGGAACGGGCCGACGCCTTGGTGGCCGAGGTCCGCAAGCGCGCCGCGGCCGGCGACTTCCTCGTCTTCACCCATCTCTGCACGCCCATCGTCATGGGCGAGGACCTCCAGGGCCTGGCGCGCCGCTGCGAGGACGAGGTCGGAGGCGGCGCCAACTCGGTGCGCTGGAGCCAGAAGGACCGCGACGGCAACGACAACTTCGGCGAGCACTTCCGAGCCCTGCTGGGCCGCCCCGGCTTCTTCGACGGCCCGGGCGACGCGCTGGCCGTGAACCTCTTCCACTTCCCCAAGGCCTGCCGCGAGGCGGAGGTCAGGCCTTTCTTGGACGGTCTCGGCCTGAAGACCAACATCGCCGTGTTCCCGGACATCGACCTGACCCACCTCGAGGCGCTGCCCGCCGCCCGGTGGCAGGTCTTCTGCCAGCACAGCGCCTACCCGACCAAGGTCCGCGAGCTGCTGGCCGCCGGGCCCAGGCCCGTCGTCACCGTGCCGGCGCCCTACGGCGTGGCCGGCACCCGGGCCTGCTTGAGCGCGATCGCCGCCGCCGCCGGCCTGAGCGGCGCCTTCGACGCGGCCTGGGCCGCGAGGATGGCAGACTTCATGCCCTCTTGGGAGAAGCTGCGCGAGGAGGCCGCCGGCTTCCGGCTGGCCTTCGTCGTCTCGCAGGCCACCTTGCCCAGATTGCTCGAGCTGCGCTACGGCCACGGCGCTCCCTTGGCCGTGATGGCCGCCGAGATGGGCTTCGGCCTCGACCTCCTCTATTACGACATCCACGGGGAAGCGCCGCGCCTGCCCGACGCCTTGAAGTCCGCCCGGGTGAGCGTGTTCCGGGCGCCTTGGGAGCTGGAGCGGGCGCTGGCCGGGGGCGATTTTCAGGCGGTCTTCTCCGATATGTTCTTCGACCGGCGGATCGTGCAGGCGGGCAAGGCCCGTTTCTCCAGCAAGGATTTCGAGATGGGGCTGGAAGGCGCGCGCCGGACCTGCGAAAGGCTGCTGTCGGTGTGCCGCCTGCCGTTCTTCCGGCGCTACGCCGCCCACCTCGCCGGGCCGAGGCCCGCGCCGTGAGCTGCAAGGTGGGCGTGCGCATCAACATCCCCTATCTGCAGGGCGCCTATCTGGCCTTCAATGCCCTGCCCGACGCCTATTTCATGGGCGACGGCCCCAGCTGCATCTTCGACAAGGCCGAGCACATCCACGGCCGCCACGACCTCTTCTCGACGCTCTTGTCCTGCGAGAGCGCGCACCGCGTCCAGCACACGGGCGTCAACGTGTTCAACATCGCCGGCGACTGCGAGGGGGAGATCGCCGCCGGCCTGCGGCGCATGGCCGCTTTTCCCGGCTGCGGCGCCGTCTTCATGGGCTCGATGCCGATGTGCGCCATCGTCGGCACCGACTACGAGCGCATCCTGCGCGAGGCCCTGGCCGGCTCTCCCAAGCCCGCCTTCGTCATGCCGCGCCGCTCGGCGGTGTCGGGCGACTGGCTGGACGGCTACGCCGCCGTCCTGGAGGCGCTGGCCGCCGGGATGGACCTGGAAGGCGCCAAGCCCGAAGCCGAGACCGTGGCCTTGGTCGGCTATTTCATGGATCGCAACGAAGGCGACCACTGGGGCAACCTGAAGGAGCTCGAACGCATCCTGCGCGCCCTGGGGCTCAAGACGGCTTGCGTCTGGCTGTCGGGCCGTCCCTACGAGGCGCTCCGGCAGGTCCGGCGCGCCTCGGCCGTCATCTCCCTTCCGCACGGCCGCAAGGCCGGCGGCCTGCTGGCCAAGCGCTTGGGCGTGCCGCTGGTCGAAGCCGGCCTGCCCTTCGGGCTGGAGGCCACCCGCCGTTTCATCGAACAGCTGGGCCGGGAGTTCGGCCGCCGGGCGCAAGCCGAGGCGTTCATCCGCGCCGAGCTCGACGAGATCGCGCCCAAGCTGCAGTGGACCGTGCCGCATGCCTTCCTCGGGCGCCGCTTCGCCTTCTCCGGGGACCCGCACTACGCGGCGGGCTTCTTGGAGCAGATCTCGGACCTGGGCGGACGCGTCGAGGGCACCCTGGTCGTGGGCGGCGCCGGTCACCTGCCTGAGGCGCAGCGCAAGGCCCTGGCGCGGCGGCCGGGAACGGCCTTCGAGCCCGTGCCGCAGGAGGTCAGCGCCTTGTGGGGGGGGTTCGCGGCGGGCGGCGTCGACCTCATCGTGGGCAGCGCCTTCGCTTTCGCCCAGGTGGACCGGGGCCGGCGCTGGCTGGAGTTCGGCTATCCTTCCGAGGATACTCATTTTCTAAGGGATGAACCCTTCCTGGGCTTCCAAGGCGCGCTGGCCTTCTTGTCCCGGGTGGCCAACGGAGTCACCCAGGGGCTGGGGAGCGCCAGGTGAGCGAAGCCCAAGGCGCCGCGGAGAAGCGGCATTGGGTCAGGCTGACCCGGTACTGCAACCAGCGCTGCTTGTTCTGCCTGGACCGCTTCGCCCAGACGGGCGGCGTGCTGCCTTTGGATTTCCTGCGCCGGGACCTGGCCCGCGGCCGCAAGCGGGGCCTGCGCCGCGTCGTTCTGAGCGGCGGCGAGCCTACGATCCATCCCGACTTCCTGGATATCGTGCGCATGGCGCGCGAGCTGGGCTACCGGCATATCCAGACCATCACCAACGGCCGCCGGTTCTTCTATCCGGGATTCTTGAGGGAAGCGGCGGCGGCGGGTTTGGACGAGGTCACCTTCTCCCTGCACGGCCACACGCCGGCTCTGCACGACCGTCTGACGCAGGTGCCAGGCTCCTTCGTCCAGGCCGTCTCGGCCTTGCGGTCGGCCCTGGCGATGAGGGGCCTCATCGTCAGCGTGGACGTCGTCATCAACCGGCTGAACCTCCCGGTCCTGCGCGAGCACCTGGATTTCTGCATCGGCCTGGGCGTGCGGGAGTTCGACCTGCTGGCGCTGGTGCCGTTCGGAGACGCCTACAAGAACCAAGCGGAGCTCTATTGCGACTTCGCGGCGAGCGAGAACCTGGCCCACCTGCACCGCGCCCTGGAGCTCAGCCGCCGCGGGGACCTGCATATCTGGACCAACCGCCTGAGGCCGGAGCACCTGGAGGGCTTCGAAGGTCTCATCCAGCCTCCGGATAAGATCCTCGACGAGCTGCGCGGCCGCCGGAGGATCTTCGCGCGCTATCTCAACAGCGGCAAGACGCCGAGCTGCGCCGGTCCGGCCTGCGCGCAGTGCTTCCTGAAGGACTTCTGCGCCGACCTAGGCGCGCTCCTCAAGGATGGCCGCCTGGCCCCTCGCCCGGGCCCGCTGTGCGCGACCGTTTCCGCGGCGGCCGCCGCCTTCCGCTTCGGCAAAAAGCCCGACATCTTCGACTTCGCGAGGTTCTATATCCAGTCGCGCTACTTCGCCAAGGGCTCGGGCTGCGCCGCCTGCGGCTTGAAGACCGCCTGCGACGGGATGGCCGTCCGGGAGCTGCGCGAGAAGGGTTTTTCGGCGCTGACGCCGGCGGCGGGAGCATGACCCCTTTGCTCTATTACGCTTTATTCCTGGCCCTGGGCCTGGCCGTCTCCTTCGAGGATTGGACCCGCAAGAAGATCCGCAACCGGCTCATCGCCGCCGGCCTGCTGGCCTGCGCCGCCGGGCTATGCTGGTTCTTGGCCAACAGCGTCCTAGGCTACCGGCATGCGCAGTTCCTGGGCGCGGGGGAGTTCTATCTCCCGTGGCCGTACTATCCGAAGCTCCTGCTCCACCTGTCCCTGAGCTTGACGGCCGCCGTGACCCTCTGGCGGCTGTCGGTCTGGCCCGCCGGCGACGCCAAGTTCTTCACGGTCTGCGTGTTCTTCGTCGCGCTCATCGACCCCAACCTGCCGGGCTTCCCTTCGCTTTTATTCCTGCTGCTCTTGATCAACATCTTCGTGCCGGCGGGGCTGGTATTCGCGGCCGAGACCGTCCTCAAGGCCGCCTGGAAGCTGCCCGACCTGCGCCGGGTCGATTGGCCCACGTGGCGGAAAGCCCAGGCGAACTGGGCCGAGGTCCGCCTCAAGGAGGTCTGGCCCTACCGCTGGCAATACCTGATCCTGGTCATCAACCTCTTCGCCTTGTTCTTCGCGCTTCAGACGCTGCAGATGCGCTTCATGAGGCTGCTTCCCGGCCTCTGGGCGCCCTTGCTGGTCTTCCTGGCTTTGTCGGCCGGCTGGAGCATCGTGGTAGGGCTGCTGAGGAACCAAACGGTCGGCCTGCTGGCCTTGGCCGGCGTCGCCGCCTGGACGCTGAGCGACGTCTTCGGAGGCGACTGGGACGCCGCCGCGCGGCTCGCGGCGGCCGGCCGGATGACGCTGAACTTCGGCATGTTCCTCTCGTTGGGCCGGATGCTCTTCGGCTGGCTCATCGAACGCGACAGCCTGCGGGAGCTCGAGCCCGAGGAGCTCCGGCTCGGCGTGGTGCTCTCCGACGGGACTTGGACGCGCTTGTCCCAGGAGAAGGACCTGGCCATGGAGCGGCGCTGCGTCGACGGGCTCTCCCAGAAGGACGCCGAGGCTTTGAAGTCTTGGCTGGCCGGCCGCGGCGGCGGGGGCGGCTACACGGTCTATCAGACGATCCCCTTCGCTCTATGGATCTTCCTCGGGACCTTGCTGACCTTGTCGGGGCGCGGCAGCGTCGTCGCCGTCCTGGCGCCGCGGCTGGAGCTTCTGCGGTCCGCCGCGGCGCGGTGGCTCTCATGAGGAACGGCGCGGCGCTGCTGGAGGTCAGCGCGGGCTGCAATGCCGACTGCCTGTTCTGCCTGAGGAACGAGTCCGGGCGCGGCCGCGCGCCTCTGCCGGAGCAAGCCGACATCCCGGCCCTGGCCTTCTTCTTGACGCTGGCGCGAAGGCTCGGGCTCAGGCGCCTGCTCATCGGCGGAGACGAGCCCACCGTCCTGGGCCCGGGGCCGCTGGAGAGCATGCTGGCGCGGGCGCGCGCGGCGGGATTTTCCGACATCGCTTTATTCTCCAACGCGATCCTGCTCGGGAAAGCGAGCTTCCGCCGGCGCCTGGTCGCGGCGGGCGTCACGTCCTTCCACCTGCCGCTCTATGGCCCCGAAGCCTCGGTGCATGATGCCGTCACGCAGCGCAAGGGCAGCTTCCAATCCTTGAGCCGGGCCGTGGCGGACCTGCGCGGCCGCGCCCGTACCGAGCTTCACAGCGTCGTCCTGCGGCAGAACCAGCGGCGCCTGGGCGAGATGCGGGCCTTGGCCGCGCGCTGGGGAGTGGGGCTGCTCGTGCAAAGCCTCCAGCGCCGCGGCGACCCGGTCGGCTATGAAGATTTGGCGCCCGCGGCGGGCCCGGCCGGCAGGAGGCCGCGGCCCGCCGCGACCCGGCCCGAGTCCAAGGGCGAAGGCCCGCAGCTCCGCTTCAACGTCCTTCTGGGGCGGCTCAACTTCAGCGACCAGGGCTCGCCGCTGCTGACGGAGTTCCTGCGCGCGGCCCTGCGCGGCCTGGGCGCGCCGGCGCCGCTGCGCGAGGGCGTCCTGCGGCGTTATGAAAGAAAACCGTCCTTCCGCGACCCGGAGCGGTTCCTGCGCCTGCTGGACCTGCTGGCGGCGCGGCGGTTCGACGACGCCGAGCTCGCGCTCTACCATCCCGCCGACGCCGCTTCGGCCCTGGCCTTGGGGCTCAGGACGCGGGATAGGCGCGCTTTCGAGGACGCTTTGCTTTTTCGGGATATCGACGAGGCTAGCCTGCGGGCCAAGGCGCGGGCACGGGCGGAGCTGGAGGGCGCATGCAGAAGATAACGATCTTCGGCAAAGGCGGCATCGGCAAGTCGACCTTGTCGGCGAACCTGGCCGCCGTCTATGCGAACCAGGGGCTCAAGGTCCTGCTGGTGGGCTGCGACCCCAAGCATGACACGACCATCGCGCTGACCGACGGCAAGCCGATCCGCACCGTCGTGGAGCAATCGGCCTTCATGGACTCCTCCGGGGCGGACCTTTCGCGCATACTCGTGCGCGGCCGCCTGGGCGTCGACTGCGTGGAGGCGGGCGGGCCGGAGCCCGGCATCGGCTGCGCCGGGCGCGGCATCGGGCGCATGATCACCATCCTCGAGGGAGCCGGCGTGCTCGATGAAGGCCGCTATGACGTCGCCCTCTTCGACGTGCTCGGAGACGTGGTCTGCGGCGGCTTCGCCGCGCCGCTGCGCCAAGGCTTCGCCGACAAGGTCGTCATCGTGACCTCCGAGGAGCTGATGGCCCTCTACGCCGCCAACAACATCGCGCGCGCCATCCGCAACTACAGCGACAACGGCGTCGCGCTCTGCGGCTTGGTGGCCAACCTGCGCGACCCCGGCGCCGACCGCCAGGCCGTCGAACGACTGGCCGGGCTCATCGGCACCGGCGTGCTCTCGTTCTTCCAGCGCGAGGACGCGGTCCGGGAGGCGGAATACCGGCATGTCACCCTGGTCGAGCATGCGCCCAAGAGCGCGTTGGCCAAGGCCGTCGCCGGCCTGGCGGCTCAGCTGTTGGTCTTCGACCGCAAGAAGGCCGCCGTCCCGACCCCGTTGTCCGATGAAGCGTTCCATGAGCTGTCCCGGGAAGCCTTCCGGGCCTCGGGCGCCGGCAAGCCGGTCGTATCTCCGGTTAGGGCTCACCCGGCACCGGCGACGAACGCGTCGCCGGCACGGGCGTTGCCTAGGATTGCGGGTCAACCCGATCTCGAGAAACAGCTGGCCCGCAAGGCCTCGCTCTGGGAGGGCGACCCCGGCCTCAACTCGCAGGTCTGGGGCAACGCCGAGCAGTGGCGGCTCTTCTTCTGCGATTTCGAGACGCGCCGCCACGCGCGCACGCATCTGGAGGTCAGCAATCCCGTGGTCAACGTCTGGCATCAGGACCTGGAGTGCTCCTACGCCACCCCGAACTACCACGACGCCAGCCTGCCCGCCTTCTTCAATTTCCCCTGGCCCCGCTCGGAGAAGGGCTCCGAGCCCCCGGGGCCGCCGCGCCCCGGCAAGCGCGGCAAGGGCCGCAAGGAAAGCCCGGACCAGGACCGCGGCTCCCAGGACATCATGACCAACCTCCGCGACAACGACGTCATCCACGGGGGCGGGCGCAAGCTCGACGAGGCCATCGGCGCGGCGGTCAAGCATGCCGAGGGGCGGGCGGAGGCCGTCATCGTGCACTCCACCTGCGTGCCCACGGTCATCGGAGACGACGCGGCGGCGCTGGTGGCGCGTTGGCAGGGTCAGACCCAGGTGCCCATCGTCTATTCCAACCCCGCCGAGAACAGCCGCTGTGCCGACGCGGGGCTGGAGATCTTCAAGAGGATGCAAGGGGACCCCGCCTTCGCCAAGATGCCCAAGAAGAAGCGCTCGGTGAACCTTGTGGGCTTTCCCGAGGGCCCCGGCCTGCAGGAGTTGACCGGCCTGCTTCAGGGGGCGGGGGTGACGACCTCTTCCTGCGTGATGCCTTCCCTCGACCTGGCCGCCGCGCGCGGCTACCTCGCCGCCGAGGTCCAGGTGTTCTATCCCAACGCGGCCTATGAGGCGACTTATAAGGAGTTCTTCGAGCCCATGCCGCTGCGCACGCTGAGGACGCCCGCGCCTTACGGCCTGGCGGGCACGCGCCTGTGGCTGGAGGCCGTCGCCGGCGAGTTCGGCTTGGCGCGCCAGGCCCGCGCCGCCTGCGCGAAGGCCGCCGCGCCGCTGCGCCCCGCTTGGGACCTGGCGCGCGGCGAGGCCGCCGGCCGGGGCTTGGCCTTCGTGGTCGACGCCGCCCGCATGCGGCGCCTGACCGACCCGGCGCAGAGCTGGGGCGTCCCGCTGCTCAAGCTGCTGCGGGAGATGGGCTTCGGCGTGCAGGTCCTCTGCCACGGCCCGGCGCGCAAGAGCGAGGGGCCGCTCTCGTTCTTCAGCACGCCTTCGGAGCTTTCCGCCCTTTTGCGCCAAGAGGCCTTCCAGGCCGTCTATTCGGAGTACGCCTACGACACGAGGCTGGCCTCGGCGGGAAAGGCGCAGTTCTCGCTGGACGGTTTCGAGGTCGGCCTGGGCGGCGCGCTGCGCAGCCTGCAAAGGCTCAATTCCATCTGCCGCTGGCCGTTCGCGCGCCGTTACGCGCGCTACATGGGGGGCGACTAGCATGTCCGAAGGAGGCGGCGCGCCGATGAATTTCCCCGCCCTGATGGGGGTCTATCTGGCCGTCAACGCCGTGTCCGACGCCCACGTGCTCGTCGACGGGCCTGACTGCGCCCTGTACAAGGCTCATTTCATCCACGGCCGCCACGACTTGAACTCGACCTTGCTGCGGGGCAGCGGCCGTCACCGGGTGGCCTTCACCAACGTCTGCTCGCGCGGCGTGGTCAAGGAGCATGACGCCATCATCCAGGGACAGCTTCAGACGCTCGACGCCCTGGACGAGTCAGGACTTTCCATGGTGACGGCCCTGCCCATGTGCTCGATCACGGGTGTCGATTACGGCCGCCTGATCCGTTCGTTGAACGGGCGGCTGAAGAAACCCGCCGTGGACATCCCTCCGGAGTCCTTGGTCGGCGACTGGCTGGACGGCTACGCCCAGACCCTGAGCGCCCTGGCCCGCGGCCTGGACATCGCCGCGGGGCGCATCCGTCCGGGCACGGCGGCCATCGTCGGCAACCTCATGGACCGCAACGAGGCCGACCATCTCGCCAACGTGGCCGAGCTGAGCCGGATGCTCGCGGCGCTGGGCCTGGAGACGGTCTCCGTATGGCTCAGCGGGCAGGGCGCCGGCGCGCTCAAGCGCGTCGAGGAAGCGTCGCTGATCGTCTCGCTCCCATATGGTCGCGTCGCGGCGCGGCGGCTGGCGGCGGTCACGGGCGCCAAACTCGTCGAGACCGAGCTGCCTTTCGGCCTTCCTAAGACGACGGCGCTGCTGCGCGCCGTGGGCCAGGCCGCCGGCAAGCAGGCGGAGGCCGAGGCCTTCATCGACGCGGAGCTCTCACGGGTCATACCGCGGCTGAAGTGGATCATCCCGCAGTATTTCCTGCACCGGCGGGCGGCCTTCATGGGCGATCCCTATCTTCTGGGCGGATTCTTGGACATCGCGGAGGACCTGGGGTTGTCCGTGGAAGGCGCCATCGTCCGGGGCCGGAAGATGCATGGCGGCGCCGACGCCCCGGCAAGCATCCTTTATGAGCCGCCGGCGTTCTCCCAGGAGGTCCGCCGGCTCGTGCAGACGCCCCTCGACCTGTTCGTCTCCTGCTGGTGCGAGGCCGAATTGCCCGGCCTGACCCTCCCGTTCGTGGAGTTCGGCTTTCCCAGCTACCGGCACCACGCGCTCTTCGACCGCCCCTTCCTTGGTTTCCCGGGATTCCTTTCCTTCGTGGAGCGCATGGCCGATGAGCTGTCGCGCCCCCGGAGGAAGGGGCGGTGACCCCGGACCCGTTCGCCGGCATCGCTCCGCTGGTCCAGGCGGGCCGCTTCAAGGAGGCGGCGGCGGCGCTCAAACTCTCCGCGCGCGCGGGCGCGCGGCCTTGGGAGGCCTATATCTGGCTGGGGCGCATCGAGGAGAACCGGGGCCGCCTCGGCGCGGCCGAGGCGGCGTTCCGACGTGCGCTGAACGCCGCTCCGGCGTCGCCTTTGCCCCGCGTCGAGCTGTCGCGGCTGCTCGAGAAGGCCGGGCGCGGCGAGGAGGCTCAGGAGGTCCTGAGAGCGGCGGCCGCCCAGGCCGCCGGCGAGCTCACCGTCCTGTCGGAGGACCTCCTTGGCGGAGAAGGGGGCAAGGACGGCGCCGGGAGCTTATACTCCTTGATGGAGTTCAACCTTTATAGAAAAGTGTTCCTTGATGTGATCCGAAAGGGCGAGGGTTTGGAGCGCATCGAGAAAGCCCTGAGGTCGGTGGTGGCCTGCGTCCCCCAGGCGGGAGCCCGCACCCTGCTGGCCGAGGTCCTCATCGCTCAAGGCCGCCGTCGCCCGGCCGCCGCCGAGCTGGCCGCGGCTTTTTCCCCCGGCGCCACGGGGGCCGAGACGTCGCGCCTCGAGGTCCTGCTCGCGCTCATCGACGGCGGCTGCTACCCGCCCGTCCTCGAACGCGCCGTGCTCTCCGCCGTCGCCGCGGCCCGGCCCGAGGCGAAGCTGCTGCTCGAATGGCCCAAGCTCTTCTCGGCCCTGATGTGCGCGCGCCGCTACCTCGCGGCCTTCCGGCTGGGCGAGGCCATGCTCGACCGCACCGGGGGGTTCAGCGCGCCGCAGCATCTGATGTGGCCGTGGTGGCGCAGGATCGCCCGGGCCGTGTCGGAGCATGCGTTCCTCGAAAGTGAGCTGGCGCGCATCCGGGCCGCCGGCCGCTCGGGCCGCTTCCCCCGCTGGTTCGCCTACTACCGCGCCATCCTGCTCAGCGACCAGGGGGGAGACAACAAGGCCGCCATGGCGGAGTACGAGCGCATCCCGGAGCTGAGCTCCCCGCGCTACTCCTGGATGTGCCAGTCCTTCGTGCTGGTCAAGCTGGGGCTGCTGGATTTCGACGGAGCCGTCGCCGTCTGCCGCGCGGTGCTCTCTGGCGCTCCGTCGCACTGGTGGGTCCGCTGCCGGATGGGCGAAGCCTATCTGGCTAAAGGGGACCGCCGCTTGGGCCTGCGCCAGTTCGAAGACGCCGAGCGCGCGGATCCGGAGTCGCGCAAGGAAGTGCTGACCTGGCATGGCGAGGTCCTGCTCTGGCTGGGAGAATACGGCAAGTCCTTGGAGAAGCTAGACGCCGCCGTCGCGCTGGGGGCCAAGACCTTCGTCTTCGGCTGGCGCGGGGCGGCCCGCCTGTTGACGGGCGATGCCGCAGGCGCCTTGGCGGACCTGGACCGCGCCGTGGCGCTCGACCCCAAGGACTTCGAGGCGCGCGCTTGGAGAGGCGAAGCCCATCGCCTGGCCGGCCGGACCGCCGAGGCGGCGGCGGACCTCGACCTGGTCGTCGCGGGCGCCCCCGACGTCTTCTGGGCGCGCTTCAACCGCGCTTTGCTGAACGACGACGCGGGCCTGGCGGAGGATTTCGCGGCGATCCCGGCCGAGGTGACCTCCTTCGTCGCCGGCGGCTTGGGGCTGCCGAGCGGCCGGCCCCTTGAGCCGGAGGAGATGCGCCGGGTCCTGCGGTCCGGCCTGGAGCGGGCCAAGGGCATCCGGCGCTGGGAGCGGTTCGTGCAGTGCATCTGGATGGGGGCGCCCGGATGAAGGCGCCCTCCCGCCGGCTGCTCCTCATACCCTGGCATATCGGCGACCGGCTCGACGTCACCGTCCATGCGGCGCGCGCCGCCAAGAACCTCTCCTTCTTCCTCGCCGAGGAGCCCGAGCTCACCCGGCGCCAGTTCGCCTCCGACCTCGGTCTCGATTGCGCGCGGAAAGAATTCCTGCTCATCACGGAGAAGGAGGATGCGGGGCTGCTCAAGGAGGTCCGAGCGCGTCTCGAGCATGAGGACGTCGGCCTGATATCCTCGGGCGGCATCCCCTGCTTCATCGATCCCGGGGCCTGGCTGGTCGCGCGCCTGCGCGCGGAGGGCAGGCCGATCGTCGCCCTGGCGGGCCCGTCGATCTTTTCCACGATGCTGTCCTTGAGCGGCGTGGACTGGACGGGGAAGCACTGCCGCGGGAGCTTCGTGATCTATCGATCCGCGGCGCCCGACGGGAGCCTCGACCCGCTTTTCGCGGGCGCCGTCGCCCGCGAGGACGAGCCCGTGTTCGTCTTCCTCAACATCCACCAATTCCAGGCCTGCTTCGCCGAGATGAAGCCGCTCCTCCGGGACCGGCTCGTCAGCGCCTTCTTCGACCTGACCAAGGGCTCGGGACCGAAGTATCCCTACGCGGACCGCGTCATCACGCTGGATGGCCGCGCTTGGCTCAAGGAGGCGCGGCTGCTGCCTTGGAAGGACATCTCGGACGTCGCCCTCATGATCCACCCTAGGGCTTCCCGGCCATGAAGCCCGCCGAAGCGCCGCGCCGCGTCGAGATCCACCTCGGCACGCTTTGCAACAACCGCTGCGTCTTCTGCATGAGCAGCATGAACCGCGACCAGAAGGAGCCGTGGGCGTCCGCCGAGCGGGTTCAAGAAGAGCTACGTCATTTTCATAAAGCGGGCTGCCGCGCCGCGGGCTTCCTGGGCGGCGAGCCCACCGCTTATCCCCGCATCATCGAGAGCATCGCTTACGCCAAGAGCCTGGGCTATGAGCGCATCGCGCTGTGCACCAACGGCACAAGGCTCAGCGACCCCGCTTTCTGCCGGGCCTTGGTGGAGGCCGGGCTGACGCGCGTGACGGTGTCGGTGCACAGCCACCGCGCCGAGATCGAAGACGGGCTCATCACGCTGGTCCCCGGCAACCTGGCCCGCAAGGTGGCCGGCCTCAAGAACCTGGCCGCGCTGCGGGCCCAGGGATATTTTCCGGACAGCGTCTCGCTCAACCCGGTGCTCTGCCGTCCCACGCTGAAGGACATGGAGGCCTACCTCGCCTTCTTCGGCGAGCTGGGCTACTGCGACGTCCGGTTCAATTATATCTGGCCGCAGGGAAAGGTCCAGCACGACCGCAGCTGGACGCCGTCGCTGCGCGAGGCGATGCCCGAGATCGTCCGGATCATGCTGGTCAACGAGCGGCGGCTGGGCAAGCGGCTGTCCTTCGGCGGCCTGCCGCGCTGCGCGCTGTCGCATGCCGGGCTTTCCGGGCGCCTTCTGGATCATCTGGCGGACAAGTACCTCGACGAAGCGCTCTTGGATCCCGCCAACGACGTCAGCATGGCCACGAAGAAGGGCCCCATGGAGGAGCGCTTCGTCTGGCAGCAGGTCAAGCGTGATGTGCTCAAGACCCAGGGGCCGCAGTGCGCGGGGTGCCGCCAGCAGCCCCGCTGCGAAGGCGTCTGGGCCAGCTACGCCGAGCTCTACGGCCTGGCGGAGCTGCGGCCGCTATGACCGACTCGAGCCTGGGGCGGGCCGTCCGCGAGGTCCTGGAGCGGCATCGCTGGCTCTTGCGCCGCCGCCGGCGCCGCTTCATCGTCCTCCGGGCCGGCGAAAGCCGCGGCTTCTGCGAGTTCTCCTGGGATGAGCCCCGGGGGGCCGGCCGCTCCCTGACGCCGGGCAGGCTTCGGGCCGCTCCCGGCCTGGGCGGTCCGCCGGCGGCGGCGGAGAAGGAAGGCCTCTCGGAGCTTCAGGGGGCCCTCGGCCGGTGGCTGGAATCCCTGCGCGCCGGCCAGGCCGCCGGCGCCCCCGCGGAAGCTCTGGCGGAGGTCCACGAAGGGGCCGAAGGCCAGGACATCCTTTTGAGGACGACTTTCGCCTGCAACCAGGCCTGCCCTTTCTGCTTCGTGCCGCTGACCGGCCGAGCGGCCGGCCTTTCCGAGATAGAGCGCGAGCTGGATTTTCAAGCCCGGCGGGCGGGACCTCGGGCCGAATTGACGATCTCAGGAGGCGAGCCGGCCTCGGACCCTCGGCTGCCCAAGATCCTGGCGGCGGCGCGGAGCCGGGGCTTCAAGCGCTTCGTGCTGCAGACCAACGCCGTCTATCTGGCCCGCCCGGGGCTCGTCGAGACCCTGGCCGGCCTGGGAGTGCGGACCTATCTGGTCTCCTTCCATGCGCACAGGTCGCGCGCCTATGACAAGATCACGGGCAGCAAGGGGCAGTACTCGCGGGCCGTGGAGGGCTTGAAGCGGCTCTTGGCCGCCAAGGGCCTCAACGTCACCGTGAACGTCGTGGTCAACGTCCACAATTACCGCCACCTTCCTTCGCTGGTCGACCTTCTGGCGCGGCTGGCACCCTCCGTGCCCGGCATGTATTTCTCGATGATCAACGAAGCCGGGCATCAAAAAGCCCCGGCTTGGGCCGTCGCGCTGGAGCGGGCGGCTCCCTATCTGCGCCGCGCGCTGGAGCTCTGCCGGCTGAGCGGAGTCGCGGTGTCGCGCTTCGGCGGGGAAAGCGCCTTCCCGGTCTGCCTTCTGGAAGAGCCCGGCCGGTTCGCCGGCCGCAGGGCTCTGCCCCAGGACCGCGTCCGCTACGGGGAGGATTTCATGGGGGAGGCCGCCGTCGGGCGGGCCAAGCGCCTGGCCTGCCGGACCTGCCGCTACGACGCCCGCTGCTCCGGAGTGTCTGCCTCTTACGCCCGGCTCTTCGGGCTCAAGGCGCTGAGGCCCGTGACGGCCGGAGGGTCGCATGCGTGAGGAGCTTGAGGCGCCCTGGCCGGCCGTCGTCATCGGCGGCGGGCCGGCCGGGCTGGCGGCCGGCCTGCAGCTGTCGCGCGCCGGCTGCAAGACGCTGCTGCTCGAGGCGGATCGCCTCGGCGGCCAAGCGCGGCGCTTGCCTCGCATCGAGAATTATCCGGGCTTCCCGGGAGCCGTCGCGGGCAAGCGGCTCATGTCTCGTTTTTTGCGCCAGGCCCGGGGCTGGGGCTTGACCACGCGCCGCGCCCAGGTGCTGGCGCTGCGCCTGCGCCCCGGCGGCTGGACGCTCAAGCTTCGGGGCGGGGCGCGCGTCGCCGCCCAGGCCGTCTTGTACTGCGGCGGGGCGCGCTGGCGCGCCTTGGGCCTGCCGGGGGAGGGCCGCCTGCGCGGGGTCTACCATGCCGCTTTGGACGAGGCCCCGCGGTTCGCGGGCCGCACGGTGGCCGTCGTCGGAGGCGGCGAGGCCGCCGTGCACCAGGCCGCGGCGCTGGCCGCGCGCGCGCGGCGGGTCTATCTGCTCAGCCGCGGGCCGCTCAAGGCCCATGCCTTGCTGCGCGCCCGGCTGGCCGCCTGCCGCAACGTCGTGCCGCTGCAGGGCTGGCGCGTCTCCTCTCTCAAGGGCGAAGGCCGGCTGGAGGCGGTGGACGCCCGCGGCGCGGGGGCGCCCGTCAGGCTGCCGGTGGACGCCTTGTTCGTGCTGGTCGGCATGCTCCCGGCAAAGCTGCCCGGCTTGCGCCGCGGCGCGCCCGGGATCTTCGTCGCGGGAGACGCCCGGGGAGAGCGCTTCCGGCAGGTCGCCGTCGCCGCCGGCGACGGCGTCCGCCAAGGGATGCGCTGCCTGTCATACCTGAGCAGGAGGGGAGCATGAAAGTCATCAGCCGGCGGTCCGCCGGAGCGCTGGGAGGGCTTTACCTGGGGAGCTTCCGCGACGACCCGGCGCGCCTGGCCGAGTTCGTCGATACCGTCGAGCCCGGCGTGGCCAAGGCGCTCAAGTGGGTGCTGATGATCTCGACTCAGTTCGGCTGCGCCGTGGGCTGCCGGATGTGCGACGCCGGAGCGCTGGGCTACGGCGGCAACCTCGACGCCGACGAGATGTTGGCGCAGGTCCGGCAAGTGCTGGCGGACAACCCCGGCCTCGACGCCGCCGTCCATCCGAAGCTCAAGATCCATTTCGCGCGGATGGGGGAGCCCTCGCTCAACCCGGAGGTCCTCAAAGCGCTGCGCAACCTGGCTTTCGAACTGCCGGGCAACGGCCTGCTGCCGAGCCTGTCTACCGTGGCGCCTCAGACCCCGGCCGTGGCCCCTTTCTTCGAGAATCTGCTGCGGCTCAAGGACTCTCTTTACGGCGGAGGCCGCTTCCAGCTGCAGTTCTCGGTCCATTCCACCGACGCGGCGCTGCGCCGCCGCATCGTGCCCATCCGCACCTGGAGCCTTGAGGAGATCGCCGTCTACGGGGAGCGCTGGGTGCGCCCCGGCGACCGCAAGGTGACGCTGAACTTCGCGCCTTCGGGCGGCGAGGACTTAGACCCGGCCGTGCTGGGGCGCGTCTTCGATCCGGCGCGCTTCCTGATCAAGCTGACGCCGGTCAATCCCACGCGGGCCGCCGACGCTTCGGGGGCGACCTTCGTCTGGAGCCGGCCGCCGGCCGCGCTCCAGCGCGTCGTAGGCCGGCTCCAGGCCCGGGGGTTCGAGACCATCGTCTCGCCCAGCCTGCCGGAGGAGATCCAAGCGGAGACTTCCTGCGGCCAGCTCTGGTCGAGCTCGCTCAAGGACGGCGCCGACGTGGCGCTGCGCAACCGGCGGCGGCAGGCGGAGTGCTACCTCTCCAGCGACAACCTGGAGGCCAAGACGGCGGGCTGGCTGGAGGAGCTGGGCCAGGGGCGCGGGCGGGAGCTGGCGCTGGAGCCTGGCCGCAGCGCCCTGGTCGTCGTCGACCTGCAGGATTTCTTCCTCGGCCCAGGCTCGCGGGGCTTCCTGCCGGCGGGCCGCGTGATCATGCTGCGCGCGCGCCGATTGGTCGACGCGTTCCGCGCCGCCGGACGCCCGGTCTTCTTCCTGCGCCACGCCCATGAGGACCCCGAGAAAGACGGCGGCCTGATGACCCGGTGGTGGCGCAAGGCCTGCCGCGTCTCGGATCCCGAGTCCCGGGTCTGCGCGGCGCTGGGCGCGCGGGACCGCGAGACCTTGCTCAAGCAGCGCTACAGCGGCTTCACCAATCCCGAGCTGGAAGCGCGCTTGCGGGCTTACGGCGTGTCGGACCTGGTGTTCTGCGGCATCCGGACCAACCTCTGCGTGGAGTCGACCGTGCGCGACGCCTTCGACCTGGATTTCAAGACCTTCGTCTGCGCCGACGCGACCGCGGCGGCGACCGAGGCGCTGCACCTGGCTTCGCTCAAGGGCATGGCCGACGGGTTCTCCAAGGTGCTGCGGACCGGCGACGTGGAGGCTCTTTTGACGGTGACGGTGGGATGAGGGCCGCTGCCTGGAGCCTTATCCTCGTCCTGGGGGCCTGCTCCCCGGCCCCTCCGGAGGCCCCGGCGGCTGCAGAGCGGCCGGAGGTCTCCGACCGCCGCGAGCTGGTGCTGCAGCCGCGCCGCGGCTGGACGCCGGAGGCGCAAGGGCGCAAGGTGACGATCCTGCTGATCGGGGAGAAGAGCCGCATCAAGGCGGGGGAGAAGATGCGCTACCGCGTGGAGCTGCGCAACGTGGGCGGCGATACGGTGGTCTTCAAGGAGGCGGCGCCGTCGTTCATAAAGGAAGGCAGTCTCTGCGGCGGGGTTTTTTATCTCGATGCGGCCGGTTTGAAAGGGCGAAGACGCCGGCTGGGCTGCCGGGAAGCTCTCGCCGGAGCCGTTTCCTCGGGGCTGGACCTGGCGCTGAGGCCGGGTGAATACCTGCTGACCCGCCGGGGCGGCGCTTCGGACCGGTTCCGCGACCTGGAGACTTCCTTCGTGTTCGCTCGCGGGACCTATCGGCTGCGCGTCGGCTATGCGCCGCTGGGCGCGGTGTCCAATACGGTCGTCCTCGAAGTCTACTGAGCGGGCCTATGGATAAGCGGGACCTCCTTGCCGCCATGGCCGGCTGCCTTGCCCTGTCCCTGGCCTTGAACTGGCAAGGCCTCCATAGCCTCCTCATGGACATGGACAGCTTGAACGCGGTCGCGGTCTTTTACCTGGGGCCGGTCGATCTCTGGCGCATGCTGCGCTGGCTGACCGCCAGCAACGGCATCTTCTCCAGCTACGAGCCCTTGACCAATCTGTCCTATTGGGGGGTCTACGGCTTGCTCAAGGCCAAGGGCCCCGAGGGCTTCCGCTGGCTGGCCGTCGTTTTGCAGGCGGCCGCGTCGCTGCTTGTAGGCCTGGCCGCGACCCGCTGGGTCGAGCGGCGCAGGTGGGCCGTGCTGGCGGGCCTGCTCTACCTGCTGCATCCCATGCACGGCAACTGGAGCTGCATGGCGATCCCGCATTACTGGGCGACGGTCTTCATACTCGCCGGCTTCCTGCTGCACAGCGGGAGCTGGGACGGCCATGCGGGATGGAAGACGGCGGGGCTCTGCGCGGCCGGCCTTCTGGCCGCCTTCTCGAAGGAGTCCGGCGTCTTGTTTCCCCTGTTCCTGCTCTGCTTCGACGCCTTGGCCTCGCGGAGCGAGCCTTCCGCCGCGAAGTATTGGCGCAAGCGCCTGGTCCCGTACCTCGGGCTCTTGGCCGTGGGCTTGTTCTACGCCTGGGTGAGGATAGACCTGCTCCATGCGCATGCGGGGCCGGCCGTCGATGCCGGGCGGCGCTTGTGGGAGGCGCTGAGGGCTTCCCGCATGGCCTGGACCCTGCCCTTGGCCCTTCCGCTTGCGCTTGCGGCCGGGAAGAAGGACGCGTCCGTATACCTCTCCCGGGTGGTTTTCTGCGGAGCCTGGTTCGCTCTGGGCATCGTCATATTCCTGGGCTTGCTTCCCATCAAGGTCCCCGACCATGTTCAGAGCATCGACGCTCGTTACCTTTTATTGCCGATGGCCGGGTTGGCCTGGGGCGCGGCGTTGGCGGTGGATCGCTGCGCGCGGCGCTGGGGGGACGCTTGGGCGCTGCTGCCGGCGGTCTTGGTCTTGGCTCCCGTCCTGCCCGGCCCCGGGCGTTTTCTAGGGGATCGGCCCCGCCAGCTGGCTCTCATCGAGCAAGGGCTCGCCCTCTGCGCGGACTCGGCCGGCACCAGCGCCTCCTGCGTGCAGGCCGCCATCTCCTTGCCGTTGGTCCGAGAGCGGGAGCCCGAGGCTTTCGCCCGGCTGCAGCGCGCCCTGGAGGCGGCTTGGACGCGCCCGCGGGCCGAGGCCTTTCTAGAGTTCTACGCGCGCGACTCTCTCGATGGCTTCGACCCTAAGTGGCGCTGCTTGGTCCAGTCCATGCTGGAGAAAGGCGAGCTCGAGGACTGTATCGAGGCGCAGCGGTCTTTCGCGGCCGGGGCGTTCGAGGCGGCGGCCTCGGCTTGGCCGTCCTATACCGAGGCCTTGTTCCAACAAGCCAGGGCCTCCGCGCTGAAGGGGGACGCCGGCGCCGCGGCGCAAAGCTACGACCGGGCCTTGCGTTCGCCTATGGCCTATTACCTGCTTGGCCCGCTCACCCAACGACTGTGCGGCTTGCCTAGGGACAAGTCCTGCCGCTTCCTCGAACGCACCGATCTGGACGAAGATATCGACCTATTCCGCGCCACCGGGCAGACCTGGCTGGGCCCGCCGCCGCCTCGACCGGCTTTGCCGCTGGAAACTTTGCAGCGCTGGACCCAGCGCAAGCCCCGAGACATCGATCTTTGGCTGGACCTGGCCGCCGCCGCCTCCGCGCGCGGCGAGCGCGCGTTGGCCCGGGAGGCCTTGGCGCGCGCCGAGAGCTTATCGCCCGACCGTCAGCGAGCCGAGCGGCTGGCGCGCCTTTGCCAGGACAGCCAGGATTATGATTCGACCTTGCGCGTCCTGGGGGGCTTGGTGCGGGATTTTCCTTTCGACCCGCGGTACTGGAACGACCGCGCCGTGGCTCGTCTTCTGCTCAAGGATGAGGCTGGGGCGCTTGGTGACCTCGAAGAGGCAATCCGTCTTGATCCGAATCTGCTGAGCGCCTATTTGACCATGGGCGGGGTCCAGGCCGCGCGGGGCCGCAAGGACCTGGCTCTGAAGACCTATCAGAAGGCGCTCCGGTGCCCGGTCAAGCGCGGGGAGCCGGCGGAGGTGCGGCGAATGCTCGCAGCGCTAAGCTCTGCGCAATGAGATGTGGGGGACTTTTACATCTTGATAATTATAACTATACCCGTTATACTGTAGTAGTGATTCGCAGCTTCGGAGACAGGGCGACGGAGGATATCTTCGATGGAGTCAACGGTCGCGAGTCCAGAAGCATTCCGAACACTGCTTGGAAAGCGGCACAACGTAAGATGGCGTTGATCAACAATGCCGGTGCATTGGATGACATCGCAGCTCTGCCAGGCAATCGACTTGAGAAGCTATCCGGAAAATGGGCGGGGTTCTACAGCATCAGGATAAATGACCAGTACCGGATTGTCTTTAACTGGGACAAGGGTCAGGCCGATGAAGTGCAGATAGTGGACTATCATTAAGGAGAAAACGATGAGGATTCCCAAGAACCGCCCCCCGGAACATCCTGGGGAGATCCTGCGCGAGGAGTTCATAAAGCCGATGGCGTTGACCCAGGAGAAGCTGGCCGTGGCGCTCGGAATCTCCTTTCGGCGGGTCAACGAGATCGTCAACGGTAAGCGTGGTGTGACCGCTGAGACTGCCCTGCTGCTCGCCACTTACTTCAAAACTACGGCAGCCCTCTGGATGAACCTTCAGGCTTGCTATGACCTTCACGCGGCCCGCAAACGGCTAGAGCGGAGCGGGCATAAGCTCGCCGCGACTGCTTGAAAAGACAACGAGCTTATGGCATGCAGCGGTAAAGGCCTATGACCGGCTGCGGGCGGCTGCGGCGCCAATAGCGCTTTTGAAAGCCCCAGCGCGCGGGCCGGGCGTCGAGGGTGGTCTCCAGCAGCGCGGTCTTGGAGCCGGCGCAGGCGGCGGCGCACTCCCGGCGCAGGCCGGTGGCCGCGTCGAAGGTCTGGGCCTCATCCTCGCCGTCGAAAAGCAGGTAGCAATCCAGCCCCAGGTACGCCAGGCGGCCGCCCGCTTCATCGAAGGGGTAGGGCTCAAGCCCCCTGAGAAGCGGCAGGCCGTTGACGTAGTTGGGGAACTCCGGCTCGGCCAGGCGCGTGGCCGTGCGCGTCGGCAGCCAAAGGAAGGTGGTCGGCCCGACCCGTTCTGCGACCTGGCGCATGAAGCGGTATTCACGGCTGTATTCGTCGCCGTCCTTGAGGAGCAGCAGCCCGGGCAGGGCCGTGGCGGCGACGAGCAGGCAGGCCGCCCGAACGAGCTTGTCCTCCCGCGCCGGCTTCATCGGCACGGAGAACGGGAAGGCGGCAAGCAGGTAGAGCAGCCAGTGCGTCGGCGCCTGATAGCGCAAGGCGTCGGTGCGGCAGGCCAGCACCGAGAAGCTCAGGGGGATGAGCAGGACCGCGGCCAAAGCCAACGCCTGCAGCAGCTCCGGACGGTGACGCCGCATCAAGACCGCTCCGATCAGGGCCAGCACCGGCAGCGCCGCCGGGGTCAGCGTCGGGTCCCACAGGATGTTGGAGGGCGACGCCCAGGCCTTCAGCAGGCCCGGCCCGTCGAAGCCGCCCAGCCCTTTGAGCAGCATGGCCGCGTCGATGCTGCGCGCGTGGAGGAAGACGGCGAGCGCCGACAGGGCGAGCGCCGCGGCCAGGTGCCGGCGGAATCCTTTGGGCCAGGCCGCGCCGGTCCTGCTTTCGGAAAGGGCCACGGCCGCGGCGACGAGCAGGAAGACGGTCGTGATCACATGCAGCGCCGCCGAGACGCTGAGCAGCGCGGCCGCCGTCCAGAGCCAGGGGCCGCTGGCCGTCTTGAGGGCGCGCAGCAGCAGGGCCAGGCCGGCCAGGCCAAGGCAGAGATGCAGCGCCATCTGGGATTCCGTGCCCGCCAGCCAGACTTGCGACGGGCTCAGGCAGAAGGACAGCGCCGCCAGCAGCGCGCTTTTTTCCGAGAAACGGAGGCCTTTGGCGAGCAGGTAGAGCCCGGCGATGGCCAGCGTGCCGAAGAGGGCGTTCAAGCCGAAGAGGACCTGATCCGACTTCCCCAGGACGCTCAGCAGGCTGTTGAGGATGACGAAGAAGGTGTCGCCGTATGGTCCGCTCCTGCCGACGGCGTCCAAGCCGTTGACCACCAGCACGCGCACGTCGTGGATGCCGTGGTTGTTGCCGTGGATGGGCGCCCAGGGCGCGACGAAGAACCGGAGCAGCAGTCCTAAGAGCAGGATGGCCGACAGGCGCATAGGCCTAGGTCAAGCGGCCAGATGGCGCGCGCTGCGCCAGCGGCTCGGCGGCAGGGCGCCGACGGCCATGATGAGCAGTTGAAGGGCGGAGAAGGCGGCCAGCGCCCAAAAGGCTTTGTCCATGAAGCCGTAGGAGTGCAGGCCGATGCCCAGCATGTTGACGCCGAACCAGGACATGGCGGTGATGAGGTTGCCGAAGACCGCCATGATCATGATGCCGCGGTCGCGGACGTAGCCTCCCCAGCGCGCATGCAGGATGATGGCGTTCCAAAGGACGATCAAGAGCGCCCCGTTCTCCTTGGGGTCCCAGCCCCAGAAGCGGCCCCAGGATTGGTCGGCCCAGATGCCGCCCAAGACCGTGCCCACGAAGCTGAAGAACAAGGAGAAGCAGATCACGCCGTAGACCATCGCCGACAGCGACTTGGCGGTATCCTTGTCCAGCGACGCGGTCAGGGAGCCCCGGAGGATATACACGACGGCCAGTATGCCGGCCAGGAAGGTGGAGCTGTAGCCGATGGTGACGGTGATGACGTGGGTGGCCAGCCAGAAATTGGAGTCGAGCACGGCGCGCATCATCTCCATCGTGTCGCCGGAGCCGGTCAGGTTGTGCGCGATGATCAAGGTCGCGGCGCCCAGCACGGCGGCGGCCAAGGTGCCGAAGCCGCGGCGCGACCAGCGCTCGAGGAGCACCGACAAGAGCACGGCGAACCAGCCGATGAAGACGGCCGAGGAGTAGAGGTTGGTCACCGGCGGGCGGCCTTCCAGCCACATCCGGGTCGCCAGGCCGACGGTGTGCAGGGCCAGGGTCAGCAGCAGCAGGCCGTAGGCCCCGCGCTGGAGCTCCTCGGGCCAGACCAGCCAAGACATGAAGCAGAGCATGAGGATGAGCACGTAGAGCAGGATGCCGATATAGAAGGGCTCCGCGCGGTTGAAGAGCACTTCCCAGCGCGCCCGGGCCGCCGAACGGGGCAGATGCTCTTCCACCCAAGCGGAGTATCTCCCGACGGCGAGGGCGAAGGCGACGGCGTCTTGCTGCCGGTAGGCATCCGAGATCTGGGCCAATTGAGCCAGCGCCGGATGCGGGGGAGCGCCGTTCATGGCGGAGAGCAGGGAGTCTCCGGTCCCGGCGAAGCCTTGGGGGTCCTCGCCGGAAAGCGGCGGCAGCGGCCGGAAGACGCCGGCCTGCGACAGGAAGCGGTAGCGCTCGACGAAGGTCATCATGCGCGTCAGGAGGCCCCGGTCGAAGTCGCCGCCTTTTCGGTGGGCGGCGGCGACGCCGGACTCGACGATGGAGGCGTAAGCGCCGAGCTCGGCCGGCAGGTTCACCGTATCCTCCACCTGGAGCGTGTTCTTCAAGCTCTGGTAGAGCGTCAGGCAGGATTCGAGCTGGACCAGCGCCGCTTGGAAGCGGTCGCGCTTGGACGCTTCCTGATTGGCCGCCTGGGCGGCTTGGGAGCGGATGGCCTCAAGGGAGCCGGAGATGTCCTCGAAGGAGTAGAAGCGGCCGTCCTCGGGCTTCTTGCCGAACATGCCCAGCACGTCGGGGTCGTTGACCATGAAGACCTTGGCGCGGTCGGCCTCGGCGGGGCGCAGCATCACATCCAGCAGCCAAGGGCCGGGCGTCAGCCGGCGCCCGCCGGCGTCCTTGACCCCCTGCTTGCCCAGCAGGGTCAGCATCGAGGAGCGGGCCACCGTGTCGAGCGGCTTGACGCGCCCGTTGTGCAGGACGGGCAGGGCGGTGAAGGCGGCGCTGTCGAGGGCGGTCTTGGCCGGCGGGCGCAGCGCGCCCAGCACGAGGACGGCGCCCAGCGCCCAGATCAGCTTCGGAGCGTGTTTTTTAAAGCTCATAGGGCCTTCATGCCGCCGCGCAGCCGGGTCATGAAATGGATGAACAAGCCCAGGGTCACCAGCATGCAGGAGAGATACGGCAGCTGCCAGCCCGGGTTCTCGATGACCTGGAAGATCGACAGCGTGTCGTTCTTGCCGAAGCTGCTCTGGAAGAAGGTCTTGCCTTGATAGCGCAGCGGGTTGTTCATGGAGATCAGCACGTCGCGTTCTTGCCCTTTGACGGGGTCCGACAGACGCACCTGGCTGGAGAAATTCTTGGGGATGCTGGTGCCGGGATAGACGTCGTGATGGAACTTGGAAAGGGTCAGCGTATAGGGGAGGTAATGCCGCACCGGCCGGATGGCCAGCTGGTAGGAGCGCCCGGCCAGCGAGAAGCCTTGGGCCGCGCTGACGCCGTTGGAGAGCAGCCAGGTGCCGAGGCTGCGGCCCCCGTCGAGCGCTTCCACGTAGGCGGTGACCTGGTCGGCCTCGTCGTCGCGGCTGACCACGGGGGCTTCGAAGGCTTTGACGCCCAAGCCGACGCCTTGCGTGGCCAGGCCGTCGGTCACGGCGGCGTCCTCCAGGCTGGCGTTGGGCAAGAAGCGCCGTACGCGCAGGGTCACGGGCAGCTTCGAGTCCTTGATGTCGCCTAAGCGGCTGAAGAGCTCGACCGGCACGGCGTAGACCTTGTCGTGAGCGGGGTCGGTGGTGTCGAGCAGGACCAGCTCGGTGCGCCGGGATTCCTCCGAATAGCTCTTGGTCTGGCCTTCCTCCACGGCCAGATGGCTCTCCACCTGGAAGGCGCCGGTGACGAATTCGCCGGCGAAGAGCAGGATGAGCCCGAGATGGATCGTCCACATGCCGGCTTTGCGCCAGCTGCGCTCCAGGCCCAGCCAGTGCGCCGCCAGCAGGTTGGCCAGCAGCACGCTGCCCACCAGGGCGCCGCCGGGAAACACGGGAACGCGCCAGGAGGACCCTTCCGGAGACCAGTAGACGAAGGTCGAGCGGATATAGACCTTCACGGCGCCGAAGGTGCCGAGGTGGACCTGCGCCAGCGTGCAGGCCACGACGAGCACCATCAGCGCGGACATGGCGACGATCGTCAGCTCCAGCGAGCTCAAGAAGCGCAGGGCGGGGGGGAGGTCCTTAGGAGCCGCCATGGCGCAAGCTCCTGAGGAAGGTCTTGAAATCGGGCTTGAGCCCGGCCACGGTCGCGGCCGGCCCGGCCAGCTTGAAGAACCAGCGGGCGTCGCCGTCCTGCAGGATGGCGGCGAGCATCGCTTGGTCCGCTGCGCCTTGGAGGTCGACGACCAGCGTCTTGCCGGCCGGCGTGCTCACCGAGTCGGTCTGCCCGGCCAGCGACCCCACGGGGTCCAAGCCCAGCTGGCCGCGCCAGCGGTTGACGTTGGCTAAGTCGCCGCCCGCGTCGCCGCTCAGTTGGACGATGGACAGTTCGGCTTTGCCCGCGGCGGAAGGGGGCAGGAGCGTGGCCACGCGCATGTCCGAGCCGGGCTGCTGCGTCCAGCCGGCCGGGACGTTCCAGGCGATGGGGAGGTCGTGCTGATGGCCCTCATGGCCTTGCGACGCGGCCGGCTGCGTCAGGGCGGGCGCTTGGTCCTTGGGGGCGTCGTACACGGCGACCTTGGGCTTCGAGCAGGCGCATGCCAGGAGGACGGCGAGGAAAGGAGCGCGAGAAAGGGGCGTCATGCCATCGTTGCATGCAACGATTCTGCCAATCAGTTCCGGGCCAGCTGCCGCACCGCCAAGGGTTCGAAACGGGACTGGAAGAAGCGGAGCATCTTGGGCTCGTAGGTGAAGCGAAGCCCGGGCAGCTCGGCGCGGCGCTTCCACAGCCGCGCCAGGCCTTCGACGACGAAGTCCAAGTGCGATTGGGTGTAGACCCGCCGCGGCAGGGTCAGGCGCACCAGCTCCAGGCTGGGCCGGTGGTCTTGGCCGTCCTGGCCGCGGCCGGCCGAGACGATGCCGCGCTCCATGGCCCGCACCCCGCATTCCGCGTAGAGCCAGGCGGCCAAGGCTTGGGCCGGCAGCTCGTCCTGCTTGAGGTGGGGGAGGAAGGCCCGGGCGTCGACGAAGACGCCGTGGCCGCCGACGGGAGTCGCGATGGGCACGCCGACGGACTGCAGGCCTTCGGCCAGCGCGCGCACCTGCGCCACGCGATGGGCGATGTTCTCCTGCTGGATCATCTCATGCACGCCGACGGCCATGGCCTCGAGGTCGCGGCCGGCCAACCCGCCGTAGGTGTGCAGGCCCTCGTAGACGACGCAGAGGTTCATGGCCTGCTCGTGGAGCGCGTCGTCGTTGGTGGCCAGGAAGCCTCCGATGTTGACGTAGAGGTCCTTCTTGGCGCTGGTCGTGCAGGCGTCGGTCAGCGCGCACATCTCTTTGAGGATCTTGGCGATGGTCCAATGGCGGCAGGCGGCCTCGCGTTCCTGGATCAGGAAGGCGTTCTCCACGGCGCGGGCGGCGTCGAGGACGACCTTGATGCCTTGGGCGCGGCAGTACGCGGAGACGGCGCGCAGGTTCTCCAGCGACACGGGCTGGCCCCCGGCCATGTTCACGGGCGCGGCGACCGAGATATAGGGGATGCGCGCCGCCCCGACTTCCCGGACCAGCGCCTCGAGCTTGGCCAGGTCGACGTTGCCTTTGAACGGCGCCTGGCTGGCCGGGTCGTGCGCCTCGTCGACGATGACGTCGTGGAAGGTCGCGCCCGCCAGCTCCTGGTGCAGCCGCGTGGTGGTGAAGTACATGTTGCCCGGCACATGGTCGCCCGGCTTTATCAAGGAACGCGACAGGAGGTTCTCGGCGCCCCGGCCTTGATGCGTGGGGACCACATGGCGGTAGCCGTAGACCTCGCGCACGGCGGCCTCGAAGGTCTCGAAGCTGCGGCTGCCCGCATAGGCCTCGTCGCCGCGCATCAGCGCCGCCCATTGCGAGTCCGACATGGCGTTGGTCCCGGAATCGGTCAGCAGGTCGATGTAGACGTCGGAGCTGCGCAGCAGGAAGGTGTTGTAGCCGGCCTCCTTGAGCCGCGCCTGGCGCTGGGCGGCCGGCAAGAGGCGGATGGGCTCGACCATCTTGATGCGATAGGGTTCCGGGGGGGTTTTCATGAGGAATCGGCTCGCAACGATGCGGCCAATGAGCAGGATTGTTGCGATGCGGCTGTGCAGGCGGTCCCTGAGCGACCCCTCGGAGGACTATATGATGATCGAGCGGATGGGAAAGCTGGCGTTGTGGGCGGCATGTTTGGTGTTGGCGGGGCTGGGTCAGGCGAAGGCCGCCCCTGCCGGAGAGACCTTCGACGGCAAATGCGCCTCCTGCCACGGCAAGGACGGCAAGGGCAAGGCCGCGATGGCCAAGATCGTCAATGACGGCCTCGGCAAGATGCCCGCTTACAAGGGCAAGCTCACCGACGCCGACGTCGCGGTCATCGTCAAGCATCTGCGCTCGCTGGCAAAATAGCCCGCAGCGCCGCCCGTCCCGCCGGCCTGTCGCCGGAGAGCGAGAGCTGCCTGACCCCTCTTTTAGCCGAGAGTAGAGAGCCTGTTGCACAAACCATCCTGATTTGAGAAAATCCTCGTACGCGCGCGCACGCGCGTAAGGAGAAGCTGATTTTATGCCGTCAGAAGGTTTGAGCAACGGGTTCATTAGCCCGCATCAATTTCTACCAATGCCCTCGACGACGCAGGTCCTGCTCGACTCCCCGCCGCGTATCGGCGAAACGCGAGCCGCGCCGTTTCCCTGGCGCGGCGTCCTTTCCGGCGCGATCGCCGTGGCCGCGTCATTTTGGCTTTTCAGCGTGATGGGACGCTGGCACGAGGCCTTGCCGCTTCCGCGCGGAGTGGACCCGCTGCTGCAGAGCCTTCCACGCTGGGACGCGGACTGGCTGCTCAGCTGGGCCTGGATCGCGTTTCATCCGCTCGTCATCCTCGCCTGGGGGCGCACGGAGCCGGCGCGGCTGCCTTGGTGGCTGCGCATGATCGCGTTCTGGTTCGCGGTTCGCGCCGTGTTCGTGGCCCTGAATCCGGTGGGTCCGCCGGAGGGGCTGTCGCCGATATTCGAAGGAGGCACGCTCTCCTTTCTCCGCGGCCGCTTCATCTTCGACACCGAGCTTTTCTTCTCCGGCCACACCGGGGCGCCGTTTCTCTACGCGCTGCTCTCGCGGCCTGGCTCGCGCCTGCGCGTGTTCTGCCTGGCCTTTTCGGCGCTGATGGCGGCGGGAGTGCTGCTCACGCGCAACCACTTCATCATCGACGTTTTGGGCGCCTACTTCATGACCTACTCGATAGCGGCCTTGGGACGAAGGGCTCTCAAGCGCTGGGAGCCGGCGTGACCTTCTCGGCGCCGCCGTCCACGGTTCGCCTGCACGCGGCGACTTTCGCCGGATCCGAGCGCCGCCGCGGCGAGCTCCACGGCGAGCGCTTCGGCGCGGCGATTGGCGAAAGCGGCGTCCTGCGCTTCTTCCACGGCTACGCCGAGCAGGAAGTCCTCGGTGGGCCCGCGCCGATCGCCTCCTCTCTGCTGCGAGGCCTGCATTCCCTTTTCGCCTCGCGCTTGTCGCCCGCGGCGGGGGAGTTGTGCGCGGGCTTTTCCCGCGCGGCGGGGATGCCCGAGGCCGAGCTTCGCCGCGCGCTCGTCATGCCCGACGTGATCAACACGCTCATCGGAGTGAACGCCCGCCTGTCGGGATTGCCGGCTTTGGGCTGTACGAGCGTAGCGGCGTGGGGCAGCTACACTCCGGACGGCAGGCTTCTCTATGGGCGCAACCTGGATTTTCTCGGCCACGGCTTCTGGGAGGCCAACCAACTCGTCGCCCGCCATAAACCCGAGAAGGGCCTCCCGTTCGTCTCGCTTTCCACGGCGGGGTGCGTCCTTGACGGCATCACCGGGATCAACGCCGCCGGCCTTACCGTCGACCTGCACCAGCACGTCAACCGCGCCACCGACATCTGGCGCGGGCGCCCCGTCCTGGACTTGGGCCTGCAAGTGCTCCAGCATTGCCACACGATTTCGCAGGCCGCAGAGGCGGCCGCGTCCTGGCCTACTTCCAGCGGTTGGAGCCTGGTGTTCACGCATTGGAAGGAGAAGCGCGCCGCGGTCGTCGAGCGCGGCGCCGGGCGCTGGGCCGTGATGAAGGCCTCGGGCGAGAGCCTGGCCTGGACCAATACCTACCAGGATCCGGCGCTTCGCGCGGGGGAGCTGGCGAACCCGCCGTTTCGCGCCTGCTCCGACGCGCGGCTGGCGCGCGCCGGAGAGCTCTTGGAAGAGAAGCGCGGGATCTTGGATCCCGCCGGCGTCGCCGCGATTCTGGGAGACCACTGGGACGCGGGGACGGGCCGGGTCCGGGCCTTCGCGCAGTGCATTTCCCAGCCGCACAATCTCACCTCGGTCGTGATCGACCCCGAGAACGGCGTTCTCTACGCCGCCGAGGGGCCGGCGCCGGTGTGCGAAACGCCCTACCGCAAGATTTCCCTGTGGGACGACTCCGAGCCGGGCGAAGCCCTGCCCCGCGATCCCTCTCCCTTGAGCGCGGGGCAGAAAGCCGGCTACGCGGCCTATGTCTCGGCGCTCGCGGCCTGGCACGTGCGCCGCGACCCGCGCGCCGCCTTGGCGGCCCTGCGCGAGGCCGCGCGCCACGACCCCGAGGAGCCCGTTCATCGCTTCATGCAGGGGGTCTTCGAGCTGAAGGCCGGGGAGTCCGCCGCCGCCGCCGAGGCTTTCGCGGCCGGCGCCGCCATGCCCGACCTGCCTCATCGCCGCCAAGCCCAACGCCTTTGGCGCGAGCGCGCGCTCGGCCCTCGCGGCGGACGCGTTCCCGCCGTTCGCCCTGACTTTTACCACGCTGACGCCCCTCTGCCCTAGCCTTGGGCGAAAATGACTTAAATTGGCCAATTCATTGCGTGTGGTATCGGCGGGAATGCTATAATCACCCGCATTTTAAGGAGGCCTCATGAATCGCATCATCGTTCTAGCCGGTCTCTCGCTGCTCTGCGTCTCTTCCGCGCGCGGCCAAGGCGTCATCGCGGGAAGGGCCGCCGAAACGATGGACTCGGGCGGCTACACCTACGTCCGCGTCGAACAGGGGAAAGATTCCTCCTGGGTGGCCGTGACCCAGCGGCCGGTGAAGGTGGGCGACAAGGTCTCCTTCGCCGGCGGCGCGGTCATGAACGACTTCACGAGCAAGACCCTGAACCGGACCTTCAAGACGATCGTCTTCTCCGACGGCCCGGCCGGCAAGCAGGCCTCCGCCAAGACGGTCAAAGCCGAAGGCCCCGAGGGCGTCACCGTCGCCGAGGTCTTCACCCGGCGCGCCGAGCTCTCCGGCAAGGCGGCTTCCGTCCGGGGTAAGGTCGTGAAAGTCTCGCTGCAGATCATGGGCCGCAACTGGGTCCATCTGCAGGACGGCTCCGGCGACGCCAAGGACGGTACGCACGACCTCCTGGTGACGACGTCCGAGACGGCCAAGGTCGGAGAGACGGTGACCGCGCGCGGCACGGTCGTCAAGGACCAGGATTTCGGCTCGGGCTATCGCTACGCGGCGCTGCTCGAGAAAGGCGTCTTGAAGCGCTGAGGGTTTGTAGGATGATATCCGTCATATTTTGTAACCACTCAGATCCCTCGACGCGCCTCGGGCGCGTGATCCGTGCCGTCCGCTACGCGGCCGGAGCGTTCATAATATCTTGTCTGTCTTCTCGTTCTGGTCGGGGCTCCCGCGCGGCCTCGCTGATTAATTCTGTTTCTGCATCTTTATGATCAATTCGCAAAACTCTCGAGTCTTCTTTCCCATGAAGTGCTGGGCCTTTTGCAGCACTATCTCATCGGCGCAGATATTCTCGCAGACGGAGAAATAGACGACTTCCTGCACTTTTTCATCCGGATGCTTGGCCAGCAGTTCCACGAAAGCAAAAATCTTTTGGACCAATAGCGCGTCCACTTCTTCCACTTTCAATAGGGGTTTTAAAGAGTCGAAAAGGACGAAGCTGAAGAGGACATGCGCGCCTTGACTCTTCGTCCATGCCGCCACTTCCTTGTCGTAGGCAGTCTTCAGTTCCGGAAGGGCCTCTATCATCTTCTGAGCCATGTTATCGAGAGTCACTTCTTCAGTCTTCATGGAAGAGGTCGGTTTCCCCACAGTCTGATAGCCTGCTGTAAATCATCGTACAAAGCTTGGGACGTGGCGCGGTCGATGGGGTTGAGGTCCTTTTGGCCTAGCACGTCCTCAAGCGCTCGGCTAAAGTCTCGGGCCTTCTGAATATGCCACTTGCCGCCCACGGGCTTGCCGGTCATCGCCTCTTCGCGGAGCGCGGCTGATGTGCCGCCGGCCTTTGTGTCCGTGGGCTTAAAGAGTTCATTGATGATGCGTTGAAGTTTGCTGTTTGGATTTGTGGCGAATGGTCGCTTGATGCTGTTGTTGGGCCGATCTGGAATCGTTTCTTGTGTGGATGTTTTGTTTTGGGGGGGATCATCCTTCCGGTCGGACTTCATCAGACTGCGTCCCCAATGGAGCGCGTTCGCTCCGGCTGCCGTGATAAGGGAGCCCTCAGCGAGCGCCGCTCCATTGACCGCGACAGCGCCCCCGGTTGCGATGGTTCCGCCGCCTGCGCCCGCCGCCACGAAGCCGGGCGTGGCTGTAATGGCACCTGCAAGTAAAGTCCCGCCGTAGAATATCCCGCCGGCGCCCAAGGCGAGGGTTCCTCCTATCGCCACGATTTTGGCATTCCGCACGAATTCATCTGCTTTCTCTTCTGTCTTCTGCCTGCCCCATTTGTTCCATGCGAGAGCGCCTGCTGATAACATGAGCGCCCCAGCGCTGAAAGGAACGGCAGGCGGCATGTCATTGCTGGGGCTGCGAGCTTGACCCGCGATGTCGGCGACGGTCAGCGAAGGCGGCGCTTTGGTCGGGCCTACCTTCACCGCCAACTTATAGGGGCGGGAATCCTCAACTCTGGTCGTAGCAGGATCCGGCTGTGAAGTGGCGACCCCTTGGATGTTGCGTCCCTTGACGGGGCCGATCCTGCCTTCCGAGAGTTTGAGGAGAGCCCACGCCGCCTTGTCAGCAGCATCGAGCTTGAGCGCTGCTCTTGCTTCCTGGACAGCATGGGGGTAGTCGCCCTTTTGAAAAAGCGCGCCCGCGCCAAGCGTGTGCGCCTCGGGATCGTTGGGGTTCTTTGTTTGCAGGTCTGCGGCGATCCGCAGAGCGTCGTTGCCGGCGTTGGGCGATCCTTCGTTGAGAACGAGGTAGCCGCGCAATATCTCCTTCTTTTGGTCCGGTGTCGTGGCCTTTGATTCGGCCGAGGCTAAATCCCTACGGGCGGTGGCGCGCTGTTCCGGGGTCATGGCCGCAGTTGTCTCTTTGAGGGTTGCCTTGGGCCCTAGCTTGGTCAATTGGTCTTCTGAAAAGCCGGATTTGAAAACCTTCTCCAGGAGCGGGTATGCGGGCTCGGAGGCATCTTTATTGGAGGAGACAGGCGCTGGCGTGTTCGCCTGCGCGCTGGCGGAAACGAACAGCGCGAGTAAAAATGAGTGTAGTAGAGTGCTGGATTTCGGCATGGGGACGCCTGGGGGTAGTGTAACCCCGGCAATTATTCTTGTCAATGTGGCAAAGATAGGATGGACGAGCCGGCACCTGCGTGGTATCGTGGGTTACTTCCCAGGA
>CAZEAE010000024.1:0-46440 GCA_964510095.1 uncultured Elusimicrobia bacterium | reverse complement strand
TCCTGGCCGCTGCGCCGGCGGCGGGCGGGACGGCGTTCGGCTACGTCGACGTGTACGCCTTCCCGAATCCGGCTCGCGGCGGGCAGCAGCCGGTCGTGCGCGTGCAGGTGGGCGTGGCCGATGTCGTCGAGGTCAGGTATTACGACGTGTCGGGGCGGTTGGTCAGGAGCGCCAGTTTGACGAGTCCTAAGGCGATCGATGACGGCAACGGCAAGGGCAACCAGTGGACTTACGATGATACCTGGGATACGGGGGGCGTGGCGTCCGGGGTGTATGTGTATGCGGTGACGGCTAAGAAGGGCGGGTTTGGAGACATAAGAAAGACAGGAAGAGTGGCGGTGATCAAGTGAAGGGCCTTATAAACGGCAAAGGCAACGGCGATGTAACGGATCGGCGCCGCGGGGCGCCGGACTTCGCGGCTTCGCCGCGAAGTTTTATTCTCGGGCTCACTTTTCTAGTCGGGCTCATTTCTCCGGTTTTAGCGCAGGAGAGTGCGGCCTTCCTCCGGTTGGGAGTAGGGGCTCGGGCGCTCGGTATGGGCGGGGCTTATACGGCGGTCGCTGACGACGTGAACGCTCTGTCTTGGAACCCGGCGGGCTTATCCAGGCTTTCCAAGCGCGAGCTTGGCTTCATGCATGCGGAGCTCGTCGCCGGCGCGCGCTACGACGTCGTGGGCTACGCCCATCCGCTTGGCTTGGGCACCTTGGCGGGGGGAGCGGCTTATCTGACCCAAGGCACGATCGAAGGGCGAGACGCGGCGGGGCGGCTCACCGGCGGCTTCTCGGCGCATGACTCGGCGCTGACCCTTGGCTACGCGGCCAAGGTCCAGGACATGCGCCTCGGCGCGACGATGAAGGTCCTGCAGAGCCGGATCGCCGATGTCTCGGCGCAGACGGCGGCTTTCGACCTGGGCGCGCAGTATGAGCTGGCCAGCTTCGGGCCCGGGAAACCGATGCTGGGGCTCTCGGTTCTAAACGTCGGCCCGGGCCTGAAATTCCAGCAGCAGCGCAGCCCCTTGCCTTTGACCGTCGGCGCCGGCTTGGGCTACCGCCTGCCGCCTGGGATGATCGTCGCCTTGGACGTCAAGAACCACCCCAACGCCAAGGACACCGAGGTCAGCGTGGGCACCGAGTACGCCCTGCTCTCGGGCTTCGCCATACGCGCCGGCTACGGCTCGGCGCGGGCGGCCTCCGCCGCTCAAGGCGCGGCCACGGCGCTCAACGGATTGGCCGCCGGCTTCGGGCTCAAGACGCTGGGCTATACCCTCGACTACTCAATCACGCCCTTCGGCGAGCTGGGCAACATCCAGCGCTTCTCCCTCGGCGCGCGCTTCTAGCGGCTCAGTCAAGGAGCGCTGAGGGACGCCTCGATCCTCGCCACGGTCTCCCGCGCTCCAGCTTCTCGTCCTCGGGGCGAGTGCCAAGTCATCAGGCCCCCCCGGCCCTTTATAATGATAGATAAAGTGGTTATTATATCTATCATTATGACCAGGCCAAAGTCCGACCATAGCACGGCGACCCGCATCGAGCTGCGGGTGAAGAGGTCGCCCGAGGACGCCGTCTTCTACGCGGCCCAGTTCCTGGACCTTGACAGCCGCGCGGTTTTAACCCCGGCCTGCGTAAGCCGTCAAGGAGCGCTGAGGGACGCCTCGATCCTTGCCACGGTCTCCCGCGCTTCCCGCCGCTTGTCCTCGCGCTCCCGGCGCGCCTCGGCGAGGATGCCGGGGTCCTTGATCGCGCGCTCCAGCTTCTCGTCCTCGGGGATCTGGCGTCCGGCGAAATAGACGTGGTTGCGGAAGATGCTCAGGATGTCCTTCAACGAGGCCGTCTCATACGCCGCCTGCAGGCGCTTGGCATGGACCAGCGCCTGCGCGGGTCTGCCTTGGGACAGCTGGAAGTCCCTCATGACTTTCAAGACCCCGCGGTCATGGGGGAAGCGGGCCAGCGCGCGTTCCAGCGCCGCTTCGGCTTGCGCCGCCTCGCCGAGCTCCAGGCGCAGCGCCGCGATCATCTCGGCCCAGACGCCTTCTCCCGGCCCTCGGGTGGACCTCGGGTAGAGCTTGTGCCAGAGCCTCAGCGTGGCCACCGCTTGATGATCGCGGTCCTCAAGGCGCTCCAGGGCTTTGCGGGCTTGCGCGCCGTCGCCCAGCGCCAGCCACATCTCCACGCTCAGGCGGTAGGCGTCGTAACGCTGCCAGCCGGGCGCTTTGGCGGCGTCGGCGCTGAAGCGGGCTGCCAAGGCCGCCGCCTCCGGCACCCGCTTGCCGGCGAGGCCGGCCTCGAAGGCCGCATGCAGCGCCGCCAGCTCGTCGGGCGGGCCTTTCGCGGCGGCGCCGGCGTCGGGGTCCGGCGGGGGGGCGTGGGCCGTCCGACGGCGCAGCGAGACCAGCAGCTCGAGAGCCTTGATGTCGTCGGGGTCGAGCTCGAGCGCCCGCGCCAGGCTCTCCCTCGCGCCGGGGAGGTCTCCGGCATCGACCAAGATCATCGCGGCGAGGCGATGGGCCGCGCCCCGGCACCACAAGGCCGCCGCGCCCGCCGCCCGGGCCGCCCTGCGCGCGTAAGCCAGCGCCTCGGGGCCGCCCCGCTTCAGCCGGACCATCGCGCGCAGCGCGTCCAGGTCGTCTTCCGCCAGCGCCAGCGCCCGCGCGAGGCCGGCCTCCGCCTCGGCGGGATCTCCCAGGTCGACGGCGATCTCCGCGAACAGGAGGTTGGCGGCCGCGCCGAGGCGCGGCGAGGAGGCGACGGCGGCGGCCCGTCGCGCCGGCGGCAGCGCCTCGTCGGGGCGGTCGCGCAGGGACTGCGCCAGCGCGAGCAGGAGCTCGGCATCGTCGGGCCTCAGCGCCAGCGCGCTCCTGAGCGCCCGCTGCGCGCCGAGCGAATCTCCAAGAGAGGAGAGCGTCTCCGCGGCGCGGAGCAAGGCGCCGGCGCGCTCTCGTTCCAGGGTTTCGGTCGTCGCGGCGGCCCCGCCTGAGAAAAACAACGCTAAGAGGAGGGCGAAGACGGCTCGGACCTGCAAGGCGGGCTCGGCTCTAGCGTTTGACGAGTTCGGGCGGGACCGACGGGAACTCCGGACCGTCGGCGACGCCGCGGAGCTTCTCTAGGAGGTCTTTTCCGACCGCGGCTTCGATCGAGCTCTGGTAGACCGGCTTGAGGGCTTCGGCGAAGCGGCGCAGGTCGGCCTGCGACTGGCGCGCCACGCGGATGCCCCGGTCCTCCGTCATGCCGCGCTTGGTGCTCTCATTGAGCTGGATGGACCGGGCTCTCTCGATGCGGCCGGCCTGGCGAGAGGCGGTCGTGAGGAGCTCCTGGTATTTCTTCGGAAGGCTGTCGAAGAACTTGGGGTTGACGTACGTCACGCTGACGAGATACGTGGAGCCCATCAGGCTGACGGTGTCGTATTCCTTGGCCAGCTCCCCATGCCGGTCGAAATCCCGCCAGGTGGTCACCACGGAATCGATCGCCCGCTCCCGCGTCAGCGGCACCAGGGTCTCCAGCCGATGGCCGAACGGGACCGCCTCGGCGCCGAGGGCCTTGACCCAGGCCTCGTTGACCGTCGAGCCGAAAACGGCGACCTTGAGCCCTTTGAGGTCTTCGGGGCCCCGCAGCTCGCGGCCCCGGGTGGCGATGCCCCTGGCTCCGCCGCTATAAGTGAAAGAAAGCCCGACGACGCCGTGCGCGCGCAGGCCGTCGAGCATCTCGGAGCCGACCGGCCCCTCGAACACGCCCTCCAGGTGCCGGTAGCCGCGGAAAAGGTAGGGCGCGTCGAACGCATACATCCGGGGATCCAGGCTGCCCAGCACGTCCGTGAAGGAGTGGCCCATCTCGGCCTCGCCGCTGGCGACCTTGTTGGCGATCTCGTGCCCCGGAGCCGAGGCTTGACCGGGCTCGTCGGAGACCTGGGTCTTGATCTCGACCTGGATCTCTCCGCCGCTGCCTTTCTCGACGGCCTCCTTGAACTTCACGGCGGCCTCCTCGAAATAGTCCAGGTTCTTATGCCCGAGGAGCCAGGAGATCTTGTATTTCGCGGCATGGACCGGGGCGGCTTGGCCCGCGAGGACGGCGACGAGGAGGCTGGCGACGACGGGGGCGTGGTATTTCATGGTACACTCCTGTGCGCCGAAGGACTTATCGATGTATATAGCAGAAATACCCCGGGATTTCAAGGCCTCCGACGAGGCTGTTTCTCGAATGGGCCGGGATTGACAAACGACCCTTTTCCTGTTACAGTTACGGGAATCACGACTTTGGGGGACCCATGAAATCACGCGTCTTTTTGGCCGCCGCCGGCATCCTCGCTCTTCTTGCCGGCCCGGCGTCCGCCGCGAAATACAAGATCCACTGGTACGTCGGACACCAGAACCCGGATTATTTCGAGGTCGCGGCCAAGGAATTCAAGGCGGACGTCGAGAAACGCAGCCATGGCGAGATCGAAGTCGAGATCATGACGGCGACCAACGACGAGTCGCACAATGGCGCGGGCTCGGCGGCCCAGATCGCGGCCATGGTGGAAAAGGGCGAGGCCGAGATGGGGCATTCGTTCACGGACGTCGTCGGCGAGCTCGACCCCCGCCTTTACGCTTTCGAAGCCCCGTACCTCTTCCGCGATTACCGGCATATGGAAGGCGTGCTCGAGGGTCCCGTGGGCGAGGAGCTGCTGGAGGGCTTCCGCGCCCATCATATGGTCGGCTTGTCGTTCACCTACAGCGGCGGCGCCAGCGCCGTGGCCACCACCGACCGCCAGATCCGGCGGCCGGAGGACCTCAAGGGGCTCAAGGTCGGGGTCTATGGAGACGCGGTCAACGAGGCTTGGCTGAAGAGCCTGGGCGCCACCCCGGTGGCGATCGCGCACGACGTGCTGAGCGTCCAAGGCCTGGTGCGCGGCGGCGCGCTCGACGCCCTCGTGGTCACGTGGCAGAATTTCTCGCGGGCGTCGCTCCACAAGGACTTCAAGTACATCAACCTGCCGGGCTCGACCTACCTCGTCAGCGTGACCTATATCAACGAGAAGTTCTTCGAGAGCCTGCCTGAGGCCTATCGCACGCTGATCAAGGAGGCCTCTCGCACGGCCGGCCGCATCGAGCGGGTCAAGACCATCGAACTCAACGAGACCGCCAAGCGCGCGATGATGGCCAAGGGCGTCCGCCCGGTCGGGCTGACCGACGCCGGCAAGCGCGGCTTCCTCCAAGCCCTGGCGCCGGCCTACGAACGCTCGCTCTCGGGCTTGATCGGCAAGGACTTCATCAAGAGGATCCGGGACACCGCTGACGGTCCCGAGCGCCGCACCGACGTCGCCGCGCTTGACTAAGCTTTCCCTGGCGCTGCTGTCGTTGGGGCTGTGCCTGCGCGGGCCGGACGCGCGCGCGGCTGCGCCGTTGACCCCGAGCGACTGCGACGCTTTTCGCGTTCGCCTGCGCCTTGACGCCAGGAGCGGCAAGGCCGACCTGGAGGCCTCGCGCGACGCCGCCGACCGGTGCGCCGCTCTCCCGGGGCTCAAGGACTCCCGGCGCGCCGATCACGTCCGCGACGGCGCGCGGCTGCGCCTGCAGCTCGGAGACCCGGTCAGCGCCGAAAAGGGATTCAAACGGGCGCTGCGGCTCAAGCCTAAGGACGCGGCCGCCGCCTACGGGCTGGCCGAGGCCATCCGCGAGCGGCCGCAGGAGGCGCTGCGCTACGCCGAGCTGGCCGCCCGCGCCGGCCCCACGCCGCGAAAGCGCGCCGCCGCTCATCGCCTCGCCGCGGAGCTCCGGCTCGACCTCGGCGACGCGGCCGGCGCGCAGGCGAGCCTCGAGCGCGCGTTGAAGCTGGGGGAGGACGACCTCGACACCTTGGAGGTCATGGTCCGCGCCAAACGCGGCCGGCCGCAGGAAGCGTTCGTCTATGCCCTCCGGGCGTCGAGCGCGGCCGCGCGCGCTCCGCTATGGCTGCGTCCCTCCGCCTACCGGCTGTGCTCGCGCATCTGGCGCGAGCTCGACGAGCGCGCTCAGGCCAGGGAGTGCTTGAAGCGGGCGCTGGCGCTCGACGCGCATGACCTGGACGCCTTGGAGGCGCTGGTCCAGGTCAAACCGCTGAGGCCGCCGGAGACGGCCCCCGAGGGCGCGCTTGCTCCCGAGCCGCGGACCCCGGAGGACGCGGGGAGCCGAGCCGCCATCCTGCGCGCGCTGCAGACCGACCCGGACGACCTCGACTCGCTGCGCCGGCTCATCGCGGTCGAGCGAGGTCAAGGGCGGCTTACGGAGGCGGCCGCGCTCGCGGGCCGTTTCATGGACAGCGTCTCGGAGGCTCCCGCCTGGCAGCACGTGGCGGCTTATATGCTCATCGCGCAGCAGTGGCTGGAGCTCGGCGACCGCGAGCTGGCCGCGCAAAGCGTGAGGCATGCTCGGAACTTGGACCCTCGCTCCCTGCCGGTCTTGACGATGGCCCAACAGCTGGGGGTCGGAGACCTGGCGGCCGACGACCCGACGCCGGCCGACGCCCATGTCCACCTCGCGCGGGCGCGCGCCGACCTCGACGACGCGGCCGGCGCCGAGCAGAGCCTCAAGCGGGCTCTGGAGTCGGTCCCGGACCACCTGCACGCGCTCAAGCTGCTGGCGCAATTGAAGCTCGAGGCGCGCTTGCCGCGGGAGGCGCTGGCCTACTCCGACCATGTGATCCGGGTCTCTGAATCCGAGGCTTTGAAGACGGTGGGCTGGGAGTTCGCGGGGCGCTATAATCAGCTGCCCTGGGAGCATGCCTCCCTCTATAACCAGCGGGCCCAGATCGAGTTCGACTTGGGTGACGAGGCCGCGGCGCTGAAGAGCATCAATCGGGCGCTGGGGCTGGTCTCCGAGGACGCGGGGACTCTGACGGTCTTGATCGACATGTTCCAGCGCAGAGCGGCCCGGCAGCGCGAGGCCCAAGACGAGGCCGGGGCTCAGAAGAGCGGCAAGCTGGCGCTGGTGTACTGGGAACGGCTGCTCAAGGCTTCCGAGAAGCTCTCCGCCGGTCAACGCGCCGGCGTGTACGCGCGCAGGGCTAAGATCGAGGCTGAGCTCAAGGATCCGGCGGGGGCGCAAAAAAGCCTCAAGCAGGCGGTGACGTTGGACCCCGAGCACTTGCCGGCGCTGGAAGCCTTGGCCCAGATCGAGCAGGGCCAGGGCCGGCTTCGGGAGGCGCTGGCTTATTGCGACCTGGGGCTCAAGGCTTCCGAGAAAGGCTTGCCCGAACTGCGCGCCGGCGTCTATGCGCGCAGGGCTGCCATAGAGCGTGCGTTAGGCGACGCGGCCGGGGCCGCGGACAGCCTCAAGAAGGCCTTGGAGCTGGTCCCGGACCATCTGCAGGCTCTGTTGTCGTCGACTGAACTGGCCCTCGATGAGCGCCGGCCGCGTGAGGCTTTAGCCTATTGCGACCGGGCCCTGAAGGCTTCTCGGAAGGCGGGGCCCGCGGCGCTGGCGTCCCTTTATAATCAGAGAGCTCGCATCGCGCTCGAGCTGGGCGACGCCGCAAGCGCCGACCGGAGCCTCAAGCAGGCCCTCGAGCTGGTCGAAGGCGACGCGTCCGCGCTGCAGGGCTTGGTGGACCTGCGCCTGCAAGACGCTCAGAAGCAGAGCGGGCTCGGCGACGCGGCGGGAGCCATGAAGAGCCTCGAGCAGGCGCTCAAGGATTCCGAGAAAGCCTTGCCCGCGGCGCGCGCCGCGCTCTACAATCAGAAGGCGCGGCTGGAACGCCAACGGGGCGACGCGGCGGGAGCCGAGACGAGCCTGAGGCAGGCCTTGGCGCTGGACCCGCGCGACCTGCAGGCCCTGATCTCCTTGACCCAGCTCGAGCAAGGCCAAGGGAGGCCGCGGGAGGCCCTGGCCGCCTGCGGCCGCGCCCTCGAAGCCTCCGCGGATGCTCCGCCCTCGGCGCGCGCCGCGCTCTACAATCAGAAGGCCCAGCTCGAGCGCGAGCTGGGTGACGCGGCGGGAGCCGGCAAGAGCCTCAAGCAGGCGCTGGCGCTGGCTCCGGCCGACCCGCAGACCTTGGCCGCCTTGACCCAGCTGGCGCTCGCCGAGGGGCGGCCGCAGTCGGCGCTGGCGCATGCCCAGGCGCTCGTCGAGGCCTCCGAGCCGGCGCCTTCGCGGCTCGCCGCCGCCTTCCGGCAGAGGGCGCAGGTCCGGCTCGCGCTAGGAGACGAGGCCGCGGCGCGGGAGGACTTGGGGCGTGCGCTGGCCGCCGCTCCCGAAGACCTCGAGACCTTATGGAAGATCATCGCCGGTCGAACCGGGGAGCCGGGGGAGGCCCTGGCCCTGGTGGAGGCGCATCGGCCGGCCGCGCGGAGCCTCGAAGGGGCGTGGCTGGCGCTGCGCGGCCTGGCGCGCTGGGCGCTCAAGGACGCGGCCCGCGCCGAGGCGGACCTCCAGGCGGCCGTGAAGCTCGACGCCGACGGCGTTTGTTCCGGCCCGACCTTCCAGGCGCACCGGGACCTCCTGGCTCCCCGTTATTTCGATCTCTGCGTGGAGCGCTTCCCGGCGGACGCCAAGCTGTACTCGGACCGCGGCGTCGCGCGCTATCGGCAGGCGGACCTGGAGGGCGCGGTGGCGGATTTTCGCAAGGCCGCCGAGCTGCGGCCGGATGATCCCGCGGCCCAGCGCAGCCTGGCATCCGCGCTCGAGGCGCTCCAGAAGACCCCGTAGCCCGAGACGCAAGCGCCCAAGGCGCTAAATGTTATAATTGCGGCGGGTATGGGATCGATCCGATGGGCCGGCTTGATCGTCGTCGGGGCCGTCCTGGCGCTCTCCAGCGCGGGCGCCTCCGCCCAGCAGGCGCAAGGCGGCCTAGCCGAGGCGCAAGACCGCCTCCGGCGCGCCGAAGGGCTCCTCTCCGAGCTGCAGGGAGCCTCGCGCCGGGCTCCCGAACCGAGCGCGTCCTGCCTGCGCTCGTTCAGCTTGAAGGGCCTGGCCGCCGAGTTCAAGGACGGTTCCCTTCCCGCCGACGTGAAGGAAGCCTTCCTCGTCCAAGCTCTGCCGCAGCTGGAGAAGGCGCTCATCTGCCGGACCTATACGACGGCCGACCTGGCCTCCTGCGACGACGCCGACGCTTTCGGCGTGACGGTCCGCCGCGAGGAGGGGGCCGGAGACATCCCTTTCAAGCTGCTCTGCCAGACGGTCTATTACGAGATCCTGCTCGCCCGCGCCTACCTGACCCGCGGTCCCGATATGAAGGAGCTCTGCGTGAAGCGCAACCTCATCGGCGACCGCGACTTCAAGCTCGATTCCCTCGACGCGGCCTGCGCCATCGTGGCCCGTTTCTCCGGCGACACCGAGGCCACCTGCGGCAGCCTGGCTCCTTATTTCGACAATGCCTCCATCGCCAAGACCTGCCCGCGCATGCATCGCTATATCTCCGGCGACGAGACCGTCTGCCCGGTCATGACCGACCCGATGGTCCATGAGCGCTGTCTGGGCTACGTGGCCTTCCGCAAGGCGCGGGCCCGCGACCGCCGCCCCTGCGCGGTTGAGCCCTTCTGCCGGATGCTGACCGGCGCCGGCCCGGCCCTCTGCGAGACCTACCGCCCGGCCATGGCGCGAACGCTCTGCCGCCTGAAAGTCCAGCCGCCGTACCTGAAGCACCGGGGGCGGCAGGTGGTCGCGCTGCTCGATGAGGCGGAGGACGCGCTGCGCGGCCTGGAGCCCGAAGCCGCCGATCCGGCGCTGGCGCGGCGCCTCGACGCGGGCGGCGAGAAGGCCGCCCGGCTGCGGCAGCGCTACCAGTCCTGGGCGAAGGCTCTGCGATGAGCGACGCCGCCCAGGCGCTGGCCACCCTTGAGGAGGCCGTGGCCTCGGGGCCGCGGCCCGACCAGCCGGCGCTGCGGGGCGCCTTGGGCCGCGCCTCGCAGGGCGACTTCGCCGGGGCCGAAGCGCTGGTGCGCGGGGCCGGACCGTCGGCGGCGGCGGCCGGCCTGCAGGCCCTGCTCTCGGAACTCCTGGGCCGTCCCGAGGAGGCGGCCTCCTGGCTCGACCGCTGCGTCGCGGCGGCCCCGCGTCGGCCCTGGCCTTACGTCCTGCGGGCGCTGGCGCTCAGGCGGCGCGGGCGGCTCGATGACGCCCGCCGGGACCTCGACGCCGCCGTCGGCCTTTCGGCCCGCCCGGCCACCCTCGAGCTGAGGGCCCGCCTGCTCTCGGACCTGGGCTGCGTGGTCGAAGCCATCAATGACGTGGACGCCGTCCTCGCGGCCCGGGGCCCCGACGCCGCCCTGCTCAGCCTGCGGGCTCGCTTCCTCCTCCAGCGCCGCAACTATCCCGAGGCCGAGGCCGCCTTGGACGCGGCGATCTCCCTGTCTCCGGAGGACGGCGGGCTGCTCTCCGAGCGCGCCCAGCTGTTCGTCTTGACCGATCGTCCCGCGCTGGCGCGCAAGGACGTCGAAGCCGCGCTGGCGCTGGCCCCGCAAGACGAGGGCCTGCTGCTCTGGCGGCTGCGGCTGCTCGTCGACGGCGCGCGCGGGGCCGAGGCGGGCGTTCTGATCAAGAGGCTCGGCCGCCTGGGGCCGCGCCTGCGTTCGGAGGCGCGGTTCTACCGCGGCTGCCTGGCGCTGCGCCGCGGGCGCGCGCTGCAGGCGGGCAAGGATTTCAAGGCCGTCATGGCGCAGTGGCCGGAGAGCGACGCGCTTTCCATGCGCGCGCGGCTTTACTGGGTGGCCTCCTTGGCCGTCGAACCCTCGTTCCTCAGGAGACATGGCATGAAGAAGTCCCTCGACAAGAAATCGGCGAAGCTCTCCCTCTGCGGCCTGGGCATCTTCCCGCCGTATACGGCGTCGCTGGAGGTCCTCCACGCCATCAGCCGCTGCGACGTCATCTTCAACAACGTGGCCGGCGGAGAGGTGAGGTCTTTGCTGGGGGAATTCTGCGCCGACATCCGCCCCGCCTCCTACCAAGCCTGGCAGGACGAGCCCAAGTGGGCCGACGTCATCTTCAAGGAGATCGCCAAGGGCCGGCGCGTGGGCTTCGTGACCCGCGGCCATCCCCTGGTCTTCGGCGGCCTGGCCGTGGAACTGGTGCGCCGCTGCAAGGCCCAGAACCTGCCGCATGAGAGCTTCGGCGCCGTCTCGTCGATCGACCACCTGCTGGCTTATGCCGGGTTGGGTTTGGGCGACGACATGCAGGGCGTCCAGGTGCTCGACCGGCCGGCCGTCGAGAAAGCCTCCGCGATCAACACGGACCTGCCGCTGCTGGCCTGCTTCTACTCCGGGGTGGAGGGGCGCGCCCGCGTGGCCGGCTATCGCAAGCGGCTCCAAAAGTTCTACCCCGGCTCCCATAAGTGCTGGATGTTCGGCCCGAAGTACGACACGGCGCCCGTCGTGCTCACGCTGGCCGAGCTCGACGCGCGCTATCCCGACATCCACGCCAGCCTGATGCTCTTCGTCCCGCCGCTCAAAGGCGCGCGCTTGGGGCGTTTGGCGTGAGAAAGGCGCCCGGCGCTCCCTTGGCGGAGGCCCAACGGCGCCTGGCCGCTTTCAGCGAGGCGCGCCAATACTTGGGCTGCCTCCTGGGATCCAGGCCGGAGGATCGGGCCTTATGGGAAAAGGTCTTGAGCCTGAGCCGACGGGCCTTGGCGCGAGCTCCGAACCAGGCCCGGGCGCTGCTCCTGAAGGGCCGCGCTCTTTCCTATCTCGGCCGCGGCTCCGAGGGGCTTTCCTCTTTCGACCGGGCTTTGCTTTTGGAGCCCGGGGCGCCGCTGGGTTGGGCTTGGCGGGGCGAGGCCCATCTGCTGGCGGGGAGGGCGGAAGCGGCGAAGACGGATCTCGATCGCGCCGTCTCCTGCGACGGCTCTTGGCCGTGGGCCCGGGTCCTGCGCGCGGCCGCCGCTCTGGCCTTGGGCGACTGCCCTGCCGCCGAGGCGGACCTGGCCGCCGCCGTGAAGGTCCCCGAGGCCTGCGAGGCGGCCGAGGCCATATGGGCCTTGTCCTTCGGCCAGCGCGGCGACGCCGCCGGCGGGCTCAAGCGCCTGGACGCCGCCTTGACCCGCAAGCCTTCGGGGCTCTTGTTCGCGATGCGCGGCCTGCTGCGGCGCGGGGCGGGGGACCTGCCGGGCAGCTTGGCGGACCTCAACGAGGCGGTGACGCTCGAGCCTTCCGCCTGGCTCTATTCCCAGCGCGCCGACACCTTGAACCGGACCGGGTTTTATAAGGAAGCCCTCGACGACATCTCTCAAGCGGAGCGGCTGGCGCCGGGCTCTCCCGAACCCTTGGCGCAGGCGGCCAACGTCTATTTCGACCAGGCCTTCTATCCGGAAGCCCTCGGCAAGATCGACGCCGCGCTGAAGCTCGCGCCGGACTCGCCCGAGCTGCTGGCGCGGCGCGCGCGCTTCTATCTGGTCTTGACCCGCCTGGCCGACGCCGAGGCCGACCTGCGCCGGGCCGAGCGCTTGGCGGAGGGGTCCTCCCAGCTCCTCTTCGAGCGCCTGCAGGTGATGGCGCTGCGCGACCGCTTCGCCGCTGTGCTCAAGGAAGCCGCGCGGGTGCCGGCGCCCTTCGATGAATATCTGCGCGGCTACGTGCGCTGCCGCCAGCGGCGCTACGCCGAAGCGCGCGCGCACTTCCTGCGGTCGGCGGCGAAAGCCGAGGGCGGCTTCGCCGAGCGGGTGCGCTTCTACGCGCTGATCTGCCGGGTGCTGGAGGGCGATCCGCCGCGGCGGCGCGGCGCGCCGGCCAAGACGCAGTTCTACCTTTGCGGCATCGGCATCCATCATCCTTATCAGATCACCACCGAGATCCTGCGCACCCTGGCCGGCTGCGACGTGCTCTACAACAACCTGGGCGACCCGCAGGTGTCGGAGTTCTTGGGCCTTTTCCCGGGCGAAGTCCGCGCGGTGGCGCGCGTGCCCGACGAGCCCGCCATGGGGCGGGTGCGGCGGATCCTCGCGGGGCTCAAGCCCCGCCGCGCGACGGGCTTCGTCACGCGCATCCATCCCTTCATCTACCGCCGCATCGCCAACGACCTGGTCACCGTCTGCCTGGAGAAGGGCATCGCGTTCCAAGCTTACGGGGCGGTGTCCTTGACCGAGGTCTCCTGGGGCTTGGGCCGGGCGCTGGCGCCCAAGGACGCGGTGGAGCCCTTCGGCCTGCGCGTCTTCGACATCGCCTTCCTGAACAAGAACCCGGGGCTCCTCGCGCCGGCCTTCGCCGCCGTCGTCTACTGCATCGCCGGGCCCGAGGACCGCAAGGCCCTCTGCCGCCTGCTGGAGAAGTCCTTCCCGCCGTCGCACGAGGTCTACCTGCTGGCTGGCTCCGGCGACAAGGAGCAGCAGGTGGAGGCCGTGCCCCTCGAACGCCTTCAGGGCCGCCTCTTGGCGGTGGATCTGGGCGCCGTGCTGTACGTGCCCGCTGCCGCGGGAGGAGAGAAGAACCATGGCTGAAGCCCTCGTGATCTGCGGTCTAGGAGTGCAAGTCCCGGAGGAGACGACCCTGGAGACCCTTCAGGCGCTCGGGGATTGCCGGGTGGTCTTCTCGGACCTGGCCGACGCGAAGGCCTTCGCCTGGCTGAAGGGTTATTGCGCGGTCCTGCGCCGCAGCGCCAAGGCCTCCGAGATCCTGGCCGAGGCCCGCCGCGGCGGCGTCGGCCTGGCCGTCTGGGGCCATCCGCAGTTCTCGAGCTCGTTGGCCCGCCGCGTCCAGGCTTCGGCGCGCAAGGCCGGCCTGACTTTCCGGGTGCTGGGCGCGATCTCCCCGGTGGGCAGCGCGTTCGCGCGCACGGTCAGCTTCCTGGGCGGCGACTACGGCTACCAAGGCCTGCAGGCCTATGAAGTGGCCACGCTGCTGGAAGACCCGAAAGCCTTCACGCCGGAGCTTCCGCTGGTGCTCTACGCCGAGCAGGCCAAGCCCGAGCAGTGGCGCGCCGCGCTCAAGGCCGTCGGCCGCGGCTATGCCGACGGCCATGAAGTCCGCGTCTTCCCGCGGGATGGCACGTCATCGACGATGACCCTCGCCGCCGCGCGCCGGCTGGATTTGAAGGGGGGGCTCGTCTTTCTGGCTCCTAAAAAACCATGAGCTTTCGTCTCTGGCCCCGGGGCCAGTCGCGACTGTTACCGGTAACAGTCGGGGCGACGACTGGTGTGGTCGACCATCTTGTGGATAAGTCTTAAGAAAATGACTCTTCGCGGCAAGACGGCCTTGGTGACGGGCGCGACGGGCTTCATCGGCTCGCGTCTCGTCCGCCGCCTGGCCGCGGAGGGCTGCCGCGTCCACGCGCTGGTGCGCAAGACCTCCCGCCCCGACCGGCTGGAGGGGCTTTGGGACGAGCTGCCCAGGCATGTGGGCGACCTGGGCGACGCGCAGTCGCTGGCCGCCTGCCTGCGCGCCTGCCGCCCCGACGTGGTCTTCCACCTGGCCAAGGACCGCCAAGGCGCCCGCTTCGAGCGCGAGGCCGCGGCGACCCTGCGCCTGGCCGACGCCCTCGGGCGCGAGGCGCCGAAGGCCCGCTGGGTGCGCACGGCTCATGCGGTGGAGGAGAGGTTCGGACGCTCGGCCGACGCGGAGCTGGCGCGGGCCGCGGCCGCCAAGCACAAGCTCGCCGTCGTCACGCTGGAGCTCTTCCTCGTCTACGGCCCGGGGCAGGGCGCGAAAGATTTCCCGCGGCGGCTGCTCGAGGAGGCCGAGGCGGCGGGTCCCTTGAGCGCGCTGGAAGGCGGCGCGCGCGACTTCGTCCATGTCGACGACGTCGCCGGCGCCTACGTCGCGGCGGCCGAAAAGCCCGGCGTGGAAGGCAGGACCTTCCAGATCGGCAGCGGCGTCCTGACGCCGGAGGCGGAGGTCGCCGCCGAGCTCCTCAAAATCCTAGAATGGAAGGCCGCGGGCCCCGCGGCGGGCAAGGCCGCCGCCGGCGGCCACCCGGCCGACCTCGGGCCGGCCCGCCGGGACCTGGGGTGGGAGCCGACGACGTCTTTGAAGCGGGGCTTGGCGCAGCTGGTCAGGAGGAAGGTTTGAGCGCGCGCGACGAGGAGCGGCAGCATCTCAACGGCTGGCTGGGGCGCCGCCTGCCGCGCGGCGGGAGCAAGCCCGCTGCCGTGCCCGCTTATCAGGAAGCGCTGGCGCAAGGCAAGCTCGCCGAGGCTCAGCGGCTTTGCGCGCGCGCGCTGGCGTCCCAGCCGGCGGACCCGTGGCCTTACGTCTGCCGCGCCGCCGCGCGTTTTCAGGGCGGCGACCTGCCCGGCGCCTTAGCCGACGCGGCGGCCTTCCGGAGGCTCAAGCCCCGGTCCGCCGCGGGTCCCGCCATGGAGGCCATCATGGCCGCCCAGCGCGGCGACCAGGCGGCTGCGCGGCGCCTGCTCGACGAGGCGGCGCGCGGGCGGGCGGGCTGGGCCGTGGGCCTGCGCGGCATGCTCAAGGCCAAGTGGGGGGAGCTTGAAGGCGCCCGCCGCGACCTGGAACGGGGCGGGCGGACGGAAACCTCCGCCTGGCTGCTGGCCGAGCGCGCCGACGTCCTCAATCGCGCCGGGCTGTTCTGGCGGGCGCTCAAGGACCTCGACTCGATGCGCGCGCTGCTGCCGGAGAGCCCGGAGCCCGATCGACGCGCCGCCGCCGTGCACCTCGACCAAGCCCAGTACGCGGAAGCCGCCGCGCGGCTGACCCGAGCGCTGACGCTGGCGCCAGATGACGCCGGGCTCTACGAGGAACGCTCGCGGGTCTTCTTCATCGAGGGCGACCTGCCCTCGGCGCGCCGCGACATCGAGACGGCCTGCCTTCTGGCGCCGGGGTCGGACGCCTTGCTCCAGCGGCAAATCCGGCTCCAGGTATTGTCCGGCGACTATGCGGCCGCGGAGCGCTCGCTGTCTGCGGGGTGCGTTTCCGCCGGACTGCGCTTGTTCTGGACGGCCTACATAGCCTGCCGCCGCGGCCGCTACGCTGCGGCGCGCGCCGGTTTCCGGCGGTCCCTGAACAAGCTGGCGCCTCATGAGTCGGACTGGGCCAGGAAAGCTTCCCATTACGCCGTGATCGCGCAGATCCTGGAGCGCGCCCCGGCGCCGGCGCCCGCGCCCGCCAACCGGGAGCTGGTGATCATGGGCATGGGCTTCCGCCACCCCTACCAGATGTCGGTGCAGACCATCCGCGAGATGCGCGGCTGCGAGACGTTCTACAGCAACCTCTCGGACCAGACGGTCGTCGACTTGCTCGGGCTCTATCCCGTCCCGATGAAGACCATCGTCTTCCGGCGCTCAGACGGCCAATCGACGGCCTGCGCCCGCATCGTCATGCGCGGCATGCGCGGCCACGGCCGCGCCGGCATGGTCACCCGCGGCCACCCGCTCTTCTACGGGCGCCTGGCCAAGCGGCTGGTCGACGACTGCGCCAGGCGGCGCTATTCCTGCCGGGTCGTGCCGTCGGTCTCCATCTCGGAGCTCTTCCCCAGCCTGGCCGACGGGCATGTCCGCGGCCAGGCCCTGGGCGCCCAGGTCCGCGACTCGAGCCGCCTGGGCGGGCTCGACTTCCGCTTGGCGCTGCTGGTCTATAATTTCACGTCCGGAGAAGGGCGCCGGGAGCTCTGCCGCCGCCTGGCTGCGCTCTACCCCGCGTCGCATCCTTGCTGGCTGCTGGCCGGCTCCGGCCACGCCGAGTACGAGCCGCGCGCGCATCGCATGGCCGAGCTTCCCGAGGCCTTGATGGGCGCCGACGCCGCCGTCACCCTGCTCATCGCCGCGCGGCAGGCCTCATGAGGGCTCTCCGGCGCTCGGCGGCGCTCGCTTTCCTGCTGGCGCTGGCCCGGCCGTCGGCGGCCGGCTCGATCCAGGTGAGCACGGCGCCGGGCTTGACCCTGCTGGGAGCCGTCCATCTCCTCTCGGAGAGCGCCCCGCCGGAAGGGTTCCTTAGCCAGGATACCGCGTATATCCGAGAGCTTCGCGGCCGGCTGAAGCCGCTGCGCGCGCACAAGGCCGTCGCGCTGACGGCGGCCTTGGACCCTCGCCTCACGTTCCCGACGCGGGCCGACATCATCGTCCGCCTCACCGACCCGCCCGAGCTGCAGCGCAAGCTCTTCATCCCCGACGGCTTCATCGCGGCCGCCGGCGGCCGGGACGGCTTCGAGGGCTGGCTGGAGTCCTTGCGCGATTTTTCCCGGCAGAGCGCGTTCTCGGGCGCATCCTCCGCCGAGCAGGCGGAGCTGCGCCCGGCGATGGAGCGGTTCCAGCGCTTCATCGACGACGAGGATTTCCAGGGGCGCATGGAGCGCTACAGCGGACTTCCTTTCGAGGGCCGCTATCGCGTCCTGCTGTCTCCTTTCCAAGCCCGGGGCAACGCGGTCAACGCCATCGTCATGGCCGACGACGGCAGCTACGACATCATCAGCGTCGTGGGGCCCAAGGGCGCCGGCTCGCAGGCGCTGAACTTCCTGACCGACGAATCGGCCGTGACCTTGTGGCATGAGCTGGGCCATGGGATCCTCGATACTCTCGCCGACCTGCATGGCTCCGAGATCGCGTCGAGCGCCGGCGCGCAGGACAAGCTCCCTTGGAACTGCTACGGGGTCTGGCAGCAGTGCGTCAAGGAGCACATGGTCCGGGCCGTGATGATCCGGCTCATGGCCGCCCGCGACGGCGAGGCCGCCGCCTCTAGGCATCTGCGCGAAGAGGGCGAGAAGAAGTATCCCTATCTGGCGGCGCTCTTGGAGCGGCTGAAGGAATATGAGTCGTCGCGCGCCCGCTATCCGACGCTGGCGCATTTCTATCCGCGCCTGCTCTCGGTGTTCCCCAAGATCCCGGCGAAGCCGGGCGAGGCGATGGCCGTGGAAGGGCCCGGGGCGGGGCCCGAATGGGTCCTTGATGCCAGCGCCCCCTTCGTCACCGGCGGCCAGCGTGTCCGCGCCCTGCGCTATCTCGACCTCGTGCTTGCCGGCGAGCCCGCCTCGCCGCTGCGCGTGAAGAAAGCCGCCCTGCTCTTCCTTCAGAAGCGGCCGCAGGAAGCCGTGCAGGAGGCCACGACTTTCCTGGCGGGCCGCGCGCCGGACGCCGCGGCCCTGCTGGTCCGCGCGCGCGCTTGGCAGGACCTGGGCCGGGAGGCCGACGGCGCGGCCGACCTGTCCTCGGCGCTCAAGGCTTGCGCGGTGCAGGGTTCGCCCGTCGATGTTTGCCGCAACGTCGCCGAACGGGCTGGGAAGAAGGGGGCGGCAAAGCCCACCGGGCTCAAGGCGAGAGGCCTGCCGGCCAACGTCTCCTTCGAGGTCGCCCCCGGGCTCGAGCTGCTCTCCGCCCTGCTGATGCTGCGCGATCCTCAGGCCTTCCGCGCGCGCTGGTCGAACGGGAGCTTGCCGGGCTACGCGCAGGAACTCCTCGACGCTTTCGCGCCGCAGGCCTCCGCCGCGGCCGTCGTGCGGCTCGACCGCCTGCTCAAGGGAGGACGGTCTCCCATGGCGCTATCGGAATTGTTCTTGTCCGGAGGCGCCGAGGGCGCTTGGAAGACGGACTCCCCGGAGCTCAAGGCGTTCAGCGGGGAGGTCGCGGATTTCGCGCGCCGCAGCCGGTTCCCTGAATTCTTGGCGGCCCACCGGCAATACTATCTCGGGCTGGTCGCGCAGGCCGAGGCGGAGACGGAGGGCACCCTGCGGCCGGAGGCCGTGGCGGCCTACATGAAGACGCGTTTCGATAAGCGCTGCCGCCTCCTCTTGACGCCGCTGCTGCCGCCCGAGTTCGGCTTCAACCTGAGCCGCCCGGAGGGTGAGATCCGGTCGCGGTCCGATTTCAACCTTCGCGGGGGCAAGCTCGTCTTCAGCTTCGACGATTTCGCCAGCAGCGTCGCGCATGAGCTGGTGCATACGGTGAGCGACCCGCTCTTGCTGGCGCAGCGCGAGGAGCTGGAGAGCTACGCCGGCCTGGCGCCGCCGGGGTGCACGGATTCCTGGAGCGGCTGCGTGCTTGAGGAGGTCGACCTGGCGGTGACCCTGCGGGTCCTGCTCAAAGAGGAAGGGGAAAGCGCTTACCGCGCCACGCTGGAACGCTATGAGGCGGCCGGCTTCCCGCATCTTAAAGCCCTCTGCGCGCGCCTCGAGGAGTATGAGGCGGCTGGCGCGCGCTATGCTTCCTTCGCCGAGTTCCTCCCGCGTCTGACCGCGGTGTTCCGGGAGCTCTTGGTGGGCGGCGTCCGCCGTCAAGCGGCGTCGGCGGCCCCTGACGGCCGCGCCGCGGCCGCGGGCGCGGAGCGTCCCGCCGTCTCGACGGGCCCCGTGGAGATCGTTTTCGAGACGGACCCGCGGGTCGAGCTCTTGTCCATCCTGCTCATGGGCCCCGCGAGCGGCGCCGCCGCCGCTCCGGATTATGAGGCCGAGGCGAGGCGCCATTTCGCGGGCGTGTCGGCCCACCCTGCCGTCGCTTGGGTCAAGCGTCTGCAGGCGGCCGACCCCTCCGGCACGCTGCCCGCCGAGATACTCCTGCGGCTCTCCCCGCCCCCGGGCCTGCTCATGCAGAGGCCTTTGCCCGAAGGCTACGAGAGGGCGGCGGGCGGGGCGGCGCAGGTGGAGGCCTTCCTTGTCGAGCTGCGCGATTACTGCCGGCGCTCCGGCTGCGCGGCTTTCTTAGCGGCTCACCAAAGCCTTTACGATTCCTTCGCCCGGACCGCCCGCGCGGAGGCGCTCCAGGCGCTGAGCCTCTCGGCCGTTTCAAGCTACCTCGGGCACGATTTCACGGGGCGAGTCCGTTTCGTGCCGGCCGTCCTGCTGGCGGAGCGCGACGCCGTCAATATCTCGCTGAGCCAGTCCTCTGGGGTCGAGGAGGTCCGTCTGCGCGCAGGCTATGCCGGCGCGCAGGCGCCCCGCTTCATGTTCGACGCTTTCGGCAGCTCCGTCGGCCATGAGTTGATCCACACGGTGACCAACGGGCTCGTCCCCGCCTTGGCCGCCGGGAGCGCGCCGCCGGGAGGCTGCAACGACCAAGGCGGGGCCTCATGGTCGAGCTGCTTCCAGGAGCATCTGGTCTACGCCGTCACGCTGCGCCTGCTGGCCCTGGATCTAGGGGAGGAAGTGGGGCGCCAGACGCTGCAGCGTTATGCCGGCAGGGGCTTCCCGTTCCTGGAGGCGGTCTGCGAACGGCTCAAGGAGTATGAGCGCGACCGCGCCCGGTATCCGACGCTCAAGGATTTCTACCCCCGGCTGGAGAAGATCTTCCTGGAGACCGTCCCGCAGAGCACCGCGCCGCGGCCTCAGGACAAGGAAGTCCAGAGCCTCAAGGACTCGGCCGTGAAGGATTTCCTTGCGGGACAGACGGCGAAGGCGGAGAAGACGCTGTTGACTGCCTTGAAGCTCGCGCCCGATGACGCCGAGACGCTGATGAATCTAGCCGTGGTCATGGAGACCTCGGGACGCACAAAGGAGGCGCTGGGCTATTTCGCTCGGGCCGCGGAGGCGGGCGGCGCGGGCACTGAGCTGGCCGCCGCCGCCTTGGTCGCGCGGGGCTCCCTGCTGGAGCGGCTGGGACGGCTCGACGAGGCCCGCGCGGACTTTGAAAAAGCGCTGCTGCTGGCGCCGAACCGCTGGAAGGGGCGCGAGGACGCCGCCGGGCGCTTGCGCAATCTTGCCAAGCCTCTCAAGCGCGATGGCCGCTAGGCGCGCGTCAGCGCTAGTCCTCTCCGCGCTGCTGACGCTGCTGGCGGCGGCGCCGGCGCGCGCCGCCTCGACTTTTCGCATCGCCGTCGACCCGCGCATCGAGCTGCTGGGGGTGGTCCAATACCTGGCGGGCTTGCGCAGGCCTTTGCCCGCCGACGCATCCTACCTGGCCGACATCGAGGCCGGCTTCGGCGCTCTGCGCGGCCATCCGGCCGTCGAGCTCTACGCCGCCGAGGTGGCTTTGCGTCAGGGGGAGGAGGGCTACGGCATCATCCTGCTCTACTACAGCGATCCGCCCGCCTTGACGCTGCGCTCCGCCAAGCTCTATCCGCCCTACGTGGAGAAGGAGGCCGAGCAGCAAAGGGCCCAGCGGATGCTTTGGGAGCTGCGCGATTTCGCCCGCGTCTCCGATTTCGCGAAGTTCTACGCGGAGCATTCCGGCTTCTACCGCAAGACCGAGACGGCGGCCCGCGCCCTGTTGGGCGTCGACCCCATGGCCGTCATCGAGGGGTATCTCGGGCTGGGGCAGGAGACTCTGGACTCCTACCTGATTTCTCCGCTCTATACGCCCACCCATTGGAACTCCTACATCCTGCCTTATCCCGACCCCGCCAGCCGCCACGAACCCGTCCGCCAGTTCGAGGTCTATACCATCAGCCCCTTCGTCGCCGGCGGCGTCAATCTGGAGGCCGCTTTCGATCAGCCCTCGGGCTTCTTGTGGCAGGAGCCGCTCTATGTGTTCATCGACCCGAGCTTCCATTTCTTTGAGCGGGGGCAAAGCGATCCGGCGGGGCTCTATCCCGGCGATATCGCCGAATGCCGGCTCAACGACATCAACTGCGCCAAGTCCTGCGTGATCGCGGCTTTGGTGGAGCGCCTGAACATCAAGGCCTACGGGCGGCCTCCGGACGCCGGCGGCCTCAAGCCGCGGCCCTGCGTGCCGGCTTTGGCGCGCCGTCTTGAGGAGTATGAGGGGGCGCGGAGCCGCTATGCGACCCTCTGGGATTTCTATCCCCGGCTCTTCGCGGCCTTCGGCGAGCTGGCGGCCCCCGGCCGGCCGGCGGCCGTCCTGACGCTGCCGCCCCTTGGGCTCAAGACCTCCCTCGATTTCTTCTCGCCGCAGGCTCGCCGCCTCCTGGAAGACCCCGAGGGCCGAAGGCTGAAGGATTCCGGCGTCAAGGCGTTCCTCGAGAAGCGTTTTTCCGACGCGGAGCGCGAGCTGACCGCCGCCTTGACCAAGATGCCTCAGGATGCCGAGTCGCTGCTGAACCTGGGCGTCGTCTATGAAGCCTCGGGCAGGAGCCTTGAGGCCCTGGACCTTTTCAGCCGAGCTATCGCGGCAGGCGCGGCCCAAAGCGACGGCGCCGAGGCGGCCGCGGCCGCGCTCTGCGCTCGCGCGGCGATCTTCGAAAAGTCGGGCCAGCGGGCTCAAGCCCGCGCCGATCTGGAGCGGGCTTTGCGCGTCGCCCCCGAGGCCTGGAGCGGGCGGGATGAGGCGAGCCTTCGCTTGAAGCGGCTGGCCGCCCCATGATACGGGCGGCTCTGGCGGCGCTGATGCTGGGCGCGGCGGGCCCCGCCGCCGCGGCCTCGTGGCCCAGCGCCGGGACCGACCCGCGCTTCGAGCTTCTCGGCGTGATACAGCTGCTGGCGGGAAGCGATCGCGCCGGCGCGGGGGTGTTCCGACATGACATCCCCTATGTCCATCTCGCCGAGGCTCGCTTCCGCCGCTTCGTCTTCCATCCGGTGGTGGAGCGCTACGCCGAGCTGACCCGGGGGGGGCTGGATTACCTTTCCGCGTATCATTTCATCTACGCGCTGGGGGAGCCTCCGGAGCTGGCTCCGCGAGAGGAGCTGCCGGAGCGGCTGCTGGAGCGACTCGGAGGCCGCCAGGGCGCCGAGGAGTTCCGGCTGCTGCTCGCCGACTTCGCGCGCACCAGCCGCTTCGAGGCGTTCTACCGGGAAACGGCGGCCCAGCGCCAGGCTATGTCCGCCTCGGTCGAGGCTCAGGCCGCCGCCTTGGACCCGCGCGGGCGGTTGACGGCTTATACGGGGCTGCCCGTGGAAGGGCGTTTCGCGCTGATCCTTTCGCCGTTCGCCGAACCCAGCCTGGCCGCGGCATTCCTGCGCGCCGGGGAGCCGCGGCTGCCTTGGCGGCTGGACTGCGTCTACGGCCCGGAGGCCTTCGAGGGCCGCGTCGAGTACCGGCTGGAGACGCGCCTGGGCTCGATATGGTCGGAGGTCCTGCAAGCCCAGCTGAAGGCGGCCGCCGGAGGTCCGCAGGCGCAGCGTCAGATCGCTTTCGCGGCCGCGGCGCGGGTCCTGGACTTGGCGGGCTATCATGAAGCCGCCGCGGAATGGCCCGTCAAATATGGGAGGATCGGCATACCCCATCTTCAGCCTTTGATGGACAGCTTAAAAATCTTTGAGGCTCAGCGCGGCCGCTACCCGACCTTGCTGGATTTCTATCCCCGGCTGCTCGAGACCTTGGAGGCCCAGGTGCCTCAGCCGGGGCCGTTCCTGGGCGGCGTCGCGCACGTGCTGGCTTCGGGCGTCGACACCGTCCTGCTGCCTTCCTTGGCGCCCTCCGGCTTGCGGGCAAGAGCCGCCGCGCTCTTCCCGAAGGCTGAGCTGCTCGGCTCGGAGGCGGCGCTGACGGCCGACCTGAAAGGCCGGACCCTCGCCGTCTTGGGCGCCCCGAGCGGCAATCTTTGGCTGTCCCGGCATTGGCCGCGCCTCCAGCTGCCCCTGGAGTGGTCGGCCGGCGGCGTCTCCCTGACGCCGCGAGGGGGCGACGAACGGCGCTACGAGTTCCGCGGCCGGCTCGGCTTGGTCAGCGCGGCCTTGAATCCTGACGACCCGGGCCGCGGGCTCATCGTCTACGCGGCCGACCCTCAGGACTTGAGCGCCTTGCTCGGAGCCTACGGCGGCGCGGCCGATTTCGCCATCATGGAGGGCACGGCCGCGGTCAAGACCGGCCTTTATGAGAAGTCGCGCATCCCCTGGCGCGTCAAGTAGGACGCCCGCGGAGCAGCGCGCGGGCCTGGGCTTTCGTCACGGTGGCGGGGCCGAACGGCAGCTCCTTGGGCGTCGGCAGGCCCTTGGCCCGCAGCCAGTAGAGGAGGCGGGACTGCGGCGTCAGGCGGTCCGGCAGCGGGACCTTCGCCCGGCGCATCCAGGCCGCGTTGAGATGCTTGTCGAAGCGACGGCAGCCGTCGGCGGCGTCCAAGGCTTCGAGGAACAGCCCGCGCAGCCGTTCGGGCTTCAGGTCCAGCACGGCGTAGCCGTGGCGTCCCGGGTCCTGCGCGGCCCCCATCCTTTCCCGAGCGGGCAGCGGGGCGCCGCGGTCCGGGACGTCCTCGTAGCGCGGCGGCGCCAGGCGGGCGAGCTCAGCGGCGGCTCCGGCCGCGTCTTGGCGCTCCAGCAGGCAGAGCCCCCGGTTGACCCGCGCCCAGATCGAGTCGTCGGATAGGCGCAGCGCCCGGTCCAGGTCGATCAGGGCTTCAGGGAGGCGCTTGGCTTTCCGGTGGAGCTCCCCGCGCCAGACCAGGGCCTCGGGGTCGTCGGCGTCGATGGCGAGGCGGCGGTCGAGATCCTCCAGCGCGCTCTGGAGCCGGCCTTGCATCAGCCGCGCCCCGCCGCGCCAGCAAAGGGCGTCGGGGTTGTCCAAAGACTCCGCGCGGTCGAGGTCCTTCTCGGCGTCCGCGTAGCGGCCCGACCAGAGTTGGATGGCGCCTCGCCAAGCCAGATAGGACGCCTGCGAGCTTGCGGGCGGAGATGGGCGCTTGAGGCCGGCCAACGGACGCGGCGCGCCCGAGGCCAGCAGGATCTCGGCTTTGAGGCAGGACGCCTCCCAGAGCCAGGGGCAGCGCTCGATGACGGCGTCGATCTCGCGCCGGGCAAGGTCGTAGAGGTCGAGCCGCCGGAGCAGGACTTCGGCGGCGTAGTAGCGCATCCAGGGATGGGGTCCCGCGCCGGCGCGGGCCAGCAGCTCGAGGCCGAGCGCGTCGGCGCCGTCTTTCCAAGCGTTGGAGGCGGCGAAGAAGGAGGTCCAGGGGGACCCTGGGTCGGCGCGCTCCAGACCGGGGAAGCGCCGGTCCAGCCAAAGATCGCGCAGCAGCCGGTAGCCGCCGCAGGGGTCGGCTTTCATCAGGGATTCGGCGCCGGCGAAGGCGGCGGGATAGTCGGCCGCGTCGAAGAGGTTCCTGAGCCCCTGGCAGAGCTCCGGAGGCAGGCCCGCGGGGGCGGAGGCGGAGGCGACCGGCGTCTTGAGGGCCTGGAGGGTCTTGTTCAGGTAGAAAAGGACCTCCGCGCCGCCGCCTTCGCGAGCGCAGGCCTTGAACACGGCGGCCGCTTCCGCGAAACGGCCGGCGTTGAAGAGGGCGATGCCGCCGGCCAGCCGGTCAGGCTTGCTCAAGGCCGCAGGTCCTTCAGGCGCCGCTTGGTCTGCTCCCGCGCGGGCCAAGCTTCGGCGGAGACGCCCAAGGCGCGGGCAAGGTCCGCGGCGGCTTCGTCCGTGCGCCCGAGCTCCTGCAGCAGGGAGGCGCGCGAGGTGAGCGCGTCTGCAAGCAGGTTGCCGGAGGGCGGGGCTTTCTCCAGCAGGGCGATGGCGCGGCCGTGGCTCTCCAGGGCCGGCTGAGGACGCTTGAGCGATTGCAGGACGACGCCGCGGTCCATCCAGGCCTCGGCATCAACGGGGTCCTCGGCCAGGACGGCGTCGAGCTCGGCGAGCGCTGCCGCGCCGTCGCCGGCGCCGAAGAGGCTGACGGCTTTGTCGCGCCTGGCGGCCGTCCCGACGCGGGCCGGCGGCGCGGGGCTGGGCGCCTGGACCCGGCGCTCCAAGGCCTGGCGCGCGGCGCGGGCGCGGGCCAGGGCGGCGGGGTCCTTGGCCCGCACCAGGACCTCGTCGAGGAAGAGCCCGAGGCGTTTGCGCTGGGCCGGGCCGAGGTCGTCGGGCGGCGACCAGGCCTCGGGGAGGGCGCCCTTGCCGTTGGGGAACACCGTGAGCAGGCTGGGGTAGAAGTCGGCCAGCGTGGGGTAGCGGTCTCGGGCGGCTTCGTAGAGGCGCAGGCTGTCGAGCATCGGCAGGAGGTAGGGATAAGCGTGATGCTCGGTCTCGAAGGCGAGCTGGTCCTGCGCGGCTTGACGGCCCAGCTCGCGGTCGAGCAGGCGCAGCATCACGGCGCGCACGAGGTGCTCGCGCACGCACTGGCGCCATTGGCCGTAGCAATCCCAGCCGGCGTCCTGCGCTCCCTGCTTGTCGCGGGCGATGACGTCGGCGTAGATGTCCGCCAAGCCGTCGAGGACCCCGTGGGCCGACTCATGCCAGAGGGTGCCCGGGACGCGGGCCGTCCAGAAATCGAGGTCGCCTTCCCGGAGCTCGGGGCCGATGGCCGAGGAGATGTCCATGCGCCCGTCGCCCAGCTCGGCGACGCTGTTGGCGACGCCGCCCGGGGCGTCGAAGGGGGAGAGGAACACGGAATAGGTCCCGATCAGCGGCAAGCCGGCGTAGGCCTCGATCTTGCCGAGGAAGTCGATCTTCGCCTCGCGTTCCCTGAAGCGCGCCAGGGCCGGCTCGAGCAGCGCTCGGCGGCGCGCGAGGATCTCCGGGAACCCGGAGGCCCGGGAGAAGCCGCGCAGGCCTTCGAGCCAGCGGTCGAGGGCGGGCCGCCCTCCGGCCTTGTCGGCCAGGGCGTATTGCACGGTCAGCCGCTCGGCCAGCTCCGGAGGCGGGCTCAGGCGCAGGAGGATCTGGCTTCGGTCGCTGAACGAGAGGCCGGCGACGGCCGCTTGTCCGGCGACGGCCGGGTCCCCGCGGTGGTTTCTAAGGTCCGCGGCCAGGGCTCGGGTGTAGGCGACGGCGTGGTCGTGGAAGCCGGCGGGCGCGGCGGTCGAGGCGCCGGCCAGCGCCAGGCTTTGGATCGCGCCGGCCAGCTCCAGGCGAGCGTCGACGTCGATGGCGATGCGTCCGCCCGCCAGCGCCTTGCCGGGCAGGCCCAGGGCTAGGATCGCGGCCAGCGCGTACATGCGGCGGGGGCTAGGGCTGCTTTTGCGGCTGCGGCGGCGGCTGCGGCGGCTGGTATTGTCCCGTCGGGTCGGCCTTCCTCGTTTTAGGAGGGGCCTGTCCACCGAATTTGACCGCCAGGGCGTTGAGGTTGTCCCGCTGGCTCTCCAGCTTCAGCCGCCGCTCCTTGAAGCCGGGTTGGCTCTTCGGTTCCACTTCGCGAAGCATGGCCTGGGCCACGTCGAAGCCGGGCCCGGACACGTTGTAGGCTTTGATGCAGGCCGCCTCCTGCTTATGGATGCGGCCTTTCTTCATAGCCAGCAGCGGGGCGAAGCTCTCGGGCACGGCGCCGCCGAATTCCGCGCGCAGCTCCTTTTCCTTCTTGGCCAAGTCGGAGGTCAGGACGTCGACCGTGGCCAGGCACTTGGTCACCGTCTCCAGCCGGGCCATGGCATCCTTCAAGGCGAGGTCGAAGCGGGCGAAGGTCGCCGCTTCGCTGGGGGCGGGCTGCGGCTGGGCCCGGAGCGCGGCGGGGCTCAGGACGGCGAGGAGCGCGGCGAGCGAAAGGGTCTTCATTGAGGCCTCCGTTTGGTTTTGGGCTTGGCGCTCTTGGCCGAGGGCTTCTCTTGGACGAACTCGATCTTATGGCCTTCCGGGTCGAAGCCCGTGACGGTCCGCACGCCCCACTCTTGGTCGGCGGGTTCCCAAGGGAATTTCACGTCGCCCTCGAGCTTCTTATAGACGGCGTCGACGTCGTCGACCAGGAGGCCGAAACCCACGCGGAAGGCGGAGGGGCCCGGGTCGCCCGACGGGCCCTTGTCGTCCTTGTGGATGATCAGCCACTGTGAATTGCCGAGGTCGAGCCCCACGCAGTCGGGGCAGTCATGCTTCACCGCCAGCCCGAGCTTGCCGGAGTAGAACGACGCCAGTTTCTTGACGTTCTCCGACTTGATGAGGACGTTGAAAAGCCCCTTGATCATATCCGCTCCTGATGAGAGAGAAGGATGCCCTTCTCCGCCTTGATTGTGCGTTTTTGACGGGCCTTAAGTCAACCGAGACATCCGTTGCCGGAATGAGACTGTCTGGACGACGAGCCCTGCGAAATTTGTCATAATCGCGCTATGCTGCTCGGCCAAAAAGTCGTCGTCTCCGCCGTCGGCGCGGTCCCGGACGCCGCCGGCGCGCTCGTCGACGAAGGCGTCCTCCGCTTCAACGCCGGGCGCCATGACGAGGCCCTCGGCTGCTTCACGCGGGCCTTGCGCGCGGGCCCGCCCAGCGCCGGCGTCCTGCTCTTCCGCGCGCTGGCCTATAAGGCGCTGGGCCGGCCCCGGCGCGCGCTGGCCGACGTCGCCGCCGCGACCCGGCTCGAGCCCCGTTCCGCCGCCCTGCGCCTGCGCGCCGCCGCGTTGTTGAGGGAGGCCGGCCTTCCCGCCGCGGCCCTGACCGAAGCGCGCGAGGCGGCGCGGCGGGAGCCGTCGACGCCGGCTTTCGAGCTGCGCGCCGAGCTGGAGCTTGCGGCCGGCCGGCCCGGGCTCGCCTGCCGCTCTCTCGCGCGCGCCGTCGCCGGCGCTCCGCGCTGCGCCCAGACCAGCCTGCGCGCCGCCGGCCTGCTGGCCTCGGCCGGCCGGGGCGCCGACGCGGCCATCCATTACGCGCGCGCGGCGCGCTTGAGCCCCGCGCTGGAGACGCTCTTGCCGCTGGCCGACGCACAGAGCGGACTCGGCCTCGTCACGGAGGCCGCGTCGACTTTGCGCAAAGCGGCGGCGCTGGCGCCGCGCTCGGCCGTCCCCCGGCTCAAGCTCTCCGGGCTCCTGGTCCGCTTGGGCCGCGACAAGGAAGCGATGGCGCAGTGCGCGCGGGCCGCGGCCTTGGCTCCGGGCTCGGCGGAGGCCGCCGAGCATCTGGCCGAGCTGGCGCTGCGCCTGCGGGGCGCCGCCGCCGCCCGTCCCCTTTTGGAAAGGGCCATCTTCCTCAACCCGCGCGATGGCGGCTTGCGGCTGAAGGCGGCCGACGCGCTGAGCCGCCTGGGGCGTCACGGCGAGGCCGAAGCGCAAGGCGACGCCGCTTTGCGCTTGGAGGCTTCGCCGGAGGCGTTCCGCGCGAAGGCGGAGCGTCTCCGGCGCCGCGGGCTGTCCAGCGCCGGTGTTTGGCGCCGGGCGGTGCGGGCCTTGCCCTCCGAGCTCGAGCCCCGGCTGGCGTTGACGGAGGCGCTGGCGCGCGCGGGGCGCGTCGCGGCGGCGGCGCGCGCCGGCGCCGAGGCCGTCCGCCTGTTCCCGGGAGCCTGGCAGGTCCACCGCGACGCCGCGCGCCTGGAGTCGGCCGCGGGCCGGCCCGCCGCGGCCGCCCGCGCCTTCGAGCGCGCCCGCGCGCTTGCGCCCCGCTCCGGAGAGCTTCGGCTGGAATCCCTGCGGCCGCTCGTCGAGCTGGGCCGGCTCGACGAGGCGCGGGCGCTTTGCGTCGAGGCCGCCGGCCTCGGCCCCGATCCCTGGCCCGCCTTGCGCGCCAAGGCGGACCTGGAGCTCGATCTCTGCGAGACCGAGCAGGCCCTTGGGACCTTGCGCCAAGCCGTGCGCCCGCGCTCGGCCCCCGCCCGCCTGCTCATAGACGCCTCGCACCGCTTCGAGATGGCGGCCTCCTACGATGAGGCCTTGGCCGCGCTCAAGCGCGCGGCGGCGCAGGACTCCGCCCCGGCCTTGGCCGCGGCGGCGCGCCTCTGCACCTGGCAAGGCGACCGCCGCCGGGCCGAGGCCTTCGCGCGGCGCGCCGCGGCGATCGAAGGAGGCCGGGCCGCGGGCTTGCGCGCGCTCGGGATCTGCTCGGCCTTGGCCGGCAAGCGGGCTCCGGCGGCGCGGTTCCTTGGAGCCGCGCTGCGCCTGGCTCCGGAGGATCTCGAAGCCCTCGTCTGGCTGGGCGAGACGCGCCGCCGGCAAGGGCGGCTCAAAGCCGCTTGGGATATCCTGGAGCGCGCCCGCCGGCTGTCGCCTTTCTCTCTCGGCTGCCTGATCAACCGGGAGCTGATCCTGCTCGCCCGGAAGCGGCCCGCGCTGATGAAGGAGGAGGGCTACATCTTGAGCCGCGTGCCCAAGCAGATCGCGGGCTTGCGCCAGGCCCTGTCCGCCAGAGGCGGCCTCGTCGCCGGATTGGAGAAAGCCCTGCGGGCCATGAAGGGCAACCGCTCGGAGACGGCGACCTTCACGTGGAAAGGCCGGCTCGTGCGGCATATCCATTATTTCCCGCGCGACCTCCCCGTCGCCTTGCAGGCCTCGGTCCGTTTCGGCGACCCGGCGCGGGTCCTGCGCCATTTCGACCGGCTGCTCCAGCGCCAGCCCAAGGAGGCCTACCTGTATTCCCATCGCGGCGAGGTCTGCCTATGGTCCGGCCGCTACGACGAGGCGCTGCGCGATTTCAAGAACGCCAAGCGTCTCAACCCGGCCCTGCTATGGCCTACGGTCGGGTCGGCGGCCGCCCACATGATGCAGGGGCGCTTCGACCAAGCCCTGAGCCTGCTCGATTTCGCCGCGCAGCACGGCGGCTCGGATTCCATCCTCTCCACTTGGCGCGGGGAGATCCGCCGCAAGACCGGCCAGCCGGACCGCTGCCTGGCCGAACTCAAGAAGATCCCCGAGAGCTTCCCGTTCCGCCCCGGCGTCTGGCTCAACGCGGCGCTGGCTCACGGGGCGCTGGGGGACTTCGCGGCCCGGCGCCGCTCCTGGGCCCGGCTGGAGCGCCACCTGCCGGAGTTCTGCGCCGACGCCCGCACCGAGGCCGGCTTGCCCTCCGGGGCCCTGGCGGAGCCCCAGGTGGAAGCCGTCTTGGAGAAAGCGCTGGCCATGATGAAAGGCAACCGTTCCTCCTGGATGTATTCCTATGTCCTGGCGGACGGCCGCCTCAAGGTGGCTAGGCTGCGCGGCGTCTCCAAAGAGCTGCTGCCGCCGGTCCTGCCCGGCAACGCCTGGGCCTTTTCCTCATGAAGAAGCTCGGGTGGTTCTTGGCGGCGTTGGCCGCGGCGGCTATCGCGTTCGCCCAGCATCGGGGGCGCAGCCGGCCGGCCGCGGCCCCGACCAAAGGGGGCCGGCAGGATAAGCCCTCCGATCGGCTCGCCGACCCGCGGGGGGTCAAGAACTCCGCCGCCGCCGATCCTTCCGTCGGACCGGACCCTTCCGTGGGACCCGACCCCTCAGCCGGACCCGACTCAGGCGTCGGCCCCGATCAGGAGAAAAAGAATGACACCAGACCCTAAGGACCCCAAGCCGCAAGAGCCCAAGGGCGGGCGGGACCCGCAATCCAAACCCGACCCGAACGCCCCGCCCGATCCCGGCGCCGGCCCCGACCCGTCTTCGCCGCCGGACCCTTCCTCTCGGCCCTCCCCCGATCAGCCGCCGCCGGCGCCCAAGAAGGGCGGCAAGAGCCCTCGCTAAGCCTCATGGCAGAAAGCGCGGGCCGCGGCGGCCGCCGCTGGCGGGAGCATGTCTGGCTCGCTGGGCCGCTGCTGGCCGCCGCCGCCTTGCGCTTCCACCATGCTTGGTCCTGCTACTCGGGCTACACCCCGCACATCCTGCCGCAGTGGGCTTACTTCGAGACCGGGCAGGGCTTGCTGGCCTATGGAGCCTATACCCCCGAGATCGTCAACCTCCACCCGCAGCCATGGCGCGGCCCGATGTATCCGGCCTTCATCGCCCTGGCCGAGGCGCTCTTCCAGGAACCTTCTCCCGGGCACGTCATGCTGGCCCAGGCGCTCTTCGCGACGCTGGCGGTGGCCGCCGTCTACCGGCTGGGGCGCGCGGTGGCATCGCCTTTGGCCGGGTTCTTCGCGGCCGTCTGGCTCGCCTTGGATTTCGCGCAGATCGAAGCGGTCTCCAGCCTCAACGTGCATCTCTTCTACTCCTGGGTCCTGCTGGCCCTGGCGGCGGCCTTGGCCGCCTGGGCGCGCAGCGGCAAGGACCGCGACGCCGCCTGGGCGGGCCTGGCCCTGGGCGCCAGCTTGCTGACGCGCACCTCGCATTTCCCGATCCTGCTGCTGGCGCCCGCCGCGGCCGCGGCTTGGTGGGGACCGCGCCAAGGCCTGCGCCGCGCCGCCGTGCTGCTGGCCTTCACCGCCCTGACCCTCCTGCCTTACACGGCCCGCAACGCCCTGCAGTTCGGGCGCTTCATCCCTCTCGACGTGGGCTGGGGTTCCTATGGCCTGCTCACCGCGGCCGTCGGCGAGACCGGCCCGGCGCGCGTGGCGCATGCGCTGGAGGTGGCTGAAAGCCTCGAGCCGGGGTTTTCTTCCCGTCTGCCCGCGGACGAGGACCTGGCGCAGGCGCGCTTCCGGGACTTGGCGTGGAAGACGGCCGTCTCCCGGCCCGGGCGGGCGCTGAGCGGGTTATGGACGCGCTTGTCGATGTTCTGGCGGCCGGTCTGGCCGGCCCTCTTGCTCGGCGTCTTCGCGCTGCTGCGCCTGCGCAAGCGGCGCGGGCTGCTGGCCTGCGCCTTGCTGGCGGCCTCTTTCTCGGCCTGCGCCCTCATCGGGATCTTCGAGGAATACCGCGTGGCGGTCCTGCCGTTGACGGCCCTCTTCGCGGGCTGCGGCTTGGCCGCCCTGCTGCCCGAAGGGGACAGCGAGCCGGAGGGCTCCCCGGGCCTGGTCGTGGCGGTCTTCTGCGGCTTGGTCTACGCGGCCCTGATCGGATTTCTGGCAGTCGAAGGGTCGCGCTACGGCTGGCCCAGCCGCGCGGAGGCGCTCGACCGCGCCACCCGTCCGCCGCATACGCGCATCCTTGCGCTCTGGCGGCAGGGCGTCGACCACAGCCAGGGCCGCTGGTTCACCGACAGCTTCGAGAACATGCTGCTCAAGCTCTCGCCGGAGGGCCTGCGCGCGCAGGAGCGCCGGCTGACGGTCCTGGTGGCGGCGGCGCAAGCCGCCGGGCCCAGGCAAGCGGCTCAGGCGAAGACCCAGCGGGCGAACTTGCGCCTGCGCCTCGGCGACCGCGCCGGGGCGGAGAGCGACCTGAAGGCCGCGTTGAAGGTCCCCGTGCCCGAGCGGCGGGCGCTCAAGTCCATGATCTCCCTGATGCTGTCGGAGGGCGCCCCCCGGGGGCTGGCCCGGGCCCTGCCGTACGCCGAAACCCTCGTCGGCACCGGGGCGAGCCGTCCTGCCGGCCAGCGCGCGGAGGACCTTGCCCTTCGCGCCCATATCCTCTTCGGCCTGGGGAGGCGCCCCGGCGGCGAGAAGTCGCTCAAGGAGGCCATGGGCTTGGACGCGCGGCGGGCCTGCGAGGGGAGCTACCCTTTCGCGCCCAGCAGCCACGATGAGCGCTATTTCGCGCTTTGCCTGGCGCGTTTTCCGGAGGACCCGGGGCTGCTCGTCGATCGGGGCGTAGGCCGTTATCAGCGCGGCGACGCGCGAGCGGCCGAGCGTGATTTCTCCCAAGCCCTGGCCGCTCATCCGGATTGCCTCGAAGCGGCCCTGAGCCTGGCCTTTCTGACCAGCGCGGCCGATCCCGCCGGGGCGCTGAGGGCCCTGGACTCCGCCCTCCGTTTGGCCGGCAAGCGGCGCGGCGAAGAGACCTATGCGCGGGCCGAGGCGATGAGCCGCGCCCTGCGCGCTCGGGCCGGGGGCCGGCCTTGACGAAGTCCTTGCGTGATTGGCGCCTGCTGGCCGCCTTGGCCCTGCTGCTGGGAGGGGGACTGCGGGCCTATCATGCGCGCAGCCTCTACCCGGTCTATCTGCCGCACGTCGAGCAGGAGGAAGGCTATTACGAAGCGGGGATGTCCTTGCTGAGCGGCCATGCCTTGGGGCTCATCCCGGATCTGCGTCCCTCGGCGTTCCGCGCGCCTTTTTATCCGGCCTTCATCGCGCTGGTCGAAGGCGTCTGGCCTCACCCTCACCCGGGCCACGTCCGGCTGGCGCAGGCGCTCCTCTCGGCTCTGGATGTGGCGCTGGTCTTCGGGCTGGCGGCGGCCATCGCCGGGCCTGGGGCCGGCCTGCTGGCGGCCTCTTGGACGGCGCTGGACCTGGAGCAGATCCTGGGAGTCTCGGCCCTCAACGTCCACGGTTTTTACGCCTTCCCGATCCTCGCCCTTTGCGCCGCGCTCCTGCTCTGGCTGGAGCGGCGCGGCGCGCTGGCCGGCTGCTTGCTGGGCTTCACCCTGGGCGTCAGCCTGCTGACGCGCTCGGCGCATTTCCCTTTCCCTCTGCTGCTGGCCGGCGCTTACCTTTTCTGGTGGAAGTTCCCTGAGAGCCTGGCCGTCCGCTTCAAGCGGCTGGCCTTGGTGGGAGCCGTCGCGCTCCTGACGCTGTCGCCGATGGTGGCGCGCAACTACATCCAGTTCAAGAAGTTCATCCTGCTCGACGCGTACAAGGGCTCCTACATCCTCCTGACGAGCAGCGCGGGGCCTCACCTGACGACGACCGTGGACCAGGCGCTGGACGTGGCGGAATCCATCGAGCCCGGTTTTAGGGCCCGCAGCCTTGGTGAGGGCGAGCTGCACGGCGCCCTGATCTCGCTGGCCTTGCGCAACATGCGGGCTCATCCTCTGGCTTACGCCTGGTATTGCCTCCAGCGTTTTTTCCTTTTCTGGGGAGGGCTGTGGCTGCCTTGCCTTCTGGCCTTGGCGGCGCTGCGGCTCGACCGGGTGAACAAGCGCCTGCAGGCGACGGCGCTGGTGGCGGCGGCTTTCAGCGGCTACGCGGTGGCGGGCGGGGCTCCGGAGTATCGCGCGGCGGTGGTGCCGGCCCTGCTGGCGCTGGCGGGCTGCGGCCTCCAGCGGCTGGGGCAGAGGTTCAGGGGCTGGAAGGAGGCGCGGGCCCAGCCGACGGGCCTGCCGCCGGTCTTTCTGGCGTCCTTCGGGGTGCTGGCGCTGGTGTACGCGGGCTTGGTGGTATTCCTTTTCCTCGAGGTGCGGGCTCATCGCCCGGGGCTTCCCGAGGACCCGCGGACCCATCGCGACGGGCGGGCCAACGAGGTCTTGAAGCTGGCGGCGGACTCCACCACGAGGTCCAGCCCGGCGCTGGAGGCTTACCTCGACGCGCTGGGTCAGCGCTCCGTGGCGCTGACGGCGCTCGGGGACTTCGACGCGGCGCGGCGAGAGCTGGCCGAAGCTCGGCGCCGCAGCCCTCTGCTGGCGGACCCGGCGGCGCGCCGCAGCGTCTTGAAGGGGCTGGAGTTCGCCTCGCTGCAGCTGCAGGCTCGGACCTCGGGCCTGACGGAGGAGGACCTGAGGCGAGCCGCGCTGGCCTCGGCGGACGCCTTGACGGCGGGGCGGCGCAGCGCTTGGGTGCATCTCAACGCGGGGAGGTCCAAGGAGGCGCTGACGCTGGCCGACGGCTTGGTGCGCGCGCTCTCCAAGGAAGCCCCGGCGCTCAGGGCTCGCGCCTTGGTGGTGCGCGGACAGCTGAATCTGGAACTGCGGCGCTTCGGCGCGGCGGAGAAGGATCTAAGGAAGGCTTTGGCGGAGGACCCGGGAAGCGCCGGGGCTTCGGTGCTGTTGGGCGGGGTGCTGCTGCAGGCAGGGAAGCTGCCGGCGGCGCTGGAAGCGCTGGGGCCGCTCAAGGCCGACGAGCCCGGCACGGAGGCGGAGCGGAGGGCTTTGCGGTCGATCATCCTAGGGCGGCTGGGGCGGGGGGGTGAAGCCGCCCGGGAGCTGGCGGCGGCTTTGTCCGGCGAGCCGCGCCGGGCCTGCGGCCCGCTGAGCGGGGTGGACCGCTCCAGCCTGCCGCTGGGCTTCTTCGACGCCTGCCTGTCGCGCATCGCCGACGACGCGACGCTGTTCGTCGATCGAGGGGTGGCGCGCTTCTTGAGCAAGGACGCGGCGGGGGCGGAGGCGGATTTCCGCGCGGGTCTGCGCCTCAAGCCCGATTCGCTGGAGGCGGCCATGAGCCTGGCGTCGCTGCTGGGCGCGGGCCGCCGCGCCGAGGCCTTGCCGGTGATGGAAGCCGCCTTGGCCCGCGCGGGGGCACGGAAGGCGGAGCCGGTCTATCAGCGCGCCGCCTCGCTGCGCGACTCGCTGCGGCAGCAGCGGTGAAATGTTAACATCAAGGATGTTCATGGCGGCGTGCTTCATGGCGCTGGGAGCGGGATTGCTCGACGCGGCCCAGGCCGCCCCCGACGCCGACGCGCTCAGAAAGGCGGCCGTCTTGCGCTGCGCCGGCTGCCACCAGGCCCAGCACGAGAACTGGCAAGCCGGCCCTCATGCCCGCTCCTACGAGAAGCTCCGCGCCCACATCGAGGCCGTGCAGGCCCCGGACTCTTCCGCCCCGCCCAGCATGAAGGCCAACCTGCGCAAGCCTTCGGTCACGCGGGAGTGCGCCAACTGCCACGCTCCCTCCGGCAGCGTGTTCGAGGGCTTCCTGGCGGCGGAGTGGGACGAGGGCGGCGCCTTGGCCTTCAAAGTCATGGAGAACCCTGAGGGCGCCCCGCTGCTCACCGGCGGCGTCGATTGCCTGACCTGCCACCGGCAAGGCCGGCGCGTCGTCACCCGCGCCGAGTACAAGCGCTCCAAGGGCTTCAAGCCGCCCAAGGGTTTTTGCGATCCGCTGCCGTCGAAGGCCTTCTCCCATATCAACAGCTGCGCCGGCTGCCATGAAGGCCAGGCCCGGGCCTACGCCGACAAGTTCTCCCTCGATCCTTCCAAGCGCGTCCGGCCCTTCGTCGCCTGCAACGACTGCCACATGGAGCATGACGCCGCCGGCAAGCCCACGCACTACTACGCCTGGAAGGCCGGGGTCCGCGGAGGGGAGCATATCCCCGAGAGCGGCTTCGACAAGATAGCGCTGGACGTCAAGGCCGTCAATGGTCAGCGGCGCTTGGAGCTCAAGTGGCGGCTGGATTTCACGCCGCACCCCTTCGTGCCCAACTCCTACAAGCTCTATACCTTCCTGCTCGAGGTCTTCGACGGCAAGGACGCTCCCGCCTATGCCGCGCGCTTCGGCCTCATGGCCCTGACCAACCCCGGGGAACCGGAGGAGGCCAAAGAGATCCTGGGCAGGCAGGGCTTGGACCTGGTCGTGCACAACACGCTCGCGGACCTCGAACGCAGCTTCGTCCTGCCCCAGGGCGTCGGCTCTTCGGGCCGCATCCGTCTGACCGTCGGCAAGAGGCCGCGCTACTGGGAGCCGGAGGCCGCGGAAGTGCGCCTCTATCGAAGGGAAGCCGAGTTCCAGCCGTAGATGCAGAACGCCGTCCTCTTCGACCTGCCCACTTTCCCGCGAGGCGTGCTCTCGCTCTCCCTGCCGACCGTGGCGGCTTGTCTGCGGCCCTTCCTGAAAGTCCGCATCGTCGACCTCAACTTCTACGAGGAAAGGCGCTATGAGGGCTTGCTGGCGGGCCTGGGGACCGTGCACCTGGCCGGCCTGAAGGTGTCCGCGCAGAACTTGGAGCTGGCCCGGGATTTCACGCGGCTCCTGCGCCGCCTGCGCCCCGAGGCGAAGGTGGTCTGGGGCGGCGAGCTGCCGACGCTGCTGCCCGCGGCCTGCCTCGAGCACGCCGACAGCGTCGTGCAGGGCCGCTTCGAGCCGCATGCGCGGGCCTTCGTCGAGGGGCTACGCGAAGGGCGCCTGCTGCGCGTCTACGAAGACGCCGGGCCGGCGCCGCTCGACGGGCTCCCGCCCCCGGCGCTCGACCTCGTCGAAGGCCGCGAGGGCTATCTGGGCTTCATGGGCGCGCCGCTGGAGTCCTCGCTGGGCTGCCCTGAGAAATGCACCTTCTGCATGGTCCACTCGACCCAGCCGCTGGCGGCTTATCGCTCAGGGCCGTCGCTGGCGGCGGACCTGAGTGCCAACCCGCGCGAGTTCGTCAACGTCCTGGATTACAACCTGGGCGCCAGCAAGGCGCACCTGCTCGCCCTGGCCGCGGAGCTGGGCCGCTCGCGCGCCCGCGGCTGGATGGGGGAGCTCTGCCTCTCGGCCCTCGAGGACGACGAGACCTTGGACGCCCTGGCCGGGAGCCGCTGCCGGATCGTCTACTGCGGGCTGGAGAGCTTGTCCGACAAGTCCCTCAGGACGGTGGTCAAGCCGCAGAACAAGACCGGGGAGTATCTGCGGCTCGTCCGCCGGGCGCAGGGGCGCGGCATCGAGGTCGGTTCGGGCTTCATCCTCGGGCTGGACGGCAACGAAGCGTCCTTCCCCGAGTTTCTGGATTTCTGCGAGGAAGCCGGCATCCTTTATATCAAGCTGACCTTCCTGACCTTCAATCCCGGCACGAAGGTCCAGGCCTCGATGCGGGCCAAGGGCCGCTATTTGACCGAGGAGATCTCAAGCTACGACGGCTGCCACCTGACGTTCTTGCCCGGCGAAGGCTCCGCGCAGGCCGTCTTCGAGGGCGCGCGCGCGATGATCGCGAGGTTCTACTCCTGGCCTTCGCTCTGGAAGCGCTCGCGCCATCTGGCCGGCGCGCCCTTGAGAAGGGCGGAGTTCATCCTGTTCAGCCACTGCTACGGGCAGGTCTACCGGCAGTGGCTGGCTTACGATATCTTGAGGGTCGGCGGCGGCCGCTTCGAAGACCTGCTGCGGGCGCCTATGGTGAAGGGGCTGCGGCTTCGCTTGGCGGAGGGCCTGCTGGCGGCGCTGCGGCGCGGCTTTTACCGCCCTTCTTAGCGAAGCGGGCGATCCGCGGCTTGATGCGGGCCATCCTCTCGGTGCGCTCGTCGAGCGCCGCCGCCAGGGCCAGGTCCTCGTCGGCGCGCTCCGCTTCGGCCGCGGCGAACTCCGCGTCCGCCCAGACGACGACCTTCGCCAAGGAGACGCTCGTGTCGGTCATGTACTCCGGCCCGGTCAGGACGGCGCAGACCACCTTGCGCAGGGCTTTGAGGTGGCCATCGCAGGCGGCCGCTCCGCCGCCCATGAGCACCTTGCAGACCCCCGAGGCGCCGCAGGCGGCGGGGTCTCCCGCCGCCGCGGCTTTCTTGAACGCGGCAAAGCCCAGGCAGCGCTCCTTCATGCCGGGATCGGTCTGTCCGGGGCAGGCCGAGGCGTCTCCCATGAGGAAGCGCAGCTGGAGCTGGCAGTTCTTCGCGCTGTCCGGGCTTTCGAAGTGGGGGGAGAGCTTGCGGCAGGTCGCGTCGAGGTCGGAGGCCTTGGCTATCAGGCCGCAGGCGGCGGCGGCCGTCTGGGGCTTGAGCTCACGGTCGCCGAGCTCGTTGCGCTTGAGGCAGAGGTCCGCGGCGCCGGAGCGGTGGTCGATGAGGGCGGCGCCCAGCATGAGCTCGTAGTAGTCGGCCTGGCAGCGCTGGCGCAGGTTGAGGCCGTTGGCATCGGCCCTCAGCTTCAACGGGAAGTCGGCCATCTCGGCGCAGGGCGTCGTGTTCTTGGCCGCCACGGCCCGGCAGGCGTAGTGATGCCTGAGGTCGGGATCCATGGCGGCGGTGAGGTTCTTGGCGAAGGTCGCGTGGATGCGCTGCCTTGCGAACTTCTCGATGAGGTCCGGCAGGGAGAACTCGCCCCGGCAGCCCCAAGCGCCCTCATGGTCCTCCAGCAGGCTTTCGGCCACGTTCAACAGGCGGTCGATATGAGCCAGCCGCGGGTTTGACACGGTCCCGGTCGAGGTTTGGAGGGCGCGGGCCGGATGGGCGGCGGAAACGAGAACGGCCGCCAAGAGGACCCTCTTCATCCTGGCGATTATAACAGTCGCTCCCCGCCGTCGCAAGGCCCAGTACGCGTCAATCGCTGGGCGGGCCTCGTTTCAACGAAGGTCGTACACATCGCTTCGGTGCCCGACGGTTAAAATCAGAATCAGCACTTCCGCTTTCTTCACTTTGTAGAGGATGCGCCAGTCTCCGACTCGATAGGACCAGCGATCGCTCAAGAGGCCGGTAAGACGCTTTCCGAGTTCGGGGTGCTCTGCAAGGCGTAGGATGGCTTTGCCAACGCGCTCTTTGACTGCCTTGTCGAGCTTCCCGATGCGGCGCGCCGCTTCCTCGGTGTAGAGGATGCGAAGTGTCATTTGAAGATGTCTTCGTGCTCCACAAGGCGCTGCGCCCGCTCATCTTCCTCCGCCTTCAGCAGAGACAGCATGAGTTTCTTGTCCGCAAGAACCTCAAGAGTTTCGAGTTCTTCCGGGGAGAGCAAGACGGCCGAGGCCAACCCGTTACGGGTGATGATGACTCGACCACGCTTCTTCTTGCCAAGTGAAGCGACCATTTCGGGCAGGTGTGCGCGCACATAAGAGATGGGGGCGATTCTAGTCATACCCACAGTGTACAAGATGTCGTACATTCCTGCCAGGGGTGTCAGCAGCGCTAAGGGCAACGCCGCGCTCTTAGTATGAAGTCCAAACGCTCCCCTTCGTGTCGGTGTGCGTGCAGTTGACCCAAACCATGCCGAAATATGCGTCGCCCGCGACATCGTCGTAGAGCCATCCGCCCGCGTCATCTGATTTGGTCCCATAATGGATCATCGAGGAATCGTTGTGATAGTTGGGTGCCTTGGCGAGGGGGATCTTGGAGAGGTACTTGCCACCGACAGTCAAGACATCAAGGGTTGCGGGGTGCCGGCTGCTCATATCCCCACGGTATTTCTTCAGCGCCTCCCGAATGACGAGCAAGTTTCCTTTGCTCGCTCCTTCGTTGGACTTGCGGACAAAACCCGTGAACATCGGCGAGGCCACGCTGAGTAAGATGAAGGCCATGAACAGCAGAGCCAGGAAACTGGAAAAGGAGAGCGGCATGTCCGCATCCAAGCGCGCCGGAGCATGGCCTTTGACTATGAGAACGGTGGCGACGCCGCCTTTATAGCACTGCCACGCCCCCACCGCGCAAAATCCGCCGACAAGAAGTGCGGCAAGCGCCCCGTCGACCGATCCGCTCAGGACTGCTCTCCAGAAAAAAACAAGCGAGATGCAGAGTATGCTCAAAGAGAACGCTGCCATGCTGAAAATGACAACGGTGCGCAGGCCGGCCACCCCCCATCGCCGCACGAATGATGGCGGGCTTTCGGGGCTGCTCATCGCTCACTCCAATAACATCCGCCTGGGAAAACAGGCCGCAGACTTGCTCGGGAGGCTGGAAGGGTTCTTTTCATAGAGTTCGTAGGTCCGTTCAAGCCACTGTTAGCGTGTGACCGCCTCGTCCTTTTCATCGACCCAAACGGTAGGACCCGTCATGATATCCGCCTACAAACACCGCCAGGTTGGACGGCCTAACACGACCGCCGCTTCCCGCGCTTCCCAGCGGGAATTATAGGCCCGCATAGTCTCATTAGCAAGGGCTATCATTCAGCCTTTTTTTCCTCGGATAAACCTGATATACTTCGAAAAATGGGTAAACCCCCGGAGGCCGGAGCCGCGACCGCCGGGGCCGGGCCCCAGGCTTTCGATTGGTGGATGGCGTGCCTCGGCGACCTCGTCTGGCCCGCCGAGGGCTTGGGGCCTTGGGATCCCGACCGCGCCCCCGTCATGGCCGCAGCCCAGCTCCGCCGCCTGCTCGCCGCGGCGCGCAGGCCCGCTCAGCGCAATCGCCTGCGCCGGATCATGGGACAAGCGCCCCAAGCGACCTCTTCCCGCCCGTCACCCCGGCCCGACGAGCGCGCCTGGCTGGCCGAGTCTCTCTTAGACAAGGACGCCCGCCGCGCCTTCTCCCTGCTCCAAGGATTGCCCGGACCCCGCGCCGCTCTCTATCGCGGCGCCGCTCTCATGAAGCTCAAGCGCTGGCGCGAAGCCGCCGACGCCTTCGTCCTTGCCGAGGGCTCCGCCGGCGGGGCTGCGTCCGCTCTCCCCGCGCTGTTGGCCGGGGCCGCCTGGCTGCGCGCCGGTTCGCCGCAGGGCGCACTGCAAGCCCTGGCGCGCTCTCAGGCCGGCGGCTGCGACGAAGCCGCCCTGCATTGGCTGACCGCCTACGCCCTCCAGCGGCTCGGGCGCCAGGCCGAGGCCGGGTGCAGTGTCGAGCGCGCCATGCACCTTTTCTCCGAGCTGGCGCTAGACCCCCTGCTCGGGGCCGCCTTGCGCCGCGAGAACCAGCCGGGGCTGCCTCCTTCACGGCGCACCTTGTCCCTGCTCGCCGCCATACGCCGCGGGCCCACCGCCGCCTGGGCTCTGGTCCAACGAGCCGAAAGCCTGCGCTCTCCCGCTTTCTCGCTCTACGCCGAAGCCGCGCCTCTGCTGCGCCGCGCGGCGCGTCTGGCGCCGCGGTCCCCGTGGGTATGGGCTTATCTCGGCCGGGGGCTCGACAGCGTCGGCGACCCACAAGGCGCCAAGCGCGCCCTGGATCGGGCGGCCGCCCTGGCTCCGACGAGCGGCTGGATACGCGCCTGGCGAGGCTCTTGGCTGATGCGCCACGGCCTTGCGCGGCAGGCCGTGCCCGAGCTCAAGCGCGCAGTCGTGCTCATCCCGGATTATCCCTTCGCGCGGGCTTGGCTCGGGGGGGCCTTGCGCCGGACTGGGCGGCTGGACGCGGCGGCCGCCGAGCTGGAATTGGGCTCGCGGCTGGAGCCCTGCTATGAATGGACCTTCGCCGAGCTTTTCCAGCTGCGCCGCCGGCGCAAGGACTGGGCGGCCGCGGCCGCCATGCTCACCCAGGCCTACGAGCACGACATGAAGTTCACCTGGGCGCGGCGCGACGACCCGGAGTCCTGCCGCCGCGCCCTCAAGGAGCTCGACGGCGCGCTGAGAAGCCGGCCCGGTCTGCCGCTGCTGCGCGCTTGGCGCGACTGGATCCGGCTCGGCCTGGGCGCCGTCGGAGCGGTCAAGGCCGGGCGGCGCGAGCCGGCGTTCGTCCACGCCGTGGCGGCGGAGTCCGAGGAGCGGCAGGGCCGCTTGGAGCGTGCTCTCCCCTATTATGACCGAGCCGTGGCCCTGGCGCCTTGCGCGGCCTACCTGGGCGCCCGCGGCTGCCTGCTCGTCGTTCTGGGGCGTCCTCGGGCCGCGCTGGCGGACCTGCGCCGCGCCGTCGCGCTCAACGGGACCGAGGCCAGGTTCCAGTGCGCCCTCGGCACGGCCTTGCTGGAAACGCGCCAGCCGCGCGCCGCCATCGAGGCTTTCGACCGCGCGCTCGGTCTCGATCCTCGCTTCTGCGAAGCCCTGGCCAAGCGCGCCGACGCCTGGGCCGTCCTGGGCAAACCGGTCCCGGCTCGCCGAGACCTGACTCGGGCTCGCCGGCTGCGCCCGGACTGCCCCTGGGCGGCTTTGGCCGCCGCGCGCCTGGCCACTGATGACGTGCGAGCCTGCGCCGAATTCTTGAAAGTAGTGGAGCGCGGCGGCGAGCTCCCTCCGCGTCTGCTGGCCGCGGTCCGTCGCAGGATGGGCGGCGCCGCGCGGCGCGCCCTGCGTTCCTTGCGCCGCGCCTAGATTCCTGTTATACTCCGGATTGCAGGTCCTCGGAGGAGAGATGAACGCCAGCTTCAAGACGGTTTCATTCGCGGGCCTCTTCGCGGCCCTTGCCTGCGGCGCCGCTCCGGCGCGGGCCGCCGAATACAAGATCCGCTGGCTGATCGGCCACCCGGACCTGGACTATTTCGGGGAATCGGCGCAGAAGTTCAAGAACGCGGTCGAGCAGGGCAGCGGCGGGAAGATCGAAGTCGAGATCGTGCCGGCCAAGAACCCCTGGGAGGATTCACCCCAGGGCCGCGCCAATCCCGAGATCGCGGCCAAGGTGGGCAAGGGGGAGGCCGAGATGGGGCACTCCTTCACCAACGTCCTGGGGAAGATCGAGCCTCGCTTGTGGGCTTTTGACCTCCCGTTCCTCTTCCAGGGTTACGGCCACTTGGAAGGCGTGCTGGAAGGGCCCGTCGGCGCCGAGCTCCTCGAGGGGATGCGGGCGCATCAGATCGTCGGGCTGGCGTTCACGTTCAGCGGCGGGGCCCAGGGCGTGGCCACGCTTGGCCGCGAGATCCGGGAGCCCGGCGACCTGCGCGGGCTCAAGGTCGGGGCGTTCGGCACGGGGATCGACGAGGCCTGGCTCACCAGCCTGGGCGCGACGCCCGTCGCCATCGAGCACCGCTTGTTCGGCATCCTGCCGCAGACGCAGGGCGGCCGCCTCGATTCCGCCGTCGTCACCTGGCGGCGCATCCACGAGGCGCGCCTTCATGAGCGCTACACGCGCGTCAACCTCATGGGCGCGACCTATCTGGTCAGCATGACCTACGTCAACGAGGGGTTCTTCGCAAGCTTGCCCGAGGCCTACCGCACGCTCATCAGGGACTCGGCTCGAGCGGCGGCCCGCATCGAACGCGCCAAGGCCATCGAGCTCAACAGCGCCTCGCAGCGCGAGATGACGGCCAAGGGCTTGCTCCCCATCCACCTGTCCGAGGCGGGCAGGCGGCGCTTCCAAGAGGCCTTGCGCCCGGTCTACGAGCGGACGCTGACGGGCATCGTCGGCAAGGAGCTCATCGAGCGGATCAGAGACACGAGCCCCGACCATAAACAGCCTTCCGCCCTGGAACTGGCTGGACATGAGGGATCTCCTCCGGCAGTGCTGACCGCGCAGAGCGTCGCGAAATAAGGATGTCCTGGGGGCTCGCGCTCGCGCTGCTCTGGCCGGCGGCGCTGCTGTCGGCGCAGCCCGCGGACCGCGAGGCTTTGAGGGAGCTGGCCGGGACCTCGCTCGACGAGGGGCGGCTCTGGCAGGCCTTGTCCTATGCCGTTGCGGCGGGGGACGATGCCCAAGCCGGGGAGATACGCCTGGCGCTGGGAGACCTGGCCGGCGCCGAAGCCGACCTCGGGCGCGCGCTCAAGCTGGCCCCGGGTGACGGCGGCCTGCTGCTCCTGCTGGCTCGGGCCAAGCGCGAACGGCCGGCCGAAGCCCTGCCCTATGCCCGGAAAGCCGCCGCGCATCTTCTCGTCGGGGAACTGCAGGTCGATCTCGGGGATGCGGTCGGCGCCGAGGCCAGCTTCAAACGCGCCCTGGACTCGGCCGAGGGCGACCTTGACGCTCATCATGCGATGGTGCGTCTCAAGCGCGGCCGCAAAAAGGAGGCATTCGTCTACGCCGAGCGAGCCGAGCGCGCCGCCGCCAAGGCGCCGCTTTGGCGGCGTTCGGCCGCCCAGCGCCTCAGCGCGCGGATCTGGATCGAGCTCGAGGAGCATCCCAGGGCCGCGGAGAACCTCATGCGGGCTTTGCGAGCGGAGCCGGATGATTATGACGCGCTCCTGACCTTGGTCCAGCTCAAAGAGAGGCTGCCGCAAAAGACGATCGATTGGACGCCATCGGCCGAGGGGGTTTCCCAGGGCGACTCAGCGCAAGACGACGAGCTTGAGGTCCTGCGCAAGCTCAGCGAGGGCCTGCGCGCGCAAGGGCGCTTCCCGGAGGCCGCCGCTCAGGCGCAGCGTCTTTCGCGAACCGTCTGGAGGGCGCCTCTTTGGCAGCAGGAAGCCGCCCATCGCCTGAGCGCGGAGCTTTGGCTCTCGCTCGGGAGGAGCACTCAAGCCTTCCAGAGCTTGTCGCGCGCCTTGGAATCCAACCCGGATTCCATCGCGGCTCGGCGCATGCTCCTCGGCTTGCGGCGTCCGGGCGATGAGGACGGCGCCTTCGCGGCGTCGGACATCGACGGGTTCTCTTCGCGCTATCTTCGTGTTGCGGAGCTGCGTCTGGAGCTTGGCGATCGCGCGGGGGCCAAGGAAAGCCTCAAGCGGGCGCTGGAGCTCAACGCGGACAATGCCGCGGCCTCGCGCTTGCTGACCCGGCTCGAGGGCGCGGCCTCGGACGGCTTGGACGAGCTGGGACGGCTCTTCGAGGACAGCTTGTCCGGTTCGGCTTATTGGCAGGCGCTGGCCTATGCCGACCGCATCGCCGCCGATCTTCGGGCGTCGGCCTCGCGGCGCGCCGAGGCTTTCCGCGCGGCCGGGGAGCTGCGGCTCCAGTTAGGCGACTACCCCGGCGCTGCCAGGGATCTTGAGCGCGCGGCGGGAGCGGTTCCTTCAAGCTCGGATCTCTTCCACCTGGCCGAGGCCAAGAGGGAGCAGCCGGACGAGGCCCTTCCTTTCGCCGACCGGGCGGCCGCAGCCGCGGGCGCCACCCTCTGGCAGCGCGCGAAAGCCAACCTTCTCTCCGCCGAGCTCAGGGTCGACCTGGGGGACGTCGGCGGCGCGGAGAAGAAGCTCGTTCTCGCGCTGAAAGACGCTCCCGAGGACCTTGACGCCTTGTCCGCGATGGTCCGCCTCAAGCGCGGGAACAAACCGGCGGCGCTGCCCTACGCCCAACGAGCCGGCCGCGCGGCCGCCAAGGCCCCGCTTTGGCGGCGGCCGGCCGCCTTGCGGCTGGGCGCGCGCCTCTGGCTCGAGCTCTCGGAGCCCGCGCAGGCCGTCGAGCTGCTCCGGCTGGCGCTGGGGTTCAACCCCGAGGATATGGACGCTTTGACGCCGCTGGTCGCCATCCAAGGCAAGCTGACCTCGAAGCAGCTCTCCGGTCTCCGGCGCGACGCGCCGGCCGGCGGCGCGGAGCGTGAGACGGCGAAGGCCTCCAGCGAGCAGGCTCTGGCTCTCGCGCTGGAGCGCGACCCTGACGACCTCGAGGTCCTGCGCCAGCTCGTCGAGCTCCACCGGCGGCGCCCGGCCGAGGCCGCGGCCTACGCCGAGCGCTTTTCGAGAAGCATCTGGAAAACGCCGGTCTGGCAGCGCGCGGAAGCCCAGCGCACTCTGGCCGCGCTCTGGCGCGCCCTCGGCGACGACGTGAAAGCCTATGCGGCCCTGGAGCGGGCCTACGAATCGCAATCGTCCCTCCTGACCTGGCTGATGTTCATCGCCATGCCCAATCGGGCGCAAGACGACGAGGCGATCCCCAACGCCCTGAGGATCTATTGCAGGGCCGCGGAGATGCGCCTGACGCTCGGCGATCGCGCGGGGGCGCAGGAGACCCTCCGGCTGGGCTTGGCGCTGGACCCCGCCAACGCCTGGGCCTTGCGGCTCATGGCGGCGCTGGCGCGCCCCTGAGGGGGGGCGTTTTTTGACTCCATGTTCCCGGACTGATATGGACGAGCCGGTCAAGCCAGCCGTAGTATCGT
>CAZEAE010000023.1:0-48897 GCA_964510095.1 uncultured Elusimicrobia bacterium | reverse complement strand
AGAGTGTCAACAGATCGGAGCCTTCGAATGTTTCATTTTGAACTGGACAGGACACGCGGCCAGGCCCGTTTCGGTGCTTCGCGGCAGGGGCCTCGCTCGAGGCACCGTAGAGGGTATTCTTCATATCGGTAGTCTAGCGTTTTGGCATAGATAGTCAAAGGGAATTCGCCTACGGCGGCGTCGGACCTCAAATAAGTCAACCCGTTTCTGCGTTTTTATCTCATTTGGAGCCCGCAAAAGATATTGCTTATCCGGGCTCAAACAGCTATGTTAGTTGCCGATGAGCCAGATCCTGGTGATCGATGATTCCGAGGATTTCGCGCGGATGCTCAGCGAGCGACTGGAGGAGGCGGGCTTGGCGGAAGCGCGGCGCTGTCCTCCGTCACTGATCCTGCTGGACTGGCATCTGGACGCGGCTCGACGGCCTGGCAGCCTGCGCGCGCTTTCGCGCGGAGCCGGCGACGAAGACGGCCGGGGTGATGTTGATGTCCGGCATGCGGCAAGAGCCGTCCGATGAGGCGACGGCCTTGGACGCGGGCGTGGACCTCTTCTTAACGAAGACAGACATCGTGAAGTCCTGGGACTGCTTTCTGCGCCACATCGATGCGCTAGTCCTTCTTAATAGCGCACGTCCTGTGCTCCTCATCATTCCCGGCTGAACCACATTTCCCCCGGAGAATCGGTGTTCGAATCCGCCCTGGGTGAGGTATTGTGGCTTGGTGACGGCGCGATCAGGGGGGAGAACTTACGATAACGTGCATCGGACAAAAATCATGGATCGGCTTGACGGGAGGGAAAAAGGGGTGTAAGCTCAGGCCATGAGAACTCCTTCACGTTTCCTGACCATCCTGCTGAGCGCTACGGTCCTACTCGCGCCGATGGCTTCCGCCACCAAGCTGGACTTGGACATCTACGCCTCGCCGATCGTCCTGCCCAAGCCCGCCGCCGAGCCTCTGACGATGGGCTTTCAGCGCCGCGCGCCCGGCGACCCGCGCGACCTCAAGGGCGCCAGCCGCCCGGTCAAGTACCTGACCCACCTCGGCTACGCCGGCATGGGCGTCGCGGGCCTTGTCGGGAGCTTGGCCACCGGCGGCGTCGCGCCCGCCATCGGCTTCGGTTTGGTCGCCCTCATCCATTTGGTCGGGACCTGGCAGCTGCATAAGACCCCCGAGGCGCGAAGCTAGGGATGATGGGCCGGCTGCTCGTCGTCATCGATATCCAGAAGGAGTATCAGACCCCGGGCCGGCCCTATCACATCGCCGGGGTCGAAGCCTCCTTGGCCAACGCCGAGCGCCTGCTCGTGCATGCGCGCCAGCGCGGCTGGCCCGTCGTCCACGTGAAGCATCTCCAGGACGGCGAGGTCTTCGGCAGGCGGTCTCCGTACTCCGATTATATCGCTGGATTCGAGCCGCGGCCGGGCGAGTCGGAATACGTCAAAGGCGACTATTCCTGCTATTCCAGCCCCGAGTTCGCCGCGCGCATGAAGCGGCACCTGGCCGACGAGGTCGTCGTGATCGGCTACGGCTCGACCAAATGCTGCCTGGCCACCATCGTCGACGGCTACCACCGCGACCAGAAGTTCCTGTTCGTTAGGGACGCCTCGAACGCCAAGCGCAGCGAGGCCTTCGACGAAAGATCCCTGCACGCGTATGCGACCGACATCCTGGCCAGCTACGCCAAGATCACCGATACCGCCGCGCTGCTGAAGGCTTAGGCGCGCAGGTCGACGGGGGGGCATCATGGGAAGGGTGGCGGTAAATATACCTTACGGTATTCTCTCAAGGCCAGTTGCGCCCGCCCGCTATGCCCTTTAGTTGGCCGTAGGCTGGGCCATTGAGATTGCCAGGCGCGCTGCCGCCCTGGTTGCCTCCCCCGTGCTGCTCGTCGGGATCTGAGCCGCCAGGTCCGGATGGATCGGGGGTGGACTTTAGTTTATCTTGGATCGAGCGGAAGAAGCCTGTGACCGCCTTGAACGGGTCACCAAGGCTGATTGATTTCCAAGCCACATCGGCGGCTTGCGACAACAGGACAGGGCCGTCCGACGCGATGAAGAAGGCGATCACCTCTTTTTGACAAGCATTGAGCGAATGGTCGTTTTTCGCCTCTTTTAGCTTTTGTAGAAGGAGGTTCTCCGGGATACGGGTTTCAGGGGAGACAGTGTTCTTGTAGTACTTTCTAAAGGCGGTGGGGTCTTTGCAGGCGTCCAGCGTGAGGGCCTTTAGAAGCTCCCATCTTATGTTGTAAGTCTTCTCCCAGGTTTTTCGGTTGCGCTCGTCCATCTTGTGCTTCCCTTCCTGCTGGCGTTTTTCATCCGCATCCTGGCGCTGCCTGCGATTGTCCTCAACGGCCTTGAGAGCGGACGCAAAGCCTTCCTCCAGTGTAACTCTTTCTTTGTCCTCGACCTCAAAATCCGCTTGAGCAGACGCAACTTTCACTGCAAATTCGGTCCTCTGGGATTCCGAGGTAAACGGCGATACCTTGCTTTGCCTGCCGGCCCTGAATTCTCTGTAGTCAAACATGCCTTCCTGCATGTTCAATTCGACGGCCTCCTTCTCATCCTGAGGTAGATCGAAGGGCTCTAGATTCGCAAAAGTGTCGACCCGGGCTTTGGCTTCCATTTCCTGTTGACTCCGATTTTCCCAACCCGGGGTTCCCAACTGCCGGATGTGGACTCCTTCGTGATACAGGGTTTTGGCGAGCAAGCGGGGGCTCCCTTTCGCAAGGGCTAACCTGAAGGCCTCGATGCCGACGACCACGCTTCCGTCTTCGAGCGTGTAGGCCTGAAACCCGTCTTCCGGCCTTTTGAAGTCCGCGATCATGACATGGGGAGCTTTATGGGGTTCGCCTGGAAAAGGTTCTACAACGTAGACCGGCTTGTAGCGACCCTCCTGGTCCTTCGGGGCGTAAAGGAAATTAAGGTTCTCTTGAGTTCTATAGCCCTTCAGCGGTCCGTTGAGGATATCCCTAGGCTCCTGGCCGAGGCCATACTTTTCCCTGGTCGACTTCAGGGCCAAGTTGAGCTTGTAATCCATATCTCTTTTTCTTTCGTCCCTTTTCCAAATGGCGTCCTTCCATTCTTCCTCTTTCTCAGGCGGCAGCACGCCGCCAGAATTCAGGATGGCTAGGAGTTCTTCGCGGAGTCTTTTCTCTTCCAAAAAAGCTATCTCGTACTTGTCGTGTGCCTCGACACCAGCCCTGATGTCAAGCATTATCCCCCCTTGCTCAAAACGGTCAGGGGTGCATGGTGAGGTGCGCTTTTCGTGAATGTTTTCGGGACAGTGCTTGCCGGCCAGGGCCAGCGGGGGGAGGAAAAGGAAGAGGGCAAACAAGGTGATTCTCATGGCTGGACCTCTATCGTGACGGTGTTGGATTCAAAGCGGCCCAGGCTATATTTAAGAACGCTCTTGTAGTAACGCATCTCGCTCTCTTCTGCCTCTTGCCGGCCGTAGCCTCTTCCTTTCATCGACTCCTGGATTTCTTTTTCGGTCGGAGGCTCGGGAACGTAGTCTTGGAAGACGACCCTGAGCCGGTATGTCCCAGGCTTAGTAAAGGCCTTTCTGGATTCCAAGGCCAGCTCACGGAATTCCCCCTGAACCGGGGCGGGTTTGATGCCACGGTAGTACCTGGCGCTCATTTCTATGCCGGTCAGCCGCCGCCAGGGCCGGCTTACCAATGTTTCCCCGGGCCGAAGATCCACGTAGAGCCCGCTGCTCCGCACTGAGCGATAGTCATCATCCTCGAGTTGGGCCTTGCTCATCTGTCCCCTAGCGCCGGGGCCGATCACGCTGAAGTCATAGTATTGGACCATCATGGATTCCTCTTTGCCCCCCGGGGAGGTCAAATAAATTTTCCATCTATTGAATTCCATGTTGCCGATCTTCCAAAAAGAAGGGTCTGTGTGGAACGAGAGCGTCTCTTGACCCAGGTTCTGCAGTTCCAGGCGGTACCAGAACCGCTCCCCGGGTTTGAGGATTTTCGTCTTGGGGATCAACGTCAGCCGCGTCCTGCGGGCCACGGGCGCGGGCTTGAACCCCGGCGGGGCGGGGCGGATCATCTCTTTCTCGTCGGCTGCCTTCACCCTGTCGTCAAAGGCTTTCTCAAGAAGGCGAATATTTTCCGGGTTCTCGGCGAGCGTCGCGGCGAAGTCGGCTTGGAACTTGAGGTGGCGCTGCTGTTTCTCTGGCGGCCACTGGTCGAAACCCTCTGGGACCTTGAAGGGGAGGGGAGCCTGAACGGTGGCCGTGGATTTCTTGGCCGGCATGGGCAGCGCAGGGGCGGGCCGTGCAGGTTCTTCGTTCTTGCCGCAAGCGCAGGCCAAACAAACAAGCGCGACCAGCGCGGCCCGGGACCATCGTTCCATAGCCTGCCCTCCAAAAAATCCAGGGTAGAGATCGAACTGATCTCTACCCCTGGACTCATCCGGTTAAGGCCGGATCGTGGATACCCCGGGACCTATCTCCCGAGCTACAGAGTGCTCCCTTCTGGGAGCTTTGCGTTAATGGTAACAGAAGCCCCTTCGCTGCGCACGGGGCTTAAGGCCTGGCGGGATTGGGGTCCAAAGGCCTAGAGGATTCCTAAGAGGGGGGAGGCGGAGTGCGTCAAGGTTGCATCCGACGCGAAGCGCAGCGAGGCCTTCGACGAGCGCTCCCTGCATGCCCATGCCACCGACATCCTGGCCAGCTACGCCAAGATCACCGACAGCGCCGCGCCGCTGAAGGCTTAGGCGCGCAGGTCGACCGGGACCTCCTCGTCGACTTGAGGCTCGTCAGCGCTCTTCCGGGCGTCGGTGACCGCCAGCACCCACTGGCTCTCGAAGATTGGGCGGGCGTCAGCGGGCATCACGGCTTCCACCACGCAGCGCCAGCCGCAAGGCGCTTGCTCCGGCGGGGAGACCTTGGCGGCGACGGTGCGCAGGGGGCCGTCGGTCTCGTCTTGGTAGAGGACCAGTTCGGCCTTCAGCGCCGGCGGACCTTGCCTGGTCTCGAGCAGAGCGCGGATCTTCTCGCCGGGGGCGCGGGCTCTGTCGGGCTTTAAATAGAACGCGCGCAGCATCAGCGGCGCCGACTCGGACAGACCGCCGCCGTTCTCGGTCCTGGCTTCGACCGCGACCGCCCATTCGCCTTCGAAGTCGGGCTGGGCGTCGTCGGGCAGGACGGCCGATACGGTGCAGCGCCAGCCATCGGGGATGCGCTCCGGCGGGCCTACCGCGGCGGGCGACGTGCGCATGACCCGGTCGTCGTCCTCGCGCGAGAGCTGCAGGACGGCGTGGGTTTCCTGGAGGCGCTGGTTGGTCTGGAGGACGGCGCGCACGGTGTCGCCGGGGGCGTGGAAGTCGTCGGAAAGGAGCCTTAGCGAGCTCTGGAGGCCGCGCCCCCGGAGGAAATCCCAGATGGATGAGAGGCTCATGGGCGTAGCATAGCCTAGCGCGTGCCTGCGCGCAAGGCCCAGGTCCCTCCGACGGGCGAGGGAACCATTTCGACCCCTCAGTCGTATAACGTATAGACGTCATGCCGCGCTGAGGAGGAACGAACAAGATGAACACCGCCGAGATGCCGCCGCTGGAGACCAGGGTGAGGCTGTTCAAGGATGCGGGGAGGAAGGAGGACTCCAACCTGCTGGCTTATGCCGAGCTCGTCATCGCCAAGGCCTTCGTCATCACCGGGATCAAGGTGCTGATGTCCAAGCCTAAGGAGGACAAGCCGGGGTCGCCGTTCGTGGCCTTCCCGAGCCGCCGGGGTTCGGGGACGGCCCAGGACAAGTACTTCGAGGTCGCCCATCCCATCACGGCCGAGGCGCGCGTGGCGGTCCGCGACCTGGTGATGGCGGCCTATGAGGAGGAATTCAAGAAGGCCAACGCCTAGCGGTTGACGGCTCCCCCTGCGTGTATTATAATACACGCAGGGGGAGCATATGAACACAAAAAGGCTCAATATCACGATCCCGAGGAAGATCATGGAACAGCTCAAGGACAAGCCCAACAAGAGCGCCTTCATCGCCGCAGCCATCGCCGAGAAGCTGGCGTCCGACCTCAAGAAGCGACAGGACCGCGAATTGGGGGAGGCTTACCGCATGGCCGCCAAAGAAGACCACGAACTGATCGGCGATTGGGACACGCTGGCGGGTGATGGCCTGTGATCAAGCGCGGGGAGGTCTATTGGGCGGCCTTCGACCCGGCCGTCGGCGGAGAGATCCGCAAGACGCGTCCCACCGTCGTCGTCTCCAACGACGTCAATAACGTCCATAGCCCAACGGTGACTATCCTGCCGTTGTCGTTGGCCGTCCAGCGGGTCTATCCGTTCGAAGTCTTTTTGGCCGCAGAGACTTGCGGCAACAAGAACGACTGTAAGGTGAAGGTCGACCAGATCCGCGCCGTCGACAAGCGTAGGCTGGGCGACCTCGTCGGCCAAGTCCCGGACTTCCTGATGGACGATATTGCCAAGGCGCTTCGGTGCCACCTTTCGCTCTAAGGCTGCCGGAGACGCTTGAGCTCTTGGAAGAGCCCGGCCTTGCGTTCGTAGAGCTGCTCGCTCGTCTCTGGGTGCTCTTTTTCTTCGATCGTTCTGACCAGGGCGGCGTCCTTTGCGATGTCATCCGTGATCGCTTGGGCGGCCTGGAGCTGGAGGCCTAGCTTCCGATCGGCTTTGATCCGTCCGCCGATGGTCTCCGGGGTGGCGTCGCGCAGCTCCCTTTCGGCTCGCCGCTTCTCGGTTCGCAGCGTGTCGCGCACCGCCTCCCAGTACGCCGCTCTTTGGACCAGGCCTTCGGACAATTCGGAGACGCTCCCGCCCGCATCCTTTAAGAAGGCTTCCTCCGACCCGTAAGGGTACATGATCACAAGGGGGATGAATTCCTCGGGGAACTCGGCCAATCTCTTGGCGTTGCCTTCGGCCATCGCGGTCGCCGAGTCCGCCGCGGCTGAAGCCGCCGCGGCGGGCATCGCCGCGCCGGCGCGGCCCGGCAGGACAAACAAGACGGCGGCGAGCATCAATGCGGGGGATGACAAGGCTGCGATCTTTTCGGTCTTCATGGTTTTCACCTCTCGATGGATGTGCTGCATCAGCTTGGGATTTCCGCAGAAGGCAAGAGCTTAAGCCGTATGATCACGCGGCCGCCCACGTGTCGGCGGCTGACCACCTTGAAAGCCGTGTTCCTGGGAAGGACGAATTCAGGCTGGTGGCTCACGGTTCGGTCGACGAGTTCGTTGATAGATAGCCCGCGCTGGCCTGCCGCCAGGTCGATGGCGTATAGGATCCCCACCTCGCCTTTCAGCGGAGAGCTTGAGTACATGCGGGCGAGGTCCTGGCTCCGGGTCGTCGATATGAAGTGCCGATAGCGGATGACCTCCCCGGCCTTGGGAACGTCTTGCACCGGGCGGGTCTCCCCTCGGAAGACGGTGAGCGGTCCGGGCAAGGGGGGGGTCTTCCCGATGATCGCGTCCAAGCCGGCGATATCCTTTCGGACCGACTCGACCGTCAGGTCATTGATCTTGAATGAAGCCTCCACCAGGATCGGCGCCACTTCTCCGGCTTGCGCCCTCAGGTAGACGTTGATGAAGGGGCCTTTGAAGATATACCTCTTCAATAGATCCCGTTCTTCAGCCGACAGCGGGTTTCGAGCCAGCGCGCCGGGCTTGTCGTAGACGCCGCAGACCTTCACGCCGACGGCCGCGGGAGCGGAGGGCGGGTTCTCGTAAAGCCGCTCGAGGACGGCGCCGGCCGAGGCGGGCTCGGAGGCCATGGCCTCGGCGGCGGCCGAGACGGCGCCCAGCGCGACGGCGGGCGCCTCCGCCCCCAGGGCGACCTCCGCGAGCGGGGAGATGCTTGGGGCGGGGAGGAGGGGGGCGTTCAAGCCGGGGGCGGTGAGCAAAGGCGTGATTAAATTAGGCGACGCGGAGATCGCAACGGCGGCCGCCCCGGAAGGGGCCGGGGAGACGCTGGGCGCCCTGTGTCTCAGCGGAGCAATCCTGCTCACGGCGCAAACGCCGGTGCCGGGCGAGGCTAGCACGATGAGACCGGTGAGCAAGGAGGTGAAGCGTTTCATGGTATCCCGCCGATGAGCGTGATGACGGTCAGGACGCGCGTGAGCACCTGGGGGCGCTTGTGGCGGTAGCGGATCGACTCGACCCATGCCTCCAGTATAAGGCCTCCTCTAAACCGGCGACAGGGCCGTTCGGGCCAACCCGCGGGGGGCCGGAGGGCCTACCTCTCATCAGGCGAGGGTGTCCCGTCGGGGTGGGACCGTCGAGAATGTCACTGGCTGCGCTTGTTTTGGCAAGCGGACGCCGACGCTCCTGGTTGCGGCGCACCCGCGCCCGCTCTTCTGCGTTGATGCGCCGCATCAACTCATGCTATCCTGAACCGTGCCCAGCCCCGAGCGGTTCTCCCAGACGCCGATGGCCATCAAAGCGGCCATCCTCATGGCCGCCCTCGGCTACTTCGTAGACATCTATGACCTCATCCTCTTCAGCATCGTCCGGGTCAAGAGCCTCCAGGGGCTCGGCGTCCCCGCCGAGGAGATCCTCTCCAGCGGCATGCTCCTGCTCAACATGCAGATGGCCGGCATGCTCATCGGCGGCGTCCTCTGGGGCGTCCTCGGCGACAAGAAGGGCCGCCTGTCCGTCCTGTTCGGCTCCATCTTCCTTTACTCCGTCGCCAACCTCGCCAACGGCTTCGTCCACTCCGTGGGCGCCTACGCCGTGCTGCGCTTCATCGCCGGCGTCGGCCTGGCCGGCGAGCTCGGCGCCGGCATCACGCTGGTCAGCGAGATCATGCCGAAAGAGAGCCGCGGCTACGGCACGATGGCCGTCGCCGGTGTCGGCATCCTGGGGGGGGTGGCCGCCGGCCTCATCGGCGACGCTTTCGCCTGGCGCACGTCCTATATCATCGGAGGCGCCATGGGCTTGGCCCTGCTTGCCCTGCGCTTGGGCGTCTATGAGTCCGGCATGTTCACCCAGGCCAAGGACAGCGGCGTGCGGCGCGGGGATTTCAGGAGCATCTTCATCGACCGCGGGCGCACCGTCAAGTACGTCTGCAGCATCCTCATCGGCATGCCGATCTGGTTCGTCATCGGCATCCTGGTCACGCTGGCGCCCGAGTTCGGCAAGGCGTTGGGCATGCCCGTGGCCCCGAACCCCGCGCGCTCGATCCTGTTCCTTTACCTGGGCTGCGCTCTCGGGGATTTCCTCAGCGGCGGCCTGAGCCAGTACTTCCGCAGCCGCAAGAAGATCGCCTACGGCTTCTTGGCCGCCACCGCGCTGTTCTCGGCCGCCTACCTCGCCAGCGCCGGGGCTTCGCTGGTCCACCACTATACGCTCTGCCTGCTGCTGGGCTTCGCCGTCGGCTACTGGGCCATCTTCGTCACGATGGCCTCCGAGCAGTTCGGCACCAACGTCCGCGCCACCGTGACGACGACGGCGCCCAACTTCGTCCGAGGCTCGCTGGTGCCGATGAGCCTTTCTTTCCAAGCCGCCAAGGCTCAATGGGGCATCCTGCCGGGCGCCGCCGTCGTGGGGGCTTTCGTCCTCCTCTTGGCCGTGTTCGCGCTGGGCCGGCTGGATGAGACCTACGGCAAAGAGTTAGACTACTATGAGGCCTAGGACTATGATCTTGACGACCGCCGTCTTCCTGCTGGGTTCGCTGGCCTGGGCTCAGATCCAGGTCGACACCAACACGATCCCCTCGCTCGAGGCGGCGCTCCTTGAAGAGCCGAAGGCGGAGCCGGCGCCGCTGCCGGCCGTCGAGCGCGCCTCGCACACCGTGACGCAAGCCCTCATCGAGGCTCCGACCGCGCAGGCGCCCTTGGAGGACCTGATCCCCGAGGAAGTCGAGGCCTCTACCGGGCCGGTCGCCGCCGCCCCATCCTCGGAGCCTTTGCCGGCCGTCGAAAGCTCCTCAGCCCCCTTTGTCCAAGCGCCTATAGAGGATCTCATCCCCGAGGCGACGGAGTCGAACGCCGCGCCGATGCCTTCCCTAGGAGATGAGTCGGAGGAATTAGCCCCGCCGGACGGCCGGGCCCCCAAGAAGTTCTGGGTGGAGAAGCTCTTAGGGACGCCTTAACCCTTGGCTTTCGCCCGTTCGCGCAAAACCTCGATGGCGGCGGGCAGGACCGACAGGATCACGACAACGACGATGACGGAGTGGATCTTCTTGTCGATGTCGGGCACCAGGGACGCCAGGGCGTAGCCGCCCAGCACGGTGCTCCAGACCCAGAGCAGGCCCCCGGCGATGTTGTAGGTGACGAACTTGCGGTACTCCATCTGGGCGATGCCGGCGACGACCGGGGCGAAGGTCCGCACGATCGGCACGAAGCGGGCGATGACGATCGTCTTGGCGCCGTACTTCTCGTAGAAGTCGTGGGTGCGCAAGAGGTGGGCCTTCTTGAAGAACGTCGAGTCTTCTCTTTTATAGAGGGCTTCGCCCGCCCGGCGGCCGATGATATAGCCGACCTGGTCTCCGACGATGGCGCAGATCGGCACGAGCGTCACCAGGGAGAACAGGTCCAGGTGCCCGGTGCGCGCGAAGACCCCGGCGGTGACCAGCAGGGAGTCTCCGGGCAGGAAGAAGCCGAAGAACAGGCCCGTCTCGGTGAAGACGATGGCGCAGATCAGCGTCAGCCCGCCCCATTGGATGAGTCCCTGCACGTCGTGAAGGGCGGCGAGGGCCGTTTTGACGCTTTCGAACATGCTCATATGTTAGCAAATCAGGTCCTATGCTATACTCTCCTGCTCGTTCGACGTTCTCGTGACAGGGGGAGAGATGAACCGGAACAGCCAGCTGAAGAAGTTCTTGCGGACTTGGGGCTTCTTCGTCTTCTGCGGCATCTTGGGCTCCGCCGGCGTCGTCGTGTTCGCCAATCCCGAGAAGAAGGGTCCGGGCACGCAGGCCGAGGTCTCCGCTCCGGCGAAGCCCGTCCCGATCGACCTCAAGAGCCAGGCCTCCGGCGCCACGGCGGTCGAGCGCCTCACCTCTTTCCTGGGCATCTTCTTCCTCATCGGCCTGTGCTGGCTGATGTCGGACAATAAGAAGAACATCAACTGGACGCTGGTGGCCTGGGGCCTGGCCCTGCAGTTCATCTTCGGGGTCTTGATCTTGAAGACGGCTCCCGGGCTGTGGGTCTTCGAAAAGCTCAACGACGGCACGGTGGCGTTGTTGGGCTTCACCGAGCAGGGCAGCGCCTTCCTGTTCCGCTCCTTCGTCACGGGCCAGGTGGACAACGGCCTCGTCAACTTCACGTTCAAGGTCCTGCCGACCATCATCTTCTTCTCCTCGCTGATGACCGTGGGCTATCACATCGGCCTGATGCAGAGGATCGTCGACGTCTTCGCCGTCATCATGCAGAAGACGATGAAGTGCTCCGGCGCCGAGACGCTGTCGACGGCCGCCAACATCTTCGTGGGGCAGACCGAAGCGCCTCTCGTCGTCAAGCCTTATATCGAGACCATGACCCGCTCCGAGCTCCTGGCCGTCATGGCCGGCGGCTTCGCCAACACGGCCGGGGGCGTCCTGGCCGCCTACGTGGGCATGCTCCATCAGTATTTCCCCGATATCGCCGGCCATCTCATCGCCCAATCGGTGATGTCGGCGCCGGCCGCGCTCGTCTGCGCCAAGATCGTCATGCCGGAGATGGGAAAGCCCGCGACCATGGGCCATGTGAAGATGACCACCGAGAAGCTCGACGCCAACGTCATCGACGCGGCGTCGCGCGGCGCCACCGAGGGCCTGACCTTGGCCTTCAACGTCGCCGCCATGCTGCTGGCCTTCATCGCGCTGATCGGCCTGGGCAACGGCATGCTCAAGTGGGCGGCGGGGTCCTTGGGCTACCCGCAGGTCTCGCTGGAGTCGGTCCTCGGGGTGCTCGGCTGGCCGCTGGCCTGGGCCATGGGCGTACCCACGGCTGAATGCTGGAAGGTCGGTCAGCTCATCGGGGTCAAGACCGTCATCAACGAGTTCGTCGCTTATCTTCAGATGGCCGACCTCATGTCCAAGGGAGAGCTCTCTCCGCGCGCGGCCATCATCTGCAGCTACGCTCTTTCCGGGTTCGCCAACTTCTCCTCGATCGCCATCCAGATCGGAGGGATCTCGGCGATAGCCCCGTCGCGCCGCCACGACCTGGCTAAACTGGGCCTCAAAGCCATGGTCACCGGCGCCATCGCCACTTTCATGACGGCCACGATCGCCGGGGCGCTGATCGGGTAGGACGCTAAAACCGGGCTTGCCTTTGGTATAATAGCGGACCCGATGCCCGCTTTGAGCCCGCCCGCTGGAACCGTCGAAAAACCCCTGCTGCGCCCTGAGGATCTGGGCGACCCGGAGTTCCGCCGCGCCCACGGCCTTAAGTACGCTTACGTCACCGGCGCCATGGCCAACGGCATCGCTTCCTGCGACATCGTCGAAGAGATGGCCCGGGGGGGGATGCTGGGCATTTTCGGGGCGGCGGGCCTGCCTTTGCCCGCCGTCGAGAAAGCGATCGACCGTCTGCAGGCCTCCGTGGGGGCCAAGCCCCATGGCTTCAACCTCATCCATAGCCCCAACGAGCCCGACCTCGAGACCGCGGTCGCGGACCTCTACCGGCGTCGCGGCGTCCGGCTGGTGGAAGCCTCGGCTTACCTCGACCTGACGCTGCCCATCGTCGGCTACCGTTTGGCGGGCATCCATCGCTCCGAGGACGGCGCCGCCGTCACGCCGAACCAAGTCATCGCCAAGGTCTCCCGCGTGGAAGTGGCCTCCAAGTTCTACGCCCCGGCCCCGGACGCCATGTTGCGAGAGCTCGTCTCGCGTGGGGACCTCACTGAGGAGCAGGCCAAGCTCGCCGAGACCGTCCCCGTGGCTCAGGACCTCACCGCCGAGGCCGACAGCGGCGGGCACACGGACAATCGGCCCGCCATCACCTTGTTCCCGACGATGGCGGCCCTGCGCGACCGCCAGCAGGCGAAATACGGCTTCGCTCAGGCTCTGCGGATGGGCGCGGCCGGCGGCATCGCGACTCCGGCTTCCGCGGCGGCGGCCTTCCTCATGGGCGCTTCCTACGTGGTCACGGGCTCCATCAATCAGGCCTGCGTCGAATCCGGGAGCTCGGACGTCGTGCGCAAGATGCTGGCCCAGGCGGAACAGGCCGACACCGCCATGGCGCCGGCCGCCGACATGTTCGAGATGGGCGTCAAAGTCCAGATCCTCAAACGCGGCACCATGTTCGCCATGCGGGCCGCCAAGCTTTACGAGGTCTACCGGGCGTATGATTCCATCGAAAGCCTCCCTCCGGCCGTGCGCCTTCCGCTGGAGCGCGACCTCTTCCGGGCTCCGCTGGAGACGGTCTGGGAGCAGACCCGATCTTTCTTCGAAGGCCGCGATCCCTCGCAAGTGGAGCGGGCGGAGCGCGATCCCAAGCATAAGCTGGCTCTTTGCTTCCGCTCTTACCTAGGCCAGGCCTCGCGCTGGGCCAACGCCGGAGAGCCCAGCCGCCAGGTGGACTATCAGGTCTGGTGCGGACCGGCCATGGGCGCCTTCAACGAATGGGCCAAGGGCTCGTTCCTGGAGGAGCCGGCCAACCGCCGGGTCGTCACCGTCGCCCTCAACCTCCTCGCCGGCGCCGCCGCCGTCACCAACGCCCATTTCCTACGCTGCCAAGGCCGGACCGCTCCGGCAGTCTTGCGCCCGCTGACGCTGGAGCAACTCAAAACACTCCTGTAGAGGTCACCCCCATGTCCGACTCCCCCAAGCCCGAGCAAACCCCCCTGGCCATCGTCGGCATGGGCTGCCTGTTCCCCAAAGCGCAGGGAGCCAAGGAGTTCTGGGCCAATATCAAGAACCGGGTGGACGGGATCACCGAGATCCCCGCCTCGCATTGGTCGCCCGAGGACTATTTCGACAAGGACCCTAAGCGCCCTGATTTCACCTACGCCCGCCGCGGAGGCTTCCTCTCGCCTGTGGAGTTCGACCCGGCGGAGTTCGGCATCTCGCCCAACACCTTGGAAGCCACCGACAGCGCTCAGCTCTTGGGTCTGGTCGCCGCCCAGATGGCCTTGCGCGACGCCGGCTACGGCCCCGAGAAGGAATACGACCGCAGCCGCGTCAGCGTCATCCTCGGCGTCACCGGCACGCTCGAGCTCGTCGTGCCTCTGGGCGCGCGTCTGGGCCATCCGGTCTGGCGCAAGGCCCTGCATGAGGCCGGCATCGAAGGCGAGCAGGCGGAAGCCATCGTCGAGCGCATCAAGGACGGGTACGTTCCGTGGCAGGAGAATTCTTTCCCTGGTCTGCTGGGCAACGTCGTGGCCGGCCGCATCGCCAACCGCTTCAACCTGGGCGGCACCAACTGCGTCGTCGACGCCGCCTGCGGCAGCTCTTTATCGGCCGCTCATCTCGCGAGCTTGGAGCTGACCACCGGCCGCGCCAGCATGGTCGTCACCGGCGGCGTGGACTGCTTCAACGACATCTTCATGTACATGTGCTTCAGCAAGACGCCGGCGCTCTCTCCCGGCGGCGACGCCAAGCCTTTCGATAAGACGGCCGACGGCACCGCTTTGGGCGAGGGCCTGGGCATGCTTGTACTCAAGCGGCTGGCCGACGCGGAGCGCGACGGCGACCGGATCTATGCGGTGCTCAAGGGCGTGGGCTCTTCTTCCGATGGGCGCGGCAAGGCGATCTATGCCCCGAGCTCGGAGGGCCAGGTGAAGGCGCTGCGCCAGGCGTACGAGGTCGCGGGCGTCACGCCGGACACCGTCGAGCTCGTCGAGGCGCATGGCACGGGCACGAGCGTGGGCGACACCGTCGAGGTCGAGGCTTTGAAGGAAGTCTACGCCGCGACCGGCCGCAAGGGCGCTTGGTGCGCGCTGGGCTCCGTCAAGTCGATGATCGGGCACACCAAGGCCGCGGCGGGCTCCGCCGGCATGATCAAGGCCGCGCTCGCGCTCCATCACAAGGTCCTGCCGCCGACGATCAAGGTCACCGAGCCGATCGCGGCGCTCTCGGGCGAGACGCCGTTCTACCTCAACACGGAGACGCGCCCGTGGACCCGCGGCGCGCACCCGCGCCGGGCCGCCGTCAGCGCGCTGGGCTTCGGCGGCGCCAATTTCCACGCCGTCTTGGAGGAGTACGCGCCGAAGAAGACCGAGATCGATTGGAGCGGCGAGACGCAGGTCTTCTCTTTCAGCGGCAGCGATGCCGCCTCGCTCAAGAGCGCTCTCGCCCCCCTGTCCAAAGAGATGACCTGGGACGAGAGCCGGATCGCCGCGTTCAAGTCGCGCGCCGCGTTCAAGCTCTCGGACGCCGCCCGCTTGTCCTTCGTCGTGGAGAAGGGCAAGAGCGTCTCGGCGCTGGCCGCTTCGGCCTCGGCCGCCTTGGACCAGAACGCCGGCAAGCCCTCGTGGACGAGCCCGGAAGGGATCTTCTTCGGCTCCGGCGCGCCCGGCAAGCTGGCCGTCCTGTTCCCCGGCCAAGGCTCGCAGTACGTCGGCATGGGCCGCGACCTGGCCTGCCAGTTCCCGAAGGCCCAGCAGGCGCTGTCCGACGCGACGAGCGCGTTGGGCGAGCCTCGCCTCTGCGACCTGATGCACCCGCATCCGGCGTTCAAACCCGAGGATAAGTCCGCTCAGGAAGCCGCCCTGCGCGCCACGCAGAACGCGCAGCCGGCGCTCGGAGCCGCCAGCCTGGCGGCTTATCGCGTCCTGTCGGACTTCGGCTTGAAAGCCGACGCTTTCGCCGGACACAGCTACGGCGAGCTGACCGCGCTCTGCGCCGCCGGCCGCTACGACGATGCTGCCCTCTTCGCGCTGTCGCGCCTGCGCGGCAGGCTCATGGCGGAAGGAGAGGGCGACCGCGGCGGCATGCTGGCCGTCCAGGCGCCGCTCGCCGAGATCGAGAAAGCCTTGCGGGAAGAGCAGCTCGACCTCGTGGTGGCCAACAAGAACGCTCCCCTGCAGTCCGTGCTCTCGGGCCGCACGGATGAGATCCGCCGCGCCGCCGAGAAGCTGACCGCTCGCGGCCTCAAGAACGTCGTTCTGCCCGTGGCGGCGGCGTTCCACAGCGCCCTCGTCGAAGGGGCGGCTCGCCCGTTCCTCGCGGGCCTCAAGGACGTCGCTTTCACCGAGGCGGCGGTCCCGGTCTACGCGAATAAGACGGCCGCGGTCTATCCCGCCGAGGCGCAAGCCGCGCGGCGGCTGCTGGCCTCTCAATTGGCCTCGCCGGTGGAGTTCTCGGCGATGATCTCGGCGATGAAGGCCGCGGGAGTCGCGACGTTCGTGGAGGTCGGGGCCGGAGCTCGCTTGTCGGCTCTGGTGACGGCCATCCTCGGCGCCGAGGCGCAGGCTTTTTCCGTGGACGGCTCCAACGGCAAGCGCTCGGGGACCGTCGATCTGGCGCGCTGCCTGGCGCAGTTGGCCGCCCTCGGCCACTGCGTGGACCTGACGTCTTGGGACGGCGGGGAGGCGGCCATCAAGCCGCTGCTCGAGCGTAAGAAGCCCAAGATGGCCGTCAACCTGACCGGCGCCAACTACCGATCGACCAAACCCAAGGTGATGCCCAAGATCGCCGCGAAAGCTCCCGTGCGCACCCAGCAACTCGCGGCGCCGCAAGCCCCGGCCGTGAATACCGGCCTTGCCTCTTCCGGCTCCGTGTTGGGCGACGCCCTGCGCGCCACGCAGGAGAGCATGAACGCGCTCCAGAAGCTGCAGGAGCAAGCCGCCGACCTGCACGTCCGCTTCCTCGAAGGCCAGGAGGCCGCCCAGCGCTCCTTTCAGGGGCTCGTCGAGCAGCAGCAGCAGCTCTTCGCGCAGATCCTGGGACAGGCTCCGGGGCCAGTCTCGTACCGCGTGCCTGTGGCGACTGTGGCCCCTGTGATCCCGACGCCTAAGGTGGTCGATGTCCCTGCGCCCCTCGCCGCTATTTCCAACGTCGAAGCCGTCCTGCTGGCCGTGGTCTCCGAGAAGACCGGCTATCCGCCGGAGATGCTCAAGACGGACATGGACCTGGAGTCCGACCTTGGCATCGACTCGATCAAGCGCGTCGAAATACTGTCGGCCATCAGCGAGAAGCTTCCCGGCGCGCCGAAGGTCAAGCCCGAGCACCTGGGCACGCTGCGCACCTTGGCCCAGATCGCCGCCTTCCTTTCAGCGGGAACCGCCGTATCCTCTGCCGCGCCTGCGACTGTTACCGGTAACAGTTCGAACGTGGAAGCGGTCCTGCTCGCCGTCGTCTCGGAGAAGACCGGCTACCCGCCGGAGATGCTCAAGACCGACATGGACCTGGAATCCGACCTTGGCATAGACTCGATCAAGCGCGTCGAGATCCTCTCTGCCATCAGCGAGAAGCTGCCGAACGCGCCCAAGGTCAAGCCCGAGCACTTGGGTACGCTGCGCACGCTGGCGCAGATCGCGGTTTTCTTATCCGCGCCGGGCGTCAACGCAACTCCCGACGACGCCCGGCACCGTGTGCTGCCGCCCGCGGCAGGCGCCGACGTGGAAGCCGTGCTGCTTGCCATCGTCTCCGAGAAGACCGGCTACCCGCCGGAGATGATCAAGCCGGACATGGACCTCGAATCCGATCTGGGGATCGACTCGATCAAGCGCGTCGAGATCCTCTCCGCCGTCAGCGAGAAACTGGCGGGCGCCCCCAAGGTCAAGCCCGAGCATTTGGGCACGCTGCGCACCCTCAAGCAGATCGCTCATCACTTGTCGGCGCCGAGCGTCGACGCCTCTCCAAAGGGCGCTCGGCACGACGAGCCGCCGCTCGTCGCCGGCGTCACGCCCCGTGCTTCTTCGCTCAAGCGCAGCGTCCTCAAGGCCGCCGAACTGCGCGGTGCGCGGGAGGACGCTTCGCTGCCGGAAGGAGACGTCTTGGTCGCCGACGACGGCTCCACCTTGAGCTTGGAGCTCGTCGCCCAGCTGCAGAAGCGCGGCCTCCAGGCCCGGACTATCTCCATCGACAGTCCCGAGACCTTGAAGACCGAGCGTCTCTCGGCGCTCATCGTCCTGTCGCCGGCGCGCCGCCTGGGCAAGGACGCCCTTTGGGACGCCGGCTCCGAGTACGTGGCCAAGAAGTCCTTCCTGCTCGTCCAGAAGGCCGGCCCCGCTCTGCGCGCGGCCGGCGGCGCGCTCATGACCGTCTCGCGTCTCGACGGCGCCTTCGGCCTGACCGGGCTCAAGGCTGAGCAGGACCCCTTGTCGGGCGCTCTGGCCGGCCTCTGCAAGACCGCGGCGCGCGAATGGCCCGAGGTCCGCTGCAAGGCTGTCGACCTCTCTTGCGACTGGCAGGACACCGCCGCCGCCGCCGCCTTGGTCCAGGAGCTTTTTCTAGCGGGCCCCGAGGAGGTCGGCCTGTCGGCCGGGATGAAGAAGGTCCTCCTGCTCGACGAGGTGGCCCAGGGGGCCGCCGGGAAGCTCCCTCTGGAACGCGGCGATGTCGTCCTCGTCACGGGAGGCGCCCGCGGCGTCACCGTCGAGGCCGCCGCCGCCCTGGCAGGAGCCTGCCAGCCGACCTTGATCCTGCTCGGCCGCACTCCTCTGCCCGGCGCCGAGGAAGCCTGGCTCAAGGGCTGCCGCACCGAAGCCGAGATCAAGAAGGCCCTGCTTTCCCGTTCTCAAGAAAAGACGCCCAAGGCCATCGGCGAGCTCTGCCGCCAGGCGCTGGTCGCCCGCGAGATCCGCTCCCAGCTTGCCCGCCTCGAGGCCGAAGGCTCGCGCGTCGTTTACGCCTGCGCCGACGTCCGCGATGCAGCAGCCGTCAGCGGCCTGCTCAAGCGCCTCGCAGCCGAGCACGGCCCGGTCCGCGGGCTGATCCACGGCTCGGGCGTTTTGGCGGACAGGCTCATTTGCGATAAGACGGCCGAGCAGCTGGCGGCCGTGTTCGACACCAAGGTGGCCGGGCTCAGGCATGTGCTCGAAGCCCTCGACCTTTCCGCCCTGCGCCTTATCGGCCTTTTTTCTTCTTCCACGGCGCGCTATGGGCGCACCGGGCAGAGCGACTACGCTATGGCCAACGAAGCCCTGAACAAGGCCGCCCAGCTGCTGGCGCGCCGGCTCCCGGACTGCAAGGTCGCGTCTTTCGGCTGGGGCCCTTGGGACGGAGGCATGGTCAACGGCTCTCTCAAGAAGCTTTTCGCCGCCGAAGGCGTCGGCGTCATCGGGCTCGAGGCGGGCGGCCGGTTCTTGGTTTCGGAGCTTTCCGGCCCCTGCCGCTCCGCCGAGATCACCATCGTGGGGGAAACGGACGGGGCTGGCGCGGCGCCGGCTCCGACGCCCGCCCTGGCTTCCTCTTTCGAGCGGGAGCTCACCTTGGAAGCTTTCCCGTTCCTGCGCTCCCACGTCATCAACGCCAAGGCCGTGCTGCCCTTCGCCGTCATCGTCGAATGGCTGGGCCATGCGGCGCTGCACGGCGCGCCGGGGCTGCTCTACCACGGCTTCCGCGATATGCGCATCTTCAAGGGCGTGCTGCTGCAGGAAGGCGCCAGCTATCGCGTCCGAGCCTCGGCCGGGAAGCCTTCACGTGAAGGCGAGCTTTACGCCGCGAAGGTCGAGCTGCGCGGCGGCGAGGGCGATGTCCTGCATGCCAGCGCCGTCGTGCTGCTGGCCGCGCGGCTGCCCCAGGCCGCGGGTCCCGCCGCCGCCTTCCCCGTGGAACCCTACGGCCGCACGATGGAGAAAGCCTACCGGGACGTCCTCTTCCACGGTCCCGACCTCCAAGCCCTTCGTTCGGTGGCGGGGCTCTCGCCCGACGGCATCGTCGCCGAGGCCGCGGCCGCTTTGCCGCCCTTGTCCTGGATGCGCGGTCCTTTGCGCGACGAATGGCTGGCCGACCCGGCGGCGCTGGACGCCGCCTTTCAAGCCATGATCCTTTGGACCTTCGATACCATAGGGGCGGGGTCCTTGCCCAGCTCCGCGGCCTCGTATAAGCAATATCGGCCGCGCTTTCCCGAGCGGGGCGTCACCGTTCGGGCCCGGATCCGCAAGAGCATGGAGAACCTCGTTCGCGCCGACATCGACTTCCTCGACGCGGACGGCGGCTTGGTGGCGAGGATGGAGGGTTACGAATGCACGGTGGACAAGTCTCTCAACTCGGCTTTCCGGCGCAATGCGCTGGAGGCTTTGGCCTAGCCATGAAAAAACCTCTCTCGCTCTTCGCTTGGGCCCTGCTCTTGGCCGCCGCGGCCGGATGCGGCGGCCGCTCCGAGGTCAAGACCGCGCCTCAGGCCGTGCCTGAGGCCAGCGCGCCGCCCAAAGCGCGTTCCGCCGAGGCGCCGGGGCGAGCCCAGACTTTGGGCTTGGCCGAGGACGCCCCTCTGCCCGTGGTCAAGATCCTCAATAAGGACGCCGCCGGATGTACCTGGGTCGAGAGCGAGGCTACGGTGACGGTGGGCAAGGACGACAGCCGCGCCCAGGCCCGCGCTTCGGCCGTGGCCGAGGCGCGCAAGATGGCCCTGCAGGACTTCTCGGGGGTCGAGGTCCGCAGCCGGTCGCTGGACTTCTCCCAGGAGACCTTGCGGGACCAGAAGAACCTCGTCGAGCGCATGCTGCTGACGACGCGCAATGCCCATATCCTGAAGGAGCAGGTGATCAGCGACGAGTTCCGCAGCATCCCCGGCGCCTGCCGGGATTGCCGCTTCTACGTCCAGCTGCGCAGCTGCCTCGTAGAGAGCGCCTCCAGCGGAGACAAGGAGTTCCAGGCCGAGCTTGGTATTTCCCAGACTAATTTCGTCCAGGGCAACGAGGCCTCCCTCGAAGTGACCGTCAACCGGGATTGCTACCTTTACATCTACGATGTCGGCATGGACGGCGAGACTGCTCTGATCGTGCCCAACGAGGCCTTCAGCGAGATCAAGGTCAAGGCCGGCCAGACTTGGAAATACCCGGGCGAGACCAAAGTGCACTTGACCGCCCAGATGCCTGATGATAAGACGGACGTCTCGGCCGAGACCATCCGCGTCATCGCCTCCAAGACCCCCGTGCCCAAGAAGATCCACGACCCGGCCGAGGGCGGATTCCTGGGCGTCATGCAGCGCATCTACGCCTCGCGCTTGGAATGGACCGACGACGCCCAGGCCTTCACGATCCGCCGAAAGTGAAAAGGCCCCAGCCCATCGCCGTCTGCGGCCTAGGGGGGATATTCCCCCAAGCGCCGGACCTCGAGCGGTTCTGGGATAACATCGCGGCCAAGAGCTGCGCCGCCAAGGACGTGCCCGAGGGCCGCTGGCTGCTGTCGAAGGAGACGGCCTTCGACCCGCGCAAGGGCGCCGAGGATAAAGTCTATTCGCTGAAGGCCTGCTTCATCGAGGATTTTCATTTCGATCCCGCGGGCCTGGACCTGGAGCCCGCTTTCCTCGCCCGCTTGGACCCGGTCTTCCACTTGGCCCTGCATGCCGCTCGGCAGGCCTTCCTGGACGCCAAGACGGCCCGGCTCGATCGCTCGCGCGTGGGCGTCGCCATCGGCAACATCGTGCTGCCGACGGACTCGGCGTCGGCTTTCAACCGCGAGCGCCTCTCGCCCGCCTTCGAACAACGAGCTCTGGGCCTGAAGGCCGCCGCGGCGGCTCGCAAGACGGACCCATTGAACAAGGCCGCCGCCGGCCTTCCGGCCGGCGTCATCGCCCGCGCGCTGGGGCTGGGCGGCGGCGTCTTCACGCTGGACGCGGCCTGCGCCTCTTCGCTCTATGCCTTGAAGCTGGCCGTGGAAGAGCTCCGCTCCGGCCGCGCCGATGCCATGCTGACCGGCGGCGTCTCTCGCCCGGAGAGCCTTTACACGCAGATGGGCTTCTCCCAGCTGCGCGCCCTTTCGGCTTCGGGCTGCCCCGCGCCTTTCGACGCGTCCGCGGACGGGCTGGTCGTCGGCGAAGGGGCGGGCCTCTTCCTGCTCAAGCGGCTCGACGACGCCCAACGCGACGGCGACCGGATCCACGGCCTCATCGCAGGGATCGGCTTGTCCAATGACGTGGGCGGAAGCCTCCTGGCCCCCAACACCGTCGGCCAGCTGCGCGCCATGCGCCAGGCTTACAAGGAAGCGGGCTGGAGCCCGTCGCAGGTCGACTACATCGAATGCCACGCCACCGGGACTCCCACGGGAGATCCGGTCGAGGTGGCCAGCCTCAAGGCGCTTTGGGGCGAGCGCGGCTGGAGCGCCGGCCAGTGCGCCCTGGGGTCGGTCAAGTCGAACGTCGGCCATCTGCTGACGGCGGCGGGCTCGGCGGGGCTGATGAAGCTCCTGCTGGCCTTCCGGCACAAGACCTTGCCGCCTTCGGCGAATTTCCATAAGACGGGTCCGCTCATCGACCTCGCGCACAGCCCCTTTCGCGTCCAGACCGAGGCGCAGCCCTGGAAGCTCCGCCCGGACGCCGCGCGCCGCGCCGCGCTCAGCGCCTTCGGCTTCGGCGGCATAAACGCCCACGTCTTGCTGGAGGAGCCCGGCGAGCAGGCGGCTCCTAGAAAGGCGGGCGGGCGCAAGGCGCCGGCCCAAGGGGCGCCGGTGGCTATCGTCGGCATGGAGACGCGCTTCGGCGCGCTGGGCGGCCTGCGCGCCTTCCAAGAATCCGTGCTGGGACGGCGGCCCGAGCAAGCCGCCGGCCCGCTCAAGGACGTGGGGGTTTTGCAGGGCGCCTACCGCATCCCGCCCAAGGAGCTCGAGGAGATGCTGCCTCAGCAGCTGCTCATGCTCGACGTCGCCGCCAAGGCCATCGCCGACGCTCGGTTGGGCGACGGCAGTCGAGACGCCGTCGGCGTCTTCATCGGCCTGGGCCTCGACCTTGATACGACGAATTTTCACTTCCGCTGGTCCTTGGCCCAAAACGCGCCGCGCTATGCGAAGGAGAAGGGCTGGGACCTCTCTGGCGACGAGCAGGCGCAGTGGCTGGGCGCCTTGCGCGCCGCCGCGGGCCCGGCGTTGTCGGCGAACCGGACGATGGGCGCGCTCGGCGGCATCGTGGCCAGCCGCATCGCGCGCGAGTTCCAGATCGGCGGCCCCAGCTTCACCGTCAGCAGCGAGGAGACCTCCGGCCTGCGGGCCCTGGAGCTCGGCGTCCGGGCCCTGCAGCGAGGGGAGCTCGATGCGGCCGTCGCCGGCGCCGTCGACATCGCTGGCGCGCCTGGCGGTGCTGCCGCGCCCGGCGGCGGCGCGGCGGCCGTCGTCCTCAAGCGGCTCGACGACGCCGTACGCGACGGCGACCGGATCTACGCCGTCATCAAGGGCCTGGGCGCGGCTACCGGCGGCGGGGTGGACCAGCCCGCGGCGTCTTCCGACGCCTACGCCGGCGCCCTGAGGCGCGCCTACGCCGACGCCGGCGTGGACCCCTCGACCGTCGGCTACGTGGAGATGCACGGCAGCGGCGTGCCGGAGGAGGATGCGGCGGAGGCCTCCGGGCTCTGCGACGTCTACGGCATCGCCTCCACGGACCTGCCTTGCGCGCTGGGCAGCGTGAAGAGCCGCGTCGGGCGTGTCGGCGCCGCCGGCGGCTTGGCCGGCCTGGTCAAGACGGCGCTGGCCCTCTACCAGGAAGTGCTTCCGCCTTCCGACGCGGCTCAGCCTCCGGCCGCGCTCGAGCCGGGCCGCAAGCGCTTCCACTTCCCGGCCCGTCCGCAGTATTGGCTGCGCAACCGCGCCGAGGGGCCGCGCCGCGCGGGCGTCAGCGCCATGGGCTTGGACGGCGGCTGCGCCCACGTCGTCCTGCAGGGCTTCGAGCTGTCGCAAGAGTGCCCTCGGACCCTTTCCGAGCGGCGTCAGCCTCTAGGCGCCCGCCGGGAGGGGCTCTTTACGGTCGAGGCCGACGCTCCGGCCGGGCTAGTGGAGGGGCTCGTGCGCCTGCGGGATTGGGCCGCCGCTCAGGACTCCGGCGCCAACGTCGAGGCGCTGGCCCGCCGCTGGTATGCCGCTAAAGCCGGCGAACCGGGCCGCAAGCTGGGCTTGGCGCTGGTCGCGCGGAGCTGGACGGAGCTTTTGGCGCTGCTGCAGACGGCGGAGTCCTCGCTGCGGGATAACCCGGAGCGTCCGATCGGCGGCGACCGCATCCATGTGACGTCGCGCCCGGCTTTCGGACCGGAGTCCGTGGCCTTCGTCTTTCCCGGCTCGGGCAACCAGTACCTGGGCATGGGCATGGAGCTGGGGGTCCAGTGGCCCGAGATCCCGCGCGCGCTGGACGCGGAGAACGGCTACCTTCGACACCAGCTGGCGCCCGCTCATTTTTCCCCGTGGCGCTTCTCGTGGGGGGCGGGCTGGCAGGCGGAGGCGGACGGCGAGATCGCGCGCGACTACCAGGCCATGATCTTCGGCTCGGTGTCGCATGGCACCCTGGTCAGCGACCTGGTCTCCTCTTTCGGCGTGAAGCCCTCGGCCGTGATCGGCTACAGTTTGGGCGAGACGGCGGGGCTCTTCGCCATGCGGGCCTGGAGGGCGCGCGACGAGATGCTCCGCAGGATGAAGGAGTCGAGCCTCTTCGTCAGCGACCTGGCCGGCCCTTGCGACGCGGCCCGCCAGTTCTGGAACTTGCCGACGGATGAGCGGGTGGATTGGGTGCTGGGCGTCATCGACCGGCCCGCCGACTCGGTGAGCAAGGCGCTCAAGGGCATGGAGCGCGCCGCGCTCCTGATCGTGAATGCGCCGCTGGAGTGCGTGGTGGGCGGCTACCGCAAGGCGGTCGATTCCCTCGTCGACGGCCTGGGCTGCGTCTTCCTGCCTTTGCAGGGCGTTTCGACCGTCCATTTCCCGGCCGCCAAGCTCGTCGAGAAGAAATACCGCGACCTGCATCTGCTGCCTACGACCCCGCCGGAGGGCGTGCGTTTCTACAGCGGCGCCTGGGGACGGTCCTACGAAGTGACGCGCGAGAGCGCGGCGGATTCGATCACGACGCAGGCCATCGGCAGCTTCGATTTCTCCGCGCTGGTCAAGCGGGCCTATGACGACGGCGTCAGGCTTTTCCTCGAGATGGGGCCGCAGGCTTCCTGCACGAGGATGATCGGCAAGATCTTGGGGCCCCTGCCGCATACGGCCAAGTCGGCTTGCGTGCGCGGCCAAGACGAGGTATCGACCGTGCTGCGCCTTCTCGCCCAATTGGTCGCCGAGCGCGTGCCGGTCGACCTGGGCGTCCTCTACGGCCGGCCTTCCTTGGCTTGCGATCATCAGGAGCCGTCGGTCGGCAAGCCGATGCTGCGCGCCGCGCTGGGGCCGCCGGTCTTCCAGGCCGTGACCTGGGCGCCCAAGCCTCCGGAGCGGCCTCGAGCGGCTTCGGCGCCTACGGCGCCGTCGCTGTCGGCGCCAAAGATGCCGCAGGCCCCCGCTCCTAGGACGCCGCCCCTCGCTCCGGTGGCCGTCGACGCGGCGCTGGCTTCCTGGGCACCGCTGGCACCGGCGCAGAGCGCGCAGGCCGGCCTGCTGGCCGCGCGCTCGGCGGGCGCCCGCGCTCATGAGACCTTCCTGAGGCTGTCGCAGAACTTCACCGAGACCCAGGCCAAGAATATCGCGTTCCAGAACTCCCTGCTGGCGGTCGCGGCGGCCGGCCCTCCGTCGCCGTTCGGCACGACGATCGAGCGAAGCGTCGCTTTGACTCGCGAGCAGTGCTTGGAGTTCGCCGTCGGCAAGATCGCCAAGGTGCTGGGCCCGGCCTTCGCCGCCGCCGACGGCTATCCGACGCGCGTGCGCCTGCCGGCCGAGCCGCTGATGCTGGTGGACCGCATCCTGAAGGTCGAAGGGCAGGCCCAGTCGCTGAAGTCCGGGAAGGTGGTCACCGAGCATGACGTCCTCCCGGGCGCCTGGTACCTCGACCAAGGGCGCATCCCTACTTGCATCGCCGTGGAGGCGGGCCAAGCGGACCTGTTCCTGTCAGGGTATCTCGGCATCGACGACCGTACCAAGGGCTTGGCGGTCTACCGCCTGCTCGACGCGGAGGTGACTTTCCACGGGCCGCTCCCGGGGCCGGGAGAAGTCATCCGCTACGACATCAACATCGAACGCTTCCTTCAGCACGGCGATATCTGGCTGTTCTTCTTCAACTTCGAGAGCACGGTGGGCGGGCGGCCCCTTTTGAGCATGAAGAAAGGCTGCGCCGGCTTCTTCACCGCGCAGGAACTGGCCTCGGGCAAGGGCGTGGTGCTGACCGAGGACGACCTCAAGCCCATGGCGGGCCGCAAGCCTTCGGATTGGAAGGAACTGGCGCCCTTCTGTTTTTCCAGCGAGTCCTACACCGACGCCCAGGTCGCCGCCTTGCGCGCCGGAGACCTCGAGGCTTGCTTCGGGCGGGCTTTCGCCCACCTGCCGCCGGCCGTCACCCTTCCCGGCGGCAAGATGACGCTGGTCGACCGCGTGCTCGAGCTCGAGCCGAAGGGCGGCCGCTATGGGCTGGGCCTGATCCGCGCCGAGGCCGATATCCGCCCCGACGACTGGCACCTGGTCTGCCATTTCAGCGACGACCACGTGATGCCGGGCACCCTGATGTACGAGTGCTGCCTGCACACGCTGCGGGTCTTCTTGACGCGGATGGGCTGGATGGGCGAGCCGGGCCAGGTCTGCTACGAGCCCAAGCCGGGCGTGACCTCGGGCCTGGAATGCCGCGGCCAAGTGCTGGAATCGACCAAAAAGGTCGTTTATCAGATCGAAGTCAAGGAGCTGGGCTACGGTCCCGAGCCCTTCGCGGTCGCCGACGCCTTGATGTTCGCCGACGGCAAGCCGATCGTGCGCATCACCGATATGTCGGTGCGGTTGGGAGGCGTGGAGCGGGCGCAGGTCGAGGCGCTTTGGAAGAAGTCGGCGCCCGCGCTCAAGACGACGCTCTTCGACACGGCGTCCATCACCGCCTTCGCCGTCGGCAAGCCTTCCGAGGCCTTCGGCGAGCGCTACAAGGTCTTCGACGACGAGCGGGTCATCGCCCGCCTGCCGGGCCCGCCCTATCAGTTCCTGGACCGCGTCACGCGCATCGAGGGCTGCAAACCTTGGGAGCTGCGCACCGGCGGCGTGATCGACGCGGAGTACGACGTGCCCTCGGACGCCTGGTATTTCCGCGAGAACGGGCAAAAGACGATGCCCTTCGCCGTCCTGCTCGAGGTGGCGCTGCAGCCCTGCGGCTGGCTGGCGGCCTATCTGGGCTCCGCTCTGACGAGCGCTACGGACCTGTCGTTTAGAAATCTGGGGGGGACGGCGACGCAGTACGAGGACGTGACGCCGCAGTCCGGCACCCTGACGACGACGATCAAGATCACCAAGGTCTCCCATGCCGGCGGGATGATCATCCAGAACTACGAGATGACGATGCGCTGCGCCGGCCGCTTGGTCTATCAAGGCTCGACCGAATTCGGCTTTTTCACCAAAGAAGCGCTGTCCCAGCAGATCGGAGTGCGGGGCGCGACGCCTTATGTCCCCGCGGCCCAGACGCGCTTCGACAAGCCGGGCTTTTCGGGCGCGCCCGCCATGCCGGGGCCGATGCTGCTGATGCTCGACTCCGTCGAGTACGACCCCAAGGGCGGCCCCGGCGGACTGGGCTTCCTGCGCGGACACCGCAAGGTCGACCCCTCCGAGTGGTTCTTCAAGGCGCATTTCTATCAAGACCCGGTCTGCCCGGGCTCGCTCGGTCTGGAATCCTTCATCCAGCTCATGAAGGTCGCGGCCAGGGAGAGATGGAAGGGTCTTCCGGAAGACGCCCGTTTCGAGAGCATGGCCTTGGGCGAGAAGCATGAGTGGCTCTACCGCGGCCAGTACACGCCGGTCAACCAGGCCGTCGTGGTCGAGGCCGTCGTCACGGCCGTCGATGACGCTAAACGCCTGCTGCGGGCCGACGGCTTCCTGTCGGTCGACGGCAAGACCATCTACAAGATGAAGGACTTCACTCTCCGGCTCGCCCTTTAAATATAACATGACTACAATAGCCAGGCCGCGTCCGACGAGAAAGAAGCGTCTGAGGGAACAAAATCGAGGGGTCAGTCGTATAAAGGATGTGACCGTCACCGTAGCCCCAGGCCTAATTCCGATTTCAATACAGCGGCATTTGGCCGCGACAAGCAACGGCAACATCAACAAACTTCATGCCGAGGATCGCGCAGCGCATGAGTGGTATCGTTTTGTGCTTTCCTTTCCTCCTCAACTAGTTAGGCATTACGTTGAAAAATTCAATTTAGGCCGAGGATCGCTGATCCTTGATCCGTTCTGCGGTACCGGGACTACCATTGTTGAGTGCAAAAAACTTGGCATAGAGAGTGTCGGCGTTGAAGCCAATCCAATGGCGCACTTCGCAAGCCGCGTTAAGGTGGATTGGTCAGTTGACCCAGTCGCCTTAGCAGCCGCTGCAAATCGCATAGCAGGTGTTGCGAATCGTCTTCTTGCGAAACTCGGTATTGATGATACCGCTCCTTCCGGCACGATTAGGGGCAAATTGTTCGAGTTGCCCGAAAAATCCCACAAGCTGATGCTCACAAATTCAATTAGCCCGCTGCCTCTTCATAAGGTGCTAGTGCTTAAGAAGCTAATAAGGGGTGTTTCCGACACGAAAATTCGCGAGCACATGCTACTTGCACTGGCGAGGGTCGCGGTAAGCTCGGCGAGCAATCTTCATTTCGGCCCCGAAGTGGGAGTTGGCAAGATCAAGGAAGATGCTGAAGTAATTACTCCCTGGCAGTCGGCGGTAAATGCCATGGCCGGTGATATAAGGGGCTTGGGTCGGGGTGGTGCAAAATCACGAGTTATCAATTGCGACTCAAGGGAGCTTCTACAGGTTATCCAGAGTGCTTCAATCGATGCCGTTATCACTTCACCGCCGTATCCTAATGAAAAGGATTATAGCCGTACCACTCGCCTGGAATCTGTCTTGCTCGGCTTTATTAATTCTAAGGAAGAGCTTCGGGCTTTCAAGAAGACGCTGGTGAGATCGAATACTCGGAGTGTCTATAAGGGCGATGACGATGATCGATGGATTGCGGAGCATCCTGAGATTCATCGGATCGCAGCTGACATAGAAGCGAAGAGAATATTGCTGGGAAAGACTAGCGGGTTTGAGAGAATGTACGCGCGTGTCACTAAGCTCTATTTTGGTGGAATGGCCAGGCACTTGGCTGATCTAAGGCGAGTGCTCAAGCCTGGAGCCCGGTTGGCTTATGTCGTGGGGGATCAAGCCTCATTTCTCCGAATAATGATCAGAACTGGCAGGTTGCTATCTGAAATTGCCGATTCTTTAGGTTATGAGGTTGAGAGCATAGACCTCTTTAGAACCAGACTTGCGACCGCTACGAGGGAGCAACTCAGAGAGGAAATCGTTGTTTTGCGTTGGCCCGGCTACGGTCGAGGAGATCTATGAAGAGAAGGAAGCCGGTGGGGAATCGATACGGTAGGATTATTGAGAAGATTTTCCTTGAACGCTATAAACCCGGTGCGGAAAAGGTTCCCTTTGAACGAGGTGACATCGAGTTAACGGCAAGGAAACTCAAGATTAATGTTCCCAAGAACCTGGGAGACGTCATTTCAAGCTTTAGATTTCGAGTAGATCTTCCTGAATCCATAACGTCACGCGCTCCCAAGGGCTTGAGTTGGATTATTCGACTTGTCGGACGTTCTAAGTATGCATTTGTCGCCAATTCGCTGACTACCATCGTCCCACGGGGGGATCTGGTTGCCACAAAGATTCCCGATGCGACACCAAGCATCATCGAGCGGTATGCGCTCTCTGATGAACAGGCGCTCTTGGCGAAGTTGCGATATAACCGTCTTGTGGATATATTTACCGGAGTAACGTGCTATTCCCTGCAAAATCATTTGAGGACGGCGATTCCTGAGATCGGCCAAGTTGAAACAGATGAGATCTATATTGGAATCGACAGACGAGGTGCTCATTACGTTTTTCCAATCCAAGCCAAGGGTGGAAATGACAAACAAAGTGTCGTTCAGATCGAACAAGATTTTGCCATCTGTCGGACGAAGTTCCCGCATCTAATCTGCCGTCCAATAGCGGCTCAGTTTTTAAGGGATGGAGGGATTGTTCTTTTCGAATTTGAGCAAGAGGATGAAAAGATTGGAATCTCCGCTGAGCGGCATTATCGTCTTGTTCCGCAGGATAGCGTTTCGGTGCAGGATTTGAATTCCTATCGTGCGCGTTCGGCCAACTGATTGAGGGACCACTGAATTTGAAGTACTCCAAAGTATTCCTCGATTCGATTGGCTACGAGCTGGCGCCGCAGGTGGTCACCTCCAAGACCCTGGAGGCGCGCTTGGAGCCCCTCTATAACGACCTGAGGATGCCGCTCGGCCAGTTGGAGGCGTTGACCGGCATCCGCGAGCGCCGCTGGTGGGAGCCCGACGCCAGCCTGTCCGGCAAGGCGCTTCAGGCGGCTCGCAAGGCTCTGGCGCAGTCGCAGGTCCCGCCCGCGGCCGTCGGGGCCCTGATCTACGCGGGCGTCTGCCGCGAGAACTGCGAACCGGCCACCGCCTGCGCGGTCGCGGCCGACCTGGGGCTGAGCGCGGGCGCCGCCGTCTTCGACGTGTCCAACGCCTGCCTCGGGGTCCTCAACGGCGTCCTGGACATCGCCAACCGCATCGAGCTGGGCCAGCTGCGCGCCGGCCTGGTCGTCTCCTGCGAGTCGGCCCGCGAGATCAACGAGAGCATGATCGAGCGCATGCTCGCTGACCGGACGATGGATGGCTATCGCCTGTCGGTGGCGACCTTGACGGGCGGCTCGGGGGCGGTCGCGCTGCTGCTGACCGACGGCTCCTTCGGCCGCATGGAGCGCAGGCTGCTGGGCGGAGTCTACCAGACGGCCCCGCAGCACCACGACCTGTGCGTCTGGAACAACGATTTCATGCGCACCGACGCCGCCGCGGTGCTCAAACATGGAGTGGAGCTGGGGCGCCTGACTTGGCAGGCCTTGCTCCAGGCTTTGGGCTGGGCGCAGGGCGAAGTGGACAAGGTCATCTGCCATCAGGTCGGTGGCGTCCATCGCACCGCCATGCTGGGGTCGATGGGCATCCCGGCGGAGAAGGATTTCTCGACGTACGAATACCTCGGCAACATAGGCACGGTCTCCCTGCCGCTGACCGCGGCCATCGCCGAGGAGCGCGATTTCCTGAAGCGCGGGGACAAGGTGGCCTTCTTCGGCATCGGCAGCGGGCTCAACTGCCTGATGCTCGGTTGGGAATGGTGAACAGCGCCTTCTATCCCTATACGGGGCGCGCTTTCCTGCGCCGGGGCCTCAAGCTCCACTACCTGGACGAGGGGCGCGGCGACGCGGTGGTCATGGTCCACGGCAACCCGTCCTGGTCGATCTACTTCCGCGGCTTGGTGGAGGGCTTGAAGGACGGCCATCGGCTGATCGTGCCGGACCACATAGGCTGCGGGCTTTCCGACAAGCCTGACGACAGCCGTTATGACTACACGCTGGCCAGCCGGGTCGACGATCTGGAGGCCTTGCTCGATTCGCTCGGCTTGACCGAGAAGGTCACCCTGGTGCTGCACGATTGGGGGGGCATGATCGGCATGGCTTATGCCTGCCGTCACCCCGAGCGCGTGAAGAAGCTCGTCATCCTGAACACTGGCGCGTTCTTCCTGCCCAGCGGCAAGACCTTTCCCTGGGCGCTGCGTCTTTGCCGCACGAGGCTGGGCGCGCTCTTGGTCCGCGGCTGCAATGCTTTCGCGCTGGCGGCCACCTATGTCTGCACGAAGAAGGTCCCGATGTCCACGGAATTGCGCGCCGCCTATCTGGCGCCCTACGGGAGCTGGGCCGACCGCATCGCCACCTTGCGCTTCGTCCAGGACATCCCGCTCGACGCCGGCGACAAGTCCTACGACCTGGTCTCGCGCACGCAAGACAGCCTCATGCTGCTCTCCCACGTGCCGATGCTGATCTGCTGGGGGATGCAGGATTTCGTCTTCGACCGCCATTTCTTGGCCGAGTGGGTCCGCCGCTTTCCAGACGCCGTCGTGCACCGCTTCCCCGACGCCGGCCACTATGTGCTCGAGGACGAAGGCCCGGCCATCTTGAAGCTGGTCCGCGAATTCCTCCAGTGAACATCGCCGAGCGCCTCGCGGGTGTCGCCGCGCGCATCCCGGAGAACAAGGCCGTCGTCCAAGGAGAGCGCTCCTGGACCTTCCGCCAGCTTGAAGACGAGGTTTCGCTTTTGGCCGCCGGCCTGCGCCGGGCCGGCCTTGAGCCGGGCGCCCGGGCCGCCTTGATGGTGCCGCCGGGCTTCGAGTTCATCGCCTTGACGTTCGCCCTCTTCAGAGCCGGCATCGTCCCGGTATTGATAGACCCCGGCATGGGCCGTCATCACCTGGGCCAATGCTTGGCCGAGGCCGCGCCGGAAGCCTTCATCGGGATCCCCAAAGCCCAGCTCGCCCGCGCCGTGGAGCGCTGGGCCAAGGACACTATAAAACTGCTGGTGACGGTCGGCTCAAAGTGGCCCTGGGGCGGCCTTTCTCTACTCGAACTCAGGGTCATGGGCGCGTTGAAGGATCAAGCGAGCGGCTCCGCCGCTCGCAACCGTGACTGTTCCGAAGGAACAGACACGGCTGCTATCTTATTCACCTCTGGATCTACGGGAGTCCCCAAGGGGGCCGTCTACACCCACGAGATCCTCACCGCCCAAACCGAGCTCCTACGCTCGCACTTCGACATCAAAGAAGGGGAAACCTCCGTTCCTACTTTTCCTCTCTTCGCCCTCTTCGACGTGGCGCTCGGGATGACCGTGGTGATCCCGGACATGGACTCGACGCGGCCGGGCTCGGTGGAGCCCATGAGCATCATCGGCCCGGTCCAGAAGCACGGCGCCGCCCAGCTTTTCGGCTCGCCGGCGCTGCTCGACCGGGTCGGCCGCTTCGGCGAGAAGCACGGCATCAGCCTGCCCGGGCTCAAGCGCGTGATCTCGGCCGGCGCGCCGGTGCCGGCCTCGGTCCTGGCGCGCTTCGCCAAGATGCTCCCCGCGGGCGTCCGCCTGCACACGCCCTACGGCGCCACCGAGTCTTTGCCGGTCAGCGCGATCTCCAGCGACGAGCTGCTCAGGGAGACGGCGCCGCAGTCGGCGCAAGGCAAGGGGACCTGCGTCGGCCGGCCTTTCCCCGGCATGCGGGCGCGGATCATCGCCATCGACGACGGGCCCGTGCCGCGCTGGTCGGATGACCTGTTGGTCCCACCCGGCCAGGTGGGCGAGATCGTGGTGCAGGGTCCGGTGGTGACCCGCGAGTATTTCCGCCGTCCGGAGGCCACCGCCTTGGCCAAGATCGAGGACGAAGGGGGCGCCTTCTGGCACCGCATGGGCGACCTGGGGTTCTTCGACGAGCAGGGACGTTTGTGGTTCTGCGGACGCAAGAGCCACCGGGTGCAGGCGGCCGAGGGGACGATGTTCACCATCCCCTGCGAGGCCGTTTTCAACGAGCATCCCAAGGTCCGGCGCACCGCCTTGGTCGGGATCGGGCAACCCGGCGCGCAAACGCCGGTGCTTTGCGTGGAGCTCGAGCGGGGGGAGCTTCCCGGGGAAGCGATCAAAGACGAGCTCTTGGAGGTCGCCGCCTCTTATAAGCATACCATGGCGATCAAGTCCGTCCTATTCCATCCCTCCTTCCCGGTCGATATCCGTCACAACGCTAAGATTTTCCGCGAAAAGCTGGCGGTCTGGGCAGAGACGCAGCTGTAGATGCGGGCTCTGGTCACCGGCGGCACGGGGTTTTTGGGCGGGGCCATCGCCAGCCGCCTTATGAAGGAGGGCTGGACGGTGCGCAGCCTGGCGCGCGGCGCGGCTCCCGGCCTGCAGGCTTTGGGCGTGGACGTGGTGCGAGCCGACCTTTCCGACGCGAAGGCCGTCAAAGCCGCCTGCTCCGGCTGCGAGGTGGTCTTCCATGCGGCCGCGAAGGTGGGGCTTTGGGGGAGCTATAAGGAGTTCTACGAGGCCAACGTCGTGGGCACCAAGAACGTGCTGGCCGGCTGTCAGGACACGGGCGTGGGCAAGCTGGTGTTCACCGGTTCTCCGAGCGTCGTGTTCCAAGGAAAGGATGTCGAGGGCAGCGACGAATCCCTGCCCTATCCCGAGGAGTTCGACTCTTACTACTCGCGCACCAAGGCGCTGTCCGAGGAGATGGTGCTGACGGCTCGTTCGGGGACTTTGGCGACGGTGTCCTTGCGTCCGCATCTGATCTGGGGGCCGGGGACCAACCATATCGTGTCGCAGATACTGGACCGCGCGCGCTCGGGCAAGCTCAAGCGCATCGGCGAGCTGAACAAGAAGGTCGATACGACCTATATCGACGACGCGGTGGAGGCCCATTGGCTGGCGGCCGAGCGTCTGCGGCCCGGCAGCGTCGTCGATGGCAAGGCCTACTTCATCTCGCAGGGCGATCCGCGCCCTTTATGGGAAATCGTCGACAAGATACTGGAGGCCGGGGGCATGCCGCCGGTGACGGCCGTGATCTCGCCGCGAAAAGCGATGCTGGGGGCCGCCGTCATCGAAGGCCTCTATCGATTGCTGCGCATCAAGCAGGAGCCTCCGGTGACGACGTTCATGGTCAAACAGCTTTCCACCGCCCACTGGTTCGACATCGGCGCCGCCCGGCGCGATCTGGACTACAAGCCTTCGGTGACTATCGAGGAAGGCATGGAGCGCCTGAGGCGCTGGCTGGCCGTGTCCAAACCGAGTTGATCTAAATCAATAGCCCCGGTTGACTAAGGTCCTAAGGCCCATCTAGGTCCTTTGGGTATACTTGAGTCATGAACAACACACTCTTCGTCGCGCTGCTGCTCGCCGTCGCCCCCGCGGTCCAGGCCCAGACCGCCCTCTCCTTCGAGAATTCTCTGAACCGGATCCTGCTTCCCTTCCAGCCCAAGGACGCCTTCGCCGGCGTCGGCGCCTGCGGCATCGTCGATGCCAAGACCCTGCGCCCCTGGACCCATGCCGAAGCCCTCGCGACCTTGGCCCCCTGCCTCCGGGAAGTCTCCCAGCGCTACGGCACCAACGTCAGCGTGGCCAGCGGCTTCGTCCCTTCCCGCGACAGCCGCGGCATCCTTGCCGGGATCGTGCTGATGACCGGCCAGACCGCCATCGGCAGCCCGCTGCTCCTCGACCTCAACGACGCCATCGCACGGCGCGGCGGCCGGCTGCTCGGCTTCCCGGCCCGCGTCGGCCGCGACGGCGACGGCATCCCCGCGCGCAGCAGAGTCCAGGGAGCGCTGGATCGCTGCATGCTGCCCATGGTCGTGCGCAAGATCGAGTCCAGCGAGGACTTCATCAAGATCTTCGGCCGCTGCATCACCCAAGACTCCGAGATCAAGGTCAGCGAGATCCAAGCCGCCGTCAACCGCCCCTTGGCCGTCACCCTGCTGACCGACTCCGAGGGCGCCGCCGCCGAGAGTCTCAACGGCAGCGTCATCGTCAACACCGGCTCCGGTCCCGTCGAGATCTCGGTGCTGGCCTACCCCAAAGCCCTCGCCCTCCCGTAATAGGTCTAAAGACCTAGATTTTTCGGGCCAGTAGGCCCTTCTAGGCGTCCGCATCCCTGGGTACACTCTTGGGGATGAGGATCGATCGCGGGACCTCCGCCGCCGCCGCCCTGCTCTTCCTCGGCCTTGCCGGCTGCAGCGGGGCTCCGGAGGACTCCGCCGTCGGGCCTCGCGGCATGGCCGCTCCTTCGCCTGATCGTTCCGGGGACCTGCGTTCCTTCGCTTCGGCCGGCGGCGCCATCTCGGACTTGCGCGACGCGCCCGCCGGGTCGCCTTTTTCGAACGTGGAAGCCGCCGCTCAGAACACCCGCGCTTTCTTCGACGGCGACAATCGCGTCCTGGGCAGCGCCGCCGCCGGGTCCGTGACCGCTTCTCCCGGCCCTTGGGGCGGCCGCAGGGAAAAACTGCCTCTGCAGGCGTCCCCTAGACGCAAGATCTCCGGGCAGGAACCTCCCAGCCCGTCGGGGGCCGACCTGCCCAAGGTCGACCTGCCCAACCCCGTGCCGGGCCACGGCCCGAAGGGCGGCGGACCCACTTTATTGGCTTACGACGCTTTTCAGGCCAAGATGTTCAGCATGGTCTATCCTCTGCTCAGCCGGATCGGCTGGGGCGCGGCCAAGCGCCGCGGCGAGAACACCGCGCATGACCCCTACCGCGTCACCGTCCACCACACCCAGGGCAGGATGACGACCAACGAGGCCGACACCATCGCGCAGGTGCGCACGACCCAGCGCTACCATATGGTCGGACGCGGGCGCGAGGGCAAGGAGAACTTCGACGACATCGGCTATCACTTCCTGATCGACGGCACCGGCCGCGTCATCGAGGGGCGTCATGTGGAGTACCTCGCCGCCCACGCCGGCGGCGCCAACGAAGGCAACATCGGCATCGCTTTGATGGGGGATTTCAACGTCCAGAAACCGACCGCCGCCCAGATCGACAGCCTTAGCCGGCTGGTCAGCTATCTGGCCATCAAGTATCGCAAGGATCCTTCGCGCAAGGGCTTTCTCGAGGCCCATCAGCACTATACGAGCACGGATTGCCCGGGCAAGAACGTCATGAGGATCCTGGGCGACCTGCGCAACGATGTAGACGCGGACACCGACAAGCTCGTCGCGCGCCTGCGCGGCGGGGTCCAAATGGCCGGCGCCGGCTTCCAGCCTTCGTCGGTCTCTCAGACCCCGTGAGGCGCGCCGCCGTCCTCGCCATCCTTCTTCTGGGCTCTTGCGCGCCCCGCTCCTCCAAGGTGGTCGCCGGCTCGAAGGTCTCCGTCCGTTATTCCTTATGGGCGGACGGCAGATTCGTCGAGTCCAACGAACAGGGCGCGCCGCTGACCTTCACGGCCGGTCGCGGCGAGGTCGTCGCCGGCTTCGATGAAGGGCTGCTCGGGCTGGCCGCGGGGGAGGACCGGCGCTTCATGGTCTCGCCGGGGAAGGGCTATGGCCTGGCGGACCCGACCGCCATCTCGAAGATGCCGGAGACGGCGTTCTCGGGCCTCGGCGTCGCGCTCAAGGCGGGGATGAAGGTCCAGGGGGTGAAGGACGGCCGAGCCGCGGAGGGCAAGGTGCTCAGCGTGGAGGCGGGCCAAGTCACCTTGGACTTCAACCACCCGCTGGCGGGCCAGACGCTGGAGTTCCGCGTCAGGGTGCTTTCCGTCCGATGACGGAGGCCGCGATCGAAGCGGCCAGGATGCTCGCGATGATCCCCAGGGAGACGCCGATCGGCACGTGATAGTAGCCGGCGGCCAGCATCTTGAGGCCGACGAAGCAGAGGATGGCCGAGATCCCGGTCTTGAGATAGCGGAACATGCCGGCTAAGCCCGAGAGCAGGAAGTAGAGCGCCCGCAGGCCCATGATGGCGAAGATGTTGGACGTGTAGACGATGAAGGTGTCGGGCGTGATGGCGATGACGGCGGGGATCGAGTCCAGGGCGAAGATCACGTCCGAGAATTCCACGACCAGCAGGGCGGCGAAAAGCGGCGTGGCGTGCGGCTTGCCTTCGTGGCGCGTGAAGAAGGCTTGGCCTTCCTGCTTCTCGTGCAGCGGAAGGAACCGTTTTAGCAGCTTCAGGGCGGGATTGCTCGCCATGTCGGGCGCCTCGTCGCCTTGGAAGAGCATCTTGACTCCGGTGAAAAGCAGCAAGGCGCCGAAAACATAGATCATCCACGCGAAGGTCTCGATGAGACTGACGCCGATGAAGATGAAGAAGAAGCGCAGCACGATGGCGCCTAGGATGCCCCAGTGCAGGACTCTCGACTGGTGCGAGGGCGGGATTCCGAAGTAATGGAAGATCATCACGAAGACGAACATGTTGTCGACGCTCAGCGACTCTTCCAGAAGGTACCCGGCCAGGAACTGCAGGGCCTTCTCTTGCCCCTGCATGCGCCAGACCACCAGCGAGAAGGCCAGCGCCAACGTGAACCAGAGCAGGCTCCAGAAGCCCGCTTCCTTGAAGGAGACGGCATGGGCTTTCTTATGCAGGAAGCCCAGATCGATGACCAGCACCGTGGTCACGATGCCGCCGAAGATCAGCCAGAGCGACAGGGGGACGCCCATAGGGCGGGTATTCTACCTCATTTGGTAGAATCCAGGTCATGAAGGCAGCCGGCGGATTTATGATCTACACGGATGGGGCCTGCTCCGGCAACCCCGGCCCAGGGGGCTGGGGCGCGATCTTGGTCGCCCCGGAGGGGCGGGTCCGGGAGCTTGGCGGCGGCGCGGCGCTGACGACCAACAACCGCATGGAATTGACGGGCGCTATCGAAGCTTTGCGCGCCATCGAAGGCCGCCCCGGGACGGTCGCCCTTTATACTGATTCGACCTACGTCATCTCCGGCATCAGTTCCTGGATCCAAGGCTGGAAGCGGCGCGGCTGGGTCCGCAAGGAAGGCGGCCCGGTCGCTAACCGCGACCTATGGGAGACGCTCGACCTGCTGGCGGCTCGCGCCGGACTTTCCTGGCATCACGTCCGCGGCCACAGCGGCGACCCGGGCAACGAGCGCTGCGACGCGATCGCCGTGGCGTTCTCCAAGCAGGCTCCGCCGGACCTATTCGACGGCTCTCTGGCGGGGTATGATGTGGAGCTCGGCTCGCCCAAGACCGAGCCCGTGCGGGAGCGCTCCGGCGGCGGCGCAAGGTCCTCCGCCCCTAAAGGACCGGCCGTCTATCTCAGCTGCCTCGACGGCAGGTTGGAACGCCATCCTACCTGGGCGGAGTGCGAAGCGCGGGTGAAGGGCCGGCGTGGAGCGCGCTTCAAGAAAGTGACTTCTTCGGCCGAAGAAGCCGCCGTCCTCAGGGGCTGGGGCCTGCCCTAGGCCTTGGTAGCCGCGCCGCGCGCCGACCACCAAAGGGCGGCGTTGAAGATGTGGGAGCCGATGCCGGCCGTCCATAGGAACCAGTGCAGCTTGCCGGCCAAGACCAGGCCTACCACGAGATAGACGTAGTCCCGGCTGGCCACGCGCTCGATGAGCAGCTCCGTGCCCGTGCGCTTCTCATCCGGCCGGCGCAGGATCAGCCACCAGACGCTGTACATGCAGGCGACCACGCCGGAGAGCAGGAGCAGCCCGGGCAGGGCGAAGGCCGTCTCGGGGTTCGAGCGGTGGACACCGGCCGTGACGGCCGCGAAGGTGGCCAGGTGCGAGATGTTGTCGGCGGCTACGTCGTAGGTGGCGCCTGAAGGCGAGCAGAGCAGCTTGAGCCGGGCGACCTCGCCGTCGCAGCCGTCCAAGATGCAGCAAGACCAAAGCAATAGCGCGCCGAGCACCTGCCAGGCATAGACCCCGCTGGCCAGCCACCAGCAGCCGAGCAGCCCGACCAGGAGGCTTGCCGTCGTGATCTGGTTGGGCGTCACCGGCGTCTTGAGGAGCAGGGAGGAGACGGAAGTGGAGACGCGGCGGTCGAAGCGGGCGATGTAGCCGTCGCTGGCCTTGCCTAGGCTCTTGTAGAAGGCCCGTTCCGCGCGTTCGACGAAGTCCGGGTCGGCGCAAGCATGCCAGCCGCCGGCGGGGGCGGCGAACGGCGCGCCGACCCCGGAGAGGGCTTTCTCCGCCAGCGCCGCCGCAGTCGGCTCGGCCAGGAGCTCTCGGGCGCCGGGATGATAGGAGGCCAGCGCCCGCCCTCCCTCCATCCAGGAGGCGGGGCGATCGGCGCGCTGAGCCTCGGCGCAGAAGGCGCGCAAGGCTTCGGGGGCGGGAATGCCGGAGGCGGAGATGACGAGGAGGGGGGCCGCGGCGTCCAGATGGGTCTCGGGCCGCTCTCCGTTGGCGCAGGAGATCTTGATGCCCGCGAAGCTCTGCAGCTGGCGCGCCCAGCTTTCCCCGAATCCCTCCTCGGCGGCGAAGACGATCGCGGCCGGCTTGAGTTCGGCGGCGACATGCTGGGCCGTCCTTAGGACGGCGGGCAGTCCGGCCACGAAGGACCCGGGGCCGGAGGGCAGCAGGACCTGAAGGGCGCCGGGAGTCTTCGGCTGGGACATCGGTCAGGAGTATAGCAGTTTACCGACGGAGCTTGGTCATCTCGAAAAGACCGGAGGCCTGCGGGCCTAGGAATCCCCTCTCTAATTAGAGGCCCAGCTTCTCTTTGAGCCGCTTGAGCTGCTCGCGGCGCTTCCCCTCATTCATCTTGCGGATATTCTGGAGCTTCCATTGGATCGCGGGCAGCTTGTCTGCGCCTGACACGCTTAGCAGGTTCCAGTCGGGCGCGCCTTCCTTGAACGAAACAAGGAACGATTTCTCCGCGCCGGAGAGGTCCTTCTTCAAGAGCGCGATCAGGCGCCCCCTGGCGTCCTTGAGCTCGTCCAGCGTGACGGCCTCGTCGGTCATCCCTTGGAAGCCGTCATTGTACAGGGTCTCGATATCCAACCGGCTCGGGTCGATGATTTCATGCATGGGCCTGGGGTGAGCGGCCAGGTAGACGACGAAAGCTTTCCGGATCTCCGGCGTGATGCCTTCATTCTCCAGAAGGATCTTGATGTCGAAGAGATCGCGCGGGTGTTGGCGATCCAGGGCGGCGCATATCTTTCCGCCGTACAGGTCGGTGTCGGCCACCGTCATGATGGAGACCGACAGGCTGAAGGTCGCCGCGACCTTCTTTGATGCGACGCGCTTTGCCGGAGCGTCCACGGTCCCGCGCAGGATGAAGCTCGGCTCGATTTTCACCGTCCCGCCCGGCCCTTTGACGAACAGCTTGGAGGTCATGTCCCCGAAGATGCCTTCTTGGACGGTAAATCCTTGTCCTAGGCCGCGCAGCGCGTCCGCCTTGATCCTCTTGAGCGCCGCGCTGATCCCGGCAAGAGCCTCTTGCCTGGAGTCGATCGGCAGATACACCAGATCGATGTCCACGGACAGCCGCGGCATGTCGCGCACGAAGAAGTTGATCGCCGTGCCGCCCTTCAGCGCGAAACAATCCTCTTTGGCCACGAACGGCAAGACGCGAAGCATGACCCGTGCCTGCTCGATGTAGGCTGGATTCATGCCGGTATCTTCTCTATGTCGGGTCGCTCGTATGGGGTGCTTATCTGGAACTTCTGATCGAAGTGTCCGCCCTTGACCATGAGGCGTTTCCCTTTGCCGAGGTCCACGCTCTTTAAGTCTACCGCGGAAAGCCACTGGTGCCCGCATATCTCGGCGAGAAGCAGAAAGAGCCGCTTGGCCTTTATCGAGCGGCAGTTCTCCAGAAGCTGCTGCACGAGCTCGGGCCGCAAAGTGGCTAGGCCTTCCATGAGCTGTCGGGCCTCCTCGAAGGATTGGCTCTTCGGCAGTAGATCGAGCAACTCCAGCATCGCGCGCTCGGGAGCCGAGAGCCGTATCGAGTAGTCCTCTATCTGCTTCTTGGTCAGACCCAGCTCCGGGTTCGACTCGAAGAGATTCGTCGCCACATAGCGAGGACGATCTTCCCATTCGTGCTTCAAGAACCATGCCGGCGGCTTCACCTTCGGAGGGCCGAACAGCCACTGTATCCCGCCTTTGCGCATTGGTATGTAATGGGCATAGCCCTGAAGCTCAAGAGCCGTCTTGGCTCCGGCGTGTATCGGCAGGCCCAGCTGCTGCTGTAGCGCGTAGAGTCCGCCCGGCCACTCCACGCTTTCGTTGAGCCTCGCGTAGGCCCCGCGCCCTATCCGGCGCATCCAATGGAAGCGGCAATAGCGGTCCGTGAGTTGGCGGGATATGCCTTGCTTGTCGAGCCAACCTTGAACGGCAACCGCTCCCTTCGGCCATTTGCCGAGGAGTTCTGAAAGCTTTCCTTGGTGCTGAGTGGGGGCTGTCATAGCTGGTTTAATTATATCACTATATGTAAATCTAAGATTGTCAAATAGAGTTTTATATAAACCAATAAACCCATCAGGTTTAAATATAGCTTAACTTGACAATCTTGGATTGTCAATAGGCGGTATATTTAAACTTGCGACCCTTGCCCAAGACGGAGTCTTCGGCTGGGACATCGGTCAGGTGTATAGCAGTTTACCGACGGAGCTTGGTCATCTCGAAAAGGCCGGAGGCCTGCGGGCCTAGGAATCCCTGGAAGCCGTCGCGACGCTGGGCGAGCTCGAAATAGGCGTAGGTCCATGGGAACCGGATGATCTTGTTACCTTGGCGCGCCTTCATCGTGGCTACGGCCGCTAGCGTGGCGGATTGGCGCAGCTTGCCGCCCGGGGCGCCCTCGATCTCGTCTTTCATCGCGATGCCGGCGCCTTTCATCAGGGCGACCGTCCTGTCGATGTCCGATACGGCGGCGGTGAAATGGTTGACGCCGTAGCCGTTGAGCAGGACCCAAGCGCCGAATTGGGTCTCCCGGTCCAGGGCTTCGACGTCCTTCTTCTGGGGCAGGTCCCAAGGCAGGCGGCTGAAGTATGATCGAGTCATCGTCAAGAGGCGCTGCCGGCGGTCTTTGCCCAGCGCCTCGACATGGTGCAGGTCGGCGAGGAAGTCGTCGGACAGCGGCGGCCGGTGCGAGGCTAAAGACTTGGCGATGATCCGGCGCGAGGCGGGCGACAGCTCCCAAGTTTTGAGCTGGGAGATGAAGAGCTTCGGGAACTGCGCGTTGGGGTGCGTGTAATGCTGTGAACTCAGGCGCTTGTCGGGGAATTCGTAACAGCCGGCGGCGGCATAGCCCAAGGCCTCGAAGACCCGGGAGACCGCCGGTATGCCCAGCAGGGGCTTCTGCGCGGCGAAGCAGCGGAAGGCGAGGTGGTCGTTGAGGAAGACGCCGCGGTCCTTCGCGACGAGTCGTTCGTAACGCTGGACGGCCGGCATGCGGGCGCGATAGCCTGCCCAAAGGGCGTCGAGAAGGCCGACCAGGAAGCGCTCTTTCTCGCTGCGGGTCTTGATGGCGCGGTGGGGGGCCTGCATGGCCCGATTATAGTACAGGCCCGGCGATGACGGCGCGGCTGCGCCAGAAGCGGCCCGGCAGGGCGCCGGCCGCCATCACCGCCAGCTCCACGGCCGAGAAGGCCGCCAGCGCGTAGAAGGCCTTGTCCATGAAGCCGTAGGAATGCAGGCCGATGCCCAGCATGTTCACGCCGAACCAGGACAGGCTGGTGATGATGCCGCCGAAGACGGCCATGACCATCACGCCGCGGTCGCGCGCGTAGCCGCCCCAGCGCGCGTGCAGGATGATGGCGTTCCAGAGCACGATCAAGAGCGCGCCGTTCTCTTTAGGGTCCCAGCCCCAGAAGCGGCCCCAGGACTGGTCGGCCCAGATGCCGCCCAGCACCGTGCCGACGAAGCTGAAGAACAGGGAGAAGCAGATGACGCCGTAGGTCATCTTGACCAGGTCCCGGGCCGAGTCCTTGTCGAGCGTCGGCGTCAGCAGGCCGCGCAGGATGTAGACGTGGGCCAAGGCCGCGGCCAGGAAGGTCGAGCTGTAGCCGATGGTCACCGTCACCACGTGGGTGGCCAGCCAGAAGTTGGAGTCCAGGACCGCGCGCATCATCTCCATCGTGTCGCCCGAGCCCGTCAGGTTGTGGGCGATGATCAGCGTAGTCGAGCCCACCGCGCCCGCCACCAGCGTCCCGAAGCCCCGGCGCGACATGCGTTCTACGACCAGCGACAGGAGCACGGCGAACCAGCCGATGAAGATGGCCGAGGAATAGAGGTTCGTCACCGGGGGGCGCCCCTGCAGGATGACGCGCCAGGCCAGGCCCAGGCTGTGGACGACGAAGGCGTACTGCAGCAAGGCGAGGGCGGCCCTGCGCAGCGGCTCCTCCCAGAGGAGCCAGGAGGCGAAGCAGAGCAGCAGCACGCCCGCGTAGAGCAGGATGCCCTGATAGAAAGGCTCGGCGCGGTTGAAGACCACCTCCCAGCGCGCCTGGGCGGCCGTCTTGGGCAGATGGGCGTCGATCCAGATCCGGTAATCAGCCAAGGTCGAGTTGAAGTTCTTCACGTCGCCCGCCCGGTAGGCCATCGTCAGAAGGGCATAGTCGGCGATGGCGGGGTGGTGGCTGTTGGCCTTGATCGAGCCGAGCAGGCCGTCGCCCATGGTCAGCCATTCGTCCGGGCTCTCGCCGGAAAGCGGCGGCAGCGCGTGGAAGGCGGCGGCGCTGGCCAAGAATCGGTAGCGTTCGAAGAAGGCGGTCAGCGCCTGCAGGGCCTTCATGTCGAAGCCCTTCGCGCCGCCGCGGGTATGGGCCTGGATGGCCCGGACTCCCGGCAGGAGGGCGGCGGAGAACGCCGCCAGTTCGCGCGGCAGGTCCACGGTGTCTTCCACCTGGAGGCTGTTCTTGAGGCGCTGATAGAGCGTCAGGCGGTCCTCCAGGCTGACCGCGGCCGCCTGGAAGCGCGAGCGCGCCGAGGCCTCCAGGCGCCGGGCTTGCTCGGCCTGCGCGCGCAGCTCATCGAGGGCTCCGGACAGCTCGGAGAAGGCGTAAAAACGGCCTTCCTCGGCCTTGTGCCCGATGACGGCTAAGACGTCGGGGTCATTGATCATGAAGACCTTGGCTTTGTCGGCGGCCTCCGCATGGGCGAGCGTCTCGAGAAGCCACTGGGAAGCCGTCAGCCTGCGGCCGTCCTCCGCCGTCGCCGTCTGCTTGCCGCGGAGCATCAAGAGCGCGCTGCGGGCGAGGGAATCCAGCGGCTTGACCCGGCCGTCGTGGAGCACGGGCAGGGCCCCGAAAGCCTGGGCGTCGAAGCCGGGGCCGGAGCGCGGCGGCATCAGCGAGGAGATCGTACCGAGGGCGGCCAGCGCGACGACGGCCGAAGGCAGGTGTTTCTTCAGCGGGTTCACGCGGCTTTGGCTCCGTAGCGCAGCTTGATCAGGAAGTGGAGCAGCAGGCCTAAGGACACCAGCGTGCAGGCCACGTAAGGCAGCGTCCACCCGGGGTTCTGCACGACCTGGAGCACGGTCATCGTGTCCTCTTTGCCGAAGCTGGCCTGATAGAAGGTCTTGCCGCCGTAGCGCAGCGGGCTGTTCATGTAGACGAGGACGTCGCGGTCCTCGTTCTTCTCGGGGTGGCGCAGCCGCAGGAGGCTCGAGAAGTTCTTCGGGATGTCGGTGCCCGGGTAGCGGTCATGGCTGAACTTCTTGAGCGTCAAGGAGAAGGGCAGGTAATGCCGGCGCGAGCGCAGCGCCAGCTGGTAGCGGCGTCCGGCGAAGTCGAAGCCTTGCGGGGCCCCCATGGAAGCCGAGAGCAGCCACGTGCCCAGGCTCCGGCCTCCGGCCAGGACTTCGACGAAGGCGGCCGGCTGATCGTCCTCGTTGTCGGACGTCACCGGGGGGGCCTCGAAGACGGCGACGCGCGCGCCGATGCCGGTGTCGGCGGTGAAGGGCTGCTTCAGACCGGGGCTCGCCATCTCCAGGGCGGCGTTCTGATAGAATTTTTTGATGTTCAAGGTCACGGGCAGGCGGGCGTCCGTGACGACGCCGGCGCGGCTCAAGCGCTCCGGGGACAAGGCGTAGACCTTGTCTTCGTCCTTGTCCGTGACGTCGATCAAGACGAGTTCGCTGAGGCGATAGTCTTCGCTGTAATTCTTGGTGGCGCCCGTGTCGATGGGCATCCTGGATTCCACCTGCCAGATGCCGCAGATGAATTCGCCTATGAACAGGATGATGAGCCCAAGATGCGACAGCCACAGCCCGGCCTTGCGCCAGGTCGTCAGGCGCTTGGCCTGGAAGACGGCCAGGTTGACCAGCAGCAGCAGCCCCACCAAGCCGCCGCCCGGGAAGACGGGGATGCGCCAGGAGGCGCCTTCGGGGCTCCAGTACACCAGCGGGGCGCGGATGTAGGCTTTGACCGCCGCATAGGTGCCAAGATGCACCTGGGCCAGCGTGCAGGCCGTCACCAGGACCATCAGGGCCGCCAGGCCGGCGATGGAGGCCTCCAGCGACGTGAGCTGCTTCCAGAGCTTAGCCACGGCGCACGCTCCTCAGCAATTCCAGGAAGGCCGGCTTGGCCGCGGCCACGGTGGCCTGCTTGCCGCTGAGCTTGAAGAACCAGGTCTGCCCTCTTACGGAGAAGAGCGCCGCCAGCAGGCGGGTGTCCTCATGGCCGGCGCCGCCTGCGAAATCGACCCAGCGCAGCGGACCCGCGCGCGTGGAAAGGGTCGATGACTTGCCGGCGAGCTCGCCCTCCTGCAAAGGAGGGAGGCCCAATTGGCCGCGCCAGCGGTTGACGTTGGCCAGATCGCCGCCGGCTTCGCCCGGCAGGACGACGATGGAGAGGTCCGCCTCGCCGTCCGGGCCGGGGACGCCGTAGCTGGCCAGGCGCATGCCTCCGCCCGATTTTTTAGTCCAGCCGGAAGGAGCGGTCCAAGCCAGGTCCGGGGCCTCGGGGGAGGGAGCCTGGGTTTCGGGAGCCGCCGGCGCCTCCTTAGGCACCGTATAGACGGTGAGGTCGTCGGCGCGGCAAGCGCAGAAGCCGGCGGCCAGCGCCAGCCAGAGCCATCGTCGTGGATAGTCCATGCGTCGAGACGATTCTAGCATTTTGCTAACATAGCCCGTGCCCGCCAAGGCCAGCGCCGTCTTCTATGTGTCGGGCCACGGCTTCGGCCACGCCACGCGCGCTCGCGTCCTCATAGAGGCTCTGCACCGCCGCCTGCCGTCTTTGACCTTGGAGGTGCGCACGAGCGCCCCTTCTTGGCTCTTCGCGGGCACCGAGGCGGCGGCCTTCGTCACCGCCCTGGCCCCGGAGTTCGATCCGGGCATGCTGCAGCAGAACGGGCTCGACATCGACCTGGCGGCCAGCCTGGCCGCTCATGAGGCGCTCGGGCTTTCCTGGGACTCGCGCGTGGACGCCGAGGCCGATCATCTTCGCAAGCGCGGCCCGGCTTTGGTCCTGGGGGATATCCCCGCGGCCGCGTTCGCAGCCGCCTCTGCGGCCGCGGTACCGAGCATCGCCATCGGCAACTTCAGCTGGGACTGGGTATCGTCCCAATATGAGGCTTCCGAGCCGCGGTGGCGGGCGGTCGCCCAGCGCTATGCTTCGGCCTATGCCGGGGCCGAGGAGCTGTTCCGTCTGCCGATGGCCTGTCCAATGCCCGCCTTCAAACGTGTCACTGATGCGCCGCTGCTCGTCCGCCGGCCCCAGCTCGAGCGCGGCGCCGCGCGGCGGGTCCTGGGGCTGCATCCCGACGAGGAGCGGCCGGTCATCCTGCTGTCCTTCGGCGGCTTCGGCGGCGGCGACCTGGACCTTTTGCGCTCCGAGGACCTGCGGGACTTCATCTTCCTCGGCTTCGGTCCCCGGCCGAGGGGCCTTAAGACCGACTGGGTCAGCTTGACCCGCCGCACCCCCGTGCCGCACGTCGACATCATGGCCGCCTGCGACATGATCGTGACCAAACCCGGCTACGGCAGCTTCGCGGAGGCTGTGGCCCAGAAGAGGCGGGTCCTTTACATCCCGCGGGAGGGTTTCCCGGAATCAGGCGTCCTCACGGGGTGGCTTCATTCCCATGGCGTCTGTTCCGCCCTGAAGCGCGAGGATTTCGTCGTCGGTCGCTGGCGGGGGGCCATCGAAGCGCTGCTGGAGGCGCCCGAGGCCTGGGCGCCGGTGCCGCTGGACGGAGGCGACTTCATCGCCGAAGCCGTGGCTCGGAGAGCGGCAGGCCTTATTTGAATCTTCGCAGGGCGTCGGTCCCGGCGGACGTGAAGGCGTTGCGGCAGACGCTCAGGCACTGCATTCGGAATTGCGCCTCGCGCCCGTTCGCCAGGTTGGGGGTCACCGACGCCGCCGGCAGGCCGGACCATAGGTTCGCGCGCTGGGAGCAGCAATCCAGGCAGGCGGAAAGGCGGTCCGGCGTGAAGGTCATGACCGCCCCTTCGGGCAGGCTGGGATAGGGCGGCACGCGGACCGACTCCGCTCCCGTCCTAAGACGCTCGGACACGGCGGAGATCGCCATCCCCGGCAGCAGGGTCAGCGGTCCCCCGGCGGCGCCAACCGCGCAGACTTGGGGGCCCGGTGACTCCACGAGCTTGCCGGACGGCATGGCTCTCGTCTGATTAGGGTCATATTGGGCGGCGCAGGCCGCTTGGGCGCACTTCTGTCCGGGTCCGGTATTGATGTCCGGCGGCGAGGCTGAAGCCTCCCAGCAGCAGGCCTCGCCCCAGTTGTAGATGCAGGTCCGTCCTGAGCTTTCGATCGCCCAATTCGCCGTGTGGAATTGGGGCGATGTCTCCGGGTTGCCTTGGCAGACCAGGATGCCGGCGGGGATCCCGCGGGCGCTGGCGACGGCCGTGAAGAAGTTCGCCTCGGTATGGCAGTTCAAGGACCAGATATTGTACGCGGAGGGATGGAAGGTGGTGTTGTGGCCGGTAGCGGGCAGGCCGGCCGGGGGCACCGCCGCCCCGTTGACGGCCGGCGCTTGCTCACCCGCCGAGGTCCGTGCCTTCCGGAGCAGCCCGCCGGCGTCGAGGCCATTGAGCTGCTCAAATGAGTTTTCCTGGGATTGGCCGACGCCCGGGAACGCCATCAGGCATAGAACCAGCACGGCGGTCAGTACTTGCATCAGGCATGAGTATAACCCCGGCGTCTTGGATGTGCAAGGTCATTCCCCTCTATGTTCCCGGGGTTTTGGCACTCCGCCGGGGAGGTTAGGGCTATCCACGGGGGATAGTCCGGTCAATCCCATCGGGAAACGGTCTCCGACGGCGCCGGCGGCAGCATGAACAAACCCTGCCCCCACGGCTCCGGCCGCCCCGCGGGGGCGTCCGGTGGCGTCCGGCGATACGGCCGCCGGGCGCCTGAACAAAAAATTTATCCCCAGCACTTCCAACGTTGGAAGTGCTGGGGATAACTGGGGACGCGAACCGGGGCCAGGGGAGGCGCAATCACAAAACAGGGGTGCCCCAGTCCCGCGATCCGACGATGAGCCTCGTGCTGCGATCCTTTTGACGAACTTCGTAACAGCCGTTGGCTTGTTCTCGATCCTCACTCTTTCGGTCACGATCTTGCTTCCAGCCGGCAAGACGGACGCGACGATGGTCTTCTTGTGGACATCTAACCCGACGACTGTGGTGGGATATTTTATAGCCGGTATCTCCTGTTCTGTGTGGATAGGCTCCCTGAGGATTCAAAAGATAGGATGGACGAGCCGGCACCTGCGTGGTATCGTG
>CAZEAE010000022.1:0-51351 GCA_964510095.1 uncultured Elusimicrobia bacterium | reverse complement strand
CCGTCACCGAGTCGGCCGCCAGCTTGCCCGTGTCGACCGCGCCTGCCGCCAGCTTGCCGGTGGTCACGTTCAGATCCAGGATCTTGGCCGTGGTCACCGCATCAACGGCCAGTTTAGCGGTATCGATCGCCCCCGCCGACACCGTCCCCGCCAGGGCCAACTGCGCTTGGATCGTGGCGTTGAGCTTGGCCGTGTCGATCGTAGCGTTGAGGATCTTGGTTCCCGTCACCGAGTCGGCCGCCAGCTTGCCCGTGTCGACCGCGCCTGCCGCCAGCTTAGCGGCAGTCACGTTGAGGTCCAGGATCTTGGCCGTGGTCACCGCATCAACGGCCAGTTTGGCGGTATCGATCGCTCCCGCCGACACGGTCCCGGCCAGGGCCAGCTGCGCTTGGATCGTGGCGTTGAGCTTGGCCGTGTCGATCGTCGCGTTGAGGATCTTCGCACCCGTCACCGAGTCGGCCGCCAGCTTGCCGGTATCGATCGCACCCGCCGATACGGTCCCGGCCAAGGCCAGCTGCGCTTGGATCGTGGCGTTGAGCTTGGCCGTGTCGATCGTCGCGTTGAGGATCTTCACGCCCGTCACCGAGTCGGCGGCCAGCTTGCCGGTCTCGACCGCGCCGGCCGCGATGTTCTCGCCCCCCACGGCGTTGACCGCGATCGAGGAAGCGATCACGCCCGCTCCCAGGGAGCCGCTGACGATGTTGGCGGGCTTGAGCCCCGTGATCCCGGCCCCGTTGCCGTAGAACCAGCCCGCCACGACGCCGCTGGCGAAGGTGACCTTGTAGCCGGCGCCGCCCACGTTCAGGTCGGCGGTCCGGCTCAACGCGCCGGTCAGGACCACGTCGCTGGAGAAGGAGACCAGGTTCACGAAGGTGTTCTGCCCCGAGAAGGTGTTCGTCGAAGGCAGCAGCGACGCCCCCCCCGTAAAGGCGTCCACGTAGCCCTTCGTCGCGGCCTGGTTGGCCGCGGCCGGCGTGGGAACGACCACCGCCCCGGTGAAAGTCTTGGCGCCGGCGATGCTCTGCGCGGCGTCGGTCGAGACGAACGCCGCAAAGTCGCGGCCCTGGAGCTGCTGGCTGTTGAAGGCGTAAGGCACGGTGATCAGACGCTCGCGCGGGCTCAGCGGCGTGCCGTCCACGGTCACTTCGAGGAAGGCCGCAGCGCCGGAGAACACGGCCGGCGTCAAAGGCGTGACCGCGCCCAACTGGACGGCCAGCACGCCGTTGCTGACCGCGACACCCGCTTGAGTCTCCGTCCACAGAGCAGCGCCTCCCGTGGACACCGGGTAGATGTTGAAGATGAAGGTGTGGCTGCCCCCCAAGGGGTTGTTGAGGTTGTCGGTCAAGCGGCCTTGGAAGCTGATCAAGGACGGCACGCTCTGCGCGCGCGCGGGGACCGCTCCCAAGAAGCCCGCCACCAAGGCGGCCGCCAGCGTCAGGCGCTTGATCATCAAGCGGTTTTAGGCTCCTTGGGCACCAGGACGTGGAACGCAGATCCCTGCCCCGGCGCGCTTTCGACCCAGATCCGCCCGCCATGAAGGTCGACGGCCTGCTTGGTGATGTGCAGGCCCAGGCCCGAGCCCGGGATGCGCGACGCCTTGCCGTCGGGGCCCGGCACCCGGAAGAATTTCACGAAGATGCGCTCTTGGAACTCCGGCGCGATGCCGGGGCCGTTGTCGGCTACGGTGACCTCCACGGCGCCGCCGCGGTCATGCAGCGCGGCGGTCACCCTGCCGCCCTGCGGCGTGTAGCGCAAGGCGTTGGAGATCAGGTTGACGACGACCCGGCGGATGAGCTCCTTGTCGGCCCATACGAGCATCGGCGCGCCCTCGGCCGGCCCCGTCAGCGTGACGTTGTTGGCCCGGGCCGAGGGCGTGAAAAGATTGGTCGCCTCGTCGACGACCTCTTTCATGCTGACCTTCTCAAGGCGCAGGGTGAGCTGGCCGGCGCCCGACTTGAAGAGCTTCAAGGCGTTGTTCAAGGACAGCTCCATCTGGGTGGCCGCCTCGAGCAGCGTCTCATAGTCCTGCTGGCGCTCCTCGGGACTCTGTGTGGACCCGGAATCGTGAAGGAACTTGAGGAAGCCCTTGAGCCCCGCCAAGGGGTTGCTCAGTTCATGGGTCAAGGTGGCCATCAAGTCTTCCTTGAACTGGATGGAGTCTCGGATCTTGCCCACCATCAGGTTGAATTGCCCCGCCAGATCGGCGATCTCGTCGCGGCCATGGACCGGCACGGTGGTGTCGAGGCGTCCCTCGCCGACGCCCTTGGCCGCCAGGGCCAGCAAGACCAGCGGCTGGGCCAGCAGCCGGCTGATCCAGATCGAGCCGGCCAAACCGATCAGGAAAGCCATCGCGGCCAGGCGCAGCATCTTGACGGCCAACGCCGTCTGCGCCGAGCGCACCTGGCGCTCGAGAGCCGACAGCGAGAAGCCGACCTGTATGGCCAGCGTCTCCGGAGGCAGCGAGGCGCTGGTCTCGGCCGCCTTCGCGATGCCCCCCCCATCGGAGACCCGATAGGCCGCCGCGTTCTTCTCGGTGACGGTGACCGTGCGGTAATAGAGCTCCGTGCGGACCTTGCCCAGCACCGAGCTATGGCCGTTGCGGCTGACCAAGGCCAGCTCGATCTCGGGATACTGCTCCATCAAGAACTTCAGATAGCTCAGCAGCATCAGCTCGTCGTGGGATGACAAGGACTCCCGCGTGATGCGCATGACGCCTTCCATCAGCACGTCGAGGCGGGCGGCGGAGGCCTGGCGGATGGCCCGACGCTCGGTCCAGACCATGTTGACCACGAGGCTGCCGATCACCACGACGAGCAGGCTCGTGACGAAAAGCGCGATCTTGCCTTGGATGCGCAGGATCATTTGGGCGCCAGCTCCTCATTGACGCGCTTCAAGGCCTTCTCGGCCGGCACGTTGGAAGGATCCACGCGCAGGACCTGCTCGAAGGTCTGCTTGGCCTTCTCCAGCTGTCCGGCCGTGTAGTAGTCCACGCCGCGGTTGTAGAGCTGCTGGACCTCCTCGGGAGAGGCGGTGGCGCGCGGCTCCATGGCGGGGCGCACCGGCTTGGGCGGCCGCGGCCGCGACAGGATGGAGCGGATGGACCGGAGATAGCCCTTCACCACGGACCGCTTCGAAGGCTCCGTCTGCAGGGCGTAAGCCTTCTCCCAGGCGTTGAGCGCGGCCGTGTAATCGGCCGTGGCGAAGTAGGCCGTGCCCAGGTTCTCCCAAGCCGTCAGATTGTTCGGGTCCTCCCTGACGACCGCCAGGCTCAGCTCGATGACCTCTTCATAGCGGCCATCCTCGAGCGCCGAGGCGGCCTTGGTCAGCTTCTGCTCCAGTTCATAGCGCTCGGGAGCGGGTTTCTTATGCTCCAGGCGCTTGAGCCCGGTGGCCAGCTCCAATTGCGAAAGGAAGGCGTCCAGCGCGCGATCGGTCGGGTCCATACCGAACGCATAAGAGACCTTGTCGACGGCCAGGGCGTCGTTGCCGTCCAGGTAGCCCAGGATGCCCTGGTGCCAAGCGGCTTGCACGGGGTTGGCCTTGTATTCCGGCAGTTCCTTGACGGCCTGCGCGACGAAGTTCAGGCGGCCGAAGCCCTTGAGCAGGGCGGCGTCGCTGGGGCTGACCGTCAAGGCCTGGCTCACCTGGTCCAAGGCCTCGCGGTACTTCGCCTGCGCCTCCAGCGAGGTGGCGCGCGCCAGATACTCGTCCAAAAGGAGCTTCTGCGAACCCGACAGCCCCTGGCCGAAGGACTTGAGCTCCGGCATCTTGCCGCTCTTGAGCTTGCGCATGGCGTCCAAGATCAGCTCGATGGACTCGTCGGCCTCCTGCATGGAGCCGAAGCGCACCGACAGCGCCAGCCGGTGGGCGCCGGAGCTGGCGATGCCGCCGATGGGCAGTGAGAAGCCGTAATCGAAGCCCAGGCGGCCGGTGCGGTACGACGCGCCCGTCGTCAATTGCTTGAAGTCGCGGCTGCCCAAGGACAACCCGCCCCGGACGCCGAAATCACCGACGAACAAGCGCGGGAACCAGCGCTCGAGGGCCACGGTGAAGATCTGGTCCATGGTGCCCAGAGGAGAGCGGCGGAAATCCGTCTCGACTGCGAGATTCGAAAGCAGGCTCTGGTAAGCCGCGCCCAGCTTGACGGCCATCGGCAGCTTATCGGAATCGTTGGCGGCGAAGGCCACGTTGGGCTGGTTGACATGGAGGACGGCCAGGCCGAAGGAATAGCGCCGGCGCAGCTTGTACAAGAAGCCCAGGTCCGTGTCGATGGCGCCGGCGCTCTTCTTGCCGCTCAGGACCGGGTCGACGCCCTTGTTGCAGGCGATCCCGCTGCAGCCGTTGGTCGCTTCCGGGAAGGAGCCAAAAGAGCGGTTGAGATATTTCAGGTTGAGCCCGCCGTACAGGCTGCCGGGACCCAGGTCTTTGGTCAGCAGGCGGCCGTAGGAAAAAGTCAGGGACTGCTCCTGATAGAGGCTGTCCAGGGAGAAGCGTTCCCAGGAGAAGCCGGCCGTCCCCTTCTCGCCTTGCTTCAAGGGATGGGCGTAGCCGATGAAGGAGCTGCTGAGGTTCGAATTATCCGACAAGCCCAGCAGGAGCTTGGAATAAGACGTGCCGAGCTCAGGCCGGCTCAAGAGCGCCAAGCCCGCCGGGTTGTAGTGGATGGCGTAGACGTCGTCGGCCACGGCGGTGAAGGCGTTGCCCATGCCGGGCGCCCGGGCGCCGGCGCCCAGGTCCTCGAACGCGGCGAAGGCCGGAGCGCAGGCCAGCAGGAGGACCAGGGTCAGGAAGCGCATCAAGCGGCTCATCGGATCACCACCACGGTGCCGCTGAAGGTCTTGCCTTCGCCCTTGATCTGGTAGACGTAGACGCCGCCGCTGACGACGCGGCCGTTGGCCTTGCCGTCCCACTGGAGGCTCTGGACCACGGGGCCGGGCGCCATCGCCGAAACCTGCGCTCCGGTGACGTCGAGGATCTGCCCGGTGATGGTGGAGTCTTTCGGGTTGTCGAACTTGAAGACCACGGCGTCGTTAATGCCGTCGCCGTTGGGCGTGAGCGCCTTGTTGATGATACCCGACGAGTCGAAGTTGAAGGCCTGGTCGCGCAGCAGCTGGCGGATCTGGAAATCCCCCGTCAGGCCCGTCGGCACGGCCACGGTATGGGCCGCCGGGTCGACCTTGCCGAAGAGCTTGATGTACCTGGCGCCGTTGTTCCAGTACATGCCCAGCTGGTTGGCGGCATCGTTGGCGGCGACCTGAGGGGCCAAGGAACCCTCCGGGACGATCTGCCCGCCGGCCACGCCGTAATGCAGGACCACCTGGGCGTCAGGCTTCGAGAATGAGAAAAACTCCACCGCATCGTTGCTGGGCGCCTTGACCACGTTGAAGCTGGTGGACTTGAGGATCTTCTGCGCCGCGTCGGCGGGCTTGTCAACGCTGCGCACCAGCAGGTCGCTGCCGTACTTATTGCTGTTGCCGCGCAGCTCGGAGATCATCTCAAAGGGGATCTTTAGACGGGTGACCTTGTCGGTGGCGATGACGTAAAGGCTGCGGTCGATATCGATGACCATGGCCGTATCGGCAGTGCCAAGCGAGTCGACGGCGTCGACGCGGTAGATGAAGAATCCTAAGGGGTCGGGGACGTTGTCGGTGTAGTTATGCGTCGTGACGGGCACCGTAGTCAGCCGGACCCAGCCGGCATGAGCGATGGAGGTCGCCCGGTAGATGGCGAAGTGCGCCAGCTCCACCGCCATAGGGGCGTTCGGGGCGCGGAAGGAGGAGCCGTCCAGGTTGGCGCTGACCCCGCTCCAGTTCAGGGTGATCTGGCTGCGATCAGGGGTCAGGGCGGCCGACAGTCCGGCCGGCGCCATCGGGGGCAGGTCCAGGAACACGGAGGTCGAGACGCTGACGGAGTAGGTAAGGTTCTCGCCCCGGCTGTAAAGATGGTAGAAGTAGGTGGTGTCCAAGACCAAGCCCGAATCGTTGAACGACGTCCCCATGAGGTTCGACTTGACGATCGAGCTGTCCCCCATGACCTGGCCCGGCGTGAAGACCAGGCCGTCGGCGATCGAGGGGCTGACCGCCGTCGTGCTAAGCAAGACCACGACGCCCTGCTGGTTGTCGAAATTAGGATTGGTCCAGGTGACGCTGACCGTCCGGGAGAGGGAGTTGGCGGAGGCCGCGAGGTTGAGCACCCCCAGCGGGCCGTTGCTGCGCCGGGTCCTCGCGGCCAGGACGGTGGTGAAGTTCTTGTCGCCCTGCCAGTTCAGGCTGGCCACCTTGAAGAAGTAGGTCGTCTCGGGCTGCAAGCCGTTCATCGTCAGGCTGACCTGCAGGCCATTGGGCGTCGCCGAGGTGATGACGGCGCCGCCCGGCAACAGCGAGCCGAAGCTGGTCGTCGAGCTGTCCATCCGGAAGCCTTCCGCCCCGGAGTTAGGCAAGGTCCAGGTGATGGTCACGCTGGTGACGCCGATGTTGGCCAGCACGGGATCGACCGGGATGTTGGCCAAGGTCGACTCATCGCTGCGCTTGGAGTCTTCGCCGAAATACTTGCGCGCGTCGGCCAGGTAGATCTTGGAATAATACGTCGTGTTCGCCAGGAGCCCAGCGACCCTCAGGCTCTGCGCCTGCCCCGGCGTCACCGTAGTCGAAAATTCGGTCTGGAACAAGGTTGGATCGAACACATGGAGCGGATCGGAGGAATAATCGATCCGGTAGAAGCCGGTGACGGCGCCCTGGAAGCCGTCAAGGCCTGGGGCCGCCCAAGCCAGGTCCAACGTCCCGGTGGACTTGGTGACGGCCGTGATGGCCGTCACGCTGCCGGGCTGGGCCAAGATGTTCATCAGGCCCGAGCTCAGCTTGAACGTGCCGCCCGACGACTCGTGGATGGCCGTCTCGCCGACGGCGTTGTTCATGGCCAGCAGGCCGGAAGTCAGGGTGTCCCCCCCCACGCTCGATAGGGTCCGGGGGATCCTCACGCCCGCGCCCGTGAGCTTGCTTCCCGCCAGCGCCGTGCTCGGCGCCAAGAGAAACCAACTCAGAGCGACTAAGCCCGCTAGCCTCATCGCTGTATCAAGCCTGCGTAGGCCTGGTGCTCGCCTTGAGGATGCCCTTGATGCGGGCGAGAAGCTCTTTGGGGTTGAAGGGCTTGAGGATGTAGTCGTCGGCGCCCGATTCCAAGCCCTCCATGCGTTCCTCCACCGAGACGGCATCGCCGGTGATGATCAGGATGGGGATGTGCCGCAGGCGCATGTCGTCTTTGAACTGCCGGCAGACCTCGATCCCGTTGCCGTCGGGCAGATGCACGTCGAGCAGGATCAGGTCGGGCTTCTGCTCGAGGCAGGTCTGCAGGCCGCTGGCGGCGTTGACGGCCATGATGCACTCATAGCTCTCCGAGGTCAGCGTCCGGGAAAAAAGCCTGCGCACGATGGGATCATCTTCGACGGCGACGATTCTATACACGGTTCCTCCTTTCCAATCTCACGTAGCGCTATTGTGGAAGGAAACCGTGTACGAGTTGTGGATTAAATGTAACCGATTTGTAACCTAAAAATCTCCAAATCGGCTATAATCCCGGCATGCCTTATAGTGTCCTCGTCGTAGCCGGCGCTTCGCCGGTCAACGACACCTTGGTCAAAGCGCTCAAGAGCGAGTTCGAGATCCAGACGGTCAAGCTGGCTCATCAAGCCGTCAAAGCCCTCAACGTCAAAGCGCCCGACCTGATCCTCCTGGACCCCGACCTGCCGGACATGCCGGGGCTGACCTTCCTCCAGGTCTTGCGAGAGACGCAGGAGGGCAAGGACCTTCCCGTCATCTTCATGAGCGCCCAGAAGACGGAGGATTCGGTGGCGCGGGCCTTCGCCTTGGGGGTCGACGACTATGTGGCGCGTCCGGTCGATCCCCGCGAGATGGCCGTGCGCATCAGGGCCGTGCTGCGGCGCAAGTACGAGCGGCCCCAGCATTGGGGGAGCACGCTGGCCGTCGGCAAGATCTTCATCGACCCCAGCCAGCGGCTCTGCCAGCTCGACGGCAAATCGGTCGCCCTGAGGCCGATGGAGTTCGCCCTGCTCGAGATCATGATGCGCAAGAGCGGCCGCGTGCTGACGCGCCGCTATCTGCTCGAGACCGTCTGGGACATGAGCGACTCGGCCCAGACGCGGGCCGTCGACGTGATGGTCAGCCGCCTGCGCAAGCGCCTGGGCCCGCGCGAGGCCAAACTCATCGAGACCGTCTCCAAGCTCGGCTACCGGCTCAAAAACCCCGGTTAGGCGTCGGCGTCCAGACCAAGCCCTTCTGCTCGAAGCGGTGGAGCTGCACGGGGTTCTCGGTGATGACCCAGAGCCGCGCTCCATCGACGGCGAAGCCGGTCGGCTGAGCCTTGTTGGGCAGCCAGGCCGCCAAGGGCGTGGCATCGACCGGCACCAGCATCGGCCCTACCCGGTAGCGCCGAACCTCCAGCGTCGCGGCATCGAACAGCCAGAGCAGGTCCTGCGCCACGTGGATGCCGACCGGGCGGACCCCCTCCAAAGTATACTGCCGCAGCGGGATCAGGCCGTCCTGGACGGCGTATTGATAGATCGTCTCGGTCCGCAGGTCGCTGGCCCAAAGCGAGGTCCCGGTCCAATGGATGACGGCGGGGCTGCTGTTCGCGTTGGCGTAGGTCCGCTGGACCGTATGGTCCTTGTCGGAGTTATGCCGGTGGATCCTTCCCGCGGCCGCCTCGCTGCTCCAGAAGCCGCCCGGGCCCGCGCTGAGGCCGCCGAGCTGAGGGTTGGCGATGCGGCTGATGTCGGTCACTTGGCCGCCGTCCTCGGAAAAGGCGAAGAGGAGCATGCGCTTAGCGTCGACCGAGTAGAGCTTTCCCTCCTTGAAGGCCAGCCCCATGGCATGGGTATACGGAACGGCGAAAGACGCATGGGGTTGGGCGACGGGTCTCCAGGCCGTCCTCGCCCAGAATAGGACGCCAAGGGCCGCCGCTGAGCCTAGCCCAAGCCAAAGCCAAGGCTTCCGTCGGGACCGCGCGGCGCGAGGCGCTTGGGGAGCCTGGACCGGCATCGCGGGCAACGAGGGTAGCGTCCAACCCTTATCGGGCGGAAGTTCCAGCGGCGGAGCCAGGGCGTCGAACTCCGGGATGTCGAGCGTCACGCTCGAAACCCGGGCGCGGTACTTTTCGAGCAACCGCTCTTTCTTCACAACTGGCCGAGCTCCCTTTCCAGGTCTTTCTTGATGGCTTCCAGGTCGCGCTGCTTCTCGCGGTATTCCTGCGCCAGGCGCTGCGCCAAGGCCGACAGCTCCCTCTCCCTTGCATCGAGCGCCATAGCCCGGGTGCCACCCACGGGCGCAGCCGTCTTGGCCGCGGTAAGCTCACCCTGAAGGCGCTGGATGGTCTCTTCGCACTCCTTCAACACCTGCATGACTCCCTGGCGTTCCTGCTCCCAGGCCGCCGCGGCGGATTTCAGCCGCGCCTGGTGCTGAGAGAGCGGCAATTGCGCTTCCCCCTTGAGCTCCCGGGCGGCCAATTGTCCTTCGAGATCGGCGGCGCGCTCCACGCTGTCCTCGGCCTTCTGCCGCCAAGACGCCTCGGATTGCTGGGCCTGCCGGCATAACTCGACGGCCTCGCCGATCTTGGCACGCAGCTCTTCATGCGCGGCTTCGTCCTGGGCTCCCGCGTCCTTTGTCGCGGTCAGCTCGCCTTGAAGGCGCGTGATGAGAGCATCTCTCTCGCTCAAGAGCATCAGGGATGCGTGCCGCTCCTGCTCCCAGGCCGCCGCGGAGGCTTGCAAGCGGTCCTGCTGCTCCGTTTGCAGCGCCAGAAGCTTCTCCGGCATCGCTGTCTCCATCTCGAAAGAGCGCCGCATCTGCGCCTCGGCGTTTGCCTGTGCGGCAGCCAAAAGCTTCTCGAGCTCAGCGACACGGGCAAAGGAATCCTGGGCCTTCTTCCGCCAGGAAGACTCCGCGTCCTCGGCCCTTCGGGCCTGTTCCAGGGCCGCCGACATCTTGGCGCGCAGACCTTCCTGACTGATGTCGTCCTGGAGCGAGACGACGATGGCCGCCGCGTCCTTGACCGCGTTAAGCTCCCTCTGCAGACGAAGGACGTCCCCCTCCCTCTTCCGCAGCAGCGCGAGCAGCTCCTGGCTTTCCCTCGCCCAACCGGCAGCCGAGGCGTCCAATCGTTCCTGCTGTTGCTTTTGCAACGCAAGGATCGTCTCCGGCACGGCCTTCTCGGCGTCGAAGGACTGCAGGATACGCTCCTCGGCCTTGGCCTCCCACTCTTTCAATAGAAAGACGGCGGCATCCTTCTCCATCCCGGCGAGCTTCGCCTTCTGCTCGGCGTTCTGCCGGGCCAATTCGGCGCGCAGGCGGCCTTCCTCGAGTTCGGCGGCCCGCTGCCGCAGGGTGCCTTCCTCCACCTGGACCTGCTCGAAGCGTTTGCGCCGATCCTCGAACTCGCGCTCTTGGAGCCCAAGCCGGCCTTTGCGCTCCTCGAACGCCTGGAGCCGAAGCGCCTGCTCCGACTCCAGCTCCGCTTGGCGGCGCGCAAGGACGTCTTGCGCCTCTTTGGCCGCATGCGCCTGCCGCTCCTCCAGCTCGGCTTGGCGCCGCGCCAGCGCCTTTTGCGACCGCGCCGCCTCTTCCTCCCGCTGCACGACCTCCGCGATATGCGCGGGCCCGATGCGCTGCAGCTCGTCGGGCCGCAGCGACGTCAGCTTCAGCAGCCGGTTGTAGCGGCCCTCCCGCTCGCGCAGCTCTTCCTGAAAAAGAGCCTGGTCGCGCTCCATGGAACGGATCTTCTCCAGCGCCCAGCGCAAGGCCATGCGCGCGGTGTCGAGATTGTTGATCGCCTCGAGGTTGCTGAGGTCGGCCGGCTTGTCCGCGGGGTCTGCCATGCCCCAAGCATAACAGGCCGATGTTAAATTTTCAACAACGCGGCGAGGGCTAAAACCGGGGTAAAAATGGGCCTTGACGAACGGAGGCTTGCGGGCTAAACTGACAACGAGGACGATATGAAAAAAGAACCCCTGAAGAAAAAGAAGGACCCGACCCCGAAGGCGAAGGGCGCCCGGCCCGTGGAGTTCGATCGCGGCTGGCATGAGCTGGAAGCTCAGCATGACCGGATCAAGTCGGACTGGATGAGCCTGGCGGCTCAGCTCGGCGTCAGCGGCAAGGACGACGAATAGGCTTAGTCGTCTTCGGCGTCTTTCTTCTTATGGAAGCGCACCACGGTCTCTTTCGTGCGTTTGACATAGGTGTCGAGCAGGCCTTCGATGAGCGCCAAGACCGGCTCCCCCCACTCCTTGCGCTTGTAGCCCTCCATCAGCCGGTGAGAATCCAGATGCGAGACGTCCTTCCAGATCGTCGAGGCCTTGAGTTCCTTCTCCAGCTTCTCCAAAGCCTCGGAGGCGTGGGTCTTCGTGGGAAACTTCAGGCTGTCCTTCTCCGTGATCGTCGCCTCGCCCTCGGCGCCTGAGACCGAGCCCAGGCCCTGCGCCCGCGCGTACTTGACGAGGGAGTCCTTCAGAGCCTCCTCGAGGAGCTCCAGCGCCTTGAGCCCGTCGCGCAGCTCTTTCTTCTTGGCCTCGAGGTCGGCCAGCTGGGCGACCAAGGCCGCCCCGGAGTCCTTGCGCTGCTCCTCCGGCGGCAGATGACGGAGCTTCTCGGCGTGGGCGAACAAGGGGCAAAGGTCGCGGTATTCGCACCAATCGCATAGCGCCGTCTTCTTCGGCGCGAATTCGTGGTCGTGCTTGATGCGCGCGATCAAGACCGCCAGCTCGGACCTGAGCGCCGCGCGCTGCTCCGTCGACCTTCGCGAGGTCAAGCTCCGGCCGTGGCGCACGTAGTGCCACACCAGCCGGACCTCCTGCGCGTCCGGGACCTTCCAATGATCGCGCACGGCGATGTCGTAGACCGCAAGCTGGCGGTCGGCGTCGACGTCCGCCTGGGAGGGCAGGGTCTTGCTCGTCTTATAATCGTGGATCTCGAAAGCGCCGTCTTCCCCGGAGGCCAGCCGGTCGATGAAGCCCTCGATGCGGTAGCTCTGGCCCTCGGAGTCGAGCTCGAAGCCGATGCGCTTCTCGACGGCCACGGTCCGTTCCTTGCCGAAAGGGGCTTGGGCCTTATAATACAGCTCCACGCATTGCCGGCCCAGCGCCATCCAATCCTCGGCGCTGTACTGCTTGTCGCGGATGGCGACCTTATCCGACCAGCCCTCCTTCCACGCCTCCTCGAAGGCCGCCAAGACCGCCTCAAGGCTCAAGAGCTTGCCGTGCAGAAGCCCTTCGTACAGGCTCTCGAAGGATGAGTGGACGCACGTGCCGACGAAAGCCTCCACCGAGGTCCCTTCCCGCTTGATCTTATCTACGTAGCGGTAGCGGTAGCGGCGCGGGCAGTGGTTATAGGTGTCGAGCTTCGAAGGCGAGAACTTGACGGAGGTGTCGGCGTCCATCCCTCAAAGGACTTCGAGCAGGGCGAAATGAAGGTATTCGGTCTCCGGCATGGCCAGCAGCATCGGATGGTCGGCGGCCTGGCCGCGCAGCGCGAGGAAACGCACCGGCTTCTGGGCCCGGGCCTGCGCGTAGCGCAGCATGGTCACGAAGTCCTCGCGGCTGACGTGGTGGGAGCAGGTGGAGGTCGCCAGCAGCCCGCCGCGCGGCAGCGCGCGCAGGGCCTGGCCGTTGAGCTTGGTGTAATGCCGCATGGCCTGCGGCAGAGCCTTCTTGGAGCGCACGAAGCTCGGCGGGTCGAGCAGGATCATGTCCGGCACGAAGGGCTGGCGTCCGGACGCGAAGCTCTCCAGCGCGGCCTCGGCGTCGGCCTCGTCGAAGGTCACCGCGGCTTCCACCCCGTTGAGCTTGGCGTTCTCGCGGGCCGCCTCGACGGCCGGCGCCGAGCTGTCGATGCCCAGCACCGTCTTGGCGCCGAACTTGGCGGCGTTGATGGCGAAAGCCCCGGTGTAGCAGTACAGGTCGACGACGACGCGCCCGGCGAAATGGGGCCGCAGGAACACGCGGTTGTCGCGCTGGTCGAAATAGTGGCCGGTCTTTTGGGTGCCGTCTCCCACCGGGGCGTTGAAGCGCAGGCCGGCCTCGGAGATGGAGACCTTCTCCGGAAGGGCGCCCGCGAGCAGGCGAGACTCCCGGGAGAGGCCCTCCAGGTCGCGGGTGGGGTGGTCGTTCTTCAGGTAGATGCCGCGGGGCTGCAGCAGCTCTCCGAGCGCCTCCTGAACCATAGGCAAACGGCGCTCGATGCCGGCCGACAAGACCTGCAGGATCAGCACCGAGCCGTAGCGATCGATGACCAGGCCGGGCAGGCCGTCGGATTCGCCGAAGCAAAGCCGGTACGACGTCTCACCGGGACAAGCCTTCTCCCTAAAAGCCAAAGCCGCCGCCAGCCGTTTCTTGAAGAAGCCCGTGTCGATGGGCTCGGGCTCGGCGCAGAGCATGCGGCAAGCGATCAGGCTGGCGGGGTTATGGAAGGCCAGGCCCAGCGGACGCCCGGAGGCGGCCCGGACCTCGGCCAAGCCGCCGGCTTCGGCCTTGCCGTCGATGGAGGCGATCTCGTTGGAGAAGACCCAATCGTGCCCCGCCAGGAGCCGCTTCTCCTGACCGGGTTTGAGCAATACCTTGATCGTCGCTTCCTCAAGCATATGCTATTCTACAATTAATGCTTACCCTGCGGTGCCTGCTCCTGTTCTTATCCCTCGGGATTCCCGCCTCTGGCGCCGCCGCCGAGCCCGCCTGCCCGGCCTGCCCGGCCTGTCCCTCCGAGACCCGCGATATCGTGCGGCGCTCCGGCGCCCATGGGCTGATCAACCCCATCCTCGACGTCGAGTCTTCCATCGAGTTCAAGGAGCTGCGCCCTTTCAAGTACAAGGTCCAAGCGCTCATCGAGCAGAAGATCAAGGTCGGCGCCGTCAGCCACGTCTCGGTCTACTTCCGCGACCTGGAGAACGGCCCGCTGTTCGGCTTCAATGAGAGGGAGAAGTTCTCCCCGGCCAGCATGATGAAGGTCCCGCTCTTGATGGCGGCCATGCGCCGCGCCGCCCAAGCCCCCGCCTTCTTCAGCCGGCGCGTGCGCTACGAACAGGAGCAGGTCGTAGACGCCGCCACCCTCGTGCCCTCCAACCTGGAGCCGGGCAAGGACTATTCGCTCGAGGAACTGGTGCAATCCATGATCACCACCTCCGACAACCATGCCGCCATCGCCGTGTACAACGCCGTCGGCACGGAGGCCCTGGACCAGGTCTACCGCGACCTCGGCATCCTCATCCCCAAGGTCCGCGGCCCCGGAGACGACATGACGGTGCGCGAGTACGCCACCTTCTTCCGCATCCTCTACAACGCCGCTTACCTCGACAAAGACCGCTCCCAGAAGGCCTTGGAATTCCTATCGGAATCGGAATTCGAGGACGGTCTCGTGGCCGGCGTGCCCCCGGAGGTGGTCGTCGCCCACAAGTTCGGGGAGCGCTCCTTCGTCGGCAGCAAGGTCAGGCAGCTGCATGACTGCGGCATCGTCTACTTCAAGCCCCAGCCTTACGTCCTCTGCGTGATGACGCGCGGCGAAGACCCCGCCTGGCTGGCCGGCGTCGTCAAGGACATCTCCCGCCTGGTCTACGCCGAAGTCTCATCCCAAGCCAAGCCGTAGCCCTAAGCCCTAGCCACAGATACCTTGTAATTTTAAATATCGTCCTATATAATACATGGTATGCTGATAAAGCGGGATCAAGCGGCCTCCCTCCGGCTCCACCTGCGAACCTTCCCCGTCGTGCTCGTGGCCGGTCCCAGGCAGTCCGGCAAGACAACCCTGGTGCGCGCCGAGCTGCCGTCGTGGAAATACGTGGACCTCGAGAATCCCACCGATCTAGACCTCCTGAGCTCCGATCCAGAAGGCTTCCTGGCGGCCAACCCGCGCAAGCTGATCATCGATGAGGCGCAGCGCTATCCACAGCTCTTCCCGCTCCTGCGCACAGTGGTGGACCGCAGACGGCGCCCCGGTTCCTTCGTCCTGACGGGGTCGGCCGCCCCTCCCCTGATGAGGCAGTCGGGCGAGACCCTGGCGGGCCGCATCGGCGTCCTGGAGATGGTGCCTTTCGGATGCTCGGAGCTGGCCGCGAGGCCACGTTGGCTGGCGCAGAGATGGTTCTGGGGCGGCCTGCCGCCGCTTTATGCATTGAGCGACGCACAGCGCAAGACGGCATGGCTGGAGCAGTATGTTTCCTCATTCCTTGAAAGAGATATCCCGGCCATGGGCATCCATGTGGCTCCCGTGCGTTTGCGCAAGCTGTGGATGATGCTCGCTCATGTCCACGGCGGACTGCTCAACATCTCCGACCTGGCCCGGTCGCTCGACCTGAGCGTTCCTTCCATCGCCCATCATCTGGACATCCTGGAGGGCGCGTTCATGATTCGCCGCCTGCAGCCCTACCACGCGAACATCTCAAAACGCCTGGTCAAGAGCCCGAAGCTCTATATCCGAGACACGGGGCTTCTACATCATCTCGCCGGCTTGCGCCAGCCCCAGGACCTAGAGACCTGGCCCGGCCGGGGCAATTCCTGGGAGGGCTTCGTCCTGGAGGAGCTCATTCGCCGGGCGAAGTCGCGCTGGCCGGCTCCCAGCTTTTACTTCTGGAGGACGCAAGCCGGAGCGGAGGCCGACCTGATCATCGAGAACGGCCGCACGCGGCTGGTCGTGGAGATCAAGGCGGGCTCATCGCTGTCCAGCAAAGGCCTGCTCGGAATCCGCCAGTGCATGAAGGACCTCCACCTGCGCTCGGGATTTGTCATCTACCGCGGCGAGCGGGCGCTTAAGCTGGCGCCTGGACTCTCGGCCGTGCCTTGGGCGCAGCTCGAAAGCGGAGGCCTGCCGGGCGCTTAGGCGCCTACGCCACGCCGCCGCGGTGCAGGATCTCGCGGATCGAGCTCTTGTAGGAAGCCAGGTCGAAGCAGTCGGCCAGCTCCTTCTTGGAAAGCCGCTTGGTCACGGCCGGGTCGGCCTCGAGCGCCTTGAGGAAATGCTCCTTGGTCTTCCACGTCTTCATCGCGCTGCGCTGCACGAGGTCATAGGCCGCCAGCCGCCCCAAACCCGCGTCGATGAGGCGCAGCAGCACCCGCTGGGAGAAGACCAGGCCCATGGAACTGTCCAGGTTGGCCTTCATGCGCGCCGGATAGACCTGCAGGCCGTCGAGCACGCCCTTGAAGCGCGCCAGCATGAAGTCCAGCGCGATGTGGGCGTCGGGCATGATGATGCGCTCCACCGACGAATGGCTGATATCGCGCTCGTGCCAGAGCACGATATTCTCGACGATCGCCGACTCCTGCGAGCGGATCAGCCGGGCCAGGCCGCAGAGGTTCTCGCAGAGGATGGGGTTGCGCTTATGCGGCATGGCCGAGGAGCCCTTCTGGTCGTTGGTGAAGGGCTCTTCGACCTCCAGCACCTCGGTCCGCTGAAGATGCCGGATCTCGAGCGCGAAGCGCTCGATGGCGGCCGCCGAGAGGACCACCGCATGGAAGTAGTCCGCGTAGCGGTCGCGCGGCACGACCTGCGTGGACACCGGCTCCTTGTTGAGGCCCAGCTTGGCGCAGACCCGCGCCTCGTAGGCCGGGCCGACCTGCGTGAAGCAGCCGACGGCGCCGGAGATCTTGCCGTAGGCGATGAGCTCGCGGGCGCGGCGCAGGCGGTCGAGGTTGCGCCCCGCTTCGGCGTGCCAGCCCGCCAGCTTGACGCCGAAGGTGATCGGCTCGGCGTGCACGCCGTGGGTGCGCCCCGGCATCCAGGTCAGCTCGTGCTTGCGCGACAGCGACCGGATGCGGCCGGCCACCTCGAGCCAGCCGGCGATGAGCAGGTCGGCCGAATCGCGCAGCTGGATGGCCATCGCCGTGTCCAGGACGTCGGAGGACGTGAGCCCGTAGTGGAGGTAGCGGCCCAGCCGGGGCGCCTTCTCCTGGATCTTGCCCGCCACCGCCGAGATCAGCCCGATGACTTCGTGGCCCGACCGCGCCTCCTGGCTCTTGACCTGCTCGGCCAGCCCTTGATGGAGCACGGTCTTGAGCGCGCGCAGCTCGGAAGCCGGGATTCCTTTGTCCTTGGAAAGCACCTCCAAAAAAACCTCTTCGACGCGCAGCATCGTGCGCAGGCGGTTCTCATCCGACCAGATCCGCGACATCTCAGGGCGAGAGTAGCGTTCGATCATCACTCCTCCAAGCCGGCGCCGAGGTTTTTGGACGCGTCGGTCAACGGCGAGCCGGAGGCGCACTGCGCGCAGGCGTCGGGCGGCGTGAGCTGCAGCGGGTAGGAGATCAGCGTGCGCACCGGCACCGGCAGGCAGAGCCCGGAGGTGGAGCGGTCGACGATGGCGCCGACACCCACGATCTTGACCCCGTAAGCCTGGGCCAAGGCCACGACCTCGGCGGTCAGGCGTCCGGTGGTCAGCACGTCCTCGATCACGAGGGCGCGCTCGCCGCGGTCGAGCCGGAAGTCGCGGCGCAGGGCCATCATGCCGTTGTTGCGCTCGGTGAAGATGGCGCGGCACTTCTTGGCCCTGGCGACTTCCTGGCCCAATACCACGGAGACGCTGCCCGGGGAGATGACGACGTCGACCTGCTGCGGGAACTTGGCCACCAGGGCTTTGGCCAGCCGCTGGGCCACATGAGGATACTGCAGCACCAAAGCCGTCTGGATATAGACCGGGCTATGCAGGCCGGAGGCCAGCTGGAAGTGGCCGCTGACGACCGCGCCGTGCTCCTGCAGCAGGCCCAGCACGTCCATCTTGTTCAAGGGGCTCATGTTCTCTCCTCTACAGCGTCTTCAGATTCTCCACGGCGGCGAAGCGCCCTTTCGCCTTGGTCTTGCACTCCTCCACGCTCTTCTCGATCTCGTCGGAGGCCATCTTGCGCAGGCGCGGCTCCAGATCGGGCTTGTTGAGGTCGCCGCGCACCCGCACGGCCAGCGCGGGCCGGTTGAGCTCGTCGACCAGCCACTCCGGCAGCGGGTCGCGGTAGCTGGTCAGCCGGGTCAGGATCTTCATGTCGACGGTCTCCTTGCCCAGGTCGGCCGTGCCGTCGGCGAACGCCACGATCTGAGGGCTGTCGACGTAGAAGCAGCGCGTCGTGGCGACCCCGCCCTGCAAGCCGTATTCGCCCTCGATCCGGTTGAAGTCGAGGGTCTGCGGGTAGGCCGTCTTGGTGCTGAAGACCGAGAGGTTGTTCATCTTGTGCATATAGATGAAAGGCAGAAAGACGATTCTAAGAAATTTATTGGCCTCCTGCACGGCCGGGATGTCGGTGACGCGTCCCGGGCCGAAGCCGAGCTTCAGGTCTCCGGTCAACCGGTCGAGGCTGGGAGTGACGCCCCGGATCTCCCAGACGGCGTCGGTGTTGTTGAAGGTGGCGTTGCGGTGGGCCACCGAGCCGATGGTGATATGGCCTACGGTGTCCGGGAACCTCTTGGGGATGACGTATTTGAAGATGCGCAGCCAAGGCTTGGAGTCGTCCTCCGCTTCCTGCGCGGCGGTGCGCACCGTCCCGCTGGAGAGCTTGGGGAACACCGCGTAGACGAGCTGCTGGGCCTCCTCCCAACGCAGGCGATCGATGGTGCCGGTGATCGCCACCTCTTTGGGGTTGCTCACGTTCAAGATCCGGGCCTTGAGCTTGACGTTCGAGTCGATCCAGCGCCCCGCCAGGTTCGACACCTTCAGGTCGCCCTTGATCAGAGTCAGCGAAAGAGAGATGTCCTTGAGCACGCCGTTGTAGGCCGAGACCTGCCCGCTGCTGAATTCGACCTTAAGGTCCGAGAGCTCGTTGCTGACGGAGGCGGCTAAAAAGCCGCCGTCGATGCGCCATTTCGCAAAGGAAGCCACCAGGCTGCTTGCGCGCAGGGAGGCGGAGTCCAGCTTCAATCGAGAAAGGGGCCCGGAGTAGGCGAGCGTCCCCGCGATGGTCCCCGCCAGCTTATGCTTCCCCCAGGCCGGGCGGATGGAGGCCGCCTGTTCGAGCGGAAAACGGTCGATGGTGACCACCGCGCGTAAGGTCGCCGTCGAGCCCCGCAGATCGAGCAGGCCGGTGCCTGACGCCGACAAGGGCGGCGCCGAGACCTGGACCTGCTTGAACTCCACCTGCCGCGGCCCATCGAGGGCAAGGCGCGCCTTCCAGAGGCTGGCCGGGAAGTCCCAATCGATGCGCGCGGTGAAGTACTTTTGGATCTGAGCGGCGGAGAGCGCCGGCGCGGTGAAGGCCAGCTCGATGGCGGCCTCGGGCAGGCCGGTGAGGGCCCCGGTCCCCCTGAGGACGTTGCCGTCGATGACGGCCTTGAGCTTCGCCGCCCGCAGGTAGGCGCTCGGCCAGTCGAACGAAGCCAAGGACATCGAGCCCTCCAGGGCCACGGCGCCTTCGATGGTCTTGCCGTTGATGGTGGCGACGCTGTTGAAGGAAGCCGTCAGCGGGAACGGCCGGTCGACGTCGAATTGCTCCACGGAGAGGTTGAGCTTGTCGAAATGATAGCTGCGGCCCTTATGGAGGTCATCGACCTTGAGGACGCCGCCCTCGATGGTCGTCAGGTCGGCGGCCAAGGAGACGGGCAGGCTGAACCGGCCTCCCGCGGGGCGCGCGGCCCGAGTCGAGGCGAAGATGTCGGCGAAATTCCACCCGCCCTTCTGGTCGCGGGTCACATGGATGCTGGGGTCGATCAAGCGGACGTGGCCCAGCTCTAGCCGGCGGTCGAGCAGGGGGCGCAGCTTCACGGTCACGATAGCCGTCTCGCTGTACAGAAGGGTCTGCGTCGGATCGCTCGTCTCGCGGATACGCACGCCGCGCAGCTTCATGCCGTGAGGCGTGATGATGACCCGGTCGATCTGCACGGGCCTCCTCAGCACGTCCTGCAGCTGGGTGACGAGGATAGCTTTGACCCGTTCTTCGTCGAAGACCTTCTGGACCACGAAGTAGCCGCCGATGAGCAGGATGAAGACCAGCAGGAAGACGACTCGCAAGCCGCGGAATACGCCCTTGAGGACGAGCTTGGCGCCCTTCCAGGTGTAAAAAAAGAAGCCTCGGTGGGGGTTCCCCTTCTTCACGACGGGATTTTACCTTTTTAGGAGGGCGGTGTAGAAGGCGGGGCCTCTTGAAACCTGCGCATCCCCGAAAGCGCTACCGGGGGAATTGAAAATACCTCAGCTTCTCGATGACGCGTTTTGCGTCACGGAAGTCCTGCCCCCCGCGAGAGCGAGGCTCCCTTGACGGCCCAGGGTCGCTGCTGATGGCCGGGCCGCCCTCCCCGGACGGCTGTGCCGACGCAGGGGACTCAGGCGCCACCGGACGCGGCCGGTACCACGCTTCCAACTGATGCGCCCGCCAATTGATCCAAGCCAAGTTGATCTTCACCCCTCGGCTGTAGTAACTGTTCCGAAAATAAAGGTCTAGATAGAATTCCTTCTGGCAGCCGGGCGCTTGACGTGCCGCCTCATGAGGCAGATGAACCTGATGGTTGGGAAACCACCATACGGTTTTTAAATCGGCTTCGGTGATCCCGCCGGAGTTCGCGCAAGCCTTCTTGACCAATTCGATGAGCGCGAACGAAGCGGCATCTCTGGACAAGAGGTCCAATCCTTCCTGTTCCCAGAAGTTTTTCGCTTCATTGTGAAACTGGCTCGCGGCAATCTTAGTCCAGCCGGAGGCGAAGCGGTCCAAGAGGTGATGGTAGGCGCGGTCGCGACAAGGCTGGCCATAACCGCCCGCCGTCAAGTTCTTGTCACGCTCCTCGGCGTATTCTTCGGAGGTCAGGTGCCCGAGCTCGGCGAATTCGTCGAACTCGGCCTGGCTGGGCAAGCCGGGAAGCTCGCAGGCGACCCCGGCCAGGACGTTCAAGACTTCAAAATGCTGCTTGCGCAGCTTCGCCCGCCATTTCTGGACATGAAAGCCGGCCAGCCGATTGCCCTTGCCGAGGGTTTCCAGGAGATCAAGCTCGACGTCCTCCTCGCAAGTTTGGCCTCTCATGGGAGAGGCGGAGGCAAGCAAGGTTCGATGGGCCTGGCCATAGAATCCGGGGTCGGGGTCATAGCCGAAGTCAGACAGCTCTTGCTCGGAAATGCTTTCAAGGCGGCAGATTCTCCGCGCCAGCCCCCGTATGCTTGCCACATGACGCTGGTCGGATTCTCGACGGGATTGGGTCTCGAATTCCTTGCTCTGCTTCATGATTGCCGCCAGCTCTCCTGCTGTGTGGGAGTTACTAACCCCAGGATCCGCAGGTCTCCACAACCCAAAGGAGGCCTTAATCCATCGGTCATCTGACTTGACCATTTCATGAAAATCGCTAATCTTACCACCCCGCCTGACACCGTCTTTCCCCTTCTCTCCCAAAAGAAAATCTTCGGAGACGCGCATTTCATCGGCCGAAAGCCCGAATCTCGATAGCGCACGTGACTGGGCAAGATAAGCCCGCTCCTCTCGCTCGTTATATGTCAGCTTATTCCCAAGGCCAGGCGTCGTAAATTGCTCAAAATGAACTTGCTCGTGGTAAAGCAGGAGGGCCAAGTCGGCGGCGGAATGAAGCTGGCCATAAATAGTCGTCACGCCATCTGACGCCGTAATTCCTCCCGTTTTCATCTTCCCAGGAGCGATTGTCGAGTGATTCCCCTGATTGTCCAAAACCTCCCTAGTCATGTTGTCCTTGTATATCACGATCCATTGGACCTTCCGGCCCTCAAAGCCCGGATATACCGCAGTGCCTGTCGGCATGATCGGACGGTCGTCGCCGATATTTTTATCGACCAAGCCGTAGGCGACCAACGTCCTCTTTGTGGCTTCCCAATATGCCCTGTCGCGTTTTAGCTTGAGCTCTTTAAGGTGTGCGCGTTGCCCTGCGATCTTTACAGGATCCGGGCCATTCACCGTTCCCCTCTCTGCCTTTTTTATGTCAATCTCCAGGGTCTCGACGTCATCAGGGTCCCCGTTCGCTTTTCGATTTCCCTTCTGAAACAGGTTCCCTTCTTGTATGAGGCTGTCGATCTTGATGACTGCCGCAGGATCCGGCGAGTGGACGGCCTGGGCTTCCGATGGGAAAAGGCTGAAAAAAGCAACCAGGAACAGCCTTTGTTTCAAGGGACCACCTCGATGGCTATGTAAGGAGTTTCGACCCGTACTTCGTCTTCATCGGGATTAAGGTGGTGTTTCTTGTTATACTCGACGGTCCATCCAGATGGTCTGTGATCATAGACCGCGCGAATCCTATACTTGCCCGGCCCGAAATAGTAGCCGCGCAGTTGCGCGAACTCCCCGATCTTTCCGGGGGGCTGATCCGGTAGATAAGAACGATCGACCCAAGGCGGCGTGACCAATACAACCCCCGGCGCAAGCAAGATCGAAGTATCCTGACTCGGAGGCTCCGGCGGAGCGGGATGCTTCTCGTCAAACTCAGTTAGCTTCCGGTAGGTCCAACTATCAGGTCTGCCCCGGCCTGCCTCCATGATGCGGTCGCGCTGACGAAGCCTGTCTCCCTCGGCCCAAATAGCATCTGCAATCCGCTTCTTATCGCCCTCGGGATCCTTGCTGTCCTTGGACGGCTGCGGCCAGATAGGGCTGTCCGGCGTCAGCTGATCAGGAGCAGCCGAAAAGATCGTATACTGTTTCGCTGGGTTCCCTTTGGCATCGACGACCTCTAAAAGGCGGCCTCCTCCCATAGCCACTTCGCCGGGAACTCTAAAGTCGTCCTCGTCGATCCTGATTTTATTCTTGCCGATATTCTTAAGCTGAATCTGGAACCAAAGTGAGTCCTTGCGGTACTTGAGATTGCTCCTGTAGACCCGCAGGGTCAGTTCGATGGGGCCGCTGGAAGCCTTGACCTCGGCCTCGGCCGCGACGTCCGCCTGCGCGGAGGGCTGCCCGGCAGCGGGGAAGGCCCTCTCAGGGGCGCTCAGCTTGGGCGCGCCGGCTGACGGCGACTCATCCTTGCCGCAAGCCGCCAAACCGAACACCATCATCGCGAAAGCCAGTCTACGCATCATGCCGTCCTCCAAAAAAAATCAGGGGCGATGACGCTGCAAGCGCGTCATCGCCCCTGGACTCACCCCGTTATGGCGGGGTCGTGGATACCTTGGGACCGATCTCCCAAGCTACAAGGGTTACTCGCTTAGGGTACCACGAGGCAACAGGGTCCGCATGGGCATTCCGGTCCCACGCAAAGCGACAAAGGACCTAGTGGCGGGCTATCTTTTGAGAAGCGCGGTATAGCACTCAAGCGTGGCGGAAAAATTACGCTCCCAAGTATTGCCCGCGACAGCCGGGGGGCCCAAGTCCCCCAACCGGCGGCGTAAGCCGGGGTCCTGAGCCAAGCGCTGGAGCAGAGTCGAAAGCGACACCGGCTCGGGCCTCTCCAAGAGCCAATCCCTCGCTTCCCCGCTCAAAAGCTCGGCGGCACCCACCTTCCGGCAGGACACCACCGGCAGGCCGCAGGCCAAGGCCTCCTGCACGCTCTGGCCGAACTCCTCGTAGTGCGCCGGATGGACGTAGACGTCCAAGGCGTGGTAGAAGCGCTCCACGTCCGGCGCCGGAGGCAGGAAGCGCACGTCCTTGATCACGCCTTCCTCCACCGCCAGATCCACGTAAGGCGCCAAGCGCGACTCCTTGCCGATGATGACGGCCTTCCAGCCCGTCACGCCCGCGCGCGCCAGCTCGCCCAGCGCCTTCAGAAAAACATCCACGCCCCTCTTCTGGAAGTCGCCCGAGGTGATCAGCCCGAAAAGGACCTCGCCCTCCCCCACTTTCAGCGCCGCGCGCTCGGGGCCGCGGAAGCGCTGGCGGTCGTCGACTCGAAAACGCGCCGCGTCGTAGCCCGGATAGATGACCTGGGTCATCTCGCGCGGGACCCCGAAGCGCTGGCAGACCTCGTCCTGCATGAGCTTGGAGTTGGCGATGAGCTTGCGGAAGCGCCGCTCGCGCAATTGGCGCTCGTGGATGCGGCCCACCCCGGACGAAGCCTTCAAAGGCTCGCCGCGCACGGCCTCATGCGCCGCATGCACGCAGTTGTGCAGGCTCAGGACGTCCTGGCTCAGGTTGTCCCCGTGCCCATGGACCAAGTCGAAGCCGCCGCGCGCCACCGCCCCGTCGGTCACCGCCGCGAAGAGGCGCCGCTTGAAATAGCTTCCCCAGGGCCAGGAAGGCACGCTCCGGGTCACGGCGCCGGCGTCCTTGAGCGCTTTCTGGTCCAGCCGCTCCCCGTAGACCCACGGCTCCCAGCCCGCCGCGCTCAGGCGCCGGCAGTGCTGCAGGATGGTCGTCGTCGTCCCCCCCACTCCGGCCACGTCGCGGCAGAGGATGGCGACCTTCGGCATCAGGCCGCCCAGCGGTCGTACCAGCGGCAGAGGCTGTAGAGCGTCCAAAGCCTGGGCGCATGGTCGACCAAGCCCGAGCGATGCTCCCGCAGCAGCGTGCGGCAGAAGGCCCGGCTGACCCAATGGTCCTGAAAGAGCCGGCTCGTCTCGAAGGCATGCTCGACGGCCGGCCCCAAAGGCCCGCGGAGCCATTCCTTGAAAGGAAAGGAGAAGCCCATCTTGCGCCGCTGCACGACGCCGGGCGGCAGCCGCCGCAACGCCACGTCCTTGAGCAGGCCTTTGAGCCGGCGCTCGGGGATCTTGAGCCGTCCCGGCAGGGAGAAAGCCAGCTCGACGAGCTCATGGTCGAGGAACGGCGCGCGCGCCTCCAGCGAATGCAGCATCGAGACCCGGTCCACCCGGTGCAGCAGGGTCTCGGCCATCTTGGTGTGGAACTCGATGAAAGAGATCCGGTTGACGTCGTCGGACGGGTCGGAGGCCTCCGCGTCGAAGCGGGCGTGCAGGCCGGCCAGGAAATCGCCGGCATGGTCGTCATCGCCCGGGCCCAAGGCGGGACCCGCCACCTGATGGCGCTGGGTCCAAGGAAAACCGATCGAGCTGCCGCCGTAGAGCGGCAATCCCTGGGCGGCGCGCCGCAGGAGGTCATAGCGCACATGGCCGCGCCGGCTGACGTCGTAGACCGGACGGCCCAGGTGATAGGCCGCCTTCGCCAAGCCCTTCCAGGCCGGCCGCCCGTAGCGCCGCATCGCATCGAGCCCCTTGAGCATGACGTCGTAGCCGAAGAATACCTCGTCGGAGCCTTCGCCGAGCAGGACGACCTTGAAGCCGTCGGCGCGCGCCCGCTTGCTCAAGAAGTGCAGCGGCACCCAGACCCAGTCGGAGACCGGGTCGTCGAGGAGGTCCTCTTGGAGCGCGCCTAGGACCTCGGAGGAGCCCAGCACCACCTCCCGGTAGTCGAGCGGGTACTTGCGGGCCACCATGCGCGAGTATTCGAACTCGTTGTAGCCGGGCAGGTCGCGGTAGCCGATGGTGTAGGACGCGGTGCCGTCCTGTCCGGCCTCATGGAGCTTGTCGACGATCAGGCTCGAGTCGACGCCGCCGCTCAAGAAGACGCAGACCGGGACGTCCGAGACCAGGCGCCGGCGCGCGGCCTTCGAAAGGGCGGCGTCGACTCGGTCGCAGGCCTCGGCATAAGAGGCCGTCGAGGCCCTGGCGGAGAGCGGGCTCCAATAGCGCTTGAGCGTCGAGCCTTGCCGCGAGACCTCCAGGTAGCAGCCGGGCGGCACCTTGCGCACGCCCTGCAGCAGCGTGCCGGGCGACGGCACGAACTTGAGCTGGAGGTAGGACTCCAGCCCCTCCGGAGAAAGCGCCGGCGCTCCGGGCCGCAAAGCCAGCAGGCCGCGCAGCTCGGAGCAGAACACCGATCGGCCGCCGCTCTCCGCGTGGTACAGCGGCTTCTTGCCCGCGCGGTCGCGCGCCAGGAAGAGCTTGCCGCAGGACGCGTCATAGAGCGCGAAGGCGAACATGCCCGCCGCGCGGGAAAGCACGCCTTCGAGCCCCCAGTGCTGATAGCCGGAGATGAGGACCTCGGTGTCGCTGCTCGTCGTGAAGGATCGCCCCGCCTTCTGGAGCTCGGCGCGCAATTCGGCGAAGTTATATATCTCGCCGTTATAGGTGAGAAGGACGGAGCCGTCGGGCGAGCTCATGGGCTGGTTGGACCGCGCGTTGAGGTCCAGGATGGCGAGGCGCCTGTGGCCGAAGCCGGCCGGGCCCAGGACGACGGCGCCCTCGGCGTCGGGGCCCCGATGCGCGATGACCCGGCCCGCGCGCAGCAAGGCTTGCGTAGTGGGGCCTGCGGGCAGGTCGCGCCCGCAGCGGTCGAAGATGCCGAGGATGCCGCACATCAGGCGCCCCCGAAAGCCAGCAAGGCGGCGCAGGAGGCGACCGGCATCCAGAGGTTGTCGTTGAACCAAGGCGTCGTGGGCAGCAGTTCGACCGCGGTCGCCGACAGCGCGCCGGCCAGCGCCGCGGCGGGAGGCAGCCCCGCCCAGACTCCGCAGCCCCAGCAGACGGCCAGGCAGGCCAAGGATCCCTCGACGGATTTCTTGCCGCCGGCGATCTTGATGCGGCCGAATCTCTTGCCGACGAGGGCGGCGGCGGCGTCGCCGAGAGCCAGGTTAAGGACGCTGGCGACGACCAAAGCCGGACGTCCTCCAGCCCAGGCCATGACGATCAAGCAGCCCGCCGTGGTATGGAAGATGCCGGAGAAGGCCCTGAGCTCCGTCTCCCGGATGAGGCCGCTGAAGAAGACGGCCAGCCAGGCCCCCAGGGAAGGGATGAGGAACCTCCCGAGCTCGACGACCGTCACCACCACGAGCCAGGCCGCCAGCAGGGGCACGATGCGCGGGTAGCCCAGCCAATGATAAGCCGCCAAATAAACCAGGGAAAGCATGTGGAAGGCCTTGCGGCCCAGTTCGCGCTGGAACTCCGCGTAGCCGGCCAGGCTCACCTGCGCGCCCCGGCCATCAGGCGGCCGACGCCATGCGCCTCACGGTAGCCCCACGACCAGAATGCGGCCGACAGGACGCATATCTGCCGCAGAGGCTCCCCCAGGAGGACGCTCTTGGGGAATAGCGTCTTAGCGACCAGCAAGACGACCAGGCCGTTGGCCAGCACGATGAGCGCCAGCGAGAAGATGACGCCGCCTCCGGCCGCCAGGTCGGGCTGTTTGCGGTCCCAGAGGCATTCGAAGGTCAGCAGGAAATGGAAAGCCAGGGTCAGTCCCATCAAGACGAGGAAGCCGGTCTGCCCGGCCCAGCCGGGACGCAGCCAGAGCAGCAGACGGTAGCCGACGACGACCAAAAGCGTGTAGATGGGCGCGCAGTACGGCGCTAGCGCGATGAAAGCGTTGGAGTGGGAGAGGTCGACATGGCCGCCCTCCTCCCCCACGTGAAAAGCATGGACCTTGGCCCCGATGGACCAGGCGGCCAAGGCATGGGTCAGCTCGTGACCGAAGACGTAGAGACGCCGCACCATGACCCCGACCCAGCCGGCCGCGCCGCCGGCGCCGGCGAGGAACCAGCGAGCCGCCGTCCATAGCAGCAAAGAAACGCCGAGGCCGCCGAGGAACGGGAAGGCGTCCGGAGCGCCGGCGGCCAAAAGCGCGAGCGTCCTAGCGGCGATGAAGAGCGTGATCAGCGAGCTCGGCAGGAGCGCCAGACCGAAGACCAGGCGCATCACTCGAGCATGTAGTCTTCATAAGGGATTTTCTTGGCGTCGAGCTCCTTCTTCCAGAGCGCCTTGGCCTCGGCCATCTTCCCCCGCGACAAGACGACCCAGCGGCTCTCGGGAGGCGAGAACAGCTCGACGGCCGTCTGGAACCAGACATAGGCGTACTTAAGAGAGCTCTCCTGCATGCGCTCGTCACGGTCGAAGCGGGCCAGCTCCAGGCGCTGCTCGAGCTCCGGCCCCGTGAGTTTGCCCGCCGCGCGCAAGGATCTCAGCCGCTGCTCGCTCTTGGCCAGTTCGCCGTCCAGGGCGGCCTTCTTCAGCTCGGGCTTCCGGTCCCATTCCAGGAATTTCTCGCCCTCGAGATACGCGGAGCGGGCCCTCAGGACGAGGTCGGCATAGGCCATGCCGTAGACCACGGCGACGCAGGCGAGGGCGGCGAGCAGTACGCGCTTAGGACCGGGCGCGAACACTCAAAAGATCCCGCCGCTCATGGGGCCGCGATTTCCGGGAGCGCGGTTGATGTCGGCGGGGCGGGTCTTGAGGATGGAATGCAGGGTCGCGGCGATGATGGCGGGCCGGATGGGCTTCTCCATGAACTCCTTGACGTTGGGCTCCATCCGGACCATTTCCACGTTCTTGCGGTCCATGTGGCGGCCCGTGATGATGATGACCGGGATGCCGCCGTTGCCCTGGGCCTGCAGCTCGCGCAGGACCTCATAGCCGCCCATGCCGGGCAGCATGAAATCCAGCAGGACGAGGTCGGGCTGAAGAGCCTCGACCTTGCGCAGGGCTTCCATGCCGTCCATGGCGCGGTCGGTCCGGAAGCCTTCCTTATGAACGACGTGCTCCATGAGATCGAGCAGGCTCTCATCGTCGTCGACCAGGAGGATGAGCTTCTCCTTCGGGTCGGCCAGCTCGTGCTCGGCGCCGCCGTCTTCCATCAGGAGGCTCCCGCCCCGCCGGCCTTGAGCTCCGGGGGGCGCGTCTTGAGGATCTTATGCAGGGCCACGCCGAGGACGGCGGGCTTGATCGGCTTTTCCAGGAAATCCATGACGTTGGATTCCTGGCGGATCATCTCGGAGGTGGTGCGGTCGGTGTAGCGGCCGGTGATGATGACGATCGGGATGCGGGCGGTGTCGCCGGCCTGCAGCTGGCGGAGCACCTCGAAGCCGCCATAACGGGGAAGCATGAGGTCGAGGATGATGAGGTCCGGCAGGAGCTTCTGGATCTTCTCGATGCCCTCCTCGCCGTCGGCCGCCGTCTCGGCCTTGAACCCCTCTTTCTTGACCACGAACTCCAGGAGCTCCCGGACGGAATCGTCGTCGTCGACGATCATGATCGTTTTATCCTGGCTGGAGCCTAATTCATCGTCAGGGGCCATATCGCAATTATGACAAACAACCCCTCATACTTCAAGGGCTGAAGTTTCCTATCATAAGGGCATGAGGCCGGACCTCCTTTGGCCGACACTGCTCGCTTCCGGGGCGGCGACGGCCTACCTGAGCTGCCTTTCGAAGTCCTACGTCTTCGAAGGCTTGGCGCGGGCGATGCCGATCCAGCTAGGGACGCTCAGCGAGGTCTTCAAGGGCACCTACCTGCTCTACGGCGCCCTGGGCTACGCCTTCCACGGCCTGCTCGGGCTCATCGGCCTCCAGCCCTTGGCCGTCGTCTCGCTCCAGATAATGGACGCCTTCTTCGGAGCCGGCGGCCTGGTCTTCTTCTACCATGCGCTGCGCCGGCTCGAGATCCCTCCCCGCGCGGCGGCGGCCTGGGCGGCGGCTCTCGGCGGCAGCCTGGGCTACGCCCTCTGGAGCACCGACGCCCAAGCCTATATCTTCTCGACGTTCGTGCTGGCCGCCGACTGGTACCTGCTTGCCGCGCTGGTCTCCGGCCGGAAGGTCTCCCCCATCGCTCTTGGAGCCGCCCATGCCGCGGCGATCTTCGCCCATATCGTCAACGGCGTCTTCGGCGCGGCCATCCTCTGGCTGCTTTGGAAGGTCCACGGCGCGCGCTGGCGCCGGCCGGCCCTGCTCTACGCCGCCTCCGCGGCCGCGATCGTGCTCGCCGGCTACGCGGCGGTGCTCATCCTCATCGTGCGTCCGGCGTCGATGGCGGACCTGCGCCTATGGCTCATCGGCAGCCTGGCCACGGCCACCGGCGAGGCGCGCTGGCATACGGGCTTGGGCCTGGGGGGGCTATGGTACTGGCTCAAGATGACGCTCAATATCTTCGTCTCAATGGGCCCCGCGCCGGCGGCCTTGCTGTGGGCGGCGCGCGCCGTGCTGGCGGTTCTTGCCGTGACGGCATTGGCCTCGCTAAGACGCCTGCAAGGACCGGCGAAGCCGGCCGCGGGCGCTTGCGCGGCCTGGCTGGCGGCCTACGCCCTGGTCTTTACCTCCTGGGAACCTCATACGATGGTCTACCGGGTCAGCGACCTGCTGCCGCTCTTCACGCTGCTGGCCTTAGGGACGAACACGTTCTTGCCCCGCTGGCGCGCTGCCGCGCCGGCGCTGCTGGCGGCCCTGCTGGCAACCGCGAACTTCAGCGCCGAGCTCAAGCCCAGGTCGCTGGAGGCCAACAACCCGCGCTTGGCGCGCATGCGCTTCATCAAAGCGCATACGCCCGAGAACGGCTGGGTGATAGCGGCCACGGCCGACGCCGGCAACGACGAGCTCTATATCCCGTTCTTCGCCGAGCGGCGGCCCATCGTCCTGGCGCGCTACGACGTCGACCCGGAAGCGCTGCCTCGCCGCCTGCGGGCCATGCTGGCGGCCGGCGAACAGGTCTATGCGACGTCGCGGGTCTTGGCCGAGGACCGCTGGAACCGGCTTCTAGCCCCATTCCACCCGAAAGCCGCGGGCGATGACGGCACGGGCCTGGTCGTCTACCGGCTGGGTAAAACCAACTCCACGACGCTGAATTCCTCCAGCGGCTCGCCGCTCAGCGAATAAGGCAGAAAGCCCGTGGTGTTGGAATAGAAGCCCCCCTCGCCGGCCCAGCCGCTGATCAGCCTCAGCGGGACTCGGCTGCCGACTTCCACGCTGCCGACGTCGGCAAGGACCTTCTTCTTAGCGGACAGGAGGTTGGAATTCACGCGCGGCACGATGACCACGTCGCCGGGCTTGACGAGCTCCCAGCCGCCGCGCGAGCCGTCGAGCTGCTCGGCGCCCGCTCGCTCCAGGTAATACTGCAGGCCCCAGTGCCCATCGAACCATACCTTGCGCCCGGAGCCCGCATACTCGCGCGCGACCTGGGCGGCCATAGACCTTTGGGCGTCGGCGTAACGCAGGTCGACCCAGGCCAAGGCCAGGCTCAAGACGAGGGTCAGGCCCAAGCTCACTCCGTAAAGACGGCGCAGGCGCGCCGCCGGCCATTCCGCCTCGAGCGCCTCGGCGGCCGAGAAGACGAGCGGCGGGATCATGAAGACGACCAGCCGGGCAAGGATGGACCAATACAGGAAAAGCAGCAACAGCAGGACTCCCACCGCCCAATAGGCCCAGAGCACCCCGCCGCGCGCGCGGCCGGCCCGGCTGAACAGGCCGTAAAGCCCGAAGAGCGCGCCCGCCGACAGCAACAGGCCCGTCGCGCGGTCGAGGGGTCGGACCAGAGGCGCCAAGTCGAGGCCGGGTGCGAAGAGCAGCAGGCAGAAGCCGGCCACGCTCCCGCGCAGCCAGACGCTCCCCCTGAAAGCCAGCCACGGCCAAAACGCCGTGACCACTCCGCAGCCGCCCGCGAAAGCGAGCGTCGAGCGCAGCTTATGCGGCCAGCTCGACGTTAAAAGCCCCGCCGCCTGGGAAGTGACCTGCCAGGCCGCCCCCGCGGCGCTGCGGCTCGTGAAGAGGTCCCAGGCCAGCCATGCGGCAAGGCCCGCTCCACAAAGCGCCAGATGTAGAACGACCCGGCGCGGCGGGACTCCGCGGTGAAGAGCGTACCCAGCCGCGGGCAGAAGGAACAGCACCGCGGCGTATTTGGACAAGAGCGCCGCCATCAGCAGCGTCGCCGAACCCCAGAACCAGCGAGGCTGCTCCTCATCGACGCCGCGCACCAGCGCGTAGAGCCCGCAGAATCCGAAAGCCGCCGCGAGCTTTTCCGGATAAAGGAGGTTCAGGCAGATCATGTAGGCGGGAGACGCGATCACGATGAGCACCGGCATCAGCGGACGCGACAGGAAGCGACGCGCGAGGAAATAAAGCGCGGCGGCGGCAAGGAGGTCGAATGGAAGGAAGAGCAGCCGCGTCGCCGCCTCGCGCTCCCCGGAGAGCTTGATCGCTCCCGCCAGAGCATAGAGCATCAGCGGGGGCGTGTTGTTGACCGCGGACATCGGGACCGACCGGCCGTACCAATTGAACTGGAAATCCAGGGGATGGAGCGGGTCGGTGGTGATGTGCCGCGCGGGCGCCAAGAACAAAGGCTCATCCATGTGGAAGGCCTTGCCCGAGAACGGGATAAAGAGCAGGCAGACGAAGGCCAGGACGATGCCGAGCTCCCGGCGCGCCGCCGCGCTCAACGCAATTCCACCGCGGAGAATTCCTCGAGCGGCTCGGCGCTCAACGAGTAGGGCAGGAACCCCGAGAGGTTCGAGTAGAAGCCCCCTTCGCCCGTCCAGCCGCTCATGAGCCGCAGCGGTATCGGATGGTCGAGCACGCTGCGGTGCACATCGACGAGGCGCGGCCGCCCCGGCTGCTGGAGCGCGGAGTTGATCTTAAGGACGACGACGACGTCGCCGGGCTCGGCCAGCTCCCAGCCGCCGCGCGACGCGTCGAGCCCCCGGCCGCCGGCCCGCTCGAGATAGTACTGCAGGCCCATATAGCCGCTGAACCAGACTTTTCTTCCCGCGCTCAGATATCTCGCCGCCACCGTCTCGGAGAATTCCTTCTGCGCGCCGGCATAGCGATGGTCGACGAGCGCCAGACAGACGCTGAGGGCCAGCACGCCGCCCAGGCTGGCCCGGTAGAACCCCTCGAGCCGAGCGCCGCTGCGCAGCGTTTCCAGACGCTCCGCCATCGCGAAGATGAGCGGCGGCAGGATGAACAAGAACATCCGGGACATGACCGACCAATAGAAGAGCAGCTGGATCAACACGACCGAAAGGATCCAGGGCGCCCAGAGGGCCCAGCCCGGTCCTTGGCGCGCTTCGACGCCGAAGACCCGCCACAAGGCCAGAAGCCCCCCGCAGGAGAAGACGACCCCGGTCAGGCGGTCCACCCAGCGGACCGTCGGCCCGAGATCGAAGGTCGGAAGGAAAAGCACCAGGCTGAGCGCCAACGCCGCCCAGAACGCCCGTCCTTTGCGGAAGGCCGCATACGGCCAGAAGGCGGTCACGACGCCGCAGCCGCCCGCGAAAGACAAGAAGGAGCGGAGCTTGTGCGGCCAGGAGGACCACCACGACACCGCCGACTCCGCCGTCACCGACCACGCCCGGTCGATCAGAGCGCGGTCGCAGAAAAAATAGAAGGCCGCCAGGCACGCCAATGGCGCGAAGACCAGCGCCCCATGGGCGAGGACGCGCCGCGTCGCGACCTGGCGATGCAGGGCATAGCCCGCCGCCGGAAGCAGGAAAAGGACGGCGTTGTATTTCGAGAGGATCGCCGCGCCGAGCAAGAGGGCCGAGAGCCAATACACCCCCCAGCGGCGCTCGTCAACGGCGCGGACCAGCGCGTATAGGCCGCAGAAGCCGAAAGCCGCCGCCGGCTTCTCGGGCATCAGATGGTTCATGTTGATGAGATAGGCCGGCGAGGCGATGACGATCAAGGTCGGCAGCATCGGCGCGCGCAGGAAGCGGGCCGCGATCAGATAGAGCGCGCAGGCCGCCAGCAGGTCCAGGGGCAGGAAAGCCAGGCGCATGCCCCACTCGCCTCCGCCGGTCAGCTTGAAGGCCGCGGCGAGCATATAGAGAAGGACCGGCGGCGTCGTATTGATCCGCGCGGCCGCGATGGGAGATCCGTACCAAGTGAAATCGAAGGCGAAGGGATGCAGCGGGTCGATCAGGATGTGGCGGCCGACCGCCAGGAAGAACGGCTCGTCGTTGTGGTAAGCCTTGCCCATGAAGGGCACAAGGACGGCGAGAGCGAACACCGCCACGAGGCCCATGGGCGGGAGCGAAAGCTTCTTCGGCAAAGGCGGCTATAGGTTGGTCGTGACGAGCGTCTCGGTGCCGGCCACGCCGTCGACGCCGCGCACCTGGCTGACGATCAGACCGCAAAGCTTATCGATGGTGTCGGCCTCCGCCATCAGGACCACGTCCCAGCCGCCGAACACCATATAGACCTCGGTGACCCCTTCGATGGCCCGGATGCTCTGCACGGCCTTCTGCTCCTTGCCCGGAGCAAGCTTGCACAAGACGAAGGTCTTCATGCTATCTCCTTTGGTTCCAGGCCGACGAACGATACTTCACGGCGGCCCGGTCGCCTTCCAAGACCCAGCGAGGATCCAGCGCGAGCGTCAAGGGAGCGCCCCAATCCTGCTTGAGCCCGGACAACACGGCGTTCTCGACCAGGTCGCCCGGCTGGCCCAGCTCGTCGAGGCGCAGCGAACCCTGATAGAGGCCGCGCAGCCCGTGCTTGCGCAAAGCCCCGCCCAGGACCTTACGGCCGTCCTCGCGCACCAGGTCCATCGGCTCGGGTCCGGAAAAGCAGCGTGCCTTGAGGCCCGCCGCGGCGCGCGTGCCGCCCGGCGACCAAAGGGCGCTGGCCACGTCCGCGTCCTTGAGCCCGACGTGCACGGCGCGGTGGACGTTCTTGTAGATCGCGCGGGGGGCGAGCAGGCGGGGCCAAGGAAACACCAGCGAGAAAGTCAGGTCCCCGTCGTGGAACACGATGCCGCCGCCCGTGGCCCGGCGCACCACTTGCCCCTCGGCGATCCCGCGTCCGCGTGCGGCCGCCTCAGCCGCGGCGAAAGGCTGGCTGTAGCCGAAGGTCAGCGCGGGCGCCGGCCAGCGGTAGAAGCGCAGCACGTGGCTGCCCTCCGGGCTCCGCTCCAGGATGGCTTCATCCAAGCCCATCTGACCGGCCGCGTCCAAAACCATCGTCTCTGATAGTATCTGCATGCAGCCTCCTACGGTTGACCCCAAGGCGGACAGGAACAGATGAAATTACGGTCGCCGAAAGCGCCGTCGATGCGGCCGACGGCCGGCCAGAACTTGGCGCCGCGCGTCCACGGCGCCGGGTAAGCCGCCTTCTCGCGCGAATAAGGATGCTTCCACTCGTCGGCCGTGACGGCCTCGGCGGTATGCGGGGCGTTCTTGAGCACGTTGTCGGCCTTGTCGGCCTTGCCTTGCTCGATCTCGCGGATCTCCGAACGGATGGAGATCATCGCCGAGCAGAAGCGGTCCAGCTCCGCCTTGGACTCGCTCTCGGTGGGCTCGATCATCAGGGTCCCCGTCACCGGGAAGGACACCGTCGGGGCATGGAAGCCGTAGTCCATCAAGCGCTTGGCCACGTCCTCGACCTGGACATCAAAGGCCTTGAGAGGCCGGAGGTCGAGGATGCACTCATGGGCCACCAAGCCGGAGCGGCCCTTGAAGAGGACCGGGTAGTGGGGCGCGAGGCGTTTGGCGACGTAGTTGGCGTTGAGCAGGGCCACCTTGGTCGCCTCGGTCAGCCCCGGGCCGCCCATCTGGCTGATGTAAGACCAGGAGATCGGAAGGATCGACGCCGAGCCCCAAGGCGCGGCCGAGACCGGACCGATGCCCTCGGAAGCTCCCGGGAGATAAGGCGCCAAGGCCTTGGTCACGCCGATGGGGCCCATGCCGGGCCCGCCGCCGCCATGAGGGATGCAGAAGGTCTTATGGAGGTTCAGATGGCAGACGTCGGCGCCGATGTCGCCGGGGCGGCAGAGCCCCACCTGGGCGTTCATGTTGGCGCCGTCCATGTAGACCAGACCGCCGTGCAGGTGCACCAGCTCGCATATCTCCTTGATGCCCTGCTCGAAGACGCCGTGCGTGGATGGATAGGTGACCATCAAGGCCGCCAGATCCTTGGCATGCTCCGTGACCTTGGCCTTGAGGTCCTCAAGGTCGATGTCGCCGTCCTCCAAGCAATGGACGGCGACCGTCTTCATCCCGGCCAGCGCCGCGGAAGCGGGATTGGTGCCGTGAGCCGATTGCGGGATCAGGCAGACATTGCGCGCCGCGTCCCGGCGCTTCTCATGATAGCGGCGGATGACGAGCAGGCCGGCGTACTCGCCCTGAGAGCCGGCGTTGGGCTGGAGCGAGACGGCGGCAAAGCCCGTGATCTCGCAGAGCCAGGCCTCGAGCTCGCGGAACATGGCCGCATAGCCCTGGGCCTGCTCGGCGGGCGCGAAAGGGTGCAGCCGCCCGAACTCGGGCCAGGTGACGGGCAGCATCTCCGAGGCGGCGTTGAGCTTCATCGTGCAGGAGCCCAGCGGGATCATCGAGTGCGTCAGCGAAAGGTCCTTGGACTCCAGGCGCTTGAGATAGCGCATCATCTCCGTCTCTGAGTGGTAGGCATTGAAGACGGGATGCGTCAAGAACGAGCTGTTGCGCTCGAAGGCCATCGGCAGCTCGACTGCCGTCTCCGGCTCGGAGCCCGGAAGCCCGCTGGCCGCCAGGACCTCGAGCAGGTCCGCCACGTCCTCGAGCCCCGTCATCTCGTCCAAGGCGATCGTCAGCGTGTCGTCCTTGAGCAGGCGCAGGTTGATGCGCCGCGCGCGCGCCTCCCGCAGGACCTCCTTGATCCGGCTAGGATCGCAGGTCAGGCGCACCGTATCGAAGAAGGGCTCGAGGCCGAGCCGGTAGCCCAGGGCGACGGCGCCCTCGGCCAAGCGGCCCGCCAGGTCATGGATGCGCCGGGCGATGCGCGTCAGGCCCTGCGGCCCATGGAAGACGGCGTAGTGGCTGGCCATGACGGCCAGAAGGACCTGGGCCGTGCAGATGTTGCTGGTGGCCTTTTCGCGGCGGATGTGCTGCTCGCGGGTCTGGAGCGCCAGGCGCAAGGCGGGGCGTCCGGCGGAGTCCTTCGAGACCCCGACGATGCGCCCCGGCATCTGGCGCTTATAGGCATCCTTGGTGGCGAAGAAGGCGGCATGAGGGCCGCCATAGCCCAACGGCACGCCGAAGCGCTGGGCGCTGCCGACGGCGATATCGGCCCCGAACTCGGCCGGCGCCTTGATCACGGTCAGGCTGAGCAGGTCGCAAGCGACGGTCGCCAGGGCGCCGGCCTGATGGGCGCGCGCGCAGAAAGAGGCGTAGTCACAGACCCCGCCGTCGGTCTTGGGGTACTGCAGCAGCACCCCGAAAACCTTCCGTTTGAAATCGAATCCCTCATGGGAGCCGACGATGACCTCGATTCCCAAGGGCTGGGCGCGGGTGCGCACGACCGCGATGGTCTGGGGGTGGCAGTCCTCGGATACGAAGAAGGCCGCGCCTTCGCTATCCGCGGCCAGCGCCCGGCTCATGACCATGGCCTCGGCGGCCGCCGTGCCCTCGTCGAGCAAAGAGGCGTTGGCGACGTCGAGCCCGGTCAGGTCGATGATCATGGTCTGGAAGTTGAGCAGGGCCTCCAGCCGGCCCTGGGCGATCTCCGCTTGATAAGGGGTATAAGCGGTGTACCAGCCGGGATTCTCCAAGATGTTCCTGACCAAGACCGGGGGCGTGAAGCAGTCGGAGTAGCCCATGCCCAGATAGGACTTGAACAAGAGGTTGCGCTGGGACATGGCCTTCAGGCGCGCCATGGACTCCTGCTCGCTGAGCCCGCGGCCGATGGCCAGGGGAGCCTTGAGCCGGATGGAGGCGGGCACGGCGGCGTCGGCCAGGGCGTCGAGGCTGGGCAAGCCCAGGGTCTCGAGCATGGCCCGCCGCTCCTCGGTGCTGGGGCCGATGTGGCGCCGCACGAAATCGTCGGCGGCGACGACCGCATGGCGGCCCTTCAGCTTAGTGGGAGCCATCGGCCACCGCCGTCTTGAGGAAAGCCTGGTAGCCGGGGTAGTCCATCAGCGCGTCGGCTTCGGCCGGCTTGGAGGCCTTGATCTTGAAAAGCCAGCCCTCCTCGTGCGGGGAGCGGTTGACCACGGCGGGGTCCTTGACGACGGCGTCGTTGACGGCGACGACCTCGCCGGAGAGCGGGGCGTAGATGTCGAAGGCGGCCTTGACCGACTCGATGATGCAGCAAGCCTCGCCCTGTTTGACCTGGCGGCCCAATTTGGGCAGCTCGACGAAGACCACGTCCGAGATCTCATGCTGGGCATGCTCGGAGACGCCGACGGCGGCGACGCCGCCCTCGAGTTCGGCCCATTCGTGCGACTTCAGGTAGCGGCAGGCTTCAGGCTTTGACATTCTTCAACCCCTCGGAGACGTAGAATGGCATGGCGACGACTTCGGCGGGAACCTCTTTGTTATGGATCAGGACGCTCAGACGCGCGCCGGGCTTGAGATCGGGCCGGTCCAGATAACCCATGCCGATGCCGGCCTGCAGGGTCGGCGAGAAGGTGGCGCTGCAAAGGGTGCCGGCTGGGCGGCCTTCGATGGAGACGGGCGCGCCGGGGCGAGGCACGCCGCGCTCGAGCAGGCGCACGCCCATCATGCGGCGCTTGAGCCCGGCCTCTTTCTGGGCCAGCAAGGCGGCGCGGCCGATGAAATCGCCTTTGGCGAATTTCACGACCCAGCCGTAGCCGGCCTCGGCGCTGGTATGCTCGGTATCGATATCTTGCCCGTAAAGAAGGTAGCCGGCCTCCAGACGCAAGGTGTCGCGCGCGCCAAGGCCGCAGGGGACTGCGCCCAGCGACCGGCCCTTGGTCAGGAGGTTGTCCCAGACGCGCGAGAGGATCTCGCTGGGGACGATGAACTCGAAGCCGTCCTCGCCGGTGTAGCCGGTGCGGGTTATGATGGAAGGCTGGTCGAAGATGGACAGCTCGAGGGCGCCGAAGCGGGGCAGGGCCAGGGCCGCCGGGGTGTCGATGGCGACGATCCCGGCGGCTTTGGGGCCCTGGATGGCGATCATGCCGTAATAGTCGCTCTTGTTCTCCAAGGCCGCGTCGAAGCCTTCGGCCTGCTTGGCCAGCCAGGCGAAGTCGCCTTCGGCGGTGGCGGCGTTGACGACGATGAAATAGCGGTCGGGCGCGAAGCAGGAGACGATGACGTCGTCGACGACCCCGCCCTGCTCGTTGGTCAGGTGGGAGTAGATGGCGCGGCCGGGGCCGATCCGGGAGATGTCGTTGGTGTTGGTCTTCTGGAGGAAGGCCAGGGCTTGGGGCCCGCGCACCCAGACCTGGCCCATATGGGAAACGTCGAAGAGGCCGCACTGGGTGCGGACGGCGTTGTGTTCCTTAAGAATGCCCTCGTACTGGACCGGCAGCTCCCAGCCGTGGAAGTCCACCAAACGGCCGCCCAGCTGCTTATGGCTGTCATAGAGGGACGTCCGGCGAAGGACGGCGGTCGACATGCCCTCAAAATAGCAAATTTTAGGGGTTTCGGTACTCTCAAAGAGGGGATCGGGGGCACACATCCCATGCCCACCCAGGCCTCAACGCGGCCAACTGCTTCCGCCGGCTATGCCTTTGAGTTGGCCGTAGGCTGGGCCATTCGGATTGCCCGGCGCACTTCCGCCATGGTCGCCGCCTCCGCGCCTTTCTTCAGGATCCGACCGGCCGAACCCTGGTCGACCGGGCCCTGATGGAGAATTCAGTTTGTCCAGGATCGAGCGGAAGAAGCCCGTGACCGCCGCCAGGGGATCCCCAAGGCTTGTCGACTTCCATGCCAAGTCGGCTAGATCCGAGAGCATGGCAGGGCCGTCTGACTGCACGAAGAAGGCGATCACCTCCTGTTGACAGGCATTGAGAGAGTGGTCATCCTTCGCCTGTCTTAGTTTCTGCAGGAGGAGCTGCTCCGGCATGCGGGTTTCGGGAGACAAAGTGTTCCTGTAGTAATTTCTAAAGGCCGGGGCATCTTTACAGGCGTCCTTGGTGAGCGCCTTCATGATCTCCCACCTTATCTCGTAGGTTTTCTCCCAGGCCTTGTTCCTTTTCTCCTCTTCCTGGAGCCGTTCTTGGCGGCTTAGCTGCTCCTGTTTAAGCCGGAGCTCAGCGGCCGCCGCTGCCGCCTCAGCCTCCGCCAGCCTGCGCAACGCATCGGCATCTCGGCGCGCCTTGCGCGCGGTCTCCACGCGGCTCCTTAGTCCTTCGAAGTCCGCGTTGAATTTCGCGCGTCCTCTTTCGGCCGCTTCGAGAGCCAGCTCGTTTTGCATCTCTTCTTCCGGACTAGGAAAAGTCGAACTGCGCCTCCCCGAACGAAGCGCTTTTGAGTGTTCCTTGATCTTCTTACCGATCAAAGCCTCCTTGTTATCATCATCGAGCTCGAATGTATCAGCGGCCTCCAGGCTCGCTTTGTACGCGCGCAATTCACCTTCCTCGTAGTTGTCCCTGCCGCGACCGATTAGCTCGCTGAAATGGCGCCCTTCATGATGAATGAGGAAGGCCAAGGGTCCAGGGTTGCCTGCCTTTTTGGCGTCCTCGAAAATCTCGCGCAGGATGATGGTCCTTCCATTTGGATATGTTCCTCCCCCTGTTGCGCTCAAACTTATCTTGTCGCCGATGAAATGGTTGCGGCCGTCCTTACCAGGAACTTTGAGCGTTTCCTTACCGGCGTAAAGGAACTCCGGTTTCCACGTCGCGCCCAGCCCCGCGGACCATTCTCCGCGTCCCAGTGGATCCTTAGGTTTGACGACGCTGCCGTTGGGCTGCGGTGGCGTCAGATGGTAATACCGCTCCGTCAACCCAATCGCGTCGGAGAAGAAATCCATCATCTTTTTTTCGTGGGCAAACGCTCGCACTTTAGCGTCGTACTTATCTTCCTCATTTGTAGCCGCCCCAACCTGGACTTCCGCCGCCCGCATGGCCATCTCCGCTAGCCGCGCCTCCTGAATAGCGGCCATTATTTCATACTTCTCCTCAGCGCTTGCAGTGCAGGGTCCAACGCTCGTGGAAGTGCAGGGTTCGGACCACGCCGACACGGAAGCGAGCAGCAGGACTGGAATCAAAAATCTCATTCGACGACCTCCAGCACCACCGCATTGGACTCGAACGGGCCGATGGCCTTGCTGGCTTGCTCTTTGTAGTCTCTCTGATAGGCTTCAAATCTGCCTTTTCTAACCAGGTGCTGAATGAACCATTCGGGTTGCTCTTCAGGCCGATCGTCATAAACGACCCTGATCCGGTAAGTGCCGAGCTGATCAAAATTGAACCGGGTGAACAGCTCGCGGAAGCGATTTGGCGGCGGCGGGTCGGGTCTAGTGATGAGAGTCTCGCCTGGCTGCAAGGCCAGCAAAAGCCTCCCCTCAGCCCGCTCTTCCAGTCTCCGCTTATCCACGGCGGCCTCTATTTGCGCCTCCGTCCAATGCTTTGGAAAAAAAATCTCCTCGCCCATCAACTTGGCGCCCGTGTGAAAATTCGCCCGCATCTCCTGCTCCTTGCCGCCAGGCGGGGTTACAAGGAAAGTGTAGTCGTGGGTCCCGTCAAGGATGCCGATCTTGACGAACGGCGCAAAGGGCTCGCTAAAGATGATATTTTCTTGGCCAACATTCTGAATCTCCATCCGATAGCGGAATTTCTCCCCTTTACGGAGCATCGTCTTTTCAGGAATTAGGGTCAGCTTGAGCTTGCGTTTATTCTTCTCTGGCTTCCATCCTGAGGGCGGCGGCAGCACAAGTTCCAAGCGATCCGTAACCTCCTGCCGCTCTTGTTCACCCAGGAATCGGGCGCTTTGGATCAATTCCTCCCTTCGCTCGTCACTGAGACCGGGCTTTTTCTTGATGAAGTCGATGAGCCGATCCGCTGAGACGGGAGGTTTGAGCGTGTCCGGCTGGCGGGCCGGAGCTGATTCCTTCTTCCCGCAGGCGGCCGCCAAGCAAACAAGCAGGACCACCGCGGCCCTGGACCACTGTCTCATCTTGATAATCCCTCCCAAAGATTCATTCACAGATCATCTCCCGCTCGTTCCGCCGCGATGACTGCGTCCGTCGCGTTTTGTTCGGCAGATTTCCACGCCTCGAACATCAGGGGCGCCAGGGCCAGGTCATTGACCGATTCTCGGACGGCATCTTCGTCTTCGGAATCGTTCTGTGGAGAAAACGAAGGTCCTTCAACCCCTGATTTCCGGCCGGGAAAAGGGATATCCTTGAGCCCGCCATATTCAATTTCACCACGCGTAAAATCGTTCCAATCCTGAAAACTCTCCGGCCGCGCCGGGACGGAAAGAGGAAGCTGCTGTATCTCACTTTTATATTTATGCAATAGGGGAGTGATGTCATCGATCTTGCTTCTCCAGAACCTGAGACGATCATTCGGCCAAGGCGCACCATCGCAGCTCGTGCCTTGAACGTCGAAGCATTCCTGGGCAAACCTCGCCAACAGCGCTTCAAGACGCCACTCAAGAGACACCAATGCGATAAGAAGAGTGCCCTTATCCTGGATCCCGGTCTCCCCAACAGTCAAGTCGCACCCTTTCCTGCCAGAACACTTGGCGTTGAATCGTAATTGGGCCTCCAGCACGCGGCTATAGTGCACGTGCCCTCGCCGGTCCAGCCAGGAGTCGACCAAGGCTACGACCGGACCGTTGACATCATAGATCCTGGCGGCGTACACCGCGACGTTGGTAGTGGTCGTGTTTTTTTGACCAGGCCCTGCGGGGTTGCTCAGCAGTATTTGGCGCGCTTGTCCGTTGTAAAAGTAGTTTTGGTTGTAATAAGGATATCTTTGTTGGCGAAGGACCAGCATGGGAGCGACAACCGGACTGGCCATCGGGGATTCCGGCGCTTCCGACAACTCTACGGCCTCCCGAAGCAAGGGGCCTCGGCCGATTGGGGACTGCGCATGCGACCGTGAAGCGACGAGGGCGACTACAGCCATCAAGACCGCGAACTTGCCCAACCTGAGTCGGATGCGAGTCATCATCAGATCCTCCTGTAAAAAAACCAGAGAGAACGATCTCCTCGCGCGGCTGAGGCGACCATTCTCCTGGACTCACCCCGTTATGGCGGGGTCGTGGATACCTCGGAGCCGATCCTCCGAGCTACAGGGTCCCTGGTTTTTAGGGACATCGGTAGTATGCGCGATCCCCGGCGCCACTGACAGGGTCGATGGACCTATGCGAGGCAAGCCCAAAAGACCTGGAAGGCGAGGGCCGGGCGGTCTCTCAGTGGTCAGGGCCTTGCTTTTTGCCTCCCGAGGAACGATAATCATGGATAGATGGCAAAGAAAAAGCTCTTCATCCTGGATGACGAGGAAGCGATCGTGATGGCCTTGCTCGCGCGCTTCGAGGCGACCGACGAGATCGAGGTCAGCTGCGCCTGCGAACCCGAAGCGGGCCTCGCTAAGATCAAAGCCTTCATGCCCGACGTGGTCCTGCTCGATATCATGCTTCCGAACATCGACGGCTGGGAGGTGTGCCGGCGCCTGCGCGCCGACGCCGCGACCCAGGACATCACGCTGGTCGTCATGACCGGCATCATGTCGAAAGCCCTGCTGACCCAGGCCCACGCCGCCAAAGTCAAGGTCATCACCAAGCCCTTGGATGAAAGGGAGATCGCCAAGGTGATCGAGGCCGCAGGCCTCCAAGGGCAGACCCGCCCAAGGCCCGCGGGGCCAGCCCTGACGTAAGGACTAGCGCGTCATTTCGTAGTCGACGTGGAGGACCAGCAGGTAGGCGACCGGCGCGTCGGCCTCGGCTCCGGGCGTCGACTTGATCGCCCCGAGGGACTCGGCCCTGGCGCGAGCCGCGCTGAGCCTGCCGGCCGCTTCATCGATCGCGTGCTGAGCGTCGGAGATGGCCTTGACGTCATGAGCGAGGATCCCGAAGAGTCCGAAGATGCCGCCCAACCCCTTAGCCGAGCGGTAATACCGCCGCGCTTCGTTATATTCGACGGCGGCTTTCGCCTTCGCGGACTTGCCGACGAAGCGGCGGCTATCGCAAGGACATTCCCGCGCAGCGGCGGCCTCCTGAGACTTGGCGGGCTCCACGGCGGCGGCGCGCGATACGCAAGCCATCGAGAGCAAAAGCAAGGCTAGGATCGTCTTCATACCGACAGTATAATGAAGACAGCGACCGGATGGTTGGGCCTAAAGGGTCAACAAGGCCGGTCCAAGAGGCCTAACGGGAAAGGACGTCGATGAGGGCCCGCGCCAGCCGCCTCTTGGCGACCTCGTCGGTGAAGCGCAATTCGGCGCTGCGATAGCCGTCGTCGTCGCCCTCTTCATAAAGCACTTCAGCCGGAAGGCTCTTGAAGGATTCCGCGTCCAGCTGGAAGGACAGGAAGACCTTCTCCCCCCTCGCCAGGGCCGAAGCCGTCGATAGCCGCGCAGAGGACGCGGTCAGCTCTTCCAAGCGGCCCCAGCCGTCCTGACGGCCGACCTCGGGCGCGAAACGGATGAGCACCGGCAGACGCATGGGCGCCCTGGCGCTCAAGGCTTGGCCTCGGCGTGCTGGAACAGCCTGGCCGGTCCGCTGCCGCGCGGGAGCTTCTCGCCCACCGTCCAGAAACGGCGGCCGTCCCAAGCCACGCCCGCCGGCTTATACCCGCCCGAGGCGTATTCCGGCAGGTCGAAGCGCCCGGTGGCTTCATCCGGACGCTCCAGATTATGGCGCAGCAGCTGATGGTTCAGGCTGTCGAGCGACCATAGCGCCGTACCGTCGAAGACCAGCGCCGCGGGCTCGCCGCTGCCGGGATAGGGATAGGTGGCGATCACGCTCAGCGAAGGATCGGTCAATCGCTTGGAGATGCGCTTCTTGACGGGATCGCTCGTCCAAAGATAAAGACCGTCGTAGGCCAGACCGCCGGCATGCGGTGCGGCGCCTCTATAAGTCTCCAGGACCTTGAAGGTCGCGTCCTTCATATGGCGGAACACCGCCCCGGAGGCGGCCGAAGACCAGACCGTGTCGCCGGCAAAAGAAAGGGCCGTCGGCATCTGAGCGGTCAGGTGGACCATGCGCCGGATGGAGCGGTCTCCGGGGTCATGGGCGTAGAACGACTGGGAGAACCAATCCGCCACCCAGAGGTCCTTGCCGTCGAAAGCCATCCCCGCCGGGTGCTTGTAGGGCAGGTCCCAGGAGGTCCGCACCTGCGAAGCCTCCAGCGCCATGCGCTCCCTTCGGCGGTACGCCGAAGTGCCGAACGCCGCTCCGAAGAAGACGACGGCCGCCAGGAAGAACAAGGCCGCGCCCGACCGCCGAGCAGGGGCCTGGACGATGGAGAAGGCCGTGCCCTGGCCGCGCATCGTCTTGAGCAGGCAGGATTGCAGGCCCTCCTTCGTCCAAGGCGGGGCGACCACCTCCGCGGCCCCGGTGCGCATGAGGGAGACGGCCCTGCCCGCATCGCGGCGCTTGAGGGCGACGACGACCGGCATCAAGGGCGAGATGCGCAGCACCTCGCGCAGCGCCTGCGCGGCGTCCAGGTCCGGCCCGTCGACCAGCAGCATCATCCGCGGACGGCTCTCGCGCAGGACCTCGACGGCCTCGGCCAGCCTTCCCGCGGCATGGACCAGGTGGCCGGCTTCCCCCGCCATGAGCGTCAGCTTTTGGCGGTCCTCCGGGTCCAAGCAGAGCAGTCCGAGGGCGGCCATATCAGCGCCGCGGCTCCGGGATGGTCAACACGGCGCTCTCTTTGGGCAAGCCGCGCTCGACCTTGTCCCGATTGGCGTCGTAGATCTGCTCCCAGAGGGCGGGATCCGCATAGTACTGCTGAGAGATCGAGCGCAGGGTGTCTCCGGCCTGGACCGCATGACGGCGCGGCCAGAGGACCAGCGGCTTGGACGGAGCCCGGGGCTTGGGCTTGGGCGGAGGCGGCGGGGCCGGGGTCAGGTTCTTCTTCTCGATCTGCAGGCCGTTGAGCTCATAGTCGACCTCGTCGCGCTTCTTCTGGATCTGACGGTAGGTCTCCTGCAGCTGGGTCACGCGCTTCTCCAGCACGCGCAGTTCGCCCTCGGCGACCGCGCGGTTGGTCGACGCGGTGTCGGTCTCGGTCTCCAGGGTCTTCTTGCGGTCCTCGAGCAGGTTGATGTCGGAGCGCAGGGACTCCGCTTGGCCGGCGGCCTGGCCCACGTAGTTGCCGGCGAACGAGGGCGCCCCGAAGCGGTAATTGAAAGTCGCCTGGTAGGAGCCGCCTTTCTTATGGATGCCGCCGGCCGGGACCGTCATCGCCACGTCCAGGATGACGGGCGAGAAATTGACGCCGAGGCCGAAAGCGACCTGGGTGATGCCGTCGAGCTGGAAGCCGCGCCCGACGCGCGCCTTCAGCAAGCCCTGATGGAAAGCGGCCTCCAGGCCCGGATAGAACTCGCTCAAGCCGCGATGGGCCCGGAAATCGCCGGCCAAGGTCAGCCACTTGCGCCAGGTGTAGGCGGTGCCGAAGACCCAGATCGGATGGGGCACGCCGGCGTTGGTCGTGAAATCCAAGACCGCGAAAGAACCGCTGAGGCCGAAATTGGAACGCGCCAGCACGCCGCCGTCGAAGCCGGCACCGAAGGTGCCCGGGCCTTTGCGGTCGATGTTGATGAACTTGAAGTTGCCGCCCACCTTCAGCGGCTTGGAGAGATAGAGCTGAGGGAGCTTCACCTCCTGCGCATAATGGAAAAGGAAGGCGTCGCGGTCGCCGCCGTTGGTCTGACGGCCGGCGTAGTAGGCCGCGCCGACGGTGGCCGTGTTGATGGGCTCGAAGGGCCGCACGTAGTTCAAGGACATGAAGGACATCGCGCCCACCGGCGAGTCCATCCGGCCCAGCGAAGAGCCCGCCTGGGCATAAGGGGTGTTGGCGGTGCCGGCGGGATTAAAGAACATCGCCGAGGGATCATCGGCGACGGCGCTGAAGGCCATCCCCATCCCCATAGCCTTGGCCCCGGGCAGGAAATCGTTGAAGTTGCTTCCGAGGACCGGAGAGGAGCAAAAGAGCAGCGCGCCCGCGGCGAGGCGGGCGAGCGCATGGGGATAGGTCTTGGCGGCTTTCGTCATGGAGTCTGGGCGCATCCCAATGGGATTATACTGGGAGTGTATAGGAAAGACATTAAATGTTTATTAAGGCCGCCGCAAAGCGGGTCAGTCGGGACGATAGGCCTTGAAGGTGAGGTACATGAGCAGCGACACCACCACTCCCACGGCCAGATACTGGGCGGAGGTGCTGAGCCGGCCTTCATGCCCCGTAAGCCACTTCTGGACCACCGGCAGCGTCGCCAGCCCGTGAACCTCGTAGACTTCGGAGAAGATCGCCGCAAACGAGCCTATGGCGACCAGGGGAGCCAGCAGCTTCAGGCCCTTGCGCAGGAGCGGAGCTTGGGCGCCCACGCCTACGGGGTAGCCCCACGTCCTCAGGCAGCCGGAGAGCACCTGGCCGCCTACCGGGCCCTCCACCGTCAGGGCGAAGCCGGCGCCGCTGAGGAAAAGCTGGTCGTCCTCGGGCACCTCGACGGAGCGCACGTCGGCACGGGGAACCGCGAAATATTCCGAGCAGCGGCGCGCGTCAAGCCCCATCGGGCAGAGCGCGTAGACCGGAAGGATGTCGAGGGGATCGCCGAAGCGCATCCCCGTCGGACGCCCGCCCCGCTCGAAGGCCTGGTCGAAGACATGGTCGACGAGAACGCCCCCGACGAGCCCCGCGGACTGCCCCAGGACCATCCCCCAGAACCTCATGACGGGCGACGGCGATCGCTCCGCCTTCTCCACGAAGAAATACATCGCTTCAGGGTCGGCCACCATGGGACCGGTGAAGACCCAGTCGCCGAGGCGCGCGGCCACGCGCTGGGCGACCAACGGCTTCCTCCGGTCCGCCGGGCCGGCGGCTTCGCTTTTCTTGAAGAAAGCGAAGCAGAGCGAGCAGCAAGCGGCGTCATCGGGATTCGGCGCGCCGCACTTGAGACAGTCCATATCATGAGGAGCGTACCCCCGAGACCTCTTTTCGTCAAGGGCGGACGAAGGCTTGACGAAAGCCATCTCGCCTGCCATAATCAAGCATGGCCGAACAAAGAAGCAGCACGGGGATGGCTCTTTTAGCCGTCCTGGTCGTCGGGCTGTCCTTCCTGGGAGGCATGGGCTATCATTACATGCAGCGCGGCACCGAGAAAGCCGTCGCCGACACCTCCGGTTTCGACCTCTCGACGGCCATCGAGGCGAAGAACGGCCCCTCCTCGGCGGCGCCCGCTCAAACCAGCCGATCGAGCCTAGGCATGGTCCAGACCGGCCTGCCCGGCATGCAGATCGACAGCCAGGGGAACGCCAACCAGAACACCAGCCAGCAAGCCCAGCCTGGGGCCAAGATGAGCTTCACCGAAGCCGTCCATGCCAGCGAGAACAAGATACGAGCCCTGGCGATCAAGTACACCCAGAAATACCCCGTCATCGGCCAATACGGCCGGGAATGGATGAGCCACCCCGACCTCAAGGCGCTCAACGACGACTATATGAGGGACCGTGACCCGATCAAGTTCATCAGGGGCGTATCCCAATCCAAGAATTTCGGCGCCATGGTCAAGAAGTATGCCACCAACCCCACCATGTCGGCTTTCGTCAAGGAGGGCATAGGAGCGGCCGCCCCGGGCGCCATGGGCGCCGCCATGGATTTCATGAAACAGGAAAAGGCCGTCAAGGACGTCATCACCAACGTCGCCAGTTCGATGGGCCTGCCTCCGGCGCTGCTAGGCGGACTTGCCGGCGGCGGCAGCGCCCCTCCCGTCGACGAAAAGCAGGTGATGGGCCAGATCATGGGCAGCAACCCCGACCTGCAGAAGGCCATGCAGGGCAACCTCGACCCCAGCAAGATCCCCCAAGGCGTCGACGCCGGAAAGCTCCCTAAACCCAAGTAAAAGAAAAAGCCCTGCCCGATGGGCAGAGCCTTCTCTAGCGGCGGCGAACCGTTATTCGCCCTGGGGACGAGCCTGGGAAGCCTGTGTCGACTTGGCGTTGCGTTTGCAGGCGCCGTTCTCTTCATGGGTGCCGGGAGAACAGTTCAGCTTCTCCTTTTTCTCCGGAGGCGCCCCGCCGCACATCCCGCCGCCGCCACCGCCCTCCGCGGAGGGGTTGCTGCAGGCCAGCAAGCCGGTGAAGCCCATGGCGAAGAGCGCGACCGTCAACTGCAGAAAGCGTTTTCTCATAACGTCCTCCTCGAATCCGACTGCGGCCTGCCCAGCGCTATAGTTTAGGCCCGGGACCCCTTCCTGTCAAGGCCGGGAAAGCGTTTTAATCGACTTTTTACTTTAACGCCTCGATGAAATCAGCGCTTATATAGCGGGGGATCCAAAGAAGATGCAGGATGGCGGAGTAATGGCCCAGGGGAAGCCAGACCTGGCGGGCCGCGGGAAAGGCCTCGAAGAGCTTCAATGCGTTGGCCTTCGGGATCACGAGGTCCCAGAGGCAGTTGATCAGCAGAGCCTTCTTGGTCTTGTTCGATTCCATGTAATCGAGCGGGTCGATCCCCCTCCATGCGCGCCGCAGAGACTCGGCATCGATGCCGGCGCGCCGCATGAAAGGCCGCGTCATCGAGCTGCTTTGGGCCAAGCTGGGAAAATCCGCGCCCGCCAGGAGGAAGACGGCGTAGCGGGGCCGGGGATCGACCGAATAGACCACAGATCCCACCATCCCCCCCAAGCTGGTCCCGAACAAGCCGATGCGCCCTGGATCCACCGCGGGATGCTTGGACAGCCAGGTCAGAGCCCGACGCGCGTCGAGCACCGATTGGCGGAAGTTGGCCGCCAGCTTCGGCGCCGTGCGCGCCAAGAAGACCTGTCCGCTGGGCATCGAAGGATCGGGGCGGCGATGGAATTGATAAGGCATCTCCAGCCATAGGACGGCGAAGCCGTCCTTGCGGAAGCGGTTGATGAAGCGCTGCTCGATCCAGATGTTGGGCGCGGCCATGACGGGAAGCACGACGATGCAGGGGACCGGGCCCTTGGCGCCCACGGGAACCGAGAAGTGCGCCCAGACGGTGTCATTGGCGGGGAAGCGGCTTTTGAGCGCGGAGGGAAAACGGACCTCGTACTCGATGAAGCCGGGCTGGCGACGGACCTCCCGGACCTGCGCCGCAAAGGCGGCCGCCGGCTCGCTCAAAGCGGCCGGTGGGCCGGCATGGACGGTCAGACCCGCCGCCAAGAACAGCCCCGGGATCCAGGGCATCAAAAGGCCATGACGAGCGAGACGACGCTCTGATAGATGTCCACCAAGCCGATCGAGTTGGCGCTGCGAGCCGTGGAATGCCCCATCACCCAGTAGGAGTAATCGAACTTGAAGAAGAAATGCTCGGCCAGCTGCCAATTGATGGCCGCGGTGTATTTGTCGATGCGCCGATCGATGTAGGGCGTGTTCGCCTTATAGGCCAGCAAGGAAGGGATCACGCGGCCGGCGTCGTTATAGTTGAGGAAAAGGTCCAGCTGCGGGCCATGCCGGTAGAGCTGGTTGAAGACCAGGATCCCGATCACGCGCTTGCCCTTGGGGGGCTTCTTCATGATGGGAAAAGAAGCCTGGATGAAATAACCATGGATGATCTCCCTTTGGCGGGTCTGCTGGACCGGCGTCAGGAGCGTTCCCGCCGCCGAAGAAACCGCGATCGGCGAAAGGAACTGGTTGAAGCTGTAGAGGTACTCGCCCGCGAAGCTGAAGCCGAAATACTCGAAAGCCAGGTCCAAGCCGTATTTCTGATGGTTCAGGTTGGCCTCAAGGTCGTACTGGCCGCCCATGCCGGATAAACCCAGCATGACGACTTTACGGTCCGTGGCCCCTTCGGGGACGGGCCAAGCGTAGGGAACGTCGCCGAGAGCGAAGACCAGCCGGCCGCCGATGTCCTTGGCGTTGTTGTTGTCGGCGAGGTTGTTGTTGCGGTGCCCGAAATCGATGTTGACGCCGGAGGTCGGCGGATTGGCGATGCCGAGGTTATCGGGGTCCGGGAACGTGCGCTGACGGTTGCCGTTCTCCCCGAGGCCGTTGACCACGAAGAGCGTCACCTCCGCCGGCGCGAAAGAATAAGAGTGCTTGAGCTTCGGATAATAGCTGGCACGGGCGCCTATGTCGGTGTAGCCCGTGCTGAAAGGCGGCCGCGGCGAGTTGGACCGGACCACGAGGTCGAGGCTGTCGGGCGAGGCATAGAGCAGGGGCCGGGTCACCGTCAGGAACTGGTCGGGACGGTAGAGCTCGTTATAACGCCCGAAAGGGACCAGGAACTTCCCGAACTGGAAGACGAATTTATCGAACCGGTCGTACTCGAAGTTCAGCTGGCTGAGCTGGATCTGCCCCTGCGAGCCCGTGGGCATGTTCCACTCCATGCGGAAGGGGATGCCGTCGACGAAAGGCCCGTCGACGCCGAAATAGATGTCGGCGAGATAGACCTCGTTCTGGATCTGCGTCTCGAAGCCGGGCGTGCGGGGGCCGACATTGCGCCAGTTGAGAGACAGGCTGCCGCCCATATGCATCCGCGCCAAGCGCCGAAGGAAGTCGGACCGGCTCGGCTCCAGAGAGGCCGCGACGGGGATCCCCGTGGGAGCCGGAGGGGCCGGCGGCGCCTCCTCGGCGAGGGACGGCCCGCACGCCAAGAGCAGCGCCAAGACCAGGCCGGCGCGGCTCAGAGCGGGCTTCGGGGCGTCCTGTTGACGCCGCGAAAATAAATGAGCTATCATCTGATGGTCGCTGGTCAGCGCTTCATAGTAGCAGTTTTGCGAAAGGGGGAGTCCACGCCATGGCTCATGTGATCGGGGAAGGTTGTCTCGGCGAAGTCTACGCCGCCTGCGTCGACGTATGCCCGGTGGAGTGCATCCACCCGGGCGATTACCAGAACCAGAAGTTCATGATCATCGACCCCGAGGTCTGCATCGACTGCGGCGTCTGCCTGCCCGAAT
>CAZEAE010000021.1:0-51791 GCA_964510095.1 uncultured Elusimicrobia bacterium | reverse complement strand
ACCAACAACTACCAGCAGGCCGACACCGGCACCAAGATGATCCACATCGGCAAGAACACCCGCAGCACGATCATCTCCAAGGGCATCTCCGCCGGCCATGGCCAGAACACCTACCGGGGCTTGGTCAAGATCATGAAGGGGGCGGCCGGGGCGCGCAACTACTCGCAGTGCGACTCCCTGCTCATGGGCGACCTCTGCGGGGCGCATACGTTCCCGACGCTCGAGGTCAACAACACCACCTCGCAGGTGGAGCATGAGGCCACGACCTCCAAGATCGGGGAAGACCAGCTCTTCTATTGCCGCCAGCGCGGCCTCTCCAGCGAGGACGCCGTCGGCATGATCGTCAACGGTTTCTGCAAGGAAGTCTTCAAGGAGCTGCCCATCGAGTTCGCGGTCGAAGCGCATAAGCTTTTGAACATCAGCCTGGAAGGCAGCGTCGGCTGACGCTGAAAGGGAGAATCATGCTCGACATCAAGGATCTGCAGGCCAACGCCGGAGAAAAGCCCATCCTCAAGGGCATCAACCTCACCGTGAAGGCGGGCGAGGTCCATGCCATCATGGGGCCCAACGGCTCCGGCAAGAGCACCCTGTCCCATGTCCTGACCGGCCGCGAGGGCTACACCGTCACCGGCGGAAGCGCCCTCTACCAAGGCCAGGACCTCCTGGCGATGAAGCCCGAGGACCGGGCTCGCTCGGGCGTCTTCCTCGCCTTCCAGTATCCCGTCGAGATCCCCGGCGTCACCAACAAGTACTTCCTCAAGGCCGCCTATAACGCCATCCGCAAGCATAAAGGCCTGCCCGAGATGTCGGCCGGCGAGTTCCTCAAGTACATCAAGGAAAAAGCCAAGATCGTCGCCATGGAGCCCGCCTTGCTCAACCGGGCCGTCAACGCGGGGTTCTCCGGCGGCGAGAAGAAGCGCAACGAGATCCTGCAGCTGGCCGTCCTCGAGCCGAAGCTCTGCCTGCTCGACGAGACCGACTCCGGCCTCGACATCGACGCGCTCAAGATCGTCGCCGACGGCATCAACGCCCTGCGCGCCCCGGACCGGGCTTTCGTCGTCGTCACCCATTATCAGCGCCTGCTCGACTACATCGTCCCCGACTTCGTCCACGTCCTTTCCGGCGGCCGGATCGTCAAGTCCGGCGGCAAGGAGCTCGCCTACCAGCTCGAGAAGGAAGGCTACGCCTGGCTGTCGGCGGAGAAGGCCGCGGCATGAACCTCGTCGCCGAGAAGCCGGCCCAGGTCGAGGCCTTCGAGGCGCTCGAGAAGAGCGCGCGCGGAGCTGCGCCGTCTTGGCTGTCCGGCCTGCGCCGCAAGGCTATCGCCCGCTTCTCCGAGGAGGGCTTTCCCGTCAAGTCTCCGGCGAGCTGGAAGTTCACCGATCCCGCGCCGCTGGCCGCGATGGCGCTTCCCGGCGAGGCAGCGCCGGCCTTGTCCCAGGAGCAGGTCCGCGGCCTCATGCTGGCGTCGCTCTCCGGCCCGCGCTTGGTCTTCGTCGGCGGACGCTTCGCCCCCGCTCTGTCGTCGGTTCCCGAAGGCGCCATGGTCTGCGACCTGGCCTCCGGACTCGGCCGCGCCGAGCCGCTCCTGGGGACGCTGGGCGGTGACGGCGGAGCCTTCCGGGACCTCAACACCGCTTTTTTCCGAGACGGCGCGCTCATCGACCTGCCGCGCGGCGCCGCGCTCAAGGACCCGGTCCATCTGGTCTTCATCGCCGCTCCCGGCATGTCCTGCCCGCGCGTGCTCATCCGTCTCGACGCCGGCGCCGGCGCCTGCGTCGTCGAGGAGTATGTCTCGGCCGGCGACGCCGCCGGCTTGACCAACGCCGTCAGCGAAGTCTTCCTGGGCGAAGGCGCCCGCCTCGAGCACATCCGTCTCCAGCGCGAGGGCGAAGGAGCCTTCCATGTCTCTTCGCTCGACGTGCGCCAGGGCCGCGGCAGCGTCTTCACGGGCCATGCCGTCACCTTGGGCGGGGCCGTCACGCGCAACGAGGTGCATGTCCGCCTCGAGGCGGAAGGCGCCGAGTGCGCCTTGAACGGCCTCTATCTCGCCGACGGCCGCCAGCAGGTCGACAACCAGACCGTCGTCGAGCATGCCAAGCCCCACGGCACCAGCCGCGGGCTCTATAAAGGCGTGCTCGACGGGCAGGCCCGGGCCGTCTTCAACGGGCTGGTCCACGTGCTCAAGGACGCGCAGAAGACCGACGCCAACGTCTACAACAAGAACCTTTTGCTTTCCGAGCAGGGGCTGGTCGACTCGAACCCCGAGTTCAAGATCAACGCCAACGACGTGCAGTGCCGCCACGGCGCCACCATCGGCCAGCTTTCCTCCGACGCGCTCTTCTACCTGCGCTCGCGCGGCATCGGCGCGCGGGAGGCCAAGCAGCTCCTGGTCTACGCCTTCGCCAGCGAGATGGTCGACCGCATCGGACCTCCCCCGCTCAAGGACGCGCTGTCGGGCTGGCTGCAGGGGAGGCTGTCATGATCGACGCCAAGAAGATCCGCGAGGACTTCCCGATCCTGCGCCGCCGGGTGCACGGCAAGCCGCTGGTCTACCTGGATAACGCCGCCACGACCCAGAAGCCGCGCCAGGTCATCGCCGCGTTGACGGACTTCTACGAGAACCATAACGCCAACGTCCACCGCGGCGTCCACACCCTGTCCGACGAGGCCACGCAGCTCGTCGAAGATTCGCGCAAGAAGGTCGCCGCCTTCATCAACGCGCCCAAGCCCGAGACCGTCATCTTCACGCGCAACGCCACCGAGTCGATCAACCTCGTGGCCCACGCTTGGGGACGCAAGTCGCTCTCGGCCGGCGATGAGATCCTGCTCACCGAGATGGAGCACCACTCCAACATCGTGCCTTGGCAGCTGCTGGCCGAGGAAAAGGGCGTCAAGCTCGGCTTCATCCCGGTGCGGCCCGACGGCACCCTCGATCTCGAGCAGGCGGCGCGCTTGATCACGCCGAAGACCAAGCTGCTGGCCTTCACGGCGGCCTCCAACGCCTTGGGCACGCTCAACGCCGTCGAGAAGCTGCTCGCCCTGGCCAAGGCCGCCGGTGCCAAGACGCTGGTCGACGGCGCGCAGTGGGTGCCGCACCTCAAGACCGACGTGACGCGCTGGGACTGCGACTTTCTCGTGTTCTCCGCCCACAAGATGCTGGGCCCCACCGGCATCGGCGTCCTTTATGGGAAGGAAGCCCTGCTCGAGTCCATGGACCCTTTCCTGGGCGGCGGCGACATGATCAGCCAGGTGAGCCTCGAGCGGTCCACCTACAACGTCTTGCCGTATAAGTTCGAGGCCGGCACGCCCAACATAGCCGACGCCGTCGCGTTCGGAGCCGCTTTGGATTATCTGAGCCGCTTGGGGATGGATGCCGTGCGCGCGCACGAGCTCGAGCTCACCGCGGCGGCCCTGAAGATATTCTCGGAGCAGGAAGGCGTCCCGGTCTATGGACCGAAGGACCTCGCGCAGCGCGGCGGCGTCGTCTCCTTCAACATCGACGGCATCCACGCCCATGACATCGGCACCGCGTTCGATCTGGAGGGAGTGGCGGTGCGGGCCGGCCATCATTGCTGCCAGCCGCTTTGGGCGAAGCTCAAAGCCGCCGGCTCGGCCCGGGCCAGCTTCTACGTCTACAACACGCTCGAAGAAGTCTCGGAGCTGGGCCGCGTCTTGCGCAAGACGGCGGCTTTCTTCGGCAAGCCCGCGGCGGCCGCGAGGTAGCCATGGAAGGCGACTCCGAGCTCCAAGACCTGTACCGGGAAGTCCTGCTGGACTACTTCCGCAGCGGCGCTCATAAAGGGAAGCTCGATCCGGCCGACTACCACGCCCACGGCCTCAACCCCGTCTGCGGCGACGAGGTCGAGCTGACGGTGCAGGTCAAGGACGGCAAGGTCTTCGCCATCCGCTTTTCGGGGCATGGCTGCGTGATCAGCCAGGCCTCCTCGGCCATGATGGCCGAATCGCTGGAGGGCGCGACGCTGCCCCGGGCCAAGCAGCTCGTCGGCGCCTTCAAGGACATGATGCTCTCCAAGTCGGCCCCGGAGGCCATGCCGCCGGAGCTGGAGGCCGTCAACGCCTTGGCCGGCGTGCGCAAGTTCGCCCTGCGGGTCAAGTGCGCGACGCTGGCCTGGAACACGCTTTTGCAGGGCCTGGAACGGCAGCCCGCCGCTTCCGGGCCGGAGAAATGACATGACAGAGACCGCGCTCAAGGACGTGACTTTCAAGGAGATCGGCGTCGCCCTGGGCTCGGTCCAGGACCCTGAGATCCACATGAGCATCACCGAGCTGGGCCTGGTCTACGGCGCCCAGGTCGCCGAGGTCAAGGGGGGCAAGGCGGTCAAGGTGACGATGAGCCTGACCTCCCCGGCCTGCCCCTATGGCCCGATGCTCTTGGCCTCGGTGCATGGCGCGCTGGCCAAGATCGCCGGCGTGCGCGACGTGGACGTCGATTTGACGTTCATACCCGGCTGGGACCCGCGCACCATGGCCAGCGAAGAGGCCAAAGACGGCTTGGGGATATACTGATGAAGATCGCCAGCTCCGTCGAATACGCCGCCCGCCTGATGGTCCGCCTGGCTCGCAGCTACGGTCAGGCCGCCGTGCCGGGCGAGAAGCTTTCCGAGTCGGAGGGCGTGCCCATCGACTACGTCAATCAGCTGCTGCTGCGGCTGCGCCGCGCGGGCCTGGTCATCAGCCACCGGGGGGCCGGCGGCGGGTACGTCCTGGCCCAGCCGCCCCCTCAGGTCAACCTCGGCCATATCTTCCGGGCCGTCGAAGGGCAGGTGTTCGAAGGCGTCTGCGGGAAGTATGATAAAGGGGTCAAGGACTGCCATCATCAGGGCAGCTGCAGCCTCTCCCCGGTCTGGAGCAAGCTGGGCGCGCTGGTCGAGGGTTATCTTGAGAACGTGACGCTGGCCCAGCTTCTCGAGGAGCCGGCCTCGGCATGCGTGAAGCTGGCATGGCTCGAGAAGCTCGAGCCGAGCGGGAAACCCTAAGGAGCATCCATGATGATGAAAGAACGCGTCGAGAAGGTCCTGGAAAAGATCCGGCCCTACATCCAATCCGACGGCGGGGACATCTCCCTGGTCAGCGTCGACGAGGCGGCCGGCATCGTGAAGGTCTCCCTCCACGGGGCCTGCGGGACCTGCCCCAGCGCGACGGCGACTTTGAAAGGCGGCGTAGAGAGGATGGTCCGGGCGGAGATCCCCGAGATCAAGGAAGTCGTCGCCGTCTGAAGCGCCTGGACCTGCACACCCATTCGCGCTTCTCGGACGGGACGTCGACTCCCGCCGAGGTGGTGGCGCGCGCCAAGGCCGCTTCGGTCGAAGTGCTTTTTTTGACCGATCACGACAGCGTCTCGGGCTTCCCCGAGGCGCTGGAGGCCGGGCGCGCCGCGGGTCTCGACGTCCGCTGCGGCATCGAGATCAACACGGCCTACAAGGACAGCGTCCACATCTTGGGCTATGGCTTGGACTGGACGTCGCCGGCTTTCCTGGCCCGGTTGGCCGAGTTCCGCGAACGCCGCACCACGCGCATCCGCCGGATCGTCGAGAACCTGCGGGCGCTCGGCTTTCCCATCGACTTCGCCGATGTCCAGGCCGCCTCGCATGAGACCTTGGGGCGGCCGCACGTGGCCGACGCGCTGCGGCGCAAGGGCATCGTCAAGAACCGGCAGGAGGCCTTCAACCGGTTCCTGATCAAGGGGAAGCCCGGCTACGTCGACTCGATGGGCCCTTCCGTCGAGGAGGCGATCGCGCTCATCCGCGAGGCCGGGGGCTTCTGCAGCATCGCGCATCCCGATACCGTCGGCGACGCCGACGAGATCGCCGGCTGGGTCGAGCGCGGCCTCGAGGGGCTGGAGGTGTACTACGGCGCCCATACGCCTTCCGATATCGTGAGGTATCAGGCCCTGGCCGAGAAGCACGGGCTCTTGGCCACGGGGGGCAGCGATTATCACGGACCCGGCACCGGACGCGACAAGGCGCTGGGCGTCGACGTTCCCGACGAGGTCTACGGCCGATTCATGGAGCGGCTCGCCAAATGCGCCTGATCGCCCATCGCGGGGCCAGCGGGCATGCGCCTGAGAACACCATGGCCGCCTTCCGCCTGGCGCTGGAGATGGGCGCCCAGGCCGTGGAGTTCGACGTGCACCAGACCAAGGACCATGAGCTGGTCGTCCTGCACGACGTCGACCTCAAGCGCGTGGCCGGGCGCAAGGCGCAGGTGCGAGACCTCACATGGAAGGAATTGTCGCAGGTCGACGTGGGCTCCTGGCGCGACCGCGCTTTCGCCGCGGAGCGGGTGCCCCGGCTGTCGGACGTCTACGACCTGATCCAAGGGAAGGCCGAGCTGCATCTGGAGATCAAGAAGGGCACCAGCCTCTACCCGGGCATCGAGGAGCGCGTGGTCGATCTGATCCAGAAGAGAAAGGCCTGGGCCGCCACCGTGGTCTCGAGCTTCGACCATGCCGCCCTGTACCTCGTTCGCTGGCTGGACGCGCGGGCGCGCCTGGGCTACCTTCTGGGCCTGACCCCTATGCGCACCGCCTACCGCGAGATGGCCGAGATCAAGGCGGAGAGCCTCAACCTCAGCGTCCGGCAGGTCGACGCCGGCAAGGTGAGGGCCTGCCATGAGAAGGGCCTCAAGGTCCTGGTCTACACGCCCAACGAGCGCAAGACGCTCGACCGGCTCGACAAGATGGGCGTAGACGGTGTATTCTGTAACTTCCCCGAGCTGATGCCATGAAGAAGACCGACCCTTCGCGCGCGGAGCTGGATTCCGAGATGGACCGCTTGGCCCGCAAAGGCCTGGCCGCCCTCGGCTACACGGAGGCCGACCTCGAGCGCTGCGCCAAGCTGACCTGGAGGATCAACGCGCTGAAGGCGGCCAAGAACGCCGTCATCCCCGCCCACGTCTATCAGCGCCCCGAGATCCTGCACGGAGTCGCCGACTTCATCGGGGATTCCTACAAGCTCGCCAAGCTCTGCACCGAGACCAAGGCCAAGACGATCGTCTTCTGCGGCGTCCGGTTCATGGCGGAGACCGCCAAGATCCTCAACCCGGAGAAAGAGGTCCTCCTGCCGGCCCTGGAGGCCGGCTGCTCCCTGTCGGAGAGCATCACGGGCGCCGACGTGCGCGGGCTCAAAGCCAAGCATCCGGGCGCGCCGGTGGTCACCTACATCAACACGTCCGCCGCCGTCAAAGCGGAATCCGACGTCATCGTCACCAGCGCCAACGCCGTGACGATCCTCAAGAAGCTCTACGCGAAGCACCCCAAGATCGTGTTCATCCCGGACGAATTGATGGGCGCCAACTTGGCCCGGTCGCTGGGCAAGAAGCTCGGCGCGGAGATGGTCACCTGGAAAGGCCGCTGCATCGTGCATGAGAACTTCGACGCGGCTTCCGTGGCGGTCTATCGGAAGATGTATCCCGGCGTGCAGATCATGGCTCATGCCGAATGCAGCCCGGGCCTGGTCTCGGTGGTCGATTTCGTCGGGGGCACCGGGGATATGATGGCGCTCGTGGCCAAGACGAAGGCCCCTTCCTACATGCTCGTCACCGAATGCGGCCTGGGCGACCTGGCGCGCACCCGCTTTCCGGAGAAGAATTTCGTGCCGATGTGCCGGCTGTGCCCTTATATGAAGGCCACCGACCTGCAGCGCGTCCTCAAGGCGCTCGAGCGCCCCAGCCCCGCCCAGCGCATCGAGGTGCCCGCCGACGTCGCGGCGCGGGCGCGTCGGCCCATCGAGAGGATGTTCGAGCTCTCCGAGGACACGGCCAAGGCATGAAGCCGGACTGGAGGCCCTGGGGCAGCGAGGCTTTCGAGGAAGCCCGGCGGGAGGGCAAGCCCGTGCTCCTGGCTTTGGCGGGGGGGACCGCGCCGACGCGCCAGACCTGGGAAGAGCTCTTCGGCCGAGACGCGCTGACCCCTCCTTCGGAGCGCTTCATCGCCGTGCTGGTCGATGAGGCCGAGCGCCCCGACGTCCACGCCCGGTACCGCCGGGGCTTCGACACGCTCGTCGCCGTCGACGGCGACGGTCATCCTTTCGGCTGGGCCTCCGCCGCGCCGGCTTTGACCCTGGCTCAGTCCTTGTCGCGCTGGTCCGAGGGCTACCGTCCGGCCGAGGCGCCCTCCCCCAGCCCCGCCGGCGCGGTCTGGACGGGCGCCGTCGGCGGCACCGCCGCGCCGGCGCTAGACACTGCGCGGCCGCTGCGGGTCCTCACCGCGGTGCTGGCCGAGCAGGCCCCCTTGTCGGGGGTGGACGGCGCGCTCGAGCTTCTCCTGTACGCGGCGCGCGAATGGGACCATGAGGAAGCCGCCGGCCGGCTGCGCCTCGAGCTTGCCGAGGTCACGGCCCGCCAAGACGCCAAGACGGGAGCCTTTCCCGGAGCCGGCCTGGCCCAGCAGGCTCATTGGGCGCGGCTGTTGTGGGACGCCCATGCCCTTTCCTCGGAGGCCGCCCTCGGCGCGGCGGCGGCCGCCGCCTGTGATTTTATGCTCAAGCGCCTTTATGACGCCAAGACGGGGGCCTTCCGCCACCTCATGGACGGACCGGCCTGCTTCTATGCCGATTCCAACGCCAAGGCGGCGCTGGCGCTGCAGCGCGCGGTGTCTTTCCCGGGAGGGGGGCGCTTCCAGCCGGCGTTGACGCAGACCCTGGTCTTCCTGCAGACCCAGCTCTTCGACCCCGAGCTCGGGATGGTGCATGCGCCGGCTCCGGCGCCGAGGCTGACCGGCTTCTTGGCCGACAATGCCTGGAGCGCGCTGGCTTTCAGCGAGTCCTTCCTGATGACCGGGCAGAAGTCGCATCGCGAGTTCGCCGACGCCTTGATCCGCACTCTCTTTCAAGACCTCTGGGAGCGGGACCGCGGCGGCTTCTTGGACCGCGCGCCGCGCGCCGACGACGTGGGCTTGCTCCGCCAGCCGCGCTTGGCCCACCTGACCGACAACGGCGCCGCGCTCGAGTCCTTGTGGCGGCTGCATCATCTCAAAGGCAACATGAACTACCGAAGATGGCTGGAGTGGGCGCTCAAGGGCCTCCTATCGGGCCCGGGGCTTGAGGATCCGGGCGCGGCGCCCTTGGTCCGCCTCCAGGATTTCCTCACCCGCGGCCGCATGGAGCTGGAGCTCGTCGGCCGTCCGGGCGACCCGGCCGCCGACGCCCTGCTCGCGGAGCTGCACCGGCACTACCTGCCGCGCCGGATCGTCTCCTTCGTCGATCCGGACGACCAGGACTACATCCTCGCCCACAAGCTGCAGGCCCCGTCCTATCCGCGTCTCTTCGGCTGCGTGGATTTCCGGGCCAAGGCGGACGCCGCCGTCCCGCAGGATGTGCCCGCGGTGCTCAAGGCCCTCAAAGAAGCTCTTAAGGCCTAGCGCTCGGCGTCTTCGGCGGGAAAGACTTGCTCCGGCCTTTCAGGCGCCTCGTAGCGGTTGGCCGGCGCGGCCCTCGGCGCCTTGAGGCCGGGCGCGGCTTTGGCGGCCGGACGCTTGAAGGCGGCTTGGAGCTTCCCCGCCAGGCGCCGCAGGAGCTTCTCGCCGGGGGCCGGCCCGCGGCCTTCGTCTTTGGGCGCCGGGCTGGCCTCCTCGGAGGAATAGGCCCATGGGGTGACGATGCCGCTCAGGTTGACGTAGGCGGCCAAGAGCCCGGCCCAGAAAAGCATCATCCTCATCGGCGCACCTCCGTAGGCGAAGGTTAACAGGGGAGCCTTGCGTTGTCAAGCCCGTCGAATGGCCCGAAGGGTCAGCGGCGCGCGACGGCGCCGGCGGAGAGCCGGCGCAAGGTGTCCGGAGTCGGCGTGACGGTCTCCGACGCCGTATCGGCCGCGAATTCGTAGAGCGGCTCCGGCGCGCCGAGCGGCTGGTAGCTGACCTGATACAGGTTCTCGTCTTCGCGTTCCACCGACCAAGCCGAGGCGCCCATCGGCGCGTCCTGATGGCCGAGGAGCTCGAGGATGCTGCGCCCCGAAGCCGCCCGGTACTCATAGACCAAGCGCAAGGCGGTCTCGCTGCCGTCTTCAACGGCCGGGGCGGCGGCCTGCAGCACCGGGACCGGCGCGGCCTGCGACTGGCGGGAGCGCAGGCCGAAGGCGATGCCGACGGCGGCCAAGACCAGATAAGGGGCCGCCTCCATCCACCTGGGCCGCGCCGTCGCTTTCGGCGCTTCCCTGATCGGTGCCAGGCCCTCGGTTATTCGGATATCAAGGGAGCGGGCACGGGCTTTCAGGCGCTCCACGCTGAGGCGGAGCTCCTCGGCGGCCTGCCGCTGGCCCGCCACGTGCTGGCGGACGGCGGAAAGGCTGACGCGAAGGTCATCGAGCCGATGTTCCATAACGCTATTGGGGATATTCTAGCCCCGGAGCGTTAGGGAAATGTTTCAGGAGGGCTAGGCGCTGACAGGTTGACGGCCATGAATAAGAAGACGCGCTTGATGAGGGTATTTTCGTAAATTTGATATTATCCGTAGGTCTCCAGGAGGTCTCAAACATGAACGCCAGATCCTCGGTCCCCAAGCCCTATAACGAGTCCGTGCTGGAGTACCGGCCCGGCAGCGCCGAGCGCAAGGCGCTGCAGGCGCGCCTCAAGCTGATGAAAGGGCAAAAGGCCGACATCCCCATGTTCATCGGCAACAAGGAGGTCCGCACCGGCAAGCTCAAGGAGTGCCGCTCGCCGCACGACAAGGCCCAGCTGCTCGGGCGCTACCACACCGGCGGCGCCGCCGAAGTGCGCAAGGCCATCGCGGCCGCCGTGGCCGCCCAGAAGGACTGGGCCGCCATGCCCTTCGCGGCCCGCGCCGCGATCTTCCTCAAGGCCGCCGACCTGCTGGCCCACGACTACCGCTGGACCCTCAACGCGGCGACGATGCTCTGTCAATCGAAGAACGCCTACCAAGCCGAGATCGACTCGGCCTGCGAGCTCATCGACTTCCTCCGCTACAACGTCTTCTTCGCCGAGGGCATCTATGCCTCCCAGCCCAACAACGCGCGCGGACAGTGGAACCAGGTCGAGCAGCGGCCGCTGGAGGGCTTCGTCTTCGCCGTGACCCCGTTCAACTTCACGGCCATCGCGGGCAACCTGCCGACGGCGCCGGCGCTGATGGGCAACACCGTGGTCTGGAAGCCGGCGGCTTCGACCACCTACACCGCCTACCACCTGATGAGGCTCTTCAAGGCCGCCGGCTTGCCTGACGGCGTCATCAACATGGTCAGCGGCCCGGCCGCCGAGGTCAGCGAGACCATCCTCGCCTCCCCGCACCTGGCCGGCGTGCATTTCACCGGCAGCACCGACGTCTTCCAGTGGATGTGGAAGAAGGTCGGAGACAACATCGCCAATTACCGGACCTATCCGCGCTTGATCGGCGAGACCGGCGGCAAGGACTTCGTGATGGTCCATGAGAGCGCCGACGCCGCGACCGTGGCCGTCGCGCTGGCGCGCGGCTCCTTCGAGTTCCAGGGCCAGAAGTGCTCGGCGGCCTCCCGGGCCTATATCCCGGACACGCTCTGGCCGAAGGTCAAAAAAGAGCTGGGGCAGATGGTCAACTCGATGAAGATGGGTTCCCCGGAGGACTTCTCGAACTTCGTCAACGCGGTGATCGACAAGCCGGCCTTCGACCGTATCAAAGGCTATATCGATCGGGCCAAGAAGACGACGGGCTCCAAGATCCTCTGGGGCGGCCGCTGCGACGAGTCGGTGGGCTACTTCATCCAGCCGACGGTCATCGAGGCCAAGGACCCGAAGTGCGAGTCGATGGTCCAGGAGATCTTCGGGCCGGTCTTGACCATCCATGTCTACCCGGCCAAGCGCTTCGCCCAGACCTTGAAGCTCTGCGACGTCAGCTCGCCCTACGCGCTGACGGGCTCGATCTTCGCGCAGGACCGCAAGGTCATCGTGCAGGCCCAGGAGGCGCTCGTCAACGCCGCGGGCAACTTCTACATCAACGACAAGCCGACCGGCGCGGTGGTGGGCCAGCAGCCTTTCGGAGGCGCGCGCGCCTCGGGCACCAACGACAAGGCCGGCAGCGCGCTCAACCTTCAGCGCTGGTGCTCGCCGCGCACTATCAAGGAAACCTTCGATCCGCCGAAGGACTATAAGTATCCGTTCCTGGAGCCCGAGCCGGCCGCGGAGCCTGCCGCCGCGATCTAGCCCTAGACAATCCGGGGTTCCGGGGCTATCCTTGGGGCATGCCCCTCTTGCTGGCCATCCTCTTGGCCGGCGGCGTCTTTGCCGCCGAGCCCGCGTCGCCTCCGCCGCTGGCCTTGACCGTCACCGACCAGGTGGGCGAGGTCGCTTGGCGGCCGCAATGGCGTTTGGGCGATTGGAACCTGACGCCCTTCGTCAAGGCCGGCGCCCTGGCTCTGACGGAGAACTTCCCCTATCCTTACGCGATCCTGAAGCAGTCGCCGTACGCGGTGACGGGGATGAAGCTGACCTACAGCGGCGCCGTCGAAGCGATGGTCGTGGGCACCGTCGGGGGGATCAACCTGCGCTCCCAGCGCCTGCTCGACGACCCCGACCTCAAGCTGGGGTCTCCGGCCAGCGCCCATGGCGGACGGGACCTCTCCCAGAGGCAGGTCGTCGAAAGCCTTTACGCCGACGTGGGCAAGACCTTCGACGCGGGCGCGGGCTGGAAAGGAGCCTTCTACGCGGCTTTCGACCAGTTCGCCCTGAAGTCGCCGGGCGCGCAGTACGGCGCCGACGGCTTCATGGAGGGCAGCCTCGGCACGTCGTGGCTTTACCGCAACGGCCCTCATGAAGTCTCGCTCTTCGCCAACGTCGCGGGGGAAGCCGCGCCGCGCAATTTTTACCGCAACGACGGCGACCTCGAGATGGCTCCGTCGGGACGCGGCGGCATCGAGTACGCGGTCAAAGGCGCGGCCGGCCGCTGGCTGATGGGGGTCGAAGCCCAGACTCGGCGGGCGGACCAAGGCATCCGGCCTTACCTGGGGCTGGAGGGCAGGGACGCCTCGGTGCTGCTGGCCGGAGAGTTCCGCAAGAGCAGTAATGCCTTCTACCCGGATTCCACGGGCGCGGCGCTCAGCGTGCAGACCCGCCCCGCGAAGGACCTCATGCTCGGGGTCAGCGCCCGCTATGAGTCCCAGCGCTTCGCCATGGCGCCGGCCCCGGTCGACGACACGAAGGTCACGATGGACTTGACGTGGACGATCTCGGAAAAGGCCGTGCTCCAGAGCGCCAAGGCCTGGGGCACGCGCAAGAAAGAGGAGTACAGCGCCGAGAAGGAAAGGCGCCTGAACGCGGCGGAGAAGGCGTCGCCGCAGCGCGACGAGGTGAAGGCTTTGATCCGGGCTTCGCCGACCTTGAACGACTTCCTGAAGGCCTACAAGCCCGGCGACTCGATGGGCGTGCTGACGGCGCTGTCGGAGTTCACCGCGCTTTTCAGCCGGTACAACTACAACGACAACGAAGGCAGCCCGCCGAACTTGGATTCAGTGGACGCGATCTACCAGCGCGCCCGCGGGAGCTATCTCAGCGGCAAGGACGATCCGACGCTGGTCTGCCTGGGCGCTGCCCAGTACGCGGCTTTCATGGCCGAGGAGATGGGCCGGCGCGCCGGCGTCCAGATCCAGGCCAGCGCCACGACGGTGAAGGTGGCCGACGAGCAGGGGCGCTCCTCGGGCCATGCGGTGGCGGCGGTCAAGACTCAGGATCATGGCATCGTCTTCGTCGACTGGGGTCGGCTCATCCCGACCTACACCTTCGACACGGAGCGCGCCTTTCGCGTCTATCAGGCCTTGGTCGGAGTCCCCGCGATGTTCCACCAGATCACCGACCCGAACCAGAACGGCCGCCACGTCGGCTACATGTTCACCGAGGAGGGCAAGCTTTACGTGAACAACCTGACCTTCCACGGCGAGACGGCCAAGCCGCCCCTGGGCAAGCTCTTCGAGGACGACCCGCGCGGCGACGAGGTGGCCAAGCAGCGCTACAAGGACTTGCTGCGCCGTGGTTCGCCCTAGCGAGCGAGATCGCCGACGGCGCTCATGAGCGGGAAGATCACCACGCCGTGCGAGAGCTTGACGTCGTCCTGGACGCGGTCCTCGGGGCCCACCGTCAAGGTGACGCGGTAGCCGCCCGAGCTCTCCATGTAGCTCCCTTGCCAAAGGGTCCCTCGTTTCCGGGGGGAGTCGAAGGAAAGTATGACGCTGGAGTCTCCGGAGGGAAAAACGTCCGCGCAGCGGGTCTGGCCGTGGGCGATGAGGCCGATGTTGTGATCGGCGCCGCGGCCCGCGCCGACGCGCACCGCGCCGAGCTCGGCGCCGCTGGCGTTGGCGACGCAGACCTCCGCCCGCCAGAGCTGCCGCCAGGTCAGGAAAGCGTCGGCGATGAACACCGCCAGCACGGCCAAGCCCGCGAGCTTCATCCACTGCCTCGGCGTCATCATGTCAGCGCCGCCGGAAGAAGCCGGCCTCTTCGGGCTTGAGGAAGCCTTCTTCGCCCAGCCAGCGGAGGATGTGCAAGGCGATGCGGCGGTCGCCGATCTCGGCGTCGGCCTTCTCGGCGGCGTAGGAGCTGGCTTCATCGGCCAAGCGTTGGAAATCCTTCACGCTCATCCGCGAGAGGATGGCCGACTCCACCTCGTCCTTGCGCGCCGCGAAGCGGTCCATCCGGAAGAGCGGGTCCAAGAAGAAGTGGAAGAGCAGGAAGCTCAGCGTCTCCTTGGTCTCGAGCTCTTGGTTCCGGCTGGGCTTATCGAAGCGGATGCGGCGCAGGGGGTTGATCATCGGCGAGAAGGTCATGCCGCCGTCTTTTCCCGCCGGATGGAACTCCCGCGCCACGCGGAAGCCCGCGCGCTTGAGCGCTTGATAGGGCTGGGTGTGGAACGAGCCGAAGACGACTCCGACCGAGCCGGGCTGCCGGAGCCGCGCCGAGAGGTCTGCGACCAGGGCTTCCTCGCGCAGCGTGTGGACCTCCACCATGACGGTATTGAACCGGTGCAGGGTCTTGGCGGAGGCCTTGGCGTCTGCGTCCTCCATGAACTCGCCGTAGGCCTGCTCCAGGAGCAGGCCGGCCTTCGGCACCAGCTCTTCGTCGATGCGGCGGCGGGCCTCGGAGTTCTCCGGGTAGTGGATGGCTTCCGCCCGCATCGCGCGCTGCGTGCCGTGCACGGCCTCCAGGATCGCACTCTCGACGGTGCCGGCGCGCACGTGGAGCTTCCTGCGGGCGGCCGCCGGGGTCAGCTTGCCGTCGGAGACGGCCTGATAGAGCGAGAGCTCCCGGCCCGGCTTGGCCATCTCGACTAAGATCTCGTCGTGCCGTTCGACGAAGCCCTTGAGCGCCTGGGCATACGCCGAGGAGGCGTCATGGTCGTTGAAGAAGAACGAAGCTTGCGGGGCGACTGTCGCCTGAGCGGCTTGCGGCGCTTCCGGCGCGTCTAGGGAGAGCGACGGGGGGGCGAGGGCAGGGATCAAGGATGGCGCCAGCGTCGTCGCCGAGCCCGGAAGGCTCGTCAGCGCCGGGCCCGGCGTCAGCGGAACGTTCGGGACGGGAGACTGGGAGATCGGCAGCGGCGCCGCGCGCGCCGTGACGAGCGCCGCCCAGGCCTGGGACGGCCAGAGCAGCGCGGCAAGCAGCAGCGATGAGCGCATGCTTCAGTATGGCCGTTTCTTAAGGGAGGGAGAAGGGCCTTTGGTCCCAAGCGATGGGCCAAGCCTGCTAGGTCCTTTACCTTTTCGGCATTGGGCCTTAAGACCCCTGCACGAGGCCCTCGCAACGCTCACTCTATGGCTAGAAGTCAAAGACGTAAAGGAGGTCAGTATGAGCATCAAAAAAACGTTGTTCGCCGTGATTATCGCGGCGCCGCTCTGCGCATCCGCGCAGGAGAAGGCGCCGCCCTTGCCGGACTCGGAGCAGTTCAAGGCCGCACTCAGCGAGGCCGCGGCTCCCGCCGCGGTCGTCGGAAAGGCCGTGGGCATCGCGCAAGCGTCAGTACCCCCTCTCGCTTGCCCGGTGCCTAGCCTTGACGGCGCGGAGATCAAGGGGCGCTGGTTCTCCTCCACCATGGATGTGCGCTGGAAGACCGGCGAGGACATGGGCACCATCGAGACCAGCGGCCGCAACGGCCGCGTCTTCAGAGACACCCGGGGCAACATCGTGGCCGACGCCTCCGTCGCCGTCAACGGCGACTGGCGCACCATCACGGTGAAGGGCTGCAACGGCGAGGTCGTCGGCACGATCGTCGAGAACGACGCCCCCTACGGCGGCAACCGCGCGTTCACCCTCAAGGACGCGTCGGGCGCCGTCCTTGGATCGGCCCAGGTCGAGTACATGCAGGACGTGTTCTCCATCACCGGACCCGGCGGCGCGGTGGCGACGGTGAACGGCAAGCGCATCTTCGCTTCCGGCGCCGACGGCCGTCTAGTGGCCATGCTGTCGGTGTATAACGACTCGGCGGATATGCGCGAGAGCGCCGAGCGGCGGCGCGAGCGGCAGCACGACCGCCCGGGACGCGGCGACCGCTAGTCCCAGCAGTCTGAGGGGCCCCGTCAGGGATCTCCCTGGCGGGGCCTTTTTTTATGGGCGGCGGGAGCTTTGCGCCGCGGCCACGACGTTGGCCAGCAGCACGGCCGTGGTCACGGGGCCGACGCCGCCGGGCACGGGCGTCAGGAAGGCGGCGCGCTCGCGCGCGCCCTTCGCCTCGACGTCTCCGATCCAGGCCTTGCCCTTGGGGTTCATACCCGCGTCGAGCACGACCGCGCCGGGCTTGATCCAGTCGCCTTTGATGAGCTCGGGGCGGCCCGCGCAGGCCACCAGGATGTCGGCGCGTTCGACATGCCGGCGCAGGTCGGCGGTCTTGGAATGGCAGAGGGTGACGGTGGCGTCGAGCGCGCTCAGGAAATGCGCGGCCGGCCGCCCCAGGATCTCGGAGCGGCCCACGACGACGGCTTCGCGCCCGGCGGGGGGCACGCCGCTCTTGGCCAGCAGCGCCATCACCGCCGCCGCGGTGCAGGGCGCCACGATGCCGGGCGCGGCGAGCTCCAGCGCCGTCTTGGCCAGGAAGAATCTGCCGTAGTTGCGCGGGTGCACCCCTTCCACGTCGCGGTTGGGGGGCAGCAGCGACAGCAGCTCCAGGCCGTCCATGCCCTCGGGCAGGGGCTGCTCCAATATGATGCCGTCCAAGCCCGGCCTGACGGCGAGGTTGGCCACCAGGCCCAGGGCCGCGCCTTGTCCGCCCGCCGCCGGCCAGGCATGGACCTCGGTCTCGATGCCCGCCGACGCGCAGGCCTTGAGCTTGGATTTCAGATAGGCTTTGGAGGAGGCGTCCGTGCCGCCGCAGACGATGGCCAGCCTTGGCGCCGCGCCGCGAGCCTGGCGCGCCGCGGCGACCGAAGGCGCCAGCGCCGCCAGCATCTCGGCGGCGAGGGCTTGGCCGTCCAGGAGGACCGCGCTCACTTCGGCCTGGACCTCTCGAGGCGCTTGAGCGTCGCGGCGATGGCGGTCAACTGCGGCGCCGGGACGCCGGTGCGCGCGGCCGCCGACAACAGCGGTCCGAAGATCGCCGGCGTCTCGGTGATGCGTCCGGCGGCCAGGTCCTGGAGGGTGGAGTTGCGCTGATGCGGGGCGTTGCGGCAGCCTCTCAGGACGAGGCCGGCCATGTGGCGGTAGAGCGGGGGGTGGCCGGCTTTCCTGGAAATCGAGACCGCTTCGGCGATCACGGAGCGTACCAGCTCGCGCAGGGCCGGGTCTGAAGCCAAGCGTCCGTTGGGCGCCGCGCAGAGGGCGCCCAGCCCGTTGACCGCGGCATTGAAGCAGAGCTTGGTCCACAGCATGCGCTCCTCGGAGCGTTTCAGGCCGACCGTCCAGCGCCCCTGCTTGAGCAGGCGCTGCGCCAGCGCCGCCGCGACCTTGTTGTAGGCGTTGGCCGCCAGCAGGACGTCCTCGCCGCCGTTGTGGGCGAAGGTGAAGGGGGCGGGCCGGTCGGCGGCGAAATAGCAGGTGCCGATCACGGTGCGGCGCGGTCCGAAGGCGCGGCGCAAGCGGCGCTCATGGCCTAGGCCGTTCTGCAGGCCGACGACGGCGGTCCGGGGGCCCACCCAGGGGGCCGCGGCCTTGACGGCCGCCGCCGTGTCCTGCGCTTTGACGCAGAAGAAGGCCGCGGAGACCGGCGCGCGGCCTTGGGCGCGCGCGCTGAGCAGTCCCCGGCGGATGGAGCGGGACTTTCCGGCGCGGTCGATGACCCTCAGGCCGCGAGAGACGAGGCGGGCCTCGGAGGCCTGGGTGCGGTCGAGGAGCAGGACGCGCCGGCCGGCCCGCGCCCACCTCGCCGCCAGCAGGCCGCCGACGGCGCCGGGGCCCACGATGAGGATGTCTTGCATCGGGCAGACTGTACCATAGAAAGGACCAAAAGAAAAACCCCCGCCCCCTTGCGGGGACGGGGGCCGTGGAGCTTTTTTTACGCGTTGACCATCTTGGCGCGGGAGATATCGCCCTTCTTGTCGAGGTAATAGAGGTAGCCCTTCTCCTTCTTCAGGCCGACCTTCTGCACCTTCTCGGTCTTGCCGCCCTTCTTGCCGCCGCGAGCCATCTTGGCGCGGGAGACGTCGCCCTGCTTGTCGATGTAATAAAGGAAACCCGTCGTGCGCTCGATGCCAACCTTCTGCACTTTTTCAGCCATGGTCGTTTATGACCTCCGGTACACCCTAGGGACGAAGACGCCATATCCCTTCTGTGACGAGAATATATCACATGGCCGTAAAAAAAGCAACGAAATTCCTCGTCGGGGCCTCGTCGTCCGTCGTCCGACGACCGTCGGGGGGCTTACTTGGGCTTCTGGAAGAGGGAGATCTGCTGCTCGGCGGAGGGCATGATCAGCCGCTCCTTGAGCCAGGCGTCGACGAGGGGCTTGGAGAAGCGGTACTGGCGGCCGATGCGCGAGGCGGGGACTTTCTTCTGTCGGATGAGGCCGTAGATCTTCGAGCGGCCCATGCCGAGGTACTGCGCCAAAGCCTTGATGTCCATCACCTCGGGGACTTCGCCCGTCATCGGACGCTTGGCGCTCTTTTTCTTGCGTTTCATCGGTATTCCTTAGCTAACACTGTCTTCTGTTGGGGATAGTGTACGTCATGTGTTATATTCTGTCAAGTATTCGATGTATCGGGCGAGTTTTTTGCAGTATTGACAGTTTATGACGATGAAATGTGCTAAAAATATATGCGCGCTTGCGCCCCCCCATGGCAATAACCCGAAATCTGGTCGATTCGTCTAAGTTTAACAAAGACGCCAAGCTTCCATATGAGTTGCGGCTGGATGATTTCAAAATTGCCATGCAGGACGTCTATGACTTCTTTTTTGACGTAAACTCACATCTCGCTGGAAAAGGACTTCAGCGTCTTGATGATATGCTTCGACCGGCGATCATGTCTGGAATGCTCTCCGACATGTTGACTGCCAGCCTAGCCAAGCACTCGCGTGTTCTGACGGAAAATCAGCATTTCAATGGGCATCCCGATTTGGTGTTGCGGGGCGTCTACCCGGATAACGCGGCTCGTGCAGGTGAAAGGGGTGTCGAAATAAAGACGACTAGGAAAGCGGGCGGTGCGGTTGATACTCACGGCGCTCGCAATCAGTGGATGTGTGTTTTTGTCTACGGCCTTGATGGGGATACTGAGCCTGCAATCAATCGACAGCCGATGTTCTTTGCGGAGGTCTATTTGGCTAAGGTTACGGTAACGGACTTTCGGAAGAATGCTAGGGGCGAACTGGGGACCCGTACCGCCACCTTGGACAAGGATGGTGTGAAGAAGCTACGGATGAACTGGGTCTACAAGCTCTGAAGTCGCTTTGGTTTGCAGGCCGGCCAGCTTCGGGATGGCAAGTTTTGCGAGTTCGAAATAGCGGCGATCCTTTTCTACTCCGATGCTCTTGTAGCCGACCGCCTCTGCGGCTGCCAGTGTTGAGCCTGATCCGGCAAAAGGATCAACGATCACTCCTTCGCCTAGCGGCAGTGCGCCACGTACAACTTGGCGAAGAAACATCTGAGGCTTCAGGCTAGGGTGTGCTGCTAGGGTTCGCTCAGTCTTTCTGGTGGGGCTCGACCAGATGATGTCGCCGAAGGGTTTTTCTTTGGAAGGGCGCCGAAACCCGCCGGTCTTCCATTTTCTTAGATTGTCCTGAACTCTTCCTTCAACCGGCTTTCTGAAGAGTACCCAGGGCTCCCACATGGATCGAGGCATGACGCTAACATCGGGGAATTCTTCATGAGCATGTTTGGGCCTGTCTCCTCCTCGCATGGTCATGACTAGCCGAATGATCTCTCCGCGGCGCTCAAGGCCTCCTTCGGCAAGAGCGTCTGAAACGATGAAGGAGAGTAGTGGGTTGGAGGCGACGATGACATTCGCTCCGGGTACAAGCTTGGGAAGCAGCAGTCTTGCCCAAACAACGAAAAAAGAACGTAATTCTTCGAGTTGTTCTACAGTTAGGGTGGTGAACCGGGGCAGGGGTGCTCGCTCGTGGCCATCGAATGACGGAGGCACCCTCCAGACCCCGCCTTTTCCGTTTCGCATCTTCATCTGCTGTTCGGCAGAATACTCGAATAAGCCATAGGGCGGATCGGTGACTACCGCATGGATCGAGTTGTCGGGCTGGGCGTCTATCCAGTCGAAGCAGTCGGCATGGACCAGTGTCGCATCTCCAATGTGGGTGGTCGTTTCCCAGTCCGTAAGGGAAGCCTCTCGCTGCACGCCACTAAGCGGACGCGGCTTAACCCGATAGATGCCTCGTTCTTCCCTTACAAAGAGTTTGGGTGTGTTAAGCCGCAAATAGGATCGGATTGAGGATGTGGGCGTCTTGCCAATCGCTTCGTTTACGCGTGCTTCGATTTGGTGGATAGAGAGCCCGCCTGAGCTTAGTCTTAGAACCCGAACTATGGCATCGCGGACTTGGCCGGGAGCGTATCTGCGGGTGGCGCGGAGCATGCTGAAGTATAGACGTCTAGACGTCATTTGTCAAGCGCGCAGGCCGCCTGCTCTCTGGCGAGTCTGGGCCTCCATACTTCTTATACGAGCGGGGGTTGAAAATTGTTCCCCCTCTCGTCGACAGCGGGATTATGGCTGTCGCCTCAGCGGAAGCAGTCGCTCTTGAGCGAGAAGACCTCGCGGAAGACCTGGGCCTCGCTCTTCTCGCCGACGCCTTTGGTGAAGCGCTGTAGGCACTCGCGGGGGCAGCAGCCTTTCTTGGGGAGCTCCTCGCAGGGCTTGACCTTGGCGACGCAGACCGTGAAGGACTCCAGGGCCGCTTCCGCGCAGGCCTCCAGTCCGGAGACGCAGGCCGTGGCGTCGACCGGGGTCTTGGAGTCTTCTTCGTCCTCGTCGCTCTCCGGCTCGGGGGCGGCCGCTGCCGCGGGGCTTTCGGCGGCTGGGGGCGCTTCGACCGGCTCCTCGGTCGGGGCGGCTTTGGGGGCGGGCTTCTTCTTGGGCAGGGCTTTTTTGGCGGGCCGCACCTTGTCGCAGGCTTTCTTGAGCTTCAAGCCGCAGGCTTGCTTGAAGTCCTCTCGGGCGAAGCCGTCGTCGCCCTGCAGTTCATAAGCCCGGCCCCGGTCGAAGAAGGCCTCGGAGAAGGTCAGGTCGAGGGCGGTGGCCGCGTAGAAATCCGTGATGGCCGGCTTGGCGCGGCCCAGGTCCAGGTACAAGCGGCCGCGGCGGTGGATCAGGCGCGAGTCCTTGGGGTCCAGGGCGACCGCCTCCGAGAGGTCCTTGACCGCCGCGTCCGCCTCTCCCGCCTTCTCCTTGAGCCCGGCGCGGGCGGCGAAGGCCTTGGCTTTGCCTTTCTTGCCGTCGGCCGGCTTCCAGAGCCTGATGGCGTTGGACCAGGCTTGGCGGGCGGCCTCGGCGTCGCCGGCCTTCTCCGCTTTTTGGGCCTTGGCCGACCAGGAGGAGAATGATTGCGCGGCGGCCGGAGCCGAAAGGGCCCAGAGCAGGACGAAGGCGAGCAGGCCGGGGTGTCTCATCTATCAGAGGAAGGATAACAGGCCGGGCGGCGCAGCGTCAAGGCCGGCCCCGAAGATTGCCCTTGTCAGCTCGACGGCGATTTGTTATCATTTCGTTTCTATGGAAATCTACGAAACCGTACTTATTTTGAAGCCCGTCCTGTCCGATCCCGAGGTCGTCGAGTTCGTGGAGAAGACCAAGGCCACGATCACCGGAGACGGCGGCGAGATCGTCAGCCACGAGATCTGGGGCCGGCGCAAGCTGACCCATCTCATCGGCAAGGCGCGCGAGGGCGTCTATACTTACTTCAAGTACAAGGCCAACCCGCCGCTGCTCAAGAAGCTGAGCCATAATTTCAGCATCGCCGAGAACATCTTGCGCAACATGACGGTGCTCGCTCAGGACCGCAAGATGCGCGTCAAGATCAAGAAGCCCAAGGCCGCCAAGACCGCCGCGTCCGCCGCCGCCTCTTCCTCCTCCCAGCAATAATGGCTACCGGAGTCCGCCTTCCCGAGCTCAACCTCGTAGTGCTTTCCGGGCGCGTCACCCGCGACGGCGAGATCTTCGTCACGCAGAGCGGGCTCTCCAAGCTCACCGTGTCCCTGGCGGTCAACCGCCGCGTCAAGGACGCGAAAACGGGGGAGTGGAAAGACGACGTGTTCTTCATCGACTGCGTCGCTTGGCGGGAGCTGGCCGATCGCTCCAAAGAGAAGGCCAAGAAGGGCGCCTCGGTCGTCGTCGAGGGCCGCTTGACCTGCCGGGAGTATGAGGATAAGGCCGGCGGGGCCAAGCGCAAGGCTTTCGAAGTCATGGCCAACCGCCTCCAGTTTTTGACGATGTCCGCGTCCGCGTCAGCCGGAGCCGGCACAGACAGTCAGAAGTCGTCGGCGCCAGCCGATGCCGATTCTATCGAGGAGGTTCCGTTCTAAATGTCTAACGAAGAGACCGCCGCGCATTCCGCGGCACCCGAGGCGGCCGCTCCCGCCGCCGCGCGCCCCGCGTCCGCTCCGGCTTCCGCCGCCGGCAAGAGGCCCGATTTCCCTCGGCGCCGCGCTCCGTTCCCCGTCCGCCGCAAGGTCTGCCGTTTCTGCGCTGAGAAGGTCCGCGACCTGGATTACAAGCAGATCCAGATCCTGCGCACGTTCATCACCGACAGCGGCAAGATCCTCTCCAGCCGCATCACCGGCAACTGCGCCGGACATCAGCGCCAGCTCAGCCGCGCCATCAAGCGCGCCCGCAACCTGGCCCTGCTGCCGTACGTCGTTTACTGATCGGAGGCTCTCATGAAGGTCATCCTGCGCTCTACTGTCGAGAACGTCGGCCGCGCCGGCGACGTCAAGGAGGTCAAGGACGGCTTCGGCCGTAATTACCTCTTGCCTCAGCGTTTGGCCGTCCCGGCCACCCCCGCCGCCCTGAAGGCCTGGGAGAAAGGCAAGGAGAAGCGCGCCAAGGAGGTCTCCGAGGAGATCAAGACGGCCAAGGCCGTCGCCGAGAAGCTCGTCGGCCTCAGCCTTTCGTTCACGATGCCGGCCGGCGAAGGGGGCAAGCTGTTCGGCTCCGTCGGCAAGGCCGACATCAGCAAGAGCCTCAAGGCCAGCGGTTTCGAGCTCGATAAATCCGTGGTCCGGCTCGACGCGGCCATCAAGACCACCGGCGAGCATGAGGTGGAGCTGCGCCTGCTGCCCGAAGTCTCCGCGAAGGTCAAGATCACCGTCACCGCTCGGGAATAACCGTCGGGGGTCCCCGGCGGAAAGGAAGTCCCATGGCCCAGAACCTCGCCCAGCTCCCGCCTCAGGCCTTGGAAGCCGAGATGGCCGTCCTCGGCTCGATGCTCATCGAGCGCGACGCCGTCGAGAAGGCCATCGAGTCCCTGGTCGAGAAGGACTTCTACCAGGACGTCCACCGCAAGATATTCCACACCATCGCGGAGCTCAACGCCCGCGGCAGCGCCGTGGACCTGCTGATCGTCGGCGAGGAGCTGCGCAAGCGCAACCAGCTCGACGAGGTCGGCGGCACGCAGTACCTTTCGGAGATGATCCACCGGGTCGGCACGGCGGCCCACGTCGAATACTACGGCCGGCTGGTGAAAGAGAAGTCCATCCTGCGCGAGCTCATCCATACGGCGACGGCGGTCGTCACGGCCTGCTACGCGGAATCGAAGGAGGCCCAGGCCATCCTCGACGAAGCCCAGGCCAACATCCTCAAGGTCGCCGAGCGCCAGACCCTGCACGGCATCGTCGACGCCAAGACGCTGGCCCACGAGGTCCTCAAGCAGATCGAGGACGCCCACACCAACAAGGAAGCCGTCACCGGCGTGCCTTCGGGCCTGCGGACGCTGGATTCCTTGACGACCGGCTTCCAGAAGTCCGACCTGATCCTCATCGCCGCGCGCCCGAGCCAAGGCAAGACCGCGCTGGCGCTCAATATCGCCTCGCACGTGGCGCTCGACGTGAAGAAGCCCGTGCTTTTCTTCTCGCTGGAGATGTCGAAGCACGCCATCATGCAGCGGCTGATCTCCAGCGTCGCCGTCGTCAACCTCCGGGAGGTCCGCACCGGGTTCTTCCGCCGGGAGAAATGGACCGACCTGACCAACGCCGCGGCCCGCTTCTCGGAGGCGCCGCTCTACGTCGTCGATACTCCGGGCCTGTCGGTGCTCACCGTGCGCTCGCTCTCGCGCCAGCTTTCCTCCAAGCTCAAGCATGAGGGCAAGGAGCTGGGGCTCGTCGTGATCGACTACCTGCAGCTGATGCGCGGCGCTTCTCGCAGCGAGAACCGGCAGCAGGAGGTCTCCGAGATCTCGCGCGGCCTCAAGTATCTGGCCCGCGACCTCGACGTCCCGGTCATCGCCCTGTCCCAGCTCTCTCGCCGGACCGAGGAGAAGGGCCGCGTCGACACCCGGCCGCAGCTCTCCGACCTGCGCGAGTCCGGAGCCCTGGAGCAGGACGCCGATCTCGTGGCGTTCATCTACCGCGAATCCTACTACAAGCGCAACGACCCCTCCCTGGAGGGCAAGGCCGAGATCATCGTGGCCAAGCAGCGCCAGGGCCCCACCGGCGTCTGCAACGTCGCCTTCGACGCGCGCATCACGCGCTTCGGCAACCAGACCGAGGACCAGGGTCCTTCCGACGAGGCGCCCGCCTTCGAGGAGGCGCAGACGTCGTTCTCCGAATAGCATGGCACAGCTCCGGCGCTTCTTCCGGCCCACCTGGGCCGAGGTCGACCTAGCCCGGCTCGCTGAAAACATCCGTCGTTTCCGCGCCAAGCTGTCCCCCCGGACGGAGCTGCTCTTCGTCGTGAAGGCCAACGCCTACGGCCATGGCGCGGTGGCCTGCGCCAAGACCGCGGCGCGCGCCGGGGCCCGGCGCCTGGGCGTATCTTCCGTCGAGGAAGGCATCCTCCTGCGCGAAGCGGGCCTCAAGCTGCCGATCCTGGTTTTGGGCTCGCTGTATCCCTTCGAGAGCTTCCTGGCGGGAGCGGAATACCGCCTGACCCCGACGGTCTCCTCCTTCGAGGCCGCCGCCCGCCTGGCGGCCGCGGCCCGGCGCCTGGGGCGGCCCGTGGCCTGCCACCTCAAGATCGACACGGGGATGGGGCGCATCGGCATGACCCCCAAGACGGCCCTGCAGACCTTGGAGTATCTGCGCGGCGAGAAAGCGGTCCGGGTCGAGGGCATCTACACCCATCTGTCCTGCGCCGACTCCGATCCGGCTTTCACGCGCCGGCAGCTCGCGCTCTTCCGCGGCGCGCTCTCGGCGGTCGCCCGGGCCGGCCTGCGGGTGCCCCTGCGCCATGCGGCCAACTCCGCGGCGGCCCTGCGTCTGCCCGCTTCGCGCCTGGACCTGGTGCGCCCCGGCCTGGCCCTCTACGGGCTTTATCCCGGATTCTCCCCGATCCTCACGCTGAAGACGAAGGTCGTTTTCCTTAAGACGGTCCCGGCCGGCGCTCCGATCAGCTACGGCGCGGCTTACCGCGCGCGCAGGCCGTCTCGCATCGCCACCGTGCCCGTGGGCTACGCCGACGGGGTCCCGCGCCGGCTTTCGGATAAAGGCAGCGCGCTCCTCGGCGGCCGCCGCTGTCCCATCGTCGGCAAGATCACGATGGACATGATGATGCTCGACGTCAGCGCCGTCCCGGAAGCCCGCGTCGGCGACGACGTGGTCCTCATCGGGCGCCAGGGCCGAGAGCAGCTGCCGGTCGAGGAGCTCGCCAAGACGCTGGGGACGATCCCTTACGAGGTCACGACGAGCCTCTCCAGCCGGGTGCCGCGGGTCTATCTCTCATGAGGCCGGTCTCTTTCGTGGGCGAGGCGCTGCTGGACATGTCCGAGCAGGCCGGCCAGCTGGCCTTCATGGTGCGTTCCGCCGCGGTCTGGGGCCTGCGCTCGCGCATCGAGTGGCGCCAGGTGCTCATCCAGATGGTGCGCATCGGCGTCGAGTCCCTGCCGGTCACCGGCATGACGATGTTCTTCACCGGCATGGTGCTGGCCCTGCAGACCGGAGCCTCCTCCAAGCACTTCTTCAACGAGCCGCTCTTCGTCGGCACGGTCGTGAGCTTCTCGATCGTCATGGAGCTGGGCCCCGTGATGACGTCCTTGGTCGTGTCGGGGCGCGCCGGCGCCGCCATCGCCGCCGAGCTCGGCACGATGAAGGTCACCGACCAGATCGACGCCTTGTATACCCTGGGCACCGACCCGATACGCTATCTCGTCATCCCCCGGGTCTTGGCCTTCGTCCTGACCCTGCCGGTCTTGACCGTCTTCTCGGACTTCATCGGCGTCTTCGGCGGCTGGGTCGTGGCTAAGTACAAGCTGGGCATCCCGACCAGCGTCTATTGGTCGGACATCTTCAACAACATGGAGATCCGCCATTTCGTGCACGGCTTCACCAAGAGCTTCGTCTTTGCCACCGTCATCGCCTTCATCTGCTGCTTCAAGGGCGTGACCACCACGGGCGGCGCCGAGGGCGTGGGCAAATCCACGACGGCGGCGGTCGTCATCAGCATGGCCTCCGTGCTCATCATGGACTACTTCGTGACCGCCATCCTGGTGGCGCTGGGCATCACATGATCGACGCCTCCGGGGTCAAGAAGAGCTACGGCAAGCGGCCCATCCTGCGCGGCATCGATCTTTTGGTCGAGGACGGCGAGACCTTGGCCATCATCGGGGGCTCCGGCTGCGGCAAGAGCACGTTCCTCAAGTCCGTCATAGGCCTGGTGCGGCCCGACGAGGGCGCGATCACGGTCGACGGCATGGACATCACCCGGCTCAGGAAGGAGGCCGACATCGCCGCCTACCGCCGGCGCTTCGGCTACCTCTTCCAGGAGGCGGCGCTCTTCGACTCGTTGAGCGTCTGGGAGAACGTCACCTTCGGCCTGCGCTATCTGACCGACATCCCGGCCGGCCGCTACCGCGAGATCGCTCGAGACAAGCTGGCCTTGGTCGGCCTCAAGGACATCGAGGATTTCAAGCCTTCGGAGCTTTCCGGCGGCATGAAGAAGCGCGTGGCCCTGGCGCGCGCCATCGCGGCGGAGCCTTCGTATATTTTGTATGATGAGCCCACCACGGGTCTCGATCCCATCATGTCCGATGTGATCAATGACCTTATCCTGGATTTACAAGGGAAATTGAAGGTCACTTCGATCGTCGTGACCCATGATATGAGGTCGGCCTATAAGATCGCCAGCCGGATGGCCATGTTCCACGAGGGCAAGGTCCTGGCCGTCGCCCATCCCGAGGTCATCAAGATCAGCAACAACCCCTATGTCCGCCAGTTCGTCGACGGCCTCAGCCATGGCCCCATCAAGATGAAGCTCAAGGAATACGAGCCCGAGGCCGCCGAGACTCAGAAGGGTGAGGCCTGATGTCGCTCGAGACGAAGGTGGGAGCCTTCGTGCTGGGCGGCCTGGCCTTGCTGGCGACCGCGATCTTCCTGCTGGGCAACTTCACCTTCGAGAAGCGCTACGTGCTCAACGTCGAGTTCGGCGACGTCGCCAATCTGGCGAAGGACGCCCCGGTCAAGCTCTCCGGCGTCGAGGTCGGCCAGGTCCGGGACATCAAGCTCCTGGACAGCCGGGCCCGCGTCGTGATCAGCGTCCGCAAGGACGTCGACATCTTCAAGGACGCCGAGTTCACGGTGGGGTCTACGGGCATCATCGGCTCGAAGTACCTGCAGGTCGAGCAGGGCCACCGCTCCGCGGGCATCTGGAAGGACGGCGACACCGTCCAAGGCACCGACCCCGTCTCCATCGAGAAATCCCTGACCAAGGCCCTCAACAGCCTGACGGCCATGCTCAACGACCTCAACGCCGAGGGCCCCCGCGGCTCCTTGACGCATAACCTGAAGGACACGGTCGCCAACGTCCGGGAGATGACCGCCAACCTCAACGACCTGATCGAGACCACCAAGCCCGACCTCCAGAAGGCCATGGCCCGGGCCGACGGCATCACCGAGAAGCTCGACAACCTGCTGGCCAAGAGCAATCAGATGATGGCGGGCCTGGCCACCGACAAGGGCGCCGTCGGCGCCTTGCTGCACGACGAAAAGGTGAAGGCCGACGTCAAGGAGACCATCGCCTCCGTCAAAGAGGCGGCCGGCACCGCCAAGGACGTGTTCGGCCGCATCACCCAGTTCCGGGTCTACTGGAACTATGACTGGCGCTACGAGCATGCCATCCGCACCTCGCACGCCGACCTCGGCCTCAAGATCTATCCTCGCGACGGACGCTACTATTACGTGGGCGCCTCGAACATGGCCAACGTCTCCGACCAGGACCGGGGCACGGACTACTCGCAGAAGAACAGGGTCGACGGCTTGCTGGGCTGGGAAAAAGGTCCGCTGGACGTGGCGGTCGGCGTCATCCGCTCCGGCGGAGGCGCGCGCGTGACCTATACGCCGTTCCAGAACCACTCCTTCGGCCGCCGCTTCAGCGTGCTGGCCCAAGGCTACGATTTCGGCCGCAACCGCACGATCGAGGGCCGCAAGTTCACCCATCCGCATTACGACCTCGGCTTCATGGCGCGCATCAACCGCTTCCTGGGCCTCGGCGGCCGCGTCGAGGACCTCCAAGAGGTCAAGCGCTACCAGACCTGGCTGAACGTGAGCTTCGAGGACACCGACGTGGCCTATCTCTTCGGCATGGTCTCCTTCGGCGCCGCCGGGTCCAAAGGCCGCAGCAAGAAGTGATCATGGCGCGCCTCAAGACGATCTTCCGCTGCCAGGACTGCGGCTGCAGCGCGCCCAAGCCCATGGGGCAGTGCCCGGACTGCTCGGCCTGGAACACGATGGTCGAGGAGGTCGTCGAGGGCAAAGGCGCCGGCCTCTCGGGCGCGCCGGCGCGCATGATGACGGACTTCTCCTCGGAGGCGGTGGCGCTCAAGGACGTCAAGACCGAGAGCGAGACCCGCGTCGTCACCTCCCTGCCCGAGCTCGACCGCCTGCTCGGAGGCGGCCTGGTGGCCGGGCAGGTCGTGCTGCTGGCGGGGCCTCCGGGGATCGGCAAATCCACCTTGATGCTGCAGGCCGCGGCCAGGCTGGCCGTGCCGCCGCGCCTGGTGCTCTATGTCTCGGGCGAGGAGTCGCTCAAGCAGGTCTCCGCCCGCGCCAAGCGCTTGGGGCTCTCCAGCGAATCGCTCTACCTCCTTTCAGAGACGAACCTTGCGAAGATCCTGGGCATGATCGACAAGCTCAAGCCCTGGGCGGTCATCCTGGACTCGGTGCAGACGGTCTATCACCCGGAGCTGTCTTCCAGCCCCGGTTCGGTCGCCCAGGTCCGCGAGAGCGCCGCCGAGCTCCTGCGCGTCGCCAAGGGCTCGGATATCGTGGTCTTCCTGCTGGGCCACGTCACCAAGGACGGGGCGCTGGCCGGCCCCAAGGTGCTCGAGCATATCGTCGACACCGTGCTCTATTTCGACACCGAGCGTCACGACCTTTTGCGCGTCCTGCGCGCCCAGAAGAACCGCTTCGGCCCGACCGACGAGCTGGGGCTCTTCGAGATGGGGGAAGCCGGCCTCAAGGAGGTCGCGGACGCGGCGGAATTCTTCATCGAGGGCCGCGACAAGCGGCCTCAGGCGGGACGGACGCTGTCGGTGACGCTGGAAGGCTCGCGCCCGATGCTCGTCGAGGTGCAGTCCCTGGTGGTCCACACCAAATACCCGCTGCCGCGGCGGATGGCCACCGGCCTGGACCTCAACCGCGTGCTCGTCCTCTTGGCCGCCATGGAGAAGCACCTGCGCCTGCGCCTCGAGGAGCGCGACGTCTTCGTCAGCCTGGCCGGCGGCCTCAAGCTCAAGGACCCCGCTTTGGACCTGGCCGCCTGCATGGCGGTGGCCAGCTCCGCGCGCGACGCGGCTCTGCCGGCGGACTGGGTGATGTTGGGCGAGGTCGGCCTCCTGGGCGAGGTCAGCCGGGTGCCGAACCTGGAGCTGCGCTTGAAAGAAGCCGCCAAGGCGGGGTTCAAGAAAGCGGTGGTGCCCAAGCGTTCCATCAAGGACTTGCCCCGCGGCTTGGGGCTGGAGCTGGCCGGCGCCTGCGACCTGCGCGAGGCGGAAGCTTTTCTTTTCAAAGAGATCGAGTCGTGATTTACGCGGGTTCCCGCGGATAGCCGTCTATAATCCTCAAACGCAAGGAGTCTTTCATGAGCATATGGTTGTTCCGGCTGTTCATCATCCTATCTTGTCCCGCCATCGTCTACTTCCAGATCACGCCCACCCTCAAGGGCGTCGGCCTGGGAGCCGCCGTGGGGGCCGTCATCGTCGCCGTCGAGATGATCATCGAGGGCGTGAACCTGCTGACCATCATCTCGGGGGTGCTGGGGACGTCGTTCGGCATCATCGTGGCCAAGCTCGTCGACTACACCGTCTTCCAGGTGGGCAACGACACCCTCTACGCCGCCTGGGGCAAATACGCCGCCCTGCGCTACTTCGCCTTCGGCATACTGGGGATGATCGTGGCCATCCGCAAGGGCCCCGAGCTCGACGACCTGGACAAGGACATCCTCAAGATGGGCAAGCGCCGCGGCGCCGACATGAAGGTCATCGACACCAGCGCCATCATCGACGGCCGCGTCATGGACATCTGCGACACGAAGTTCTTGTCGGGCACGATCATCGTGCCGCGCTTCGTGCTCAACGAGCTGCACCACCTGGCCGACTCCCCCGACGCGCTCAAGCGCGCGCGCGGCCGCCGCGGCCTGGACGTCCTGGCCCGCCTGCAGGAGAACAAGGACATCCCGCTGCGCATCCTCGACAAGGACATCCCCGATATCCTGGAGGTCGACGGCAAGGTCGTCCGCCTGGCCCGGGATATGGGCGCGAAGGTCCTGACCACGGATTTCAACCTCAATAAGATAGCGGCGCTGGAAGGCGTCGCCTGCCTCAACGTCAACGACCTGAGCACGGCGCTCAAGGCCGTGGTGCTTCCCGGCGAGGCGATGGCCCTCTATGTCATGAAGGAGGGCAAGGAGCGCGAGCAGGGCATCGGCTACCTGGACGACGGCACGATGGTCGTCGTCGAGGAAGGCCGCCGCTTCATCGGCAAGCGCATCGAGGTGGTGGTGACCTCCATCCTTCAGACTTCGGCGGGCCGCATGATCTTCGGCAAGGCGCGCGGCGAGAAGTAAGTGAAGTCGGCGGCCATCATCGTCGCGGCGGGCTCCGGCACCCGCATGGGGCGGCCCAAGCAGTTCCTGCCGCTGGGCGGCAAGACGGTGGCCGAATGGTCGCTGGAGATGTTCCTTGCCGTCGAGGAGATCGAGCGGGTCGTGCTCGTGATGTCTCCCGAGAACGTCAAGGCCCACGGCGCCCGGCTTTCGTCGGCGCGGGTGACGGTCGTGGAGGGCGGCGCGACCCGGATGGGCTCGGTGCGCAACGGCTTCAAGGAGATCCCCGAGGACATCGAGGTGGTGGCCATCCATGACGGCGCGCGCCCGCTGGTGACGCCCTCCTTGATCCGCTCCTGCATGGACGAGGCCTATGAGTCCGGCGCGGCGCTTCCGGCCGTGCCGGTCAAAGACACGCTCAAGAAGGTGACCAGCAAGCAGCTTTGGATCTCGGGCACGCCGGCCCGGTCGGCTTTCTGGGCGGCGCAAACGCCGCAATGCTACCGGCGCGACATCCTGGAAGAGGCCTTGAGCCGCTTCCCGGACGAGAAGGACGCCACCGACGAGAGCCAGCTGGTGGAGAAATCCGGCCACAAGGTCAAGATCGTGCCGTCCACCTACGAGAACTTCAAAATCACGACACCCGAGGATCTTATCATGGCCGAAGCATTGCTCGAGGAAAGGCGCGGAGGCCGCAGGCGCATGGCGGTGGGTTTCGGCTTCGACATCCATAAGCTCGTGGCGGGCCGGGAGCTGTGGCTGGGCGGCGTCAAGGTGCCGCACTCCAAGGGCCTGCTCGGCCATTCCGACGGCGACGCCGTGCTGCATGCGGCCGGAGACGCGGTCTTGGGCGCCATCGGCGGCGGCGAGATCGGCCTGCTCTTCCCGCCGGAGAACCCGAAGATCAAGGGCATCGCCAGCAAGGACATCATCGCGGCGGTCCTGGCCAAGCTGATCACGGCGGGCGGCACGCTGTCGAACCTGGACCTGACGCTGGTGGCAGAAGAGCCGAAGCTCAAGGGGCATTACGAGGCGATGAAGGCTTCCCTGGCGCAGATCTTCTGCATCCCCATCGAGAGGGTCAACCTCAAGGCCAAGACCCATGAGGGCCTGGAGTCCATCGGCCGCGGCGAGGCGATCGCCTGCTACGCGGTGGCCACTCTGTTGCTCCCGGCTTGATCATGGACCAGGCCCTCGACCCGATCCTCAACTACAAAGGCGCCAGCGGCGTCGACTTTTGGGCCGCCGATCCCTTGCTGGAGAGGACGCTGGCCCCGCTGCTGCCCGAGGGTGACCGGGCACGCGAGCTCAAGGCCTTAGCGGCCTTCGGGCCGGTCTGCGGCGGCAAGCTGGGGGCGCTCGTCGAGAAGGCCCATCGCCCCGAGAACCTGCCGCGGCTGGGCAAGGACGAGAGCGTGGCCTACTGCGCCGAGCAGAAAGAGGCGCGCAGCATCTTGGCGCGGCGCCTTTACGACGAGCCTTTGTCTTTCCCGGCGCGGATGGCGGTCTGCGTCCTAGCCAACCATAACGGCGAGGGGGGGATCACCTGCCCGACGGCGATGAACGAGGGCCTGATACGCCTGCTGGAGCGCTCGGGCACCGAGGCGCAGAAGGCGCGGGCCCTGCCGGTCCTCAAGAGCGTCGACCCGGAGAACGCGCTTCCGGCGGGCCAGCAGATCACGGAGCGCCAAGGCGGCAGCAACGTCGGGGCGAACCTGACGACGGCGGCCCTGCAGGCCGACGGCGCGTGGCTTTTGAACGGGCTCAAGTGGTTCTGCTCCAATCCTGGGAATATCTGGGCGACGACGGCGAAGCTTTCGGGCACGCAGGTGGTGGGCCTCTTCCTCGTCTACCACCGCCTGGAGGACGGCAAGCTCAACGGCCACCATCTCGACAAGCTCAAGGAGATCTGCGGCACGAAGGGGAAGGGCACCGCCGAGATAGAATATAAAGACGTCCGCGCCGAGCTCATCGGCCGCGGCAGCCAGGGCATGGTGCTTTTGAGCCGCCTGCTGGGGGTGTCTCGCATCCACGTGGCGGCGGCGGCGCTGGGCTTCATCGGGCGCTGCGTGCTGGAGGCCAAGGCTTTCGCGAAGATGCGGGAAGCCTACGGGCGGCGCATCGAGACGATCCCGTCGGTGGCGCGGACCTTGGCGGAGCTCGAGCTGGAGAAGGACGCCTGCCTGCTGGCCTTCTTCGAGGGCGTGTCGGCGATGGACAAGGACGAGCCGGCGGCCCAAGCCTTGGTGCCGCTTCTTAAGATCGAAGTGTCCAAGCGGGCGACGGCCGTCATCCGCCAGACGCAGCTTTTGATCGGAGGGCACGGCATCCTGGAGGATTTCACGGTGATGCCGCGCTTGTCCCAGGACTCCATCGTCAACGAGATCTGGGAGGGCACGCATCCGATCCTGGCCGGGCATGCGGTCAAGGCCTTGCGCCGCGCGGACGTCTTCGCGGATTTTGCGAAGCGCCTCGAGGGTGCGCGGCCCGCGGCCATCAAGGAGCTGACGGCGCGGGTCGCCGCCAACCGCGCCATGAGCGAGGACGAGCGCAGCCTCGATGACGAGGAGCTCTGCACCCTGGCGTTCCAGACGCTGACCGCGGCCTTGCTCTCGCGCTGAGCAGGCCTTCGGCAGCCGTCCGGCCGATCAGGCCGGCCCGGCGATCGACATGCCGGCGCACCATCCTGCGGGGCTGTGCAAGTGTGGCCGAACCACCAACGACATAAGCCCCAATGCCGCCGACCGCACTGCATCCCCGACCCTAACACTTGTCGCCAAGGGTACTTCATCCCTGTCACCAGCGCCCCGAGAGTTCACGCAAAACCCCGTGAACTTGGACAGTCTTCCCCTTGACGAAACCGCCTTCATGTACCACAATATGTACATGTGGGAGCGATCATGAAGACGATCACCGCGACGAGCGCGCGCGCGGCGCTCTTCAGTCTTATCAAAGACGCGTCCGAAGCCCATCACACCTACCACATCACCTCCCGGGCCGGCGAGGCCGTGCTGTTGTCGAAGGAAGACTTCGAGAGCCTCGTCGAGACGCTCGAGCTCCTCTCGACCAAGGAGGTCTTGAAAGGCGTCCGCCGCGCCAAGAAAGACATCGCGGCCGGCCGCACCTCCTCCTTGGAAGACGTCTTCGGCGCCTGAGGTGCCCTACGAGGTCCGCATCACCCGCGAGGCGCGCAAGGATATCGACCGGCTGACTCCCAAATTGAAAGCCAAGCTGCGCGATATCCTGGTCCGGGTGATCGCTTGCGAGCCTTATTCGGGCAAGAAGCTCCTAGGGGACCTCTCCGGAAGCTATTCCGGTCGCCTGACCTATCAGGACCGCATCCTCTACAGCATCGACGAGGCGAAGAAGACCGTCTTCATCGAGCGCGCCCGCACGCGCTACGGAGACTGAGCCCCCTCTTTCTTTTTCGAGAACCCCGCCCGCTCCAGCCCGCGGCGCACGAAAGGCGAGCGCATCATGCCCCTCCAGACCAGCCCGGAGCGCAGGTTCTCGATCATCACGAGGATGGCGCCCTGGTCGATGCCCAGGACATCGGGAGAGCGCCACATCCCCGGGGCGTTGAAGCGCTCCTTCCAGCGGGGATCGGTGTTGAAGGCGTCGGAAAATCCGTAGCGCCCCCAAAGCTTGCCGCCGAAGGCGTCCTTGAAGCCGCGCAGAGCCCTGATGGATAGCTCCGGCGTGAAGACGATCGACCCGCCGGCCGCAGTCGGCGCGATCGTGCCGTCATGCTCGGCGCGTCCGGGCGGGGCGCTGTAGGCGCGGTAGCCGTCGGGCCCGTCGGAGGCCGTCAGGCCCCAGCGGTCCGGGGAGTAGGTCGCATACTCGTTCATGCGGTCGATCGTGAATCGGCGGTTGGCCAGCGTGGCCGCCACGGAATCCTCGAAGTAGTCGGCGTGGCCGTCGTGCAGGCCCCGGAAGTCGATCCAGGCATGCGAATACTGCCGCGTGAACAGCGGCCCGGACGCCAGGCTCTCATGGCCCCCGTAGGAGGCCCGGGGACGCTTGACCTTCTCCCAGACCTCCGGCGGCAGCGGATGCGTGGGCGAGCCCAAGCCCAGGATCAGCAGGATCATGCTCTCGCTGTAGTGGTCCCACCGGTCTTTCAAAAAGCCCCGCTCCGGGGTCCAGCCCATGCTCAGCGTCCGTTCCTGGGGCTTGGCGCCGCCGTCGGTCATCATCCAAGGGAAATCCACGCGGCGGTAGAGGTCCTGCGCCAGCGCTTCCACCTCGGTGCCTTTGAAATGCTCTCCGATGGACAGCGCGCCGGCCAGCAGCAGGGCGGTGTCGATTGAGGAGACCTCCGAATGCGGCATCGGCCGGCCGGTCTTCACATCCATGAAGTGGTAGAACCAGCCATGGTTATGGGGCAGGACGTCGCGAAAGGACCGCAGCGTGCCCAGCGCGCGCTCGTAGGCCTGCCGGCGCGTGATCCAGCCGCGCTGCTCGGCGATGCCCAGCGCCGTCAGCGCGAAGCCGGAGGCGGCGATGGAGGCGGCGCGGTGGGCGTCCGTGCTCTCGAAATTGGCGGCGCGGTCCTTCGTCAGCCCGGTCTTGGGGTCGGTGTTCTCCCAGAAGAAATCAAAAGCCAGGCGCTGGATATCCTCCAGGAAGCCGGCTTCCGTCGCGACGACGGTCTCGGCGGCGGGACTCGGCTGCGGGCCGGAGTAGAACTCGTCGAGGGTCCCGGCCGCGCCCGGCTCCGGCCCGGCGGCGGGGGGGGCCGCGAGCCGGTCGAAAAGCCCGCTCAGCGAGGCCATCGCCTGGGGCGGGGCTGGGACCGCTTGCGGGGCGGCCGGCAGGGCGGCGGGGCTGACCAGCGGAGACTGCAAGAGCGGCAGGGTCGGAGAAAGCGCCAGGGTCGGCGCGACGAAAGCCGGCAGGACCCGGCTGACGGCGGGCGCGCTCAGCGCGATGACCTTGACCTGCGCCGCCGCGGCCGGCAGCGCGGCGAGGGCCAGCCCGAGCGCTATGACGAAAGCAGGCGTCTTATGCGGCACAGTCTATTATGGAATGAATCCCCTGGCCCGCGCATAGGCCGAAAGGGAGATAATGACGGGCTATTCGGCCTATGCTATATTTAGCTTCCCATGGCCGAACCCACGATGCCGGAGAAGTTCGCGCACAACGCCGAGCTGGCGATCAAGACCATCTCCGAGCAGTGCGGCGTCACGCTCGGCTACGACGAGAAGTCCGTCGTCTGGCTCGACGGTTATATAGAACGGCTGCGCGGCGGGATAGACCCTGAATTCAAGGACTCCCTGGTCGGCGTCTTCGGCTCATACTTGGGCGAATGCATCCGGCGGCGCTTCGGCGGCCGCTGGGACGAGACGGACGGCCGCTGGGCGATCCGCTTCGACGAGAAGAACGCCGCCTTCCCCTTCGCCAAGGTCTTCAAGCAGTTCGAGAACGGGCCCACGGACTCCATCGCCGCCTTCTACCGCGCCATCCCCGCCTTCTTCAAGCCGTCATAAATGCGATAATGACGGATGGCTCAACCGGAGAAGCTCCACGAAGGCAAGGTCCAGCACCACGGCAATTTCGCCTTCCTGCTCGCTGAGAAGCCCGGCCAAGAGGACCTGATGCTGCGCGGGCCGTCCCTGCGCCTGGCCATGGACGGCGACCGCGTCCAGGCCCGCGTCACTCCCGGCGACAAGGGCCGCCCCGCCGGCGAGATCGTCAAGGTGCTGCAGCGCGCGCGCCTGAGCATCACCGGCGTCCTGCGCCAGCGCGCCGAGCGCTGGATCGCCATCCCCGAGGAAGCCGACGAGCGCGACGCCATCCGCGTCCTTGGATTCCTTAACGATATCAAGCCTCGCGACGGCGAGGTCGTCGTCGTCACCATCACGCAGTGGCCCACCCTGAAAGAAGCCGCCGGCGGCCAGGTCAGCGAGGCGCTGGGCATGCCCGGCGAGGCCGGCGTGCGCATGCGCGCGGTGCTGCGCACCCGCGACCTGCCCGAGGCCTTCCCCAAGGAGGTTTTGGAGGAAAGCCGCGCCTTCCCCGACGCCGTGCCGCCCGAGATGTGGGAGGGCCGGCTCGACCTGCGAAACGCGGCCGTCTTCACCATCGACGGGGCCGACGCCAAGGATTTCGACGACGCCGTCTCCCTTGAAGTCGTCAACCCGCACATCATGCGCCTGGGCGTGCACATCGCCGATGTGTCCCATTACGTCAAGAAGGGCACGGCCTTGGACGGCGAAGCCGCGGGCCGCGCCACCTCGATCTATCTGGCCGACCGCGTCGTGCCGATGCTGCCGCCCAACCTCTCGGACTCCCTCTGCAGCCTGATGCCGGACGTCGAGCGCCTGACCGTGTCCTGCTTCATGGACGTCGACGCCGCGGGCAAGGTGCGCGACAGCGAGCTCAAGGTCTCGGTCATCAAGAGCCGCCGCCGCTTCACGTACGAGGAAGTCCAGGCGCTCATCAACGGCAAGAGCGTGCCCAACGTCGACCCCCAGGTGGGCGAGACCGTTTTGAGGATGTGGACCCTCTGCCGGGCTTTGACCCGCCAGCGCATGAACCGCGGCGCGCTGGACATGACCAACCCGGAGTACAAGGTCCGCGTGGGGCCCGACGGGCGGCCCTTGGACGTCATCAAGCGCCCGCGCCTGGGCAGCCACCGCTTGATCGAGGAGTTCATGCTCCTGGCCAACGAGACGGTGGCCCGCACGCTCCTCAAGAAGCGCGTCCCTTTCCTCAGCCGCATCCATCCCGACCCCGATGCCAGGAAGCTCGAGATCCTGGGCAACGAGCTCAAGAAGATGGGCTGCTTCGTGCCCACGTCTTTGGCCGCCAGCCCTTCGACGGCCATGCAGATCATCCTCCAAAAAGCCCTGGCGCACCCGATGGAAGAGACCATCAACATGCTGGTGATGCGCAGCCTCAAGCAGGCCAGCTATTCGCACATGCCGGGCGGCCACTTCGGCCTGGCTTCGGAAGCGTACTGCCACTTCACGTCGCCGATCCGCCGCTACCCCGACCTGGTCACCCATCGCGCCATCAAGGCCGTGCTGGAAGAGCGCCCCGGCGAGCCCTTGGGCGCCGGCCTCAAGGAGCTGGGCCTGCACTGCTCACAGCGCGAGCGCGTGGCCGCCGACGCCGAGCGCCGCTCGGTCGACATCCTGCGCGCCGAGCTCTTGAAGAAGCGCGTGGGCGAGGTGTTCGAGGGCGTGGTCTCGGGCACGGCCGGCTTCGGCCTCTTCGTCACGCTCAAGGATTTCGGCTCCTCGGGCCTGGTGCGCGGCGTCAGCGCCCCTCTGGGCAGCAAGGTCAAGGTCCAGCTCGACGGCGTCAATGAGGGCAAGGGCGAGCTCGACTTGTCCATCCCCGGCGCCAAAGCGGCCCCGGCGGCGCCCCGCTACGACCCGAGCAAGCCGAAGTTCGACCCCAACCCCAAGTCCCGCTTCAACCCGAACAAGCCGCGCTATAAGGGCAAGGCCGAGGCTTGGGCCAAACCCAAGTTCGAGCCGGGCAAGAAGCGCTTCGACCCGTCCAAGCCCAAGTACGATCCCAGCAAGCCGAAGTTCGATCCGACGAAGGCGCGCTTCGACCCGAGCAAGAAGCGATATGACCCGAGCAAGCCTAAGTTCGACCCGAACCAGACGCGCTATGAGACCAAGGGCAAGCCCGCGGCCGACTGGAAGCCCAAGCCCAAGTCCGACGCGCCCAAGCCCAAGTTCGACCGGGGGGCCAAGCCGAAATCCGACCCCAACGCCAAGCCCAAGTTCTACGACCGCTTCACTTCGAAAAAGCGCCGTCGAGACTAGCCGTGATGGGCGTGACGAAGCCCGGTTTTTATGGCATTATCTCCTCGGACCGGCGCGAGATTTGACGGGGGAGGCTTGATGAGCAGACTGCAGCTGAAGTGGCTGGGCATGGTCGTCCTGATCGGGATGAGCCTGATGTTCCTCTACCCGTCCATCAACTGGTACGCGCTCGACCCCGCGGAGCGCGACCAGCTGGAGGCCTCCCGCCTGCGCCCGAAGTGGCTGCTCAACCTGGGCTTGGACCTCAAGGGCGGCACGCATCTTCTGATGGAAGTCGAGGTCGACAAGCTGCCTCCGAAGATGACGCCGAGCGAGGCCGTCAGCCAGGCTATCGAGATCATCCGCACGCGCGTGGACCAGTTCGGCGTCGCCGAGCCGCTGGTGGCCCGCCAAGGCGACCGCTGGATCGTCGTCCAGCTGCCGGGCATCACCAATTCCGCGGCGGCCAAGGAGCTGGTGGGCAAGACCGCTTTGCTCGATTTCCGCATGGTCGACGAGTCCGAGCCGGCGCGCAAGGCGATCTCGCTGATCTCGGAGCTGGGGAAGGCCCCTTTTAAGGAAGGCAAGCTCATCCCGGAGGCCGCCAAGCTGCTGCCGCCGGGCACGACCCTGCTGCCCGGCCGCGAGGACTCCCTTTACATCGTCAAAGCCGAGGCGTCGATGACCGGCGCCGCGCTGGAGACGGCGCGCGTGGAGTCCGGCGGGGATTACGGCATGCCCGTGGTCGCTTTCCGTTTCCGCCCGGAAGCGGCGACGGCCTTCGCCAACCTCACGGCGGCCAACGTCGGCAAGAACATGGCCATCGTGCTGGACAACATCGTCTTCTCGGCGCCCGTCATCAAGGGCCGCATCTCGGGCGGCTCGGGGATCATCGAGGGTAATTTCCAGATGGAAGACGCGCGCAACCTGGCTATCGTGCTGCGGGCCGGCTCCCTGCCGGCGCCGGTGCGCATCATCGAGGAGCGCACGGTCGGGCCGAGCCTGGGCGAGGACTCCATCCGCTCCGGGCTGACGGCGTGCATCGCCGGCATCTCGCTGATCTTCATCTTTTTCGCCGTGCACTACACGACGTTCGGCCTGATCGCCAACGCCGCTTTGGTCTTGAACCTGCTGATGCTGCTGGGGCTCATGGCTTATTTCGGGTCGACCTTGACCTTGCCCGGCATCGCGGGCATCAGCCTCAACGTGGCCATGGCCGTAGACGCCAACATCCTCATCCTGGAGCGCATACGCGAGGAGCTCAAGAAGGGAAAATCGCTGCGCATGTCGATCGACGCGGGCTACGACCTGTCCGCCAGCGCGATCTTGGACTCGAACTTGACGGTGCTGGCGGCGTCCGTCCTGCTGTTCCAGTTCGGCACGGGCCCGATCAAGGGCTTCGCGGTCACGCTGACCTTGGGTAACCTCATCAGCATGTTCACCGCGACGGTCGGCACGCGGCTGATGTCTCAGACCTGGCTGGCAGGCGGCGCGGCGGCTTGGTCTCCGCGCGAGCTGTTCAAGACGCCGGAGATCGACTGGATCGGCAAGCGTTCGCTGTTTTTCGGGGTCTCAGGCCTGCTGCTGGCGGCGAGCTTGGCCGCGGTGGCCTTCAAGGGCTTCAACTACGGCATCGACTTCACGGGCGGGACGCTCGTCGAGGTGACTTATGCTTCCCCGAGGACCTTGGCCGATTTCCGGAGCCTGGTGGCCAAGGCGGGCTATCCGGAGGCGGAGGTGCAGAGCTTCTCGGGCACGAGCGCTTTCGGGGTGAAGATCAAGGGCGCGGAGGCGATGGACGCCGGCGCGATCGAGGCTTTCCTGGCGAAGCTGCAGGCGGCGGGTCCGGAGAATGCGCTGCGGGTCGACCGCAAGGAGTTCGTGGGTCCGACCGTGGGGCGCCATCTTAAGCGCCAGGCGGCGACGGCGATCATCCTGGCTATCCTGGCGATCGTGGTCTACGTGGCTTTCCGGTTCGCGAACCCGCTTTGGGGCGCGGCGGGGGTGGCGGCGCTGGTGCACGACGTGGTGGCGACGGCGGGGCTCTTCGCCTTCACGCAGAAGGAGGTGGATCTGGTGATCGTGGCGGCCTTCCTGACGATCGCCGGCTATTCGATCAACGATACGATCGTGATCTTCGACCGGATGCGCGAACGGTTGCGGCATTCACGCCGGGAGCCGTTGGGGGCGGTGATCAACGCGGGGATCAACGAGACGTTGTCGCGCACGCTGATGACCAATGCGAACGTGTTTGCGGTGGTCTTGGTCCTGTATCTTTTCGGCGGGAAGGTCATCCATGACTTCGCGCTGGCGATGGTCTTCGGCAGTTTGGTGGGGACTTACTCGACGGTGGCGATCGCGGCACCATTGATCTACGAGAGCGGCCGGCGGAAGAAGACGGCTTAGGCTGGTAGGCTGGCGTTTAAGCCGGTGTTATTCGTCAAACTGCGTACTGGTGAATTAGTTCCGACACGAAGGTCTGATACGGGATTCCCATCTGCTTGGCTTTTTGCTTGATGCCGTCCAAATTCAACAGCACTGGCTGGGAACAGGCGTATTTCATTCCTCTTCTACGGATGGAGAGAATGCTTCCCCAATGTTTCGAAATAACTCCACGAGATTCGTCCGCTCCAGATTTTCTTTCCTGAGTCTTTCGACAACTTCAAGACTCTCATTATCGAGCGCCGTCAGTCGGAATTCGCCCACGAAGTTCGATTCATAGGAGAGGCCTTTCAGTCGGTCGAAGATTGCATATGCGTCGCCATTCGAGACGATTACATACCGAATACCGCGCTCATGCGCATAGACGTATCCTTGCTTCACCGCGCCATCGCGTCCACCTTCGTCGAATTCCCAATCTCGCTTAACCTCTACAAGAGCGGCGGGGCGCCCTCCGATCGAAATCGTGATGTCGACTCGCCCTTGGCGAAAGCGGATATCTTCATGCTTCCTGTAGCCGAGGGTGACAAGGAAATCCTCGACTAGAGATTCATGCGCTCGCTCCTGATGGCGCTTATCCTTTCTCAGCAACTCGATTGATCTGACGATCGGATTTAACCAGTCCGGCATTTTTGGCAGTTTCGTGGGCTCCGGCGCAGGTTTCTCCTCACCGAGGAGACGTCTAATATAGGGTGGAACCGAGGGCAGTATCTTTCCAACCGTTCCATAAGGCACCCAACTTGTCTCACTCTCACGCATGAGTTCCTTCCGGGTTGCGTATTCCGTATGCAACCATTTTACATCGCGGAGATTTGAATAGAACTCGTCCTTGTCTTCTGCGCCCGTATCGTGTGCGTCCTTAGAAAACCGGTAACCAGAAACAATTTCGCCGACCCCAAAAAGCCCTTTATTCGTATTATTGACCGCCACGTAATCTCCAACTTTTAAATCAAAAAATTTATGGAAGGCGGAAATTGCGGCATCTTCGTTATCGAACGCCCGTTGTTTAATGATCTTCTCGATCTCCGCAATCGACTTCCCTTTTAACTCCTGATTTAGCCAGCCGATTGCAATGTATCCGCCGGTCTTCATCTTTTCCCAGGCGTCCCTCTTCTTGCCGGGAATATGGGTAGGGGAGATTGTCACAAACCTTGGCATCAACAGATCCTCCTTGATCCAGCTTTTGAACCAGCTCGTTCCCGTAAGTGCGTCGAACGCTGAGGGTCAGCCGACCGCGGCAGTGAGGAAAATCTTAATAGCCGCGGCGGCTGAATCCAATGATTATGCACCTCGCGGGAAAATTCTGGGCTCCAATTCAGGCAAGTATTTCATAGGCTCAAAGCCTTTCTCAAGCAAATCTGGATCCTCCTGCATCCGAATAAAGCCCAGCGTATACTCAAGAACTGCATCTAGAGTATAAAGAGACTGTACCTGCATATTTAGATCACTTTCAAAGAGATATCCATAATGATCCTTCAGAATGTCTCGAACTTCGTTAAGGAGCAGGCGAACATCCTTTTTGCTTAAGGGATAATCCTCATGAATCTGTTCTGGGTTTTCAAAATATGGCTTGTCAAAATGCGCAATCGCCTTATTTCGATGACTTAGAATATTATCGCTTGTAATTGCATGAGAATTGAGCTGGAGTAACTGGGCATCAATCACCGCTCTGTAGGCATCCTTTGATAACGTCTCGCGTTCATTTGGCGAGTTCTGATTATAGCGCGTTGGTTTTAAACTTTCGGCATGTTCTTTCGCCTTCCCCAACCAGTCAATCAATGACCGATCAGCTGACGGTGAGAGCATTGCGGCCAGCTCAACAAGAATTGTCCTTGATAAGGAGTAGGCCGCCCAATTAAAGAACGCTTCTCCGCGCTCAAAGGCCTTTCGCTTATCCCCTACTTTCCACCGGGCCATTTCGGATAGCTGGCGGTCCATGCAATCGAGATTCATGTAACAATTGACAAGTCGTTTGAGATAGGTCCGCATCTCTGTGTCAGGTGATCTCATCTCATGATCCCTAAGTGTGCATAACGTAGAGCGCTTTATCCGCTGTGCGGAGCATGGTGGATAAAACGCTCTGCGTTAGGCAGAGTTTATCCATGATTCGCCAATCGAAGCCTCCCAAAGAATGCCGGTCGTCCCCAGGTTTTCTCCATATACTTCCCCTCGCTAACAGCGACCCGCCCCTTGAGTGGGCTAGCCTCGATCACCCTAAAACTTCCATCTGCCCCCACGTCGACAACCAGGGCGATATGAAATTTTCCATAGAAGACCCAATCGCCGACTTTTGGAACGGTATCAGCAAGCAACGCAGGATGATGCTGAAAGAGCGGATGATAATTTCGCACACGACGATAAAAGAATGAACTTGAAGGTGGATTATTCGGTCCAATCGAAAACCACTCAGGATTTTTTTTCGCCGCATCACGCAAAAGTAACGGAATGGATATTCCAGCAGCCTGATAGGACCTGACGGGAACATCTATACAAACCACACATCCAGCCTTCCCGAGCGGGTCACCAAAGCGCCCCATGAGCGGGTCATAAATCTTGCCGAGCATCGATTGCGCGTAGAAAACAGCCACCGTGATGGCCTGCCTTGCTTCTGTCGGAGGAGAGAATCGATCACCAGCCAGCACTCGAAGTCGATTCACCTCTTTGGCGGTGCGCGCTTGGAGCGCAACGAAAGTAACGGCCATGGCGGCCGCTCCGATTGCAACTCCTGCAAACAGGCGCTTTTTCATTTGTTTTTCACTTCTGCTTCACGCTGAGGATCTGCCGCCGCGGCTATATGAGTCCAATTAAACGAAGCCGCGGTCGGCAGAATCCGATGGTTAGATTTCACTTTGCAAAGACGCCCTTGAGGATGTCGTAGAGCAATGAGCTGACAACGCTCAGCGACAGCGCTCCAACTAAAATCCTGTGCTGCAGCGCTCGGCTCTTTTCATGTCGGAATTCCACGGTAGGGAAGACCCAGCGGCTATAGTGAAATAGAGCGCGAAACCCAATCAGCACGGCGATGAAAATATATAGATATAGGGCTGCTCTTAGAAAGGGCCCAACAGCTTCGACGGTTGGAAGATAGGGCGCCGCCTTGAAGCATGCCCAGAATCCAAGCGGGTATCCAAGAACCAGGAGCAGAATGTCATAGACGGTATGCCTGTGGAGCCAGGGTGCCGGGGCAGGACGCTCATTAATAAACGTCTGCAGTTCGTGAAAAACGCCATTAACCCAGGTAGCATCTGTTCCCTGCACGCGGACATTCGATCCGTTAGGAGTGCTTCCGCTAGGCATGAAGTTAAAATCGAAGATCCCCGGTCGGCCGAAATCAATAAAGATTTCCACAAAATTCCAAACCACATAGCCATGAACGGCCTTCAGATTTATTGAGCTATTGATATAGACCGAGCGAATGGTCTCGGGGAAATTCGGCGAAGAAAATACATCGGTTGCCAGCCCAAAGAGTTCTACCCCATTGGAACCAGTTATCGTCGGACGAACCAGAAACCCTTCACGAATCAGTCCTTTATTCTTTTCGAACTCCTCATCCGTCTGATTCAGCTTTTTGAACTTCGCAACATCCAGCTCAGCAGCCGCATCGAGTCGCTGCTGAAGAATGCCAACAAGGCGCTTTAGATCTTCTTTGTCGAACGAGGCAGAAAATCTCTCGAGGGCTAATTTGTTGGTGATGTTGGTTTCTTGAATCATTCTGTTCCTCTAATTTAAAAATGGAAATCTAACGAGTAGTCGGCTTATATGTACATCTCGACCAATCAAACTTGCTGATTCTCGAATTGTAACGGTAAAATAAGCTTTTCGCCATCCCCCGGTCAGCCTATCTCAATCAACCCTGCTACCTCTTAATTCCGTCAGACACACTTCAGCAAGCTCCCGCAACTCCCGCCGTTCCTTGGCACCCAGCCCCGCCGGATCGAACCGGTACCGGTTATGCAGCGCCGCCAGCGGCCTCAAGCCTTCAGCGGCCGGCCCCAAGCGGTCCAGCCAGTCCGCAAGCGCTTCCGCCGGCCGCCGTCCCAGCCCCTCCGCCGCCAAGGCCGCTTCGATACGGTAGAATTCCGAGTCCTGCCCCGGCGAAGGCTCCCGCGCCTTCCCCGGTCTCTCCCCTGCCCGGCCCCGGTCGGCCTTGAGCTCCCGCGCCAGCTTCCAGATCATCGCCAACAGCACCGGCACCAGCAGCCAGAGATAAGGCTTGCGCCCCGCCGTCTCCGGCTCCTTCCAGCGCCAGCGCGAGAACTTGAAGGACGCCCAGGCCCAAACGTCGCGCAAGGGCTGCAGGAAGGACGCCCGCTCCGCCTCCAAGCCGCCCCAGCCCGAAGGCGTCGTGTCCAAGTCCCGCCAAACCCCATCCGCGTAGACCAGCGTCCAAGCATGGGCATGACGTTGGCGGACCACGTACGAGCGTTCCAGGCGGCTGGCCTCCTGCACCGAGAACCCCGTCGCGTAGCGGGCCGGGATGCCGCCCGCGCGCAGGATCAAGACCGTGGCCGTCGCGAAGAACTCGCAGTGGCCCGAACGCGTCGTCACCAAGAAATCCGCCAGCGGGCTCGCTCCGATCTTTCCGGCTTCTTGGAACAAAGAATAGCGGAAGCCCTCTTCGAAAAAGCGCGCGACGGAGACCTTCGCCTCTTGCGGGCGTTTCGGGTCCAGGCGCAGCTGCTTGGCCAGCTTCAGCAGTAAAGGTCTCTCGCCCGCCGGCAGCGCCAGGTCGTCTTTCGCCGGGGGCGCGTCGCCGGAGGAAGCCGGCGCGAACTCTGCTCTATAGACCGCCAGGCCCGGACCCTCTTCCACCTGCACCGCCCCCAGGCGGCTGCGCCTCACGCCCGCCGCGGGAAGGTTTAAAAGGCGCGTCGCGCCGGTGGGCAGCGGCAAGATCGCCTTGCCTCCGGTCAGATAGGCCGATATCCGCACCCGGCCGACGCCTTCTTTTTCATGGGGGATGTCCCAGCTCGCCGGCCCCAGCAGCGGCCGCAGCGGCTTGAAATCCGAGCTCCGCGCATGCCATTGCGCCGCCCGGTAATGGTCGAAGCTCGCTTGGCGCAGCAGCGGCGGAGGCGGAGCCCCGGGCGCCGGCTCCACCCTGAGCAGGATCTCATCGGACTGCTTCAAGCGTCCGACCTGCCCCATCGCCGTGTGGCTCCAGGTCGGGTCCATCGGCACCTCGCCGCCGCCGAAGATCAGCCAAGCCGCCTTGTTCTCCAGCAAGGTCTGCAGGCCGTGCAGGCCGTGATGCCCCGCATGGCCGAGCCCGCCGGCTAAGACCAGCAACGCGGCCCAGGCCCAGGCAGGCGTCCGCTGCGGCTTGGCTCGCCACAGCGCCCAAGCCGACAGCAGCACCAGCCCCCCGTAGAAGACCGGAGTCCGCGATACGCCGGCGCTGGCGGCCAGCAGGCAGAGCAGGAAATAAGGATAGGACAGGTCGAAGGACGGCCGAGGCCCCTCGGTGATCTTGCGGCGGGACATGAAGAGCGCTCCGATGTCCACCTTGCCTTGGACGCTGTAGAATTGCGCCGCGAGCAGCGGCAGGTAGGACACCGGCAGCCAGGAGATGACCGCCATGATGGCCGTCGTGGCCTCCCGGGTCGAATAGGCGTAGAGGACAAGGACGGAGAATAAGACCGTACAAAAATCCGAGATCCGGTTGAACTGGATCAGCGAGAGCCGCCAGCGCGCCGCCGTCAGCCGGGGTCCTTCGAGCAGCAGCGCCATCGCCGCCGCCAGGGGGATGAGCCCCGCCTGGTGGCCCCAGAACAGGGTGGCGGCGCCCAGCAGCAGCGGCGGCGTGCTCATAGGCGCGCGAGCCCCTCGGCCACCTTGCCCCGCTCCAGCCGGTGGACGCCTTCGGGCAGCGGCCCGGCCGCGGCGCCGTCGATGACGACCGTCACGGTGGGCACCGACAGCGAACGCAGGGCCGCGACGAAGTCCCGCCGGGCGTCGTCCCAGCCCAGCAGGACGATGAGGCAGCCGCTCAGCTCGGAGCGGCGGCGCAGGACGCTGCGGCTGAGCTCCTCGAAGGGCTTGTCGGCGCAGGGCTGCACCCCGGCCAGGACCTCGAGCAGCTTCTCGGCGCCGCCCAGGCCTCGGCCCGCCGTGACGCAGTGCGCCTGCGCGCCGACGAAGAGCAGGTCGAGCAGGGATTCCTGGGTCAGCACGGAGCAGGCGAAGGAGGCCGCCGTCGAGACCGCCTCCTCGAAGGCTTCTCCCGGCGCGCCGAAGGTGTCTAGGACCAGGCCGTGCCGGATGAAGTACTCGTCCTGATATTCCTTGACGATGAGCTTGCCGGTGCGCGCCCAGCTCTTCCAATGCACCCGGCGCAAGGGGTCTCCGGCCCGGTAGTCGCGCAGGGAGACGAATTCTTGGGAGTCGCCGACCGAAGAAGAAAGGGCGACGCCGCCTTGCTGGTAGCGCCGGCGGCCGGGCAGAGCGAGCCGCGGCACCGGATAGCGCCGGGGCAGGATCAAGGCGGACTCCTCCTGCGGCCGGCGGACCTGCGCCCGGAACAGCCCCAGGGGGTCGGTCTTGACCACGGTGAGGCCGGTCAGCCGCAGGCGGCCGCGGCGCGCCGGCGTCAGCTGGGTCGTCACCGAGAAAGAGCCGTGCGCGGGAAGGTCCGGCAAGGCCCTCTCCTCGACGACGGGAGCGGCCGAGACCAGCCGCCGCCAGCGGCTCAGGCCCAGGGCCCGGTCGAGCCAGCCGCCCAAGGCCTGGTCGACCCAGTGCGCCGCGGCCTCCGGCTGGGGGGCGCTTCGGAACTCGTCGAAAGAAGGCCTCGGGTCGGGCAGGTCTTCTCCCAGCAGCAGGCCCCGGTGGGCGCGTCCGTCGAGGTTCCGGATCTCGAGGCGGTAGGGCAGCGGCTGGCCGGCCGTGCCGAAGCGGGGCAGCGTGCGCCGGACCGAGAAGCGCCCCCGGAAGAAGAGGCCGCAGGCCGACGAGAGGACGAGCAAGGACAGCAGGAAGGTGAAGATCTGGTAGGCCATGCCGTGGTTGGTGTCGACGCCGACGACCGCCGAGGCGCCGAGGCCCGCCAGGACGAGCCAGCCGGCGGGCGTGAAGCGGCGGCGGATCCAGTGCAGGGTCCCGGAGCTCAGGCGCCGGGCGGCGTAGCGCAGGCGGTCCATCAAGCCGGGACGGGCAGCGTCTTGAGGATGTCTTCGACGATGGAGCGCTGCGTGACCCCCGAGAAACGCGCTTGGGGGTCGAGCATCAGCCGGTGGGAGACGACGGAGACGGCCATCTCTTGGATATGCTCGGGCAAGACGAACTCCTGGCCGTCGAGCAGCGCGGCGGCCTGGGCGACCTTCATGAGCGCCAGCGAGGCGCGCGGGCTGGCGCCCAGGGAGACGGCGGGCGCCTTGCGGGTGGCTCCGACGATGTCGATGATGTAGCGCTTGAGCTCGGCCGAGAGCCGGACCCGGCGGACGTCTCGGCGCAGGGCGAGGACTTCTTCGAGCGTGACGCAGGCCGCGACGCCGTCTATGGGATGGCTCTGCTCCTGGGCCGAGAGGATGGCCACCTCCTCCTCGGCGCTGACGTAGCCGGGGGAGAACTGCAGCATGAAGCGGTCCATCTGGGCCTCGGGCAGGGGATAGGTGCCGTGGAAATCGACGGGGTTCTGCGTCGAGATGACGAAGAAGAGCTCGGCCAGCGGGTAGGTCTTGCCGTCGACGCTGACCTGGGCCTCGCCCATCGCTTCGAGCAGGGCGGATTGGGTGCGCGGCGAGGCGCGGTTGATCTCGTCGGCGAGCAGGATGTTGGTGAAGATGGGCCCCTCGTGGAAGCGGAAGGACTGGGTCTTGGGGTCGAAGATCGAGACGCCGAGGATGTCGGAGGGCAGCAGGTCGGGCGTGAATTGCACGCGGCTGAAGGCGGCGCCGACGGACTTGGCCAGGGATTTGGCCAAGGTCGTCTTGCCGGTGCCGGGGTAGTCTTCCAGCAGGACGTGGCCCCCGGCGGCGAAAGCGGCCAGGAGCTTGCGGATGGAGGCCGATTGCCCCTTCATGACGCTTTCGATGTTTCCGGCGACCTTCTTCAAGGTCGAACGGGCGGCTTCAGCGCTCATCGCTGGGGAGTATAACCCCGGAACCTGGATTTGTAAAGCGGGAGCCGCTAGGCGGCCTTCTTGAGCAGCTCTTCCGCTTTCTTGAGGAGGTCGTCGGCCTCGGAGTCGCCCACCGGTATGGTGTGGATGGCCCCGTTCTTCTCGATGATATAGACCGCCGCTCCATCCATCTTCAGGCTTTGGAGGAGGGCCACGAACTGCTCCGGCGTCTTTTGGCCGTTGATGACGGGGACACGGACGTCCATGCGGGCGGCATGCCCCTCGAGCGCGGCGTCATCGACCGGGTTGAGATAGATCGACACGACCTCCAAGCTGTCTTCGGGGTGGCTCTGCCGCAGGCGGTTGAGCACCGAGATGACGGCCTCCGACTGCGGGCAGTCCTCGAACCAGAACCCCAGCGCCAGCGGCTGCTTGGCGCCGCCCAGGGCGTGCTTGGTCCCGCGCAGGTCGGTGAACGACACCGGGTCCATGGAGCGTCCTAAGATCATCGGCTTCAGCTGATAAACGGCGCCGCACAGCAGGGCTATGATGATGATCCATCTGACCATGCCATGATTATGCGTCCGGCAGGCGAGGCTGTCAAGGCGCTGGTGACCACATGTTCCCGGACTTTTGAAGCGGTCACAAAGCCACCCCCCGCCAAATGAGGACTCGGTAAGCCGTCCCTTCAGTTCCCTCTGTCGCCACGGCGCCGGCCGCCTGAACAACAAAGATATCCCCAGCACTTCCAACGCTGGAAGTGCTGGGGATAACTGGGGACGCGAACCGCGGTCAGGGAAGGCGCAATCACAAAACAGGGGTGCCCCAGTCCCGCGATCCGACGGTGCGCCTCGTGCTGCGATCTTTTGACGAACTTCGTAACAGCCGTTGGATTGTTCTCGATCCGCACTCTCGGCGCGCGCGGCGCAGGGGGCTCCCTGAGGATTCAAAGGTCCGGGAACATGGAGGCTGATCTCTCCCTTGACAGGATCGGCGGCGTCTGTAATAATAATAATATGAATAGAACGACGGTGGTGGCCGACAACGCACTGCTCGTCCACGCCCGCTCCCTGGCCCGCAAGCGGGGCGTGTCGTTCTCGGAGTTCGTCCGCTGCGCCCTGGTCGACTACATGGCGCGGGTGGAGGCTAAAGCGCCCAAGCCCTCCTTCGTCGGAGCCGGAGCCAGCGGCGGGAAGCTCCGGCTCTCGGAGCGCGCCGAGGAGCTTCTTTTCGAGGAGGGCCGCGGCCGGTGACGGCGACGCTGCTAGACACCGGCGTCCTTGTGGCGATGCTCGACCGCGATGACCCTCATCATGCGGCGGCCAAAGACCTCATCGGCAAGGATAAGGGCCCCCTCATCGTGCCCTCCGCGGTGCTGCCCGAGGTCTGCTACTTGGCCCACAAGTATCTCGGTCCCGCGTCCGAGTTGGCTTTCACGGCCAGCTTGGCCAAAGAGGAACTGCCCGTGGATTGGGCCGGCCCCGAAGACCTCGGCCGGGCCGCCGAGATCATGAAGAAGCGTCCGGATCTGGGTTTTGTGGACGCCATGGTGATCGCCGCGGCGGAGCGGCTCGACGTGCGCCGCATCGGCACCTTGGACCGTCGCCATTTCGGCGGCTTCAGGCCTAAGCACTGCCAGGCCTTCGAGCTGCTGCCCTGACGGCGGCTCTTCCCGTCAAGGACCCAATATCCTAGAATCAGACCCATGAAGGTCGCGCTCTTCAATACCTTGACCCGCTCCAAGGAAGAGCTGCGCCCCATCGAGCCTCCGAAGCTCGGCCTTTACACCTGCGGGCCCACGGTCTATAACTTCCAGCACGTCGGCAACTACCGGACTTACGTCTTCGAGGATGTCCTCAAACGATCCCTGAACCTGCTCGGCTACAAGGTCCTCCACGTCATGAACATCACCGACGTCGGCCATCTGGTCAGCCAGGGCGACGAGGGCGAGGACAAGATGGAGGTCGGCGCCGCGCGCGAGGGCAAGA
>CAZEAE010000020.1:44781-52633 GCA_964510095.1 uncultured Elusimicrobia bacterium | reverse complement strand
ACGATACTACGGCTGGCTTGACCGGCTCGTCCATATCAGTCCGTGAACATGGACAGCCTTGTCCATTGACAAAGCGGCGAGGCGGACCTATCCTAAAGCCATGACAGGTCGATCCGCATCGCTGCTCCTTCTGGCCATGCTGGCGCCCATCGACGCGGCGGCCATGGCGTCGTCCTACGCGACGCTCGACGAGGCCGCGCTCTCTTTTGTGGATCTTGTGCGGACCTACCCTCAACAGAAGAACGAATACTGCACCTGGCTGGTTAAAACGCCGGAAGGGCGCATCCGTTTCGGATTGATCAACGAAGGCGACATGGACCGATGCCCCAGCACGTGGCCCAAGCCCGCGGGAACCGTCGGTTCGGTGCATACCCATCCGATATGGGGGCCGGGTTCTTACGACCCGTCGTCGGCCGGGCAGGTGTTCTCCGAGGGTGATTTTTCCCATGCCGAACACGCCGACGTGAATGTGCCGACCTATCTGGGCGCGCCGGCCGGACATGTGCTGCGCTACGACCCGGGGGGAAGCAGGTGCTGGGGGAAGAGCTTCATCGCGCGGAGCTTCAAGGTCGTCCGTGACGCGCAGGCCGGCGTTCTTGGAAGGCTCCCGATCCAGCCGGATAAAAAAATGCCCTTGTTCGACGTCGGCGGCAAGCCCGTCTCCAAGCCGGCTTACTGCAAAGATCAGTCGCGCTCCGGTTATCCCTAGGGGCGTATGCGCCCCTTCCTCCTGACCCTCCTGCTATGCGCGCCCGGCGCGGCCCGCGGCGTCCAGCCGGAGACCGGAGCGCTCAAGGCGCGTCTGGCCAAGCTCGAGGCTCGGCTGGCCGACTACGACCAGAGAACGGCGCGCGACTCCACGATCCCGAAGGACGCCGTCCGCCAGGAGCTGGCCGAGAAGGTCCGAGAGCTCAAGCAGGACATCGACACCGGCCTCCCCGCGGCCGAAATAGAGGATAAGCTCAGCGGCGCCGAGGAGCTATGCGCGCGTCTGCTTGACTCCATCCAGGGCTTGGCGCGGGATTTCGACCGAGAGCGCACGGAGCAAGAGGCCGCCTTCGGCCGGCCGGAGCTGGAAGCCGCCTTGGCCCGGGCGCGCACAGGGCCGGTATCGGCCGCCGACGTGCGGGAGATCGCCTCCTATTATACGCGCAACGAGATGAGCCGCGAGCTCCACGACTTCAGCCACGAGGTCCTTGCGGCCATCCCCTATCGCGAGGGGCTCCCCTATGATGACGATCCGCGCGCCCTAGCCTCCGGCCATGCGATGACGGCCGCCACCCATCTCGAGCCTGAGGAGCTGCGCAAGGATGCCCGGGCTTTCTTGCGGGAGTACAGGAAGGGCGCTCCCGAGTGGGTGGTCGACCAGGCCAAGAGCCTCGTGAAGCTCGCGAAGCAGAAGCTCAAGAAGCGCCGCTGACCCCGGCTGGACCTGCGGCCTACGGGCTCTTCGGCTCGCCCTTCGCTGGCGCGGAATCCCCTTTGCGCAAAAGCTTCCACGGGTGCCGCTTGATGTCGCCCACGAGCTCCTTGACGTCGCCGACGATCGCGGGCACCTCCTTCAAGGACTTGTTGAGGTTGTCGAGGGTCTCGTCGAGCGCCGCCTGGCGCTTGGCGAGCAGCTCATCGGTCTTGGAAGCGATCCCGTGCGCCCTTTCCATCGTGGCCTTCAGCGGAGGGCGGTTCTCTTCGACCAGGGCATGGACGCTGGTCAGCGTCACGTCCAGCTTCGCTAGCACGAGGTTCAGCCGCTTGATCGCTTGCGACACCTCGGCGGCGGTGCCCTCCTTCTGCAGCCTCCGGAACGCCGATTGGACCTCGCCCATGACCTCGTTGGCCTTGGACATCAGGTCCGGGTCGCGGGTCGTCGGCAGGGTCTCTCCCGCCGCGATCGCCCGGCCGGGCCGCTCGGGCGGAGCGAGCTCGAGGAAGCGGCCGCCCGCGAACCCCAGGTTGCGCACGACGACCGTCGTGCCGACGCTGAGCTCGATCTCCTTCTTGACCTGCAGCCGGACGATGAAGTGGAACTTGGGTTGGTAGGCGATCGAGATCTTGTCGACGGACCCCGCTTTATAGCCCTGATACATCACATCGACGCCCTTGTCGATGCCGGCGATGTGCGGCAGGGTGATGAAGATCGGATAGGTCTCGGCCGTGAAGCGGGCGCGGTTGATCGCCACCGCCGCCAGGATGAAGACGGCGGCCGCCGCGGCCACGAAGGCCCCGACCGTCGCGTCGCTCTTCTGCAAGGATTGGATGTTCATGTCGTTCTCTCCTCCGCTAGTCGAGGCAGGCCCGGACCTCCGGGGCTTTCGCCGCGCGCAGCGCCTGGGCGCTCTCGAAGAGGACCCCTCGGCCTTCGTGCAGGAACAGGAAGCGGCGCCCCCAGTCCAGATACTGCCCCAAGCTCCCCGTCACGACGATGACGGCGCCATCCAGCCGGTCGAGCAGGGACCTGACGGACCGGGCCGCGGCGGCGTCGATCTCGGCCAAAGGCTCCTCGAGCACGAAAAGGGGGGGCTCGCAGAGCAGGGCGCGCGCCAATTGCGCCAGACGCCGCGCGCCGTAACCCGCCTCGGCGGGGCGGCGGTCGGCGAATTGAGCAATCCCCAGCTCCGAGAAAAGAGCCCTGGCCTTGGCGGCGGCGCGGCCGCCCCGCAGCTGATGATAAAGCAGCGGCAGGATGGAGTTGTCCAGCAAGGTCAAGTTGCCGAGCAATCCGCCCTCCATCGAGACGAAGCCCAGCGGGATCGGGCCGGCGCCGGAGAGCGTCACCGAGCCCGTCTCGGGAACCAATATGCCGGCCGCGAGCTTCAGGAGGGTCCGTTTGCCCGAGCCGCTGCCGCCGAAGACGACGACCCGGTCGCCCGCCTCGACTGAAAGGTCGACGCCGTGCAGGGGGACATGCTCCCCGTCGTCGAGCCCTACGCCGCGCATCTCGAGGAGGCTCATAGGAGGTAAAAAGCCGCGGTGAGCACGCTGTCGATGGCCAGCACGCTGACCATGGAGGCGACCACGGCGCGGGTGACGGCCTGAGGCAGCTCGGTCGTGGAACGGCGGACTTCCAGCCCATAGTGACAGCAGAGGATGGCGACGACCTGTCCGAAGGCCAGCGCCTTGAAAGCGGTCAGCACGAGGTCGGCGTTGGTCAGGGCGGCCAGCACGCGGGCGCGCAGCAGCGCGAAGGAGATGTCCTTGAGCATGAGCGCGATCCCGAAGCCGCCCAGGATGCCGACGAGGTCGAAGCAGACGATGAGGCCGAAGAGCGAGATCACCATGCCGGCCACGCGGGGCAGGACCACGAAGTCCAGCGGATCGATCCGGTAGGCCCGCAGCGCGTCGAGCTCGCCGCTGAGGCGCATCGAGCCCAGCTCGGTGGCCATCGCGGTGCCGGAGCGCCCGATGAGGACCGCCGCCGCGATCAGGGGGCCGACCTCGCGGACGATGATGCCGACGAGGATGACCCCGATGAGCTCATCGGCGACCCCGGTCAGCAGGCTCATCGTCTGAAGGATCGCCACGCAGCCGACGAGCGCGGCGCTGCCGGCCACCAGCGGCAGCGCCTGGACGCCGGTGAAGCGGACCTGGTCGGCGGTGAGGCGGCCAAGGAGCCAGAGGTTCTTGCGCGGGAGCTCGACCGTCTTGGCCGCCAGCTCCACGTTGAGCCGGCAGACGCGTCCCAGGAGGGCCAGCGCGCGGCGGCACCACCGGCCGACGAGGATCAGCGAGGCGCGCATGGTCGTCAGTGTAGCGCCATGGCGATGCTTTGTCAATGCGGCCGCGCCGCTGGAGCTAAATTTGTTAAGATGGCGCTTCCGTAAGGAGGAAACCGCCATGAGAATCGCCCTGTCCTGCGCCCTTGCCGTCTCGCTCTCCGCCGTCCTATGCCTCCCCGGCTACGCCAAGGAGAAGGCCGCGAAGAAAGCGGCTCCGATCGTCGAGACGTCGGCCGCGCCGGCCGCGGAGACCGCCGCCGTGGAAACCTCGACGGCGCCCGCCGCCAAAGGGCTTGCCGGCGAGGTGGCGGAAGCCGTCGTCGATCAAGCGAAAGCCTGCGCCGAACAGAAGGCCAAGCTGGCCGCCTGCGACCAGCTCAAGTGGGTGGCCAAGATGGCCTGCAGGAAGCTCGCGGACAAGAAGGCCTGCCTCGGGCTCTAGATAAGATGCCTTCGGATTATCACCGCCTCACGGCACGGCTCTCTGAAGTCCATTCGCTGCAAAAAGCCGCCGAGGTCCTGGAATGGGACCAGCAGGTCTACATGCCGCGCGGCGGCGCCGAGGCGCGCACGGAGCATTACGGCGTCCTCAAACGCCTGGCCCATGAACGCTTCGTGGACGTCGAGGTCGGCCGCCTGATCGCCGCCGCCTCTCAGGACGGCGCCGCGCGCGCCTACGACTCCGACGAGGCGGCCATGCTGCGCTGGGCCCGCCGGGAGTACGACCTCAAGCGCAAGATGCCGACGCCGCTGGTCGAAGAGCTGGCCCGGCAGACCTCGCTGGGCCAAGAGCTGTGGGTCACGGCGCGAGCCAAGAACGACTTCCCCATGTTCCGCCCGACCCTCGAGAAGATCGTAGACCTCAAGCGCCGTCAGGCCGACGCCTTGGGCGCCTTCGAGGACCCTTACGACGCCTGGCTGGCGGAGTTCGAGCCGGGCATGAAGACGTCTCAGCTCAACGGCCTGTTCGTCGACCTGAAAGCCGGCCTGCTCCCGTTGGTGAAGGAGGTCGCGGCCAAGGCCGCGGCCGTGGACGACGCCTTCCTCCATCAGGATTTCGACGTATCAAGGCAAAGGTCTTTTTGCGACGAGGTCGCCCGCGCCATCGGCTTCGACTTCGATCGGGGGCGCCAGGACCTCTCCGCGCACCCTTTCTCCACCAGCTTCTCGCCGGACGACGTGCGCATCACGACCCGTTTCCAGGAGGGTCATGCCACCAGCGCGCTCTTCGGCACGATGCACGAGGCCGGCCACGGCATGTACGAGCAAGGCGTCGGCGCGCCCTTGAAGGGCACGCCGCTCTGCGGCGGAGCCACGATGGGCGTGCACGAATCGCAATCGCGCCTTTGGGAGAACGTCGTCGGCCGCAGCCGCGGCTTCTGGAAGCGCTTCTACCCGCGCTTCCAGGAGCTTTTCCCGCAGCTGGCGCGCGTCGACCCGGAGGCCTTCTACCGCGCCGTCAACAAGGCCGGCCCCTCCTTGATCCGCGTCGAAGCCGACGAGCTGACCTACAGCCTTCACATCCTCATCCGCTTCGAGCTGGAGCAGGACCTGCTGTCGGGCCGCCTGAAGGTCGCCGAGCTCCCCGAGGCCTGGAACGAGAAGACCCGTTCGTATCTGGGCATCACCCCGCCCGATGACCGCCGCGGCGTGCTGCAGGACGTCCATTGGTCGGCGGGCCTGCTGGGCTATTTCCCGACCTACGCCCTGGGCAATCTGATCGCGCTGCAGCTGTATGAAGCCGCCTTGAAGGCGCATCCCGAGATCCCGGCCGGCTTCGAGCGGGGGGACTTCTCCGCGCTGCGCGGGTGGCTGACGCGCAACATCCACCAGCATGGCCGCAAGTTCAGCGCGCCGGAGATCGTCCAGCGCGCCACGGGCCGCCCTATCGAGGCGGCGCCTTACCTGAAGTACCTGCGCGCGAAGTACACCGAGATCTACGGACTGACATAACGGAGGCACCCATGGGGAAGCTCATCTTGCTGGCGATCGTGCTGGGCGGCGGTTTCTACGGCTATAAGACCTACCTCTACAAATCCGAAGCGCAGGCCGTCTATGAGAAGTTCTCATGGGCGATGCGCGAGGGCAAGTGCATCGAACTGCGCGAGGTGGTCGCCGAGGAGAGCCAAGCGAAGGAGTTCGTGGAGGAGTACTGCCGTCCCGGCCCCGGCAACGCCGCGGGGTTCGCTTCCGAGATGGCGGGGACGCCCCAGGCGGCCATGACGAAGTGGCGCAGCGAGATCAAGTCGGAGACCGCGACGGGCGACGAGGTCAGCCTCGTCGTCGTCGATATCCCCTACGGCCCCGGGGCCATGCCCAGCCCGACCACCGTGGCGCCCTCGCCCATCAACGCCACGGCGAAGCTCAAAAAAGTGGGGGGCGCGCTGAAGATCCGGGAATTCGCATTCAAATAAGGACGTCTTACCCTTTTTTAAAGAGGTCCTTGATGAACTTGCCGACCTTGACCTTCGTCTTGGGCTGAGCGAAGGTCCCGGTGACTTCGATGTCCATCGGGGCGACGTTGGCCACCTGGGCGGTGACGGTCAGGCTGAGCTTCTCGCCCGGCAGGTCGATCCGCCCCACGGAGGTGACGTTGGCCGCGTCGCTGTAGAGATGGCTGTCTTGCAGCGTCATCATGCCGGCGTCGAAGACGTAGTCCCCGACGAGCTCCGTGAAGGAGATGTCGTTGAAGTCCGGGAAGATGCGCAGCCCTCCGATGCCGCCGAGCTTCTGGAAGATCATCAGCGGAAAGACCATGACCTTGACCAGCGCGGATTGAGCGGCCATCTTGCCGATGGAGTTGAAGCGCCCGCCGGTGGAACTCATCTTCGCCCGGCCTGAGAGCTTCTTGAGGTCGGGGGCGATGCCCGACACCTCCCACTGCGCCTCCAGCCCTTGGACCTCGGCGTTGGGGTGGGTGAGGCGGCCCACCGTGAGCTTGCCTTTCGAACCGGTCTCCCGATCGCTTGCCTGCGTCTTGGGCTCGGCCGAGGCCAACGAGGCCTTGGCGGCGAAGAACTTGCCGAGGTCGAACTGGCTCAGGCTGGCGGTCAGCTCGACGAAGGGCCGCGAGGTCGTGTAGTCCTTGACGGCCAGGTCCATGCTCAGGGCGCCGCCTTCGACCTGGCCCTTGAGGTTCGGGACCTCTATGCGCGCCTCATCGAACGCGGCCGTGCCGGTGAAGTCAGAGAGCTTGAGCCCGGCCACCGTCACCCCGAGGTCCTTGAAGAGCAGCTTGCCGTTCAAGACCGGAAGGCCGTCCGTGATGGCTTTGCCCGGCTTTCCAGTGACGCCGACGGCGAAGAAGCCGCTGCCGGAAAGCTTGAGCTCCCGCGTCCGGGCGGAGATCTGCGTGAGTTCCTCGAGCACGAAGGAGCGGCACTTGACCAAGAACACGTAGAGCGGCGCGGGGGTGCGCAGCCTGCCGGCCTTGCCTTCGAGGATGAGCTCGTTCTTGCCGAGGACCAGCCGAAGGTTGCGGACCTTGACCTCATCGAGCGTGGCGGAGAAGGCCGCCTCCCAACGGGTGGCGGGCACGGCCAGGTCCGGAGGAAACCCGGGCAAGGTGATGTCGGAGGATTTGAAGGCCGGCAAGTCGATCTTCGCCGCGACGTCAAGATCCGGAGCGGGCTGGTCCGAGGTCGCCTTTTTGACGGTTCCCGACGCCTCGACGACGCCCCATTTGGTCTTGAGGCGCAAAGACGCGACGTCCAGGTCGCCTCCCCGCAGGCGGACCTTGCCTTCGACTGCGGCCGCCGGCAGGACCAGGCCCGCGGGCAGCTTCACATACGGCAGGTCGGCCCCCTTGAGCTCGGGCAGATCGAGCTTCGCCGCAAGCTCCACGTCTATCTCGGGCTTGGGGGAGCTGGCGCTCAAGACCTTGCCCGAAGCCTCCAGCGTGCCGGCCTTGGTCTTCACGAAGAGCCGGTCGATCGTCAGGTCGTCTTTCCGGACCCCGACCTTCGCCTCTACGGCCGCCGCCGGAACCACCAAACCTGGAGGGAACTTGGCATAAGGCAGGTCGGCTTGCGTCAGCTCAGGCAAGTCGAGCTTCGCCGAGACCTCCAAGTCGGCCTCCGGTTTGGCCGATGTGGCCTTCAAGACTTTGCCCGAGACCTCCAGCGTACCGGCCTTCA
>CAZEAE010000020.1:0-44681 GCA_964510095.1 uncultured Elusimicrobia bacterium | reverse complement strand
CATGTCGGCTTGCTTGAGCGCGGGGAGGTCGAGCTTAGCCGAGACTTCCAAGTCGGCCTCCGGCTTGGCCGATGTGGCCTTCAAGACTTTGCCCGAGACCTCCAGCGTACCGGCCTTCATCTTCACGTGGATACGCTCGATCTTAAGGTCATCTCCCGCGACGGCGACCTTTGCTTCGACTGCCGCCGCCGGAAGCGCCAAGCCTACCGGGAATTTCACGTAAGGCATGTCGGCTTGCTTGAGCGCGGGGAGGTCGAGCTTAGCCGAGACTTCCAAGTCGACCTCGGGTTTGGGGGAGGAGGCTTTCAAGATCTTGCCCGAGACCTCCAGCGTGCCGGCCTTGGTCTTTACGTGCAGACGCTCTATCCTCAGGTCGTCCTTGTCGACGCCGATCTTCGCCTCCAGCGCGGACGCCGGCAGGACCAAGCCGGCCGGCAGCTTCACGTAAGGCATGTCGGCTTGCTTGAGCTCGGGCAAGTCGAGCTTCGCCGAGACTTCCAAGTCGACCTCGGGTTTGGGGGAGGAGGCTTTCAAGATCTTGCCCGAGACCTCCAGCGTGCCGGCCTTGGTCTTTACGTGCAGACGCTCTATCCTCAGGTCGTCCTTGTCGACGCCGATCTTCGCCTCCAGCGCGGACGCCGGCAGGACCAAGCCGGCCGGCAGCTTCACGTAAGGCATGTCGGCTTGCTTGAGCTCGGGCAAGTCGAGCTTCGCCAAGACCTCCAGTTCGGCCTCGGGCCGGGGGGTTTGCAGCCCGAGAACCTTTCCCGACGCCTCGACCGAGCCCCATGCGGACTCGACCTTGACCGCTGTCAATTGCACCCGTTCCGGGTTCCAATCCGCCTGGCCTGAGGCCTTCAAGGCCGGGACGGCCAGCCCCGCGGGGAGCGCGGGCAGGGAGACCAAGGCGCGCAGAGGCTGTAGGTCCGCGTCCTTGAAGCCCCCTGACTTGAGCACGAAGCGCCCGGCGGCGGCCTTGGTCCCGGAGCTTTCCAGGACCAAGTCCCCGAGGAACTCGCCGTCTAGAAGGTCGACGCCGCCCGCGGCTAGCGCCGCTTTGAGGTCCAGCTTGGGAGCCGTCAGGCTCTTCGCCTTGCCCGAGGCTTTCAGGCGCAGCCCGGCGTGATCGAGCGTCAGCGCGCTGAACTGCGCGGACATGAGCGCAGGGTCGCGGCCGGCGAGGTCGAACTGGCCCGAGAAGGCCAGCCCTCCGTCCAGGGAGCGGCCCGCCGCGCGGCCGGCGGACTTAAGGGAGAGGTCGATGTCGACGGGGCCGCTCAGCCTGAGATGCGCGACCCTCGCCGAGAGTTCCGAGAGCTCCACGGAATCTCCCGTGGAAAGATCCTTGTAGGTGATGCGGCTTTGCGAAAGGGCGGCTCGGCTGACGTTGAAGGCCAAGGCCATGCCGGCCGCGGGAGCCGGAGCGCCGGCGGCGGCTGTGGAGCCCGCGATGTCCGAGAAATTGAACCGTCCGTCCGCATCCTTGATCAAGCTCAGAACGAGGCCGTCGGCGGAGACGCTGTCGACGATCAGCTCTTTACGCAGCAGCGCCGGCCATCGGACCTGGAGGTTGAAGGACTTCATCGCCGCGAAGGTGCCGGCCGAGAAATCCGGCGTCTCGGACACGGCGAAGTCCTGGAGCGAGAGGCCGCGCATCAAGCTCAAGGAGATCTCGCCGAGACGAACCTCGCGATGGAGGTTCTTCTGAGCCTGGGCGACGATCAGGGCGCGGATCTTCTCGGGGGGGAAGAACCTCTTGAGCGCCCACGGCGCCAGCAGCAAGGCAAGGACAGAGGCAAGCGCCCCGAGCGCCAGCAGCCATGCCAGCGCGCGTTTGAGTTTCATACGGGGTGATTTTAACTAAAATCAGGCCGGCAAGGGCGCCCTGCGATTGACAGGGGAGCCAAGCCCGGCTATGCTATCGCGTCCCATGAGAAACATGCGGTATGCGCTGGCCCTCTGCTGCTGCGCTCTGCGCCTGGGTTGGGCCGGTGAAGCCAAGCCCGAGTTGACGGTCCAAAGCGGCCACGGCGGCGGCGTCAGCGGCGCGGCCGTCACCCCGGATGGGCGCTTCCTCGCCACCGGCGGCAGCGACGACGTGCTGCTCTGGGACCTAAAGACGGGCCGGCAAGTCCGGGCTTACCATGGCGCCCTGGGTCCCGGCAAGTCGAAGGTCGCCATCTCCCCCGACGGACGAAGGCTCTTCGCCGCCAGCGACCATACCGGCATCCTCATGTGGGACTTGGCCTCGGGGACGCTGGAGCGCACGTTCAAGGACCTGATGTTCCGTTCCACCTTCATCTTGAGCCCCGACGGCCGGACCCTGGTGACCGCCGAGTACGAAGCGCGCGGCCCCGAGATGCTGGTCGTCTGGGACGTCGAGTCGGGACGGAGGCTCAGGTCCTTCAAAGCCAGCAAGGAACACCTCCGGTCACTCGTGATGAGCCCCGATGGGCGCATGCTGGCCGCCGGCGGCTGGGAGAAGAAAGTCCGGCTCTGGGATCCGTCCTCCGGCAGGCACTTGGATGCGCTCAAGGGCCTGAGCGAGGGGAACAAGGGCCTGGCCTTGAGCCCTGACGGCCGCCTTCTGGCCGCGGCCGCCACGGAGGGACTGGCGATCTGGGACCTGACGCAGGACGGCCGTCTCATCGCCCTTTACACCCCCGACACGGCCGGCAAGACGATCGCCAAGGGCCTGGGCTTCGGCGACGCCCTGAGCCTCGCCAGCGGCGCGACGAGCGTCCTCTTCAGCCAGGATGGCCGGCGGTTGTGGATCGGCGGCTACGGCGGCTCGATACGCGTGCTGGACGTGAGCGCCTGGAAGCTCGGCCCCTCCTTCACGGCCCACTCGCATCAGATCGAGGACTTGACCCTGACGCCCGACGGCAAGACCTTGATCACCGCCGGCGGCGACACGGCGGCGCGCGCTTGGGACCCGGAGACCGGCCGGGAGGCAGCGACCTTCACCGGCAAGACCAGCCAATTCGGGGCCGCCGCCGCCGCGACCGACGGCAGGACGCTGGCCGTCGGCCATCACGACGGAGGGATCTCCTTGTGGGACCTCAAGGAAGGCGTCCTGCGCCGGCGGCTGCAAAGCCCCGAATCCCCTATCGTCGCGCTGGCCATCTCCGCGGACGGCGGGCGTGTGCTCACGACAAGCTATCGCCACGGCAAGGACGCCGCCAATGTCGCCCGGCTCTGGGACACGGCGGCGGGCGCTTCCCTGGCGGAGTTCCTCGGGCATTCCAAATTGATCCATAACGCCGCCATCCGTCCCGACGGGCGGCAGGCCGCCACGGGAGACGACCGCCGCGGCTTCATCTGGGACGAGGGCGGCAAAGTCGTCCAGAGCTTCCCCATCACCGAGACCCTGGGCTGGATCCAGTTCGGACGGGTCGTCGCGGAGGCCTTCGGCGCGCCCCAGCGCCCGCAGTTCGACTTCCAAGGGTCGGGAAGTTCCTGCCTGGTCGTCGACCGGGCGTCCAAGAAGGAGCTGGCCCGGCTCTACACGCTCACGGACGGCTGGGCCGTCGTCACGCCCGAGGGTTTTTTCGATGGTTCGCCCGAGGGCCTCAAGGAGCTGCGTTGGACGCTGGGCCTGGAGTCGAGCCCGTTGGAGGCTTTCTCGGAGGGGTTCTACGTCCCCGGCCTGCTGTCCAAGGTCATGGCCGGCGAGACGCCGAGCCGAACCGGAGGGGGGGACCTGACCAAGACCTTCGCCCAGCGGCCGGTCGTCCGCATCACCTCGCCCAAGAGCGGCGACACGCTCGCCGAGGAGACGGTCGCCATCGAAGTGACGGCCCTAGACCAAGGCGGCGGTGTCGACGAGATCCGCCTCTACCATAACGGCGCGGCCGTAGGCTCTGGGACCCGCGGCATGAAAGCCGCGGCCCAAGGCGCCGAGAAGAGCCAAACCTTCCAAGTGGAGCTCGTCGAGGGCGCCAACCTCTTCAAGGCCGTGGCGCTCAGCCGCGACCGGGCCGAGAGCAATCCCGACGAGGTGTCGGTGACGCTCACCGGGATCCAGCAGACCTCGAACCTGCACGTGCTGGCCGTCGGCATCAACGACTACAAGAACTCCGCCCTGAACCTCAACTTCGCGCGGCCGGACGCCCAGGCCATCCTGGACTACTTCAAGCCGGCCGGCAACCGCCTCTTCAGCGAGGTCAAGCCCCATGCGCTCATGGACGCAGCCGCCACCAAGGCGGCCATCGTCGCCGAGCTCAAGGCGCTGCGCGGCGCCCAGCCTCAGGACGTCGTCGTGATCTATCTCTCCGGCCACGGCGACAGCCTGGGCGATGTCTGGTACTTCGTCCCGCATGAGCTCGCCTATCCGGAGCGCGAGGAGGACGTCAAGGCCAAAGGCCTGTCGTCCCTGGAGCTGCTCGAACTCATCAAGGCCATCCCCGCCACCAAGAAGATCATCCTCATGGACGCCTGCAAGTCCGGCGGCGCGCTGGTCGCTTTCCGGGGGCTGGAAGACCGCAAGGCTCTCAAGAACCTGGCGCGCGCCTCCGGCGTCTTCATGGTGTCGGCCTCCAGCAAGGACCAGCTGGCCTCCGAGGTCAAGGACCTCGGGCACGGGCTCTTCACCTATATCCTGCTCGAGGGCCTCAAGGGCCAAGCGGACGGCAGCCCCAAGGACGGCGTCGTCAAAGTGCTCGAGCTCGTCGGCTTCGTGGAGGACCAGCTTCCGGAGCTGTCGAAGAAGTACCGTACCCAGTCACAATTCCCCATCGTGCACCATGAGGGGATGGATTTCCCGATCACCACCTTGAAATGAGGAGCTGCCCATGCTGACATCGCTGCTGGTCCTGTCCGCCGGTCTCGCCTTCGCCGGACCGCCCGCCTGGGTGCAGGACGAAGGCCGCTCCGCCTATCCCGAGGGGCGCTTCTTCACCGGCTACGGCCAAGCCGTCCTCGGCTCCGACCCGGAAGAATGCCGCCGGCTGGCGCAGGACCAGGCCAAGAGCGCGCTTACCCAAAGTGTCTCGGTCAGCATCAAGGCCGCGAGCAGTTCCAAGCTCGTCCAAAAGGGGGAAGACTCCTCGCAATACGCCAGCTCCGCAGTAGAATCCGCCTCCGCCTTGGACATCAAGGGCCTCAAGACCGAGGCTTACGCCGACACCAAGAAGGGACGCTGCCACGCCCTGGCGGCCGCCGACAAGGCGGACCTGGCCGCCGCCTACGGCGCCAAGAGCCAGTCTCTGAGCGCCGAGGTCCAGACTCTCGTCGAGGACGCCCGCCGGGCCGAGACCGCCGGCGACCGCTCGAAAGCTCTCGAGCGCTACCTGGACGCCCGAGCCAAGCTGGCTGAATATCAGGACGCCCGCGCCATCGCCGCCATGGCCTCAGGCAAGACGCAGGACGCCGCCTCGCTGCCGAGTTCCGCCGAGCTGAGCTCCGCGGTGGCGCGTTTGGCCGAGCGCCCGGTCAAGACGCTCGAAGACGCCGCTTGGCTCCTGGCCTTCGGCCTCAAGAGCCAGGCCGACCTGCCTGACGCGAAGGTCCTCGTCCAGCCCTTCACCTTCCGCGACACCAAGATGACCAGCCCCCTGTCGCGTTATCTTAAGGAAGCCATGGAAAGCCGTCTATCAGAGGCGCCCAAGTGGACGGTCGTCGCGCCCAAGCCCGGCAAGGCGCCGGACGCCGCTTTCCTCTTGACCGGCACCTACTGGGAGCAGGGCGGGACCGTGCGGCTCATCGCCCGGCTGCGCCGCCTCTCCGATGGGGTCTCTAAAGGCGCCGCCGAGGCCGAGCTGCCCGCCGCCGCCCTGGCCGCAGCCAAACTCGACCTCAAGCCCGAGAACTACAAGAGCGCCCTCCAGGACCAAGGCCTCTTCAGCGCCGGCGAGCTCCAAGGCGGAGGCCTGAACATCGACGCCTGGACCAATAAGGGTGAGGACGGCCTGCTCTTTTCCCGCGGCGAGAAGATGAAGGTCTTCGTGCGCCTGAACCTGCCCGGCTACGTCCGCCTCATCTATCACCTGGCCGACGGCAAGCGCGTCCTGCTGCTCGACAACTACTTCCTCGACGCCGCGAAGGTCAATCTGGCCTACGAGCTGCCGCAGGAGTTCGAATGCGACGCCCCCTTCGGCGCCGAGACCCTGCAGGCCTTCGCCTCCACCGACAAGTTCGACGCCTTGGCGACGAAGAACCAGGACGGCTACGACTACCTGGCCGAGGACCTCGGACAGGCGCTGGTCAAGACGCGGGGGATGAAGAAGGCCAAGACCGGCACGCTCAAGGCCGAGACTCGCCTGGTGCTGACGACGATGGAGAACTAGGATGCGCGCGCTCCTGCTGACCGCGTTGAGCCTGGCGGGCGCCGCGCAAGCCGCGCCGCGTCCGGAACTGACCATCCAGACGCGCAGCGCCAGCATGGTCAACTCCCTGGCGGTCAGCCCGGACGGCAAGCTGGCCGCGGCCGCCGACATCGCCAACAACGTCAAGCTCTGGGACCTGGAGACGGGCGCGCTGCTTCGGACCATCAAAGCTCACGGGCAGTTCGGGGTCCGGATGGCCTTCGCCCTGGGCGGCACGACCCTCGTCACCGGCTCGCTGGATCGGGTCGCGTTTTGGGACCTTGAGACAGGCAAGGAGCGCGACGAAGCCCGGCTGACGATGCCTTTCTCCATCAGCTCGATGGGGCTCAGCCGCGACGGCCGCTGGCTAGCGCTGGCCGGCAGCCGCTTCCAGGAAGCCGGCGAAGTCCAGCTCTGGGACACGGGCAAGGGCGAGATGGCGCGGACCTTCAAGGGCGAGCTGGCCGCCTTATCCCCGGACGGGCGCTTCTTGGTCACCGGGGGCGCCCCACGGGAACGATCGGAGGATGGAGGGCCAGGCAAGGCTGGCCCGGCGCCGCTGGAGGTCTGGGACCCGGCCACCGGCAAGCGCCTGCGTTCCTTGGGCAGTCAGGTCGTCTTGGGGCTGAGCATCAGCCCGGACGGCGTCCTGGTCGTCCATCAGGACGACCAAGCCCGTGCCTTCGATCTGAAGACGGGCCGGGCGCTGGGGACCATCCAGCCTCCGAATCCCGACGGCAAGGGCTTCATCCGTTTCGTGCAGGCGCTAGGGAAGGACAAACTCGCCGTCGGCTGGGTCAAAGAACTGCAGCTTTGGAGCGCCTCCACCAGCCGCAGGCTGAAGACGCTGAGCGCGGACAACCAAGTCATGGCTGCGACTCCCATCCCGAAAGGAGGCGTCCTCGTCGCGGAGATGCGGGGCGGCGCCTTGACCGTCTGGGACCTGGAAAGCGGCGAGAAGGGGCGCCGGCTCGAAGGCCGCTCGGATAATTTCGACTCCGTCTCGTTCTCGGCCGGCGGCAAATACCTGGCTATGGCGACCGGGCGGACGGCGTTCCTTCTTGACCTGGCGGGCCAGAAGCCGATCAAGACGTTTGCCAACAGCTACCGCATCGCCGTCAGCGCGGACGAGGCTTCGATCCTCACCGCTTCCTTCGACCCGAAGGCCGGCGAGCTGCGCACGATCGTGCGCTCGCTCAAGACCGGCAAGGTCCTCTCTTCGATCAAGAACCAGGGCCCAGTCCTGGGCGCCGTCTTGGGCGCCGCCCCGGTCTTGTTGACCTACGAGCAGGACAAGTCGGTGGCGGCCTGGACCCCGACGGGGCGCAAGCTCAGCGAGTTCCGACTGCCGTGGCAGATGTCCGCGTTCACCCCGCGCCTGGCGCTGGCTCCCGACGGCCGCGAGGCGATGGCGGTCGTGGGCGAGAACGGCGATGCGCTCAAGAGCATGGACTTGTCGACCGGCAAGACCGGGGAGGACATCCCCACGGGGGGTAATCTCATAGCCGTGGCCGTGGGGCCCGGCCTCGATCCCATCGTCGGCGGGTACTCCTTGGGCAACCTCATCTACGCGTCCAAGGACGCCCTGCACATCGACGCGCAGGGACGATTCGAGGAGGAAGGCAAGGAGGCCCCGAAGTCCGATGCCGAGAGGATGCTGATGGTCTCGGCCCTGGCTGTCAGCCCCGATGGCGCCTTGCTGGCGGGAGCGGGCGGCGACAACTTCGTCCGCGTCTGGGACATGGGCTCCAAGGAGCTCGTCGCCGAGCTGCGCGGCCACGAGGCCTCCGTCCGAGCCATCGCCTTCAGCCCCGACAACGCGCTGCTGGCCACGGCCGGCAGCGACGACACGGCCCGGCTGTGGGACCTGAAGACCGGCCGCGAGCTCTGCCGCATCATCCCGGTGGGAGAGGGCTGGGTGGCCGTCTCGCCCGAGGGCTTCTTCGACGGCACGTCCGAGGCCCTCCAGAGCGTGCGCTGGACGATGGGGCTCAAGTCGTATCCGCTGGAGGCGTTCTCGGAAGGCTATTACGTCCCGGAGCTGCTGCCCAAGCTGCTGGCGGGCGCGCCGCTCTCCGCGCAGAAGGCCTCCGACCTCTCCAAGGGCTTCTCCCTGCCGCCTTCCGTCGAGTTCACCGCGCCCCAAGTCGGCGCGGAGCTCGACCGCGCGGACCTGGAGGTCCAGGTGACGGCCTCCGACGAGGGCGGCGGCATCGACGAGGTCCGCCTCTACCACAACGGCAAGGCGGTGGGAGGAGAGACCCGCGGCATGAAGCGAACGGGCAAAGCCCAGACGACGCGGACCTTCCAGCTCGTGCTGGTCGACGGCGTCAACGCGCTCAAGGCCGTGGCCTTGAGCCGCGACCGCATCGAAGGCAACCCGGCGGAGGTCTCCGTCACCTATAAGGGCGCGGCGCGAAAGCCCACGCTGCACCTGATGGTGGTCGGCATCAACGAGTATAAGAACGAAGCCTTGAACCTCAACTACGCCCAGCCCGACGCCCGCGGCATCGCGGACTTCTTCTCGGGAGGGACGGGACTCTTCGCCGAGATCAAGAAGCATGAGCTCTACGACCGCGGCGCCACCAAGGCGGCGTTGGTCGCCCAGCTGAAGGCCTTCGCCGCGACGGCGCCCGAGGACGTCGTCATCGTCTACCTGGCCGGGCACGGCGAGTCCATCGAGGACACCTGGTACTTCCTGCCGCATGAGCTGGTCTATCCCGAGAAAGAGGACGCCGTCCGCAAGGGCGGGCTCTCCTCGGCGGAACTGCAGGGCTACATCAAGGACATCGGCGCGCGCAAGGTGGTCGTCCTCATGGACGCCTGCAAGTCCGGAGGCGCGATGGCGGCTTTTGCGGGCCGCGGCGTGGAAGACCGCAAGGCGCTGGCCCAGCTGGCGCGCGCGGCCGGCGTCCACGTCATGGCGGCCTCGACCAAGGACCAGATCGCCGCCGAGGTCAAAGACCTGGGCCACGGCGTATTCACCCACACCCTGCTGGCGGGGCTCCAGCAGGGCGCCGACGGCAGCCCGAAGGACGGGACCGTGACCATCCGCGAGCTGGTCAGCTACGTTGAAAGCCAGCTTCCCGAGGTCAGCGCGAAGTACAAGACCCAGGCCCAATACCCCGTCGTGGATTCGCGAGGGATGGACTTCCCCGTCTCGAGAGCCAGATGAGCGGCACGGCCCGCCGGTTCGTCCTGGCGTTCGGGGTCCTATCCCAGGTCGCGATGCTGGGGCTCAACTGGGAGAGCTTGTCGCTGCTGCCGCTGCAGCTGCTCTTCTCGATATGGGTCCTGGCGCCGTTCGGTCTTTATTGGCTCCTGACCGAGTCGCGGGGCACGCCGCCGCAGACCGCCCTATCCGGGGCCATGCTCTTGGCCATGCACGCCTACTTCCTTCAAGTGTATCTCGGCAGCAAGAGCTCGACGTCGGCGGTGATGTTCCTGGTCACGCCGGTCTACGAGCTGCTGCCCCTGGCTTTGCTGTTCCTGCCGCCGGGCCGGGCGCCCCTGGGCTTGGTGCTGGCCTTCACGGCCATGGGCCTCGGCGCGATTGGCTTGCTGGACCAGCGGACCAAGGAAGCCGCGGACCCGGCGACTTCGCCGGCAAGGTTGGAAACGATCGCCGCCGGAGGGTGGGGCCGCCTGCGCAGGGTCAAAGGAGCGCTGGCGGCAAACCCGTCCGCGCCGGCCGCGCTGTTGGGGGAACTGACTGAAGGCGGCGAGGCCGAGGTCTTGCGCGACGTGGGCAAGAACCCGAACGCGACGCCGGAGCTGCTCCTGCGCATCGCCCGGGAGAACAAGGGCTACACCGCGCTATGGGGAGTGGCGCGCAACCCGCGCACGCCGCCGGCCGCGCTCTTATCCTTGTCGCGCCGCACCGCAGAAGACGCCGGGGGGCGCACGGAGTGGAGCCTTTACCAGACCTACGTCTTGTCCGGCATCGCCGCCAACCCGTCGAGCCCGCTGGAGGCCCTTGAGAACGTCGCCCCGTCGGAGGAGTTGTTCGCCAATCTGGCGCTCATCGACAACCCCAGGACCCCGTGCCGCCTGCTGGAAAAACCGGCGGCCAGCGGCGAACACAACATCAGCGCCCCGGCGCTGCGCGCCCTGCGTCAGCGCTGCGGCAAGTAATACGAAAAAACACTGTGGGATTTCCCACTTGACAAATATCCCACTTCGCGCCATACTGTAGCATGGCCCGAAAGAAGAAGCCGCCGACGCATTCGATCGTCGCCGACGGGGTCTTTCAGCCCCTCGGCGAGGTCCGCACCGACTCCAAGAAGCGGGTGGTGCTCAAGGGGAAGGTCTACAAGCACTACTCGGTCTATCAAGACGAGGAGGGAAAGATCCTTCTCGCTCCGATGGAGCTGATACCGGCGCGGGAGGCTTGGCTCTACCGGAACCCGGCGGCTCTGGCCTCACTGCGGGAAGGCATAAAGGACGCCGAGGCCGGACGGCTCGTGCGGCGGCCGAGCCTCGCTAAATACGCGGATGAGCCGCTGGACGAGTGACGCGCTTCGAGCTCGTATACGCCGCCCGAGCGGACGAAGAGCGGCGTGCTCTGGAGACCGATCCGGGGAAAGCGCGCATCTGGAAAGCCGTTCGCAAGACGCTGGCGATGATGGAAGCCGACCTGCGTCACCCCAGTCTGCGAACGCATAAGTATCACGGCGAGACCGGCCCCCACGGACAAGAGGTGTTCGAAGCTTACGCCCAAAACCGCACTCCGGGCGCCTATCGCGTGTTCTGGTGCTACGGCCCTACTTCCAAAAAGATCACGATCCTCGCCATCACGCCGCACCCCTAAGGGACACGCTCCTCACGATGCCGGCTTGGCCGGCGTCTCGCCGCGCATCTTCTTGAGGAACGCCTCTTCGCTGGGCTCGCGGCCGAGGAAGGCCTTCAGCGACTCCATCTCGGGGCGAGACGAGCCCTTCTCCAAGACTTCCTTGCGCCAAGCCATCCCGACTTCCGGGTTGAACACGCCTTCCTTGGCGAAGCGGCTGAAGATGTCGTCGGCGAAGACCTCGGACCACAGGTAGCTGTAGTAGCCGGCGCCGTAGCCGCCCATGAGGTGGCCGAAGCTGGCCTCCGAGTGGCTGCCCGGCTGCACCGGCACCAGGCCGATGATCTCCATCATCTGATTGAAGATCGTCGAGGTCTCGGCGGGGACCGCCGTGTGGAAGACCATGTCGATCATCGCATAGGCCAGCTGGCCCAGGTAGTGCAGGCCGTTGTTGAAGTTCTTGGCGGCCAGCATCTTCTGGAACAGCGCGTCGGGAAGCTTCCGGGACGGGTCCTGATAGTGGCCGGAGATCTCGTCTAAGACTTCCTTCTGCCAGACGAAGTTCTCCAGCATCTGGGAAGGGGCCTCGACGAAATCCATCGCCACGGAGGAGCCGGCGAAGCTGGCGTAGCGCGCCTTGGTGAGCGTCTGATGCATGAGATGGCCGAACTCATGGAAGAAGGTCTCCACGTCGGAGTGCGGCAGCAGCGCGGGCGCGTCGCCCGAGGCCTTGGGGAAGTTGGCCACCATGGCCGAGACCGTCTCGCGGTAGTCGCCGCCTTCCAGCTCGCGGCCCTGCACGATCGTGAAGGCCGCGGCATGGCCGTACTTGCCTTCGCGCGGGAAGAGGTCCAGGTAGAAGTGGCCGATGCGGCGGCCGCTGGCCTTGTCCGCGATCTCGAAGAGGCGGACGTCCTTATGCCAGGCGTCGGGCGGCAGCTCCTTGAAGTCGACGCCCAGGACGCGCTGGTAGACCTTCATCGTGCCCTCGACCACACGGTCGACGGGGAAATATTTCTTGACCTCCTCGGAGTCCAGGTCGTAGCGCTGCTTGCGCAGCTTGTCGCCGAGATACGAGGTCTCCCAGGATTCCACGCGCTGGGCCGAGGGCTCCTTCTGCCTTTTCACCTCGAGCAGGGCCTTGAGGTCGCTGTCGCCTTGGCCGCGCAGGATGGGCCAGAGCTTGTTGAGGAAAGCCCAGACCTTGCCCGGGTTCTCCGCCATGCGGCCTTCGATGGCCATGGCCGGATAGGACTCATAGCCCAGGAGCTTGGCCGATTCCCCGCGCAGCTTCAAGGCCTCGGCCAGGATGGGAAGGTTCTTCTCTACGGCGCGGTTGTTGTATTTGAGCTGCAGCTGCTGGCGCAAGGCGCCGCTTTCCGCGTACTTCATGAAGGGCAGATAGTCGGGATAGGAGAGCGTGACGCGGTACTTGCCGTCCTCGGTGCGCGGCAGGCCGGCGATATAATCCTGCGGCAGACCGGCCAGGTCCTCCAGCGACAGGTTCATGCCGTCGCGGAAGGCGTTGACGTTGCCGGAGAACTTGGTCTGCAGCGCGGACAAGCGCTCCTGCATCTGGCGCAGCTGTTCGCGCTTGGGGGCGGGGAGCTCCAGGCCGGAGCTCTTGAAGGCGCGCATCGTGGAGTCGCGGAGCTTGGCGTCTTCCCCGATCAGCGCCTCGTTCTTGGCGGCGGCGGCGGTGACGGCGGCGTAGAGGTCTTCGCGGCTCATGAGGGCGACGTTGTCCTTGCCGGCGTCTTCTTCCACCATCTGCGCCGCAGCCTGGACCTCGGCGTCGGGGGAGACGTAGGCGAGGAACACCAGCGCGTTGACCTGCTCGCCGAAGACGGCCGAGGCGGTCTCGAAGGCCTTGATGGTGTTGGCGAAATCGCGCTGATCGGCCGGGACGGCGAGAATGCCCTGAAGGCTGGCCTGCATCTGAGCGCGGGCCTGGATGTAGCCGTCCAAGACTTGAGGGCCGCTGAGCTTGAAGTTGAGCCCTGAGCCGCCGGGGAGCTGGCCGCCGCGGGAGACCGGCACGCCCAGGACGGCGGAGTGAAGCGAGAGGGGGGCGAAGAGGGCGGCGGAGAGCAGCAGCGCGACGATCAGTCTCAGGTTGCTTTTCTTCATGGACAGGATTATACGCCTGTTCCGGGAAAGGCCGTATGAGACGAAGGACCTAAAGGAGGAAAGTTATTGGACCCAAAGAGCGTAGGTCCCACCTTGCATTTTCCGGGTTGCCGGGTTAAACTCCCGGCATGATGACCCTTTGCCTCTCGCTGCTCTTGACGGCCGCCTTCGCCGCGCCCGCCGAAAAGCCGCGCTTGACCCTGCAGATGGGCCACAGCGACGGGATCTCGAGTCTCGCCATCACTTCCGACGGCAGACATCTGGTCACCGGCAGCCAGGACCGCACGGCCAGGCTCTGGGACTTGGAGACGGGCGACGAACTGCGCGTCTTCCAAGGCCATGGTGGCAAGATCGTCCTCACCAAGGATTCCAAGTCCTTCATCAGCACCAACTGGAGCAAGACGCCCAGCCTTGTCAGCCTCGATACCGGCGAGGAGCTGCAGACCTTCGCCGGTCATACCGATACGGTCATGGGAGTGGCGCTCAGCCCGGATGGAAAGACCCTGGCCACCGCCGGCGATGACAAGACCGCTCGGCTCTGGGACCTGGAGACCGGCCGGCAACTCCAGCGCTTCGAGGGCCATGAGGGCAAACTGGTGGGCGTCCGCTTCAGCCCCGACGGCCGCACGGTGGTGAGTTATGGCTGGGATGGGGCGGCCCGTTTATGGGAGGCGGCCACGGGCCGACAGCTCCAGGTGTTCAAGCATGACTCTTTCGTGGTCGGAGTCGCCGGCTTCAGTCCGCGCGGGACCTACCTGCTCACCGGAGGCTCCGACAAGTTCGTCCGGGTCTGGGAGCTGGCCACGGGCCGGGAGGTCCGCGCGATCAAGGGGGAAGCGGACGCGGACTCATCGTCCATCCTCATCAGCCCGGATGAGACGTCCGTCATCAGCGGAGGCCGCGGGACGGCCCGCCTCTGGAAGCTGTCCACCGGCCGCACGATCCGCGCCTTCGAGGCGCCGTCAGACTTCGGGATGTCGCTGGCCGTCAGCGCTGATTGGAGGGTTTTGGCGACCGGCAACGGCCCTTTGGACAAGAAAGCCCGGCTCTGGGACCTGGCGACGGGCAAACAGCTGCGCGACTTCAAGGGGAGCGCGGCAAAAGTGACGGCGGTGGCCGCTTCTCCTGACGGAAAATCATTATTCACGGCTAGCGAGGACGGCCTCGCGCGCCTGTGGAGCTTGTCCGAAGGAGTCGAAGCGCGCAGGTTCAAAGGCCATACGAGCGTCGCCTCCTCCTTGGCCGTCAGCCCTGACGGCAAGACGCTCCTGACCGGCAGTTGGGATGAGACGGTCCGGCTCTGGGATCCTCGCAACGGAGCGGCGGTCCGCTCCCTGGAAGGCCTCTCCACTCCCGTCGACACGGTCGCCGTGACTCCGGACGGGCTCTCTGCGGTGGCCATCGGCAAGAAGATCCTCCGCGTCTGGACGCTGGCGACCGGGAAAAAAGCCAGGTCGTTCGACGCCGTGGCCGATCCCATGTCCATGGCGATCAGCCCCGACGGCCGATCCGTGGCCGAGGGGGGCTGGAACGGCGAGATCCGATTGATAAACATCGAGACGGGCGCTGGACTCTGGGCGACCAAGAAGACCTCGAGCGTCCATAGCCTAGCCTTCAGCCGGGATGGCGGCTCCTTGGTGGCGGGACGCTCCACAGGATTGGCCGAGGTGATTGACGCTACGACAGGCAAGGAAGTCCGCGCCTTCAACCACGGAGGAGGCCTGTTCGCGGTGGCCTTCAGCTTGGACGGAGAGCAACTGGTTACGGCAGGTCCCGACGGCGCCAAGGTCTGGGCCTTCGCGGCGGGCCGGCTGCTGCACGCCTTCAGAGCGGACGGCTACACCGTGGACGCCGCGGCGTTCACGCCGGACGGCCGGCGGCTGGTCACCGGCAACAGCGACGGCACGACCAGACTCTGGGACCTGGACTCGGGCAAGGAGCTCTACCGCCTCATCTCCACGGAAGGCGGCTGGGTGGTCGTGACGCCCGAGGGCTTCTTCGACGGCTCTCCCGAGGGCCTCAAGATCGTCCGTTGGACCGTCGGGACGCGATCCTACCCGCTCGAGGCTTTTTCCGAAGGCTATTTCACTCCCGGACTGCTCGCCCGCCTCATGGCGGGCGCTGCAGCGCAGCCGCTGAGCGCGCCCAAGCTCTCCGAAGGCTTCGCCCTGCCTCCCTCCGTGAGGATCACGTCTCCGGCGTCCGGCTCCGAGGAACCCGAAGAGACCTTGAGCGTCACCGTCGAAGCCGCCGACCAAGGCGGCGGCATCGACGAGATCAGGCTCTTCCACAACGGCAAGGCCGTCGGCGCGGCGACCCGCGGCATGAAGGCCGTCAAGGGGACGGTCCGGACGCAGACCTTCCAGGTGACGCTCCTCGAGGGCCAGAACACGCTGCGCGCCTTGGCTCTCAGCCGCGACCGTATCGAGGGCAACGCCGACGAGGTCTCGGTCACCCATGCCGGAGCCCGGCGTCAGGCCGCTCTCCACCTGTTGGGAGTAGGCATCAACCGATACAAGAATCCGGCCCTGAACCTGAACTACGCCTTGCCCGACGCCAAGGCCTTGCTCGACTTCTTCAGCGGCTCCTCCAAGAAGCTCTTCTCAAGCGTGGAGCGGCGCGAGCTCTTCGACGCGGCCGCCACCAAGACGGCCATCCTCGCAGAGCTCAAGGCGCTCGAAGGCACCCCGCCGCAGGATGTCGTGGTGATCTATCTGGCCGGCCACGGCGAGAGCCTGGAGAACAAATGGCACTTCGTGCCCCATGAGCTGGTCTATCCCGACAAGGAGGAAGACCTGAAAGCCAAGTCCCTCTCCTCCACGGAGCTCCAGGACGCCGTCGCCAAGATCGGCGCCCGTAAGGTGCTGCTGCTCTTGGACGCCTGCAAGTCCGGCGCGGCGCTGGTGGCGGTGCGCGGCTTCGAGGATCAGAAGGCGCTGCGCCAGCTGGCCCGAGCCTCCGGGGTGCACATCGTCGCCGCCTCCGCCCGCGACCAATTCGCCTCCGAGGTCAAAGAGCTCGGCCATGGGATCTTCACATATACGCTGCTCGAAGGGCTGGGCGGCAAGGCCGACGCCCAGGAAGGCTTCGTGACCGTCAGGAACCTCCTGGCCTACGTGGAGAGCCGCCTGCCCGAGGTCTCGGAGAAGTATAAGGCCCAGGCCCAGTTCCCCGTCGTGGATTCCCGCGGGATGGACTTCCCGATCTCGATCGCGAAATGATTCCATGATCGACCGCACGCAGGACGTCATCGGCTCGGCCTTGGACCGTGAGCGCCGGCGCAACGCCCGGAAAGTCTGCTTCATCCGTTTCGCCGCCCTGTCCTGCTTCCTGGCGATCTGCCTCGGCCTGGGCTGGGGCCTGGGCCGTCCCGATTGGCGCCTGATGACGCCGCCGATGACCCTCTATTGGCTGCTCAGCGCCGGGCTGGCCGCGGTGGCCTGGAAGCGCCCGTCAGCCACCGTTGGGCCAACCTCGGCTTGGCGCTCGTCGATGCGCCGATGGTCTACTGGGTCCAGAGCGCTTCGATGTCCGCGGCCTCCTCGCCGGAGGGCGTCGCCAGCTTCGCGCTGGCCTTGTTCTGCGTCTTCGCGGCATTGGCGGCGCTGTCCTTGGACCGCGGCCTGACGGCCGCCAGCGTCGCCATCGGCGCCGCGCTGGAGCTGGCCTTGATGCGCCAGGCCGGCACCCATTGGGGCGCCCAAGCCGGAGCCATGGTCGTCCTGGGAGTGGCGGGGGCGGGGGCCTGGCACTTGGTGGCCCGCGTCCATCACCTGATCGAGGCCGTCGCCAAAGAGGGTCTCAAGCGGGAGAAGCTGGGGCGCTATTTCTCCTCGGCGGTGGCCGAGCGGCTCCAACAGCAGGAAGGAGCCTCCGCCGCGCAAGCCCGCGAGGTCACGATCCTCTTCTCCGACATCCGCGACTTCACCACCCTCTCCGAGACTTTGTCGCCGGAGCAGGTCGTGTCCATGCTCAACGAATACCACGGCCGCATGGTGGAGGCGGTGTTCAAGCACAGCGGCACGCTCGACAAATTCATCGGCGACGGCATCATGGCTTATTTCGGCGCGCCGCTGGCCGACGGTGACCATGCCCGCAACGCCGTGCGCTGCGCCCTGGAGATGCAGAAGGAGCTTTCGTCGATCAACGAGGCCCGCGGCCGGCGCGGCGAACCGGTGCTGCGCATCGGCATCGGCGTGCACACCGGCCCGGTCGTCGTCGGAGACATCGGTTCTCCAGAGCGCCGTTTGGAATACACGGCCATCGGCGACGCCGTCAACGTGGCCTCGCGCCTTGAGGGGCTGACCAAGGTCAACGGCGCGCTGACGCTGGTGTCGAAGGCCACGCGCGACCGCGCCGGCGACGCCTTCGATTGGACCGAGGGCGGGCCCATGCCGGTCAAGGGCAAGGCCGAGCCCATCCTCGTCTTCATGCCGGCCGCGAAGATCCGCAGCGCGAACTGAAGAGCCCCTGGTGTCAGGGATGAAGCACCCTTGGCGACAAGTGTTCGGTGCGGGCAGAGTTTCGCTGCGCCTGCGGCGGGCGGCTTTCGACGCGGAGCGCCGAAAGCTCGACGACAACGGCTACGACCTGACTAAAGCGGATTGGGCCCTTGTAGAGAGCATCCCCCGAGGACAATATTCACAGGGGGTGTGAATACTGTCCGCGCAGACACTATTCACAGGCAGCGGCCTTCTTTAAAAATGCTTGTTGTGCTTGAGGATGTCGACGACGGCGGCGAAAGACGCCAGGCTGTGCGCAGTCGGCCGCGGGATGCGGCTCATCGCCTTCATCATGTCCTGCCAGCGCTCGAGGGACTGCTCATGCTCCAGCCGGTAGGCGGCCAGCTTACCCTTCCACTGCCTGCGCATGTCGGACGACCACTGGTCCTTGAGCTGCCCGTACTCGGCCCGCGCCTGCCGGTACTGCAGGTAAGCGGCCTCCAAGCGCGCGCGAGCGCTGTTGACGCGCCAGGTCACGCCCTGCCACATCCGCGCGGACGCGTTGACGGCGGTCAGGTGCCGCTCGACGGTGCGCATCTCCACGTCGAGCTTGGCCTTCAGGATCAAAGGCTCGGGCGTACGGCTCAAGCGCCAGGCCCACCCCATCGCGTGGAAGGACCGGATCCACCACTTCGTCAGGTCGAAATTGTACCAGGACACGCCGTTGCGGTAGTCGGCCTGGAACTTGTGATGGAAGTTATGGTAGCCCTCGCCGAAGGTCAGGGGGGAAAGCAGCCAGTTGTCCCGGGCGGAGTTGGTCAGGTCGAACGGGCGAGTCCCATAGAGGTGCGCCACCGAGTTGATGAAGAAGGTCATGTGGTGGACGACGACGATGCGCAAAAAGCCGCCGAAGAGCAGGTGGCCCAGCGGCCGGCCGTCGATCAAGCCCACGGCCGTCGGCAGCACGAAGCTGACGAGCACGACCAAGGCCAGGTACCACTTGTCCTGCCACCGCACCAGCTTGTCCTTGAGCAGGTCGGGCACGTTGCGGAACTTATTGTGGACGTCCCTGGTGTCTTTATAGAAGATCCAGAGGATGTGGGCGTAGAGCCCCCCGCGCAGGATGTTGTAGGGGTCCTCCTCGCGGTCGACGTAGCGGTGGTGGTAGCGGTGGTCGGAGGCCCAGTTGAGCACCGAGTTCTGGACGGCGGCCGCGCCGAAGACGAGGTAGAAGACCTGCAGCGCCTTGTTGCAGTCGTAGGCGCGGTGGGCGAAATAGCGGTGGTAGCCGCCGGTGATGCCGATGCCCGTCAAGATCCAAAACAGGAAGAAGTTGGCGACCTCGAGCCCGGTCACGCCATAGCTCCAGGCGTACCAGCTGCAGCCGAAGAGCGCGACCAAAGGGGTGACGAGGAGGAAGACGATGTTGACCCAATCGTACGGGGTGTTCTCGTCGGACCGCTTGAGGGACATGTTCATTCGGATATCCTAGCAAAAGATGCTATCCTAAGCCTGATGATCCGCAACACCTCTTTCGCCCTCTTCGCCCTGGTCGTGGGAGGCGCCGTCTATTTCAAGCTGGGGCCGGTCGTCCTTTCCGGCCTGTTCTCATACATGATCCTCGACCTCACGCATCGGCGCCTGGCCCGGTCGATGAGCGTCTTCTACGCGCGGTGGCTGGCCCTGGCCATCTATATCGTCGCCGCCAGCGGGCTCTTCTGGCTCTTCGCCCACTTCGTGCGCCAGACCCTCTCGACCCTGCCGCAGATCGCCGCCGTCGCCGTCCCGCGGCTCATCGTCCTCTGCGAGACCTACGGCTTCGACCTCCCTTTCGACAACGTCTACGAGCTGCGCGAGATCATCGTCCATTCCATCAAGTCCAACGTCCCGACTTTGACCCGGGTCAGCGGCCTGCTGACCAAGGAGTTCTTCCATGTCGTCGTCGGCATCTTCGTGGCCATCCTGTGCTTCATGAACCGGGAGAAGACCGAACTCGGCCCCAACCTCTATGACGCCCTGAGCCAGCAGTTCGCCATCCGCATCAAGACCTTCCTCCTGGGCTTCGAACGGGTCTTCAGCGCCCAGGTCATCATCTCCTGCGTCAACACGGCCGTGACTGCGACCTTCATCATGCTCATGGGCCTGCCCAACGCGGCCTTCCTGACCCTGGCCACCTTCATCTTCGGACTCCTGCCGGTCATAGGCGGCGTGATGAGCAACACCATCATCGTCAGCACCGCCCTGACGGTCTCACCGGGCTCGGCGGCTTTCGCCTTGACCTTCCTCGTCGTGTCTCATAAGGTCGAGTACTTCCTTTTCAGCCGCATCATGGGTTCGAGCATCAACGCCCCGATGTGGCAGACGCTGCTCGGCGTCATGGTCGGAGAGGTCGTCATGGGAGTGCCCGGCGTCCTGCTCGCCCCCGCCTTCATCTATTACATCAAGGAAGAGCTGCGGGAGATCCCAGCCGAACTGTCTTGAAGCACGCGGCCGCGCTCCTGCTGGCCGCCGCCCTCTGTCCCTCCCCGGCCGGCGCCTGGGGAGAACGCGGCCACCATGCCATCGCGCGGACGGCGGCTTTGCGGATACTCCACGGGGCCCCGGATCCCGGCGCCCCGCTCCAGCTCGCCCTGCGCGATCTTTTCCGCGCCAAGGCCCTCGAGCTGGGACACCTGGCCAGCATCCCGGACACCGCCTGGCGGGGAGAGGACGCCTTGACCAAGGCGCTCAACGCGCCTACGCATTTCTCCAACTCGGAGCACTTCACCGCGGATTTCGACTCCATCCCGCTCGACTACGGGGAAGCCCGCGCCAAGTACCAAGGCAAGCCCAGCCTGCTCGACGGCAAACCCGTCGACCTCTTCGCGGCCGGCACGCTCTATTGGCGCGCGGGCCAGTTCTACGACCTCATGGCCGCCGACTTCGCCGAGGCCAAGGCCGCCGAAGCCGGCTCGCCCGCTTTCAACGCCGCCGTCGGCCGCGCGCTCCTGCACGGGGGCCTGTTGGCCCATTTCGTCGGAGACGCCGCCATGCCGTATCACAACGCCGCCGACCATGACGGGCGCGCCACCGGCAACGGCGGCATCCATTCCTTCTATGAGAGCGCGGGGCCTAATACGGAAACGCCCCGTTTGGAGGCAGACGTCTTCGACGCCCTGCCGGCCGAGGCCGAGCGCTTCGGGCTCGAAGCCAAGTTCGCCGCCGGAACGCATCCCGGCGTGCGTCTGACGCGGGACCTGGGCAAGGAGGCTTTCGGCTTGATCGCCGAATTGAAGCGCCTCGACGACGCGCTGATCTCCAAGCGGAGCGAGGGCAAGGTCCCGGCCGAGCGCGTGACGGCCGATGAGGCCGAGCCGTCTTTTCGGCCGATGACCCAGCGCCAACTGGCGGCAGCCGCCGCGGTGCTGGCGCGGCTCTGGCGCGGCGCCTGGGAGCAAGGCGGCCGTCCGGACCTATCGAAAGCCAAGTTCTGGGACTATCACCACAAGCCGGACTTCATCGTCCCCGCCTACGACCCGGAGGCCGTCGCTCGCGCTCAGGCCAAGGCCGCCGCGAAAGCCCCTTAGGGCTCCAGGGCCACGCCCAGCAGCTCCGCCAGTCGGGCAAGGTCCGGGCCAGCGGGCAGCCGGCCGCCGCGCGACAGGACGAAGAAGCGGGTCTCGGCGCGAAAGTGCCAGTTGGAGAAACCGGCCTTGCGCAGCAGCTCGACGAGGAGGCGCAAGGATCCCACGCCGGCCTCGGTGGGCTCGCGCTCCAATCCATCGAGCGCGCCCCAGAGGCAGGCCAGCCAAGCTTGCTGCGCCCGGCCCTTGACGGGCGGCAAGCCCGCCGCCTGGGCGCGCGCGAGCATGGCGGAAGCCTCGGAAGCGCAGCGCGCGGGCGCCGAGAGAAAGCCGCGCGCGCACTCCGCCAGAGAGTCCTCCAGAGCCGTCTCAGCCTGGCCTGCGAGGTCGCCGGGAGCGTCGAGCTCGAGTTTTCGATGCTCCTCGAGGAGCGGCAGGACCTGGTCCAGGGAAAGGGCGGGCACGGCGTCCCATTGGGCGCGGCGGCGCTCGAGCACCGCGGCCAGCAGGCGTTGGCGCTCATCGGCGATGAGGTCGTCGAAGCCGTAAGCGGGCCGCGCGAAGAGCCCGCCCGCCAAACCGTCTAGACCCTGCGCGCGCGCGACGCGGCCGATGAGGTCGTCGTACTCGGCGGCAGCGAGGTCGTCTTCCCGCACGAGCACGGTCAAGGACAGACCGGGCATCAGGGCCGCCAAAAAGACCCGCGAGAAGACGCTTCCCGTGATCTCGCCGCGAAAGGCGGCGCGGCCGGCGGCGAATCGCGCGCCGCCGGCGTGGGCGCGGACCTTCTCGCAGGACATCAGACGGAAACGGCCGAGCCGCCACTGCTCCGCCGGCTCCTCGCAAAGCAAAGCCGCCGCGAAGTGGGCGGCCAAGCGGTCCTCGTCGACCCGCTGGGGCAGGACGAGGCGCCGATAAACGGCCTCTCCGTCGCCCAGCTCCGGCACGTTGCTGGGAGCAAGCCTCAGCCGCGCGCAAAAATCCCGCTCCAGCTCCGCTCCCGCGACCCGCCGCGCCAGCTCGACGGCGCGCGCGGCGTACTGCAGGTTCTGCACGGTCTCGATCCCGGAGAGCTCGGAAAAGAACCAGCCGCAGCTGGTGTACATGAGCTGGCAGTGACGCTGCATCTCCAGCAGGCTCAAGGCCTTCTCGCGCAGGTCGGCGGAGTCGGGCGTTCTCAGATGCGCGGCCAGGTAACGGGTCAAAGCGGCCTCGGAGCGGTCCAGGATGACGGCGATATAGGCGTCGCGCGCCGCCCACGGTTCATGGAAGAGCCGGCGGCCGTGCTCTTCGAAGACGTCGTCAAGGTTATAGCGCAGCCAGTCGAGCGCGCCGCGCAAAGGACGCCGCCATCCCTGCTGCTTGCCCTCGGCGCCGCAGCCGCAGTCGTCCGTCCAGCGGCCCAAGCCGTGAGCACAGCTCCAGGCCGTGCCCAAGCCGTCTTGGCCCGGCTTGACCTGGGCTTGCCAGAGGGGAGGGTTTTTCGCCAAGAAGGAGGCGTAGTTGACGCTGGCAAGCTCCAAGGCCGGGAACTCGCGGACGAACATCGCGGCCAGCCCCATGTCGGCGAACGGCTCGTGATGTCCGTAGGACTCGCCGTCGGTGGCCACGGACACCAAGGCCGAGCCGCTATGGTCCGAAGCGGCGGCCGAAGCGAAGCGGCGCGCGCCGTCGGAGGCGCTCGACATGATGCGGTCGAAGGCGATGTTATGCGACAGGCCGCCGTCGTAGAAGAATAATGCGATCGACCGCTCGGGGTCGGCGGGGTCGGTCCAAAGGTAGGCTCGGCGGGTATCGAGGCCGCCGGCGGACACGTCGATCCAGGACTCGACGCCTTGCGGCCGCACGCGCCAAGCCTGGTTGGGCGCGAGGATGGCGTACTTGAGGCCGTGGGCGGCCAGCGCGCCCAGGACGGCGTCGGAGCAGGCCGTCTCCGGCAGCCAGAGGGCTTCCGCATCGCGGCCGAAGCGGTGCTTGAAATCAGCCAACCCCCAGCGGATCTGCGTGTCGCGGTCGCGCGGCGAGCAGAGCGGCAGGATCGGGTGGTTGTAGGCTTGGGCGATGGCGTTGCCGTGGCCGAGGCGGCCGAGGCTCTCGGCATCCGCCTGCAGGATCCGCCGATAATCCTCCGGGAAAGCCTCCTCCAGCCAGGACAGCAGCGTGGGCCCGAAATTGAAGCTGAGGTAGGAATAGTTGTTGACCAGCCGGCAGATGCGCCCGGAGGCGTCGAGCAGGCGGGCGGCGGTGTTGGGGATATAGCACTCGCGCGCCACGCGCCGGTTCCAATCATGCTCCGGCCGGGCCGAGGGCTGGCGATCGATCGCCTCGGTCCAGGCGTTCTCCCGGGGCGGCTGATAAAAATGTCCGTGGATGCAGATCGGGCGGCTCATGCGGCGCAGAACTCCTTGACGACCTCATGGAGCCAAGAGGCCCCGACCTGAAAGCCGGCGACTGAGATGCGCTCGTTGGGCGCATGGTAGAGGTCGGCGAACGGCTCGTCGGCTTCGAGGGCCACCGGGGCGAAGCCGTAGGTCTTGATGCCGGCGCGGTCGAAGTCCTTGGCGTCGGTCATGCCGGGGATCATGTTGGGCACGACCTTGACGTTCTTAAGTCTGCGGGTCATGACGCGCTCGATGACGTCCCAGAGCTCGCTCTGATGCTCGATCTCGAGAGGCTCCGCGCTGTCGAAGGGCTCGAGCTCCACGTCAGGGCCGACGACGGCGCGGACCTGGTCCAGATATTGAGCCTGCGTCACGCCCGGCAGGAAGCGCCCATCGACCTCCGCCGTCGCCTCTCCCGGGATGACGTTGACCTTGACGCCCGCCGACAGGCCGGTGACGGAGGCCGTGTTATGCAGCATGGCGTAGAAGACGCTGCGCCGCTCCTCCGGCAGGAGCTTGAGCGTGGTCCCGGCCGTGCCCGCGCTGTAGAGCCCCTTGAGCGCGGCCGAGTGAAGAGGGCTCTGCAGGGAGCGCACGCCGTCGAGAAAAGCCCGCGTGCTGGCCGTCAGCCGGTACTCCAGGCCTTGCGTCGAGAGCTTGTGCACCGCGGCCGCCAGCTTCTCGACGGCCGAGCCGGGCTTGGGCCGGCTGCCGTGGCCGGCCTGGCCCTTAGCCTTGAGCCGGAACCAGACATAGCCCTTTTGAGCCACCTGGACCGGGACCAGGAAGCGGCCGTTCATGGGCACGGCCATGCCCCCGAGCTCGGTCAAGCAGAATTCGGCGTCGATGAGGTCGCGGCGGTGGTCGACCAGATAGCCGGCGCCGAAGCGGCCGCCGGCTTCCTCGTCGGCCACGCCGGCGAAGATCACGTCGCGCGCAAGTCTGACCTTCTTGCGCTTGAGCTCGAGGAGGGTCCAGAGGCTCATGGCCGCCATATGCTTCATGTCGACGGCGCCGCGGCCCCAGATATAGCCGTCATGGACGGCCCCGGAGAAAGCCGGCTGCTTCCAGCCCGGCTCCAGGGCGGGGACGACGTCCAGGTGCGCAGACAGGAGCAGCGGGCGCTTGGAGCCGTCGCCCTTGAGGCGCGTGACGATGTTGGCGCGCCGCGGAGCGGGCTCGACGATCACGGTATCGAAGCCCTCCTTCTTGAAAACGGCGTCAAGGTAATCGACGGCCGGCCGCTCGTTGCCGGGGGGGTTGCTGGTATCGCAGCGGATCAGATCGCGCAGGAAGCCGACGAGTTCGCTCTGCTGGGGGGCGGCCATGGCCGGATTATAGTGCTTTGACCGGGCTGCGTCTAGGAACCGCTACGCCGTTTCGAGGTCGATGAAGCCCGCCTCGACGTCGACGCTGCGCAGCCGCAGGCGGACCCGATCGCCGACTTGAAGCCCCTTCTCGCCCCGCACCACCCGGCCTTCCACGGGCGGCTCGATGAGCTGCGCGTAGGTTCCCTTGGCCGCGGCCCCCGTCACCAGGGCCGCAAAGGTCTCTCCGACGCGCGAGCGCAGCAGCAAGGCCGCCGCGGACTTCTGCACCTGCCGCTCCACCTTGCGCGCTTCGGCCTGCAGGCGAGTGGATCGTCGAGCCACCGCGGCCAGTTCCTCGAAGGCATAGGCGCGAGTCGCCTTGAGGAGGCGCTGGGTGATGATGTCGGGATAGCGGCGGTTGGGGGCCGTCGCATGGGCATATTGAGAGGCGGCTAGGCCGAAGTGGCCGATCTCCGCCTCCCCGGGCCGGTGGGGGGCGTACTCTCCCTTGCCGATCAGCTTGATGAGCGCCAGGCAGATCTCCGGGAACTCCTTCGGCCGGCCTTGCCGCATGGCCGCCACGAAGCGCGACAGCTCGACCGGGCTCGCCGCGGCCGGCAGGATGACGCCGCGCTGGGCGGCGTAAGCCGCGATCTTAGCCCAACGCTCCGGCTCCTTGACGACCCTCCGGATGGACGCTACGCCCAAAGCATCGAGCGCCTGGGCCGCGGCGCGGTTGGAGGCGATCATCAGCTCCTCGATAAGGCTTCCCGCGCGGCCCTGGCCCTGCCTCATCTGCGGCGTCTCAAGATCCAGCGCGCCAGCCAGCCGCCGGGCCTCCTTCAGTTTTCCAGCCGTCCGGTCCTGCAGTTCGACTTGGGCCTTCAGTTCCGGATCCTTAAGCCCTGGCGGCAGTGGGCCGCCCTCCAGCCAGGCCGACACGGCAGGGTAGTCCAGCTTGGCGCGGTTGACGACCAGCGCGGGATAGACCCGTCCCTCGACCACTTCGCCCGAAGCGGTCACCACCGCGTCGAAGACCAGCGCGAAGCGCCGCTGCCCCTCCCTTAGGGAGCTCAGATCGAACGCCAGCCGCTCGGGCAGCATGGGGAAGGTGCGCACCCCCGTGTAGACGGTGGTCGTGTTATGTCCGGCGTAATGGTCATTGGCGCCGAGCGCCGGCACGTAGCGTTCGACGTCGGCGATGCCGACGCGCAGCCGCACGCCGCCCGACACGACTTCGGCCGTCTCGATCTGGTCCAAGTCGCGCGACTCGGCGTTGTCGATGGAGCTCCAAGGCAGGCCGGTCAGGTCGCAGGCGCCGTGCGCCTCGCTGGCCGGCTGCTGCGCCTCGGCCTCGGCCAGAGCCGCGGCCGGAGGAGCCAGCAAAAAACCACGCTGCAGCATGGCGCGCTCCGCGACGCGCCGCAGAAGACGGTCATCCGTCTCGATCATGAGGAAGATTCTAACACATCATGGTCGGCCCGAAGGACCTACGCCCGCGGGGGCCCCTGGCCCCAGGCGAACCCCTGTCTTTTCCTCCATACTGAAGGCATGAAGAGACTCCCGCTATTGTTCGGACTGCTGTTGGCGGCCCCCGCTTCGGCGGTCAGCGTGCGCGTCCAAGCGCCGGTCAAAGCGACGATGGCGCCCATCATCGCCATGCCCTCGGCCCTGGCCCTGCCGGCGCCCGCCTTCACGCTTTCGGCGCCCTTGGCGCTCACTCCGACCATCGCCGCGCAAGCGCAGCTCTCCGAGGCAGTGCAGGCCCTGACGCCGCAGCCGGGGCAGGCCGCTCCCAGCGCCGAGGCCGTAAGCCAGAACTTCTTCGACGGCGCAGCGGCAGCGAAGGCCGACGTCGTCAACGTCACCCCCGCCGCCGTCAGCGCGCCGCATATCCCCCTGCGCAGACGCGCCTGGGAGACGACGGAACTCGCCGTCACCTCCGTGCCGCCGCACCTGTTTGCGGCGATAGCCTCCGGCCTGACCCACGGCACCGCAGGCTACCCAGTCGCCATGGCAGCGATCTGGTACGCCTCTTCCGAAGCGCTTGCCTCGCATCTAGGAACCCTGCGGCAGAAGGTCGTCGGCGGCTGGCAGGCCTCCCATGACCAGAAATACCGGGTAGGGGGAGACGGACGGCTCCGCGATGTCCGCGGCCACAAATACGGCTCGGACCGCTACGAGGAATACGCCGCGGGCGATGTCAGCACCAAGGAACGGCTGACGATCGCCGCCGCCATGACGGTCCAGGGCCTTCTCTGGACCTACTCCAGCGGCCTCACCGCCTCCTTGATCTTCGCCGGCCTGATGGCAGCGGCCACCGCCGCCTCGTTATGGCGCCGCTCCCGACGTCCGGCTCCCCTCGAGACGCCGCGCACGGAAGAAGAGAAGGCGCACGCCTCCCGCTTCAACTAGCTTCCAGAATTGCTAGGATTCGGGCATCATGAAAACCCTTACCTTGCTGTTGGCGGCCGCACTGCTGGCCCAGCCTAGCCGCGCCCAGTCCAGCGCCGCCGACTTCGAGCTGGTCTACACCTACCCGATCGAGACGACCCTCGAGCAGCCCGCCCTGCGCGCGGCCTCGACGGTCTGGCCCCAGCTGTTCGACTCCGCCAAGAAGACCATCGACCTGGCCGAGTTCTACTTCACGCCGAAAGCGGGCGAATCGATCGCCGCCTCCTTCGAAGCGCTGAAGAAAGCCGGAGCGAGGGGCGTCAAGATCCGCGTCTTGGCGGAGAAGAAGATGGAACGGGCCTCTCAGGAGGGCTTCGAACTCCTCAAGGCCATCCCGAACCTGGAGCTGCGCGTCATCGAGTTCGCCAAGATCAAGAGCGACGGCATCCAGCACGCCAAATATTTCGTCATCGACGGTAGAACGGCCTACGTCGGCAGCCAGAACTTCGACTGGCGGTCGCTCAAGCACATCCACGAGCTGGGGCTCAGGATCGCCGACGCCAAGCTCGTCGCGCAGATCGCCGCCGTCTTCGCCCAGGACTGGAAAGCCCAAGCCCTGGCGGCGCAAGGCAAGCCCGTCGCCGAGCTCAACAAACTGCCGCCAGCCGCCTCCTTCAAAGATACGGCCTATCTGGTGGCCAGCCCCTATGCCTTCAATCCGCCTGGCGTCGGCGACTCCCAAAGCGAGCTCGTCAGGCTGATCGCGAGCGCCGACCAGTCGCTGGAGATCCAGCTGCTCGACTACGGTCCCATCACGCGTTCTCCGCACCGCTACTATCCGCCCATCGACAACGCCCTGCGCGGCGCCGCCCTGCGCGGCGTCAAGGTCAAGCTCCTGGTCTCCCACTGGAACACCGAGCCACCCGCGGTCGACCACCTTAAGAGCCTGAGCCTGATCCCGAACATCGAGGTCAAGATCGCGACCTTGCCCGAGGCCAAGGACGGCTACATCCCGTTCTCGCGCGTCATCCATTCCAAGTACATGGTGGTCGACGGCAAAGCGTTCTGGCTGGGCACCAGCAACTGGTCGGGGGGGTACCTCGACAACTCGAGGAACCTCGAGCTCGTCGTCAAGGACGCCGCGCTGGCGTCCAAGGTCCAAGGCGTGCACGCCCAGCTCTGGGGTTCCGAGTACGCCGCGCCCATCGACGTCGCCAAGGACTACCCCAAGCCGAAGCGCTGACGTCGTCGAGAAATTGCTATAATGGCGGCCATGACCCCTCCCCCAGGCTCCGACGCGCCCGACCACCTCTTCGACTACAAGCTCCGGCGCGCCCTCAACTGGATGCCGCTCGGGCTGGCCTACGCCTTCTTCTACATGGGGCGCTACAACCTGACGGTGGCCAAGAGCGCGCTGGGCGACGCCTTGATGACGAAGGCCGACTTCGGCAACATCTTCGCCGTCGGCGCCTGGGTCTACGCGCTCTCCTTCCTCGTCACCGGGCCTTTGACCGACAAGCTGGGCGGGCGCAAGGCCATGCTCATCGGAACGGCGGGCACCATCGCGGTGAACACCGCCATGGGGCTCGCCCTCTTCGGGCTGACGCACTGGGGATGGTCGGTGAACATCTTCTGGATGTTCATGGCGCTCTACGCGCTGAACATGCACTTCCAAAGCTACGGCGCGGTCGCCATCGTCACCGTCAAGGCGCCCTGGTTCCACGTGCGCGAGCGAGGCACCTTCTCCACGATCTTCGGCGTGATGATCACCCTCGGCATCTTCTTCGCCTTCGACTGGGGCTACGCCCTGGTGCAGGCCACGCGCGGCGTCCTGCCTGAGAGCCTCGGCTTCTGGGCGGGCTTGTTCAAGAAGCTCCTGGGCACCGGCGGCACCGGCGTCGACCAGAACTGGTGGCTGTTCTTCGCCCCGGCCATCTTGATGGGCCTATGCTGGGTGACGATGTACCGCTACCTCTGCGACTCCCCCAGCGAAGCCGGCTTCGCGGACTTCGACACCGGCGAGGAGTCGGTCTCCGCCGACGGCCAGCGTCTGCCGGTGAAGCAGGTCTTCCATAAGATCATCACCCACCCCGTCCTGCTCGTCGTCTGCGGCATCGAGTTCTGCAGCGGCATCCTGCGCAACGGGGTGATGCACTGGTATCCGCTCTTCGCCGCCGAGGTGGGATTCCGCAAGTCCTTCTGGATCACGCAGAACTGGGGCCTGATGCTGCTCATCGCGGGCCTGGCCGGGGCCTTCCTGACCGGCTGGGCTTCGGATAAGCTCTTCCAATCCCGCCGCGCTCCGATGGCGGCCATCCTCTACGGCGTCATGGTGGTCTCAGCCCTGCTGCTGGCGATGACGCTGGGCAAGGCGCTCTGGTTCGGCGGCGCCGCGGTGCTTTTGATCTCGCTCTCCGTCATCGGCGTGCACGGCATCCTCTCGGGAACCTCCACCACCGACTTCGGGGGAGCCAAGAACGCCGGAGCGGCCGTCGGCATCGTCGACGGCATGGTCTACCTCGGCACCGGGCTGCAGTCGGTCATCATCGGGCACCTGACGCCCGTCGGCGACGCCGCCAAGGACCCCGCCAACTGGTTCTGGTGGCCGGTGTTCCTCGTGCCTTTCGCCGTCATCGGCCTGGTCTTGTCGGCCAAGATCTGGAACGCCGTGCCCAAGCGATCCCGCCCGGCCGCATCCCAGCCGGCCGCCGCCGCTTCCGCATGAGCGTCCTAGACGAGCTCATCACCGACATCCGGGCCGCCGCCGGGATGGACCCGCTCGTCGTCTTCGACCTCGACGACACCCTGCTTTCGACGGCCCGGCGGCACCTGCGCATCCTGCGCGAGTACGCCGCCCAAAAACCCCAGGCCGACCTTCTCTCCCGCGTCAAGCCCGACGAGCTGCGCTACTCCATCATCGATACCGCCAAAGCGGCCGGCTTGGAAGACCAAGCCCTGCTGGAAGAGCTGCGCGGGTATTGGTTCGCCCGCTTCTTCACCAACGACTACCTGCGCGAAGACGCGCCCGTGACGGGCGCCGCCGCCTACTGCCGAGACGTCCGCACGGCCGGAGCCGGCCTGGTCTACCTCACCGGCCGCGACGAGTCGATGAAGGAGGGCACGATGGTCGCCCTCGGCGCCCACGGCTTCCCCGTGCCCAACGGAGCCGGCGTGACGCTCATCCTCAAGCCTCGCTTCGAAACGCCCGACCTCGAGTTCAAGAACGAGGCGCTCAGGCGCCTGCAGGCCATGGGCACGGTGGCCGGGAGCTTCGAGAACGAGCCTTCCCACATCAACCTCTTCCAAGCCGCCTTTCCGAAGGGCCGAAACGTCTTCGTCGACACGAAACATTCGGGCAAGCCCGTCGCGCCCCATGCGTCGGTGCCTTGGATCAAGGACTTCAGGCGTGCTTGAAGCGCCGCAGGAGCCGCTCGAAGCGGGCACGATCGCGGGCGCTCAGATAGGCGAACAGCCTGTCGCGCCTTAGCTTCGTCAAAAAGCGCTGGCTCATGCCCGCCAGGCCCGTCTGAGGGCGCGCGCGCCAGGCCTTGACCTGGCGGAACTCCCGGGCCAGCCCGGCCACGCGGCGGCGAGACTCCTCCGGCGTGTTATGGAGGTAGGTGGCGATCTTATCCCAATAAGCCAGGCGGAGGCCCCACTCCTCGATCCAAGGGTCGCTGCCGAATGCGTAGCGGTGCGCGCGCCTGAAAGCGAGCAGCTTGGCGGCCCGCTCCCGCGGTTGGTCGCCGTAGTCCGTGGCCATGATCAGGGCGGAGACCTGACCGGGCGTGAAGTGGCAGCGGTCGCAGAACTCCGCGACCAAGCCGGCAGCCGCGGGGTCTTCATGAAGATAGGCGAGCGTCGCTCGGACGCGCGCGGGCGTCCCGGGAGGCCGCTGCGGGTCGAGGTCGTGCATGGCGGCGGCCAGGATAAGCAGGACCTTCCGGTCGGCGGGCACGCCCGGCCAGGAGCGCAGCATGCGAGCGGTCAAGCCGGACACCTCCCAGGTATGAGCCAGGCCGTGATAGATGCGCTCTTGGTTGCCGGGATGCCGGGCTTTCAGGAAGGCCTTCAGCCGGGCGCAAAGACGCGCGGGGATGCCCAACAGCCGAAGCTCGCCCAGGAAATCGTCTTCAGGAGCCGTCATCGGACTATGATACTAAGTTATACTGTGTCGGCATGAAGGTATTGCCTCCCGTGCCGGGCCGCGCGGAACTGCTGTTCGACTGCCCCGCCGAAGCCCTTTGGCCGCTGATCTCCAACACCAACCGCCTGAACCGGGCCCTGGGGCTGCCGGACCTATCCGTGAAAGGCAGCGGCGCGGCGCGCGACTATTCCCTGCGCGTGAACCTCCGGAAGATGGGCCTGGGCCTGACCTGGAGGGAAGAGCCTTTCGAGTGGGTCGAAGGCCGCTATTTCACGCTGGTGCGCATATTCGAGGGCGGGCCCCTGGCCCGCTGGGACGCCACCTTCACGCTGACGCCCGAGGGCCGGGGCTGCCGGCTGCAGGTCAAATCCGATTTCACGCCTCGCAGCGCCATCGCGGGCGCCTTGATCCGCTATGTCGTCCTGCCCAAATCGCTGCGCGACCTGAGACTCCTGCTCCGGCGTTTCGAGGCCTCCGTGAAAGCCGATGGGCAGCTGGACGCCTTTCCTCGCCGGACCAAGACGCCCACCAACGAGCAAACGCTGGAATCCCGAGCCGCCGCCCTGCGGGCCGCAGCCGAGCCCAAGACCGCGGCCAGGCTCATCGAGCTGCTCCGCGACGGTCACGACGACGAGCTGACTCGGATGCGGCCCTTCGAGCTGGCGGACCGCTGGGGGGAAGACCGGCTCGAGACGCTCAAGGCCTTCCTCCACGCGGTCAAAGCCGGACTGCTCGACCTCGCCTGGGAGATCTCTTGCCGTAACTGCGCCAGCAGCGGTTCTTACGAGAAGCTGGAGAAGCTCACGGCCAGCTCCCACTGCCCGTCCTGCGACCTGGCGTTCGGCGTGGACCTGGCCGACAACGTCGAGCTGCGCTTCTCGGTGCAGCCCGCCGTCCGCAAGGCGGTGACCGCGCTGTTCTGCGCGGGCAGCCCGGCGCACACGCCGTTCGCCGCGGCCCAACTGTCGCTCGACCCCATTGCGCCCCGCTCATTGAACATGACGCTGGGCAGCGAGTCTTACATCGTGCGCAACCTGGCGGAGCGGAGCACCGTGCGTCTGCGGCCGAAATCGGACGGCGCCTCGCGGTTCGAGTTCGGGGCGGAAGGCGAGACGGAGGTCCAAGAACTCGGTTTCAAGCCGGGCCTAGTGACCCTGCGGTTCGCACCCGGCTCGGCGCTGGTACGCGTCGAGAAGGAGTCCTGGAAGGACAAGGGGGCCAAGGCCAGCGTCGTCACCGCCCTGCAGGACTTCCGGCGCCTGTTCTCCTCCGAGGTGCTGTCTCCGGGCGTCGAGATCGGCATCAGGAACATCGCCATGATGTTCACGGACCTCAAAGATTCAACGGCCCTCTATGAGAAGATCGGCGACGCCACGGCCTATTCGGTCGTGCGCAGCCACTTCGACTATCTCTTCGAGATCGTCGCCCGCCACGACGGCGCCGTCGTCAAGACGATCGGAGACGCGGTGATGGCCGTCTTCGACAAAGGCTCCGACGCGATGGCGGCCGCCCTCGAGATCCAGGAACGGATGGCCGAGCTCAACGAGAAACTGGCGCCGCGGCCTCCGGTCGTCATCAAGCTGGGCCTGCATCAGGGCGCGGCGATCGCCATCAACCAGAACGCCGTCCTCGACTACTTCGGCACGACCGTCAACGTGGCGGCGCGGGTGCAAAACGAGAGCCGGGGCGCCGATATCGTGATGACCGAAAGCCTTCGCCTGGACCCGGGCGTCGCCTCCCTGCTCGCCGCGCGGAGCCTGGCCGTCGAGCCGTTCAAGATCAACCTCAAGGGCCTTTCGGAAGCCTTCCAGCTGTGGCGTTTCTTCCCGAAGGCCTCTATATAGTAGAATCGCCCATGACCAGGTGGCGTGACGGCCGGGCCATGCTGCTGCTCGCGGCGGCGGCCTTCGTCTGTTACGGCGGCACGAGGATGACGCGGCTCGGCTTCTATCACGACGACTGGGCCATCCTCAGCCTGCTCCATTTCTCGCCGCCGGACCTGCCCTCTCGCTGCGCCGCCTTGACCCGGGGGATCACCTCGCTGCTCTTTCGCCCCCTGGAGATCCCGCTCTACGCCGGCCTCTACGCTCTCTTCGGGCTCAACCCCCTGCCCTGGCAGCTGGCGCTGCTTGGAGTCAACGCGGCGTTGGCCGCCGGCGTGCGCCGGCTGCTGCTCGCCTACGGGGTCTCCGCCCGCTTAGCTCTCCTCGGCGCCCTCGTGTTCCTTGCGTTCCCAAGCAAGGATGCGACGATGTTCTGGCCGATCGTGATCGTCAACTCGCTGGCGCTCTTGATGTTCCTGTCGGCCTATCTCCTGCATTTGGATTACGTCAAGACCGGCAGGCCGATGAGCTTGGGGGGGGCCGCCGCGCTGCTGCTGCTCTGCCTGGCGACCTACGACCAATGCTTCTTCCTGGCGGCGCTCTGGGCCGTCGCCCCCGGACCGCTGAACGCCGAGGCCCGCGCTCGGCGCCGGCGCGGCGCGACGGTCGGAGCCTGCGTGACGGCGGCCTTTGCCGTGTATAAATTCTGGATCGTCCCCCAGGTCTTCTCCGTCCCCTATAACAAGACGATCGTGCTGTCTGCGGCTCGGTTCCTGTCGGTGTATCGCGACGGCCTCGCCGCCTCGCTGGGACCGGCCACGGCGGCCTATGCGGCGAAGGCCGCCTGGTCGGCTCTGCGTTTGTCGCCGCTGGTCGCCGCCGCGGCGATCATCCTCCCCTGGCTTCTCTTGGCCGAGGATGACCCGGACGCCGCGCCGCCGGCCGGACGCCCCCTGATCGGGCTCGGGATCGGGATCTTCGTCCTCGGCTACCTGCCCATCGCCGTATCGAACTACATCCCGACGCCGTTCAATCACATGAACCGGATCAACCAGGTTCCGGCGCTGGGGCTGGTGCTGGCGGCCGTCGGCGCCTCGGCCCGAGGGAAGCGGCGGACATGGCCCGCCGTCCTGGGCTGCGCGCTCGCCGCGCTGCTGCTGAGCGCCCATGTGGCCTTCGCCGACGCCTGGGCTCGGTCGTATCAAGAGCAATTGCGGGTCCGCGACCTCATCATCAGCCAGGCCCGGCAATGGCCGGCAGGCGCCACGCTCCTCCTCCTCATGCCCGAGACCTTCATCGAAGGCAAAGCCCCCATCTTCCTCGAGCATTGGGACATCACGGGAGCCGCGCGGATATGGACCGAGGACCCCGCGCGGACGGCGGACGTCATCACCGAGCGCACGGATTTCTTCCCCGAGGGCGTCGCCCTGCGGCCGGGCTCGCCGCGGCTGCCCTACGCCTCCGTGAGGCTGCTCGAGACCCGCCGGGGGCTCTTCACGCCCGTGGGCTTCCACGACTTCCAGAGAGTGCGCTATCGGACGAGCCCATGAGCCGGCCCAAGGAAGAAGTCCCCGAGATCAGCGTCGTGATCCCGTTCCTCAACGAGGAGGCCACGCTGGGGCTCCTCAGAGAGCGCTTCGAGCGGCTGGCGGGGCTGCCCGCGCACGAGCTGGTCCTCGTCAGCGACGGCTCCACCGACGGCAGCGTCGCGATCGCCGAGCGCTGGGCCGGGGAGGACCCTCGCGTGAGGCTCATCCTGCTGACCCGCAACTTCGGCCACCAAGCGGCGATCTGCGCGGGGCTCGATTTCGCGCGCGGCCGGTTCGTCGCCGTCATGGACGCGGACCTGCAAGACGCCCCGGAACTGCTGCCGAAGATGTATGAAGCCGCGACCAAGAATGGGGTAGACGTCGTCTACGGGGTCCGCAGCCGGCGCGAGGGCTCCTGGACCAAGCGCTTGGCCTACCGCGCGTTCTACGCCGTTTACGGCTACGCGGCCGAGACCCCCATCGACAGGGACAGCGGCGACTTCTGCCTGCTGAGCCGCAGGTCTTTGACCATGCTCGCGACGCTTCCCGAGAAGAACCGTTTCCTGCGCGGCCTTAGGTCTTGGACCGGCCTGCGCTCCAAGGCCTTCGCCATGGACCGGCCGGAACGCGCGGCCGGCCGTCCGCAGTATTCCTGGGCGAAGCTCATCTCCCTGGCGCTCAACGGCATCACCTCGTTCTCCTCCAAGCCCCTGCGCCTAGCCACCATCGCCGGCACGCTGCTCTGCGCGATCTCGGCGCTGATGACCGTCTTCTATCTTGCCGCATGGTACGTCTACGACCTCCACTCCAAGGTCCCGGGCTTCACGACGATCATCATACTCATCCTCTTCTTGAGCGGCATCCAATTCCTGATGATGGGCATCATCGGCGAATATATCGCGCAGATCTTCCAGGAGGTCAAGCATCGGCCCACCTATCTCGTGGACCGCACCGTCAACGTCCCCGGAGAAGGCGATCGATAAGATCGTGGTCTTGTCGCGCCCGCCGGCCTCTTCCTTCCCAGAGGAATGGTACGACCTCGCCACGGACGACCACTTCTGGATGGAGTGGCGTCTTCAGGCCTTCCTGCGGCAGCTGCTCGACCTAGGCGCGCCGATGAGCGCGCCTTGGAAGGGCCTCGACATCGGCTGCGGCGCAGGCGTCGTCTGCGGTCAGCTCGAAGGCCGCTCGGCGTGGACGCTCGACGGAGCCGACCTCAATGAGAAGGCGCTCCGGCTCAATGGCCCGCGCAAGGGACGGGTCCTGCTCTACGACATCCATGATCGCCGGCCGGAGCTGGCTTCGGCTTACGACTTCCTATTGCTCTTCGACGTCATCGAGCACATCGACGACGTTCACGGCTACTTGGACTCCGCCTTGTATCACCTCAGGCCCGGCGGCTGGCTGTTCGTCAACGTCCCCGCGCTCGAGGCGCTGCGAAGCGCGTATGACAGCGCGGCGGGGCACCTGCGCCGCTATGACGGCGGCACGATCGCGGCGACGTTCTCGCGGCATGCGCTGGAGCTTCGCGACGTCCGCTACTGGGGCGCCAGCCTGATCCCGCTGCTGCTCCTGAGGACCTTGTGGACCTCCGAAGGCGCGCCCGTCGCGGAGACCCTGAAAAAAGGCTTTCAGCCGCCTCACCCGGCGGTCAATGCCGCGCTCAGGAGCCTGTGCCGCATCGAGACCCGGTTGACGACCCACCCGATCGCGGGAACCTCCCTGCTGGCGGCCGCGGTCAAGAGATGAGCGGTCGATCGTCGGCGCGGGAGGAGCATGCCTGATTGCTTCGCGCCGGTGATGGGCCCTGAGCCGAAGATCCTGATCCTCGGCTCCATGCCGGGCGTCGCCTCTCTTAAGGCGAACCAATACTACGGCCAGCCGCGCAACCAATTCTGGCTGCTGCTCGGCGCGGTGCTGGGGGAGGACCTTCAAGGCGCGTCCTATCCGAGGCGTCTGAGGGTCCTAAACGAGCGCGGCGTCGCGCTTTGGGACGTCATCGCCCGCTGCGAGCGCGACGGCAGCCTCGACGCCGACATCAGCGCGGCGGAGCCCAACGCCGTCGCCAAGCTCGTCCGCGAGACGGGAGTCCGCGCGGTGTTCTTGAACGGCTCCAAGGCCTACGCCTGCTTCATGGAGACCCAAGCCGAGGCCATGCCGCCGGCCGTGGCGGTCCATCGCCTGCCTTCCAGCAGCCCGGCGCACGCTTCGCTCAAGCTCGAAGAGAAGCTGGAGGCCTGGAAAGCGATAGGCCTTTACCTCTAAGGGGGCAAAAGGGCACAATGCACGCATGCTCCTCACGGCCTTGCTGGCGGCCTTCTCGGCCTTAGCCGCCGCCCCCGAGCCGACCCTCCACCAGATCGTCGACATCTCCAACAAGGCCCTGCGCGGCGACTCCAGCCACGGGCGCCTCACGATGACCATCGTCAACCCTAAATGGAGCCGTGCGCTTTCGGTCGAAGGCTGGAACCGCGGCCGGGAGATGGCCTTCATCCTCATCCACGCCCCCGCCAAGGAGAAGGGCAACATCACCCTGCGGCGCAAGAACGAGATGTGGGTCTGGCTGCCGCGCGTCGAGCGCGTGATCAAGATCCCGGCGACGATGATGCACAGCGCCTGGCAAGGCTCGGATTTCAGCTACGAGGACATCGTCAAGGCCGACTCCGTCGTCAAGGACTACGAGCACAAGCTGCTCGACAAGAAGGCCGAGACGGACCGCGTCGTCTACCACATCGAGGGCATACCCAAGCCCGACGCCCCCGTCGTCTGGGGCCGCATCGAGCTGTGGGTGGCCGTCTACGGAGAAGCCGAGGCCGTGCCGCTCATGGAGAAGGACTACAGCGAGCGCGGCGAGCTCATCCGCACCATCACTTTGTCCGGCCTCAAGACCATGGGCGGGCGCACGGTCCCCTCCAAGCTCGAATGCGTCCCCGCCAAGAAGCCCGGCCAGAAGACCACCCTCGAGTATCATTCCCTCGAGTTCGACATCCCGCTCGAGGACTCCTATTTCTCCCTGTCGCGCCTGCAGAAAGGGGGCAAACCATGATCATGCTGGCCTGGCGCAACGTCTGGCGCAACTTCCGGCGCAGCCTGATCACCACCTCTTCGATGGGCTGCGGCCTGGCCGCCATCATGTTCGGCCAGAGCATGATCAAGAGCGAACAGCACCAGCTGATCGAAAAGGCCACCGGCTCGATCACCGGCCACATCCAGATCCAGCACCGCATGATCAAGGAGTACAAGTTCCCCGACCGCTACATCGACGACCCCGCCCCCATCGACGCCATCCTGGCCAAGATGCCCGGCGTCAAGGCCTTCGGCCAGCGCATCAACATCACGGGCCTGGTCTCCTCTCCGGCGGGCTCGGTCGGCACGCTCATCTGCGCGGTGCAGCCCGACAAGGAGGTGCAGGTCACCTCCATGGCGGGCTATATCAAGCAAGGCGAATTCCTAGGCAAGCACCCGAAGGGCATCGTCATGGGCGACAAGCTGGCGCAGCGCCTGGAGGTGCGCATGGGCGAGAAGGTCGTCGTCATGGCGCAGGCCGAGGACGGCAGCATGGGCGCCGAAGCGTTCCGCGTGGTCGGGATCTACCACACGGGCTCGGTGTCCTTCGACGGCCAGATCATCTACATCCCGCTGGCCGCCGCCCAGGAGCTGCTGGTCGCCGGCGTCAAGGTCAACCAGTTCGTCGCGCGCTTGGACGAGATCGACGAGGCCGACCATATCCAGGTCGAGCTCTCCGCGAAAGTCTCCGGCAAGCCGGTACAGGTGCTGACCTGGAAGAACGTCGACCATGAGATCGTCAGCATCCAGAAGTTCCAGAACGGGCTCTTGGACGTCGTCCTGCTGATCATCTTCTCTATCGTCGCCTTGGGCATCCTCAACACGCTGCTCATGAGCATCTTCGAGCGCATCCGGGAGTTCGGCGTGCTGATGGCCTTGGGCGCCCGGCCGCGCTGGGTCTTGAAGCTGGTCCTGTTGGAATCGGTCATCCTCGCCATGGTCGGCACCGCCTTCGGCCTGGCCGCGGGCTCCCTGCTGATCCTTTATTTCGGCCGGGTCGGCCTGCCCTTGCCCATCGGAGACGCCCTATCCTACTTCCTCCCTTTCCCCTCGGTGATCTTCCTCGCCTTCACCTGGCCCGGACACCTCTTCGCCGCCGCCTCCGTCCTCGTCGCCGCGGTGTTGGCCGCCATCGCCCCCGCCTTGCGCGCCTGCCGCCTGCGCCCCGCCGAGGCCCTGCGCCATGTCTGAGCCCCTGATCCGCGTCGTCAACGTCAGCAAGGTCTACAAGGAAGCCTCCAAGATCTCCGCGCTGAGCGAGCTGTCCGTCGAGTTCCGCTCGGGAGAATTCACGGCGATAGCCGGGCCGTCGGGCTCGGGGAAATCCACCTTGCTCAACCTCATCGGCACCATCGATTCGCCCACCGAGGGCGAGATCTTCTTCCGCGCGCGGAAGATATCCTCCTTGTCCGCTGACGAGGCGGCTGATTTCCGCCTCATCGAGCTCGGCTTCATCTTCCAAGCCTACAACCTGATCCCCGTGCTCACGGCCGTCGAGAACGTCGAATATCCCCTGGTCATGCAGAAGATGCCCAAGGCCGAGAGGCGCGCGCGCGCGATGGAGGTCCTGGGCTGGGTCGGCCTGGAGACCATGGCGGACCGCTACCCCAACCAGCTCTCCGGCGGCCAGCAGCAGCGCGTCGCCGTCGCCCGCTCGATCGTCCACCGCCCCATGGTCGTGCTGGCCGACGAGCCGACGGCGAACCTCGACTCCAAGACCGGCGCCGCCCTGCTGGACCTGATGCAGGGGCTCAACAAGGACAAGAACGTCACCTTCATCTTCTCGAGCCACGACCCCGCCGTCCTGTCGCGGGCGACGCGGGTCGTCGAGATGCGCGACGGGCGCCTGGCCGCCGCGGAGCATGCTTAGAGCCGGCGTCCTCCTGCTGCTGGCCCTGACGGCGCCCGCCCGGGCCGCCGTCACCACCTCGGGCTATCTGAAAGACGTCTGGCAGACGTCTTATTCCGCCCTCGAAGACCGGCCCTACGTCCTCAACACGGCGCGCGCCCGCGCCACGCTGGAGGCGACAGGTTTTTTCTTCAAGGCCCATGTCGACTACGACCACGAGGTCTTGGGCGGCAATTACTTCCGCACCCGTGAATATCGGCTCTTCGGGGTCTCGGCGCCCGAGACCTGGCTGACGATGGACCAAACGATCTCCACCGGCGACACCGTCCTGTGGCGGCACCGCTTGTATCGTGGCTGGGTGGGGCTGGAGACGGAGAGGACGACCCTGCGCTTCGGCCGCCAGCGGGTGGCCTGGGGCACGGGCAAGCTCTGGAACCCCACCGATATCCTCAACGCCTACAACCCGATGAGCGTCGAGCGCGACGAGCGCCACGGCGTCGACGCCTTTTATCTGAGGCAAGGCCTCGGCGACCTTTCGCAGGCGGAGCTGGCCTACGCGCCCCAGGACCGCTGGCCGGCCAGCGCGCTCTTGGCGCGCGGCAAGACCAACTGGAAAGGCTTCGACTTCGCGCTGATGGGGGGAAAGGCGGCCGCCTCGACTTCCAGCTGGATCCTAGGCGGCGATTTCGCCGGCAGCGCCGGCGACAGCTCCCTGCACGGAGAGTGGTCCTATGTGGAGCTCAAGACGCGCGCGCCTTACTGGAAAGGGCTCATCGGCTGGGAATACACCTTTCCCACGGACGCCAAGTGGCGATGGCTCAAGGACGCGTCCTTGCTGGCGGAGTACCTCCACAGCGGCTCCGGCGAGCTGGATCGCCGGCGCTACAACCTCGCCGCCGTGCTGACCGGCCGCGAGGTGACGCTGGCGCAGGACTACGGAGGGCTGACCTACTCGCAGGACGTGCACCCCTTGCTCAAGCTAGAGATTGTCTCGCTGTCGAACCTCGATGACGGCAGCCATTTCTTCGGCCCGTCCCTGCAGTGGAACGCGCTCGACGACCTTTATCTGACCGTCGGGTTCCAGCGCTTCGGCGGCTCGCGGTCGACCGAATACGGCCGCCAGCCGAACCTGACCTATCTTCAAGGACAGTATTTCTTCTAAAATGGCTCCCATGAAGAAATATAAACCGGAGTGGGTCGTCTCGATGGCGCTCTTGGCGCTGGCCGCCTTGGCCGGCGTGCTGGTCTCCGGCCGCGCTCCCGCAGTGACGGGCGGGCCGATCGACGCCGGCGACACGGCCTGGATGCTGACGGCCACGGGCCTGGTCCTCCTGATGACGCCCGGCCTCTCCTTCTTCTACGGCGGCATGGTTCAGAAAAAGAACGTGATCTCCACGATGCTGCAGAGCTTCATCTGCATGGGCGTCTTGAGCCTGGTCTGGGTCATCGTCGGCTTCAGCCTGTCTTTCGGTGACAGCTGGCACGGGCTTATCGGCGACCCCCGGACGTATTTCATGTTCCGCGGCGTGGGCGGGGCGACGCACCCGGACCTGGCGCCGACGATCCCGCTGGCGCTCTTTGCGATGTTCCAGCTGAAGTTCGCCATCATCACGCCGGCCTTGATCACCGGCTCTTTCGCCGAAAGAGTGCGTTTCTCGAGCTATCTGCTCTTCATAACCCTGTTCTCGATCTTCATCTACTGCCCGCTGGCGCATTGGACCTGGCACCCTCAGGGCTTCCTGCGGCAATGGGGGGTCTTGGATTTTGCCGGCGGCACGGTCGTCCACATGTCGGCGGGCTTCGCCGCCTTGGCGGGCGCCATGGTCCTCGGACGGCGCAAGGACCACGGCAGCGCGCCCCATGCGCCCGCCAACATCCCTTTCGTGCTGCTGGGCACGGGCATGCTCTGGTTCGGCTGGTTCGGCTTCAACGCCGGTTCCGCCCTGGCGGCCAACGAGACGGCGGTCCTGGCCTTCATCAACACGAACACGGCCTCCGCCTCGGCCATGCTGGGCTGGATCTTCTTCGACGCGGTGACGGGGCGCCGGCCTTCGGCCCTAGGGGCCTCCGTGGGGGCGGTGGTGGGCCTAGTCGCCATCACGCCGGCGGCCGGCTACGTGACGGTGGGGCAAAGCATCGCCGTCGGCCTGATCGCCAGCGTGGTGAGCAACCTGGCCGTCCGGTGGAAGACCAAGAGCCAGCTCGACGACACCTTGGACGTCTTCCCCTGCCATGGCATGGGCGGCATCGTGGGCATGGTCCTGACGGGCGTCTTCGCGGATAAGGTCGGGCTCATCCACGGCGAGACGTCGACGTTCCTCCACCACATGGGCGCGCTGGTCATCGTCGGCATCTTCAGCTTCTGGGGCAGCTACCTGCTCTACAAGGCGACCGACCGGATCATCACCTTGCGCGTGCGCCCGGAGCAGGAAGAAGAGGGGCTGGACCTCAGCCAGCACGCCGAAAGCTTCTAGGCCTGCCGGACTAATTCGAGAAGAGGACCTTGAAGGAGCGCGCGGGCCTCTGCTTGGACCAGAACTTCGCGGCGTCCTCCAGCGTCTTAAGGAGGATGCCGAAGTCCTCGGCGCTCTTCTTGCAGATGCCAGCGTCGCCGGTGAAGACGAGCAGATAGCCGGGCTTGTCGAGCCAGGAGAGGTCGGTCAGGCAGTCGAAAAGCCCGTCCCAGTTCTTGCCGAAGTAGCCGGGGAACTGGAGCTCCACCGACAGCGCCCCCAGGACGGCCTCCTTGTCGGCCAAGGTCTTGCCGTCGAAGCGCGCGCAGTAGTGGCCCAGCTCGGAGGCTTCCTTCTCGGCGGAGACCGACTGCTTCGCCGTCACGCGACGCACGGTCTTCCGCTTCATCGGAGCACCTGCAGGGCGACGAAAGTGACGTAGTGGTCGGGCGAGTAGTAGAGGACCTCGCCTCCGCCGATGATGAGGCGCTCGGCGCCGCGGCGGCCCTGGGGAGGGGAGATGCGGTAGGTGGCGCCTCCGACGGTGATCATAGACGGGCTGCCGGCCGGCGGCAGCAGGGTGTACTCATGATAGTAGCCTTGGGGCTTGGCCGGCAGGCGGCCTTCGCGGTTCTGCCAGACGGCGCCATCTTTGGGAAAGGGCAGCGCCCCGCCGGTGTAGACGGCCTCGACGGTCTTGAGGATGAGCTTGACGCGGCCGGGATCGCTGAACAGGGGGGCGATGTCCTGGCCGGGGGGGATGGCGGTGACGGCGCGGGCCGCCGGCTGAGGGGCGGCATGGGCGCGCGCCAGCATGGGGGCCAACTCTTTTAGGGAGCCGAGAGCGGAAGGCTCGGCGTGGGAAAGAGGGGAAAGGAAGGACGCCGCCGCCAACGACAAGACCCAGAGCTTCATCATTCGCATCATGTCTCCTGGACCGCGACGGCATTATACCTCTATTGAAGGAATACGCAAGCGAGTTATGCGCGATCCCGGGGATAAGTCCTATCGAGCCCGCTTCGCCGGACGATCAGCGAAGATGGCCGGAAAACCCTGGATGCTGGCATAGGCGGACTTCCCCGAGCGAGGAGCCTCGGGAGATCGCCTTCGCCCCGCCAGCACCAGAAGGACGTATTGGTTCAGCGAGACGCCCTCCTCGGTGACATCTTCCAGAAGCTCCTTATGCAGAGACTTCGGTAAGCGCAGAAGGATCCTGCCGTTGAGCTCCTTGTCCGCGATGGGTTCCGGCGTCCGATGTCGGTATTTTTTCGCGGCCTTTAGCCAGCCCGCCATGGCGATCTCGAGCTCGGCCAACGCCTCGTCAGGAGTCTCGCCGCCGGCCGAGCAGCCCTGCAGCTGCGGCGCGATCGCGATCCAGCACTTGTCAGGCTTATGGTAAAAGACCTTCCGCTCGTAGTGTTCCATACTCATTCGACCCCCAGTCTGAAGATATCCACGATCTCGATGAACTGTTGGACCTGATAACCCTTGGCCATCCCGTCTTTCCGTGGCTGGATCATGAGTTGCGCCTCGCACGATGGATGGACATAGATGGCATGGCTGCCGGTCTGGTGGTCGAAGACGAAGCCGACCGCCGAGATAGCCCGCATGAAATCGGTAAAGCCGAGATTGTTGGATTACCCCTGGCCTTCGCCAGAGCCTTGGCCTTCTTGCTCATGCATTTGTGATATCACTGAAGATATCATAAAGCAAGACCCAGACGCCCCTCTGGCAGGCGATTCGCGCCGCGCGATGACTTCCATTAGGAGCCAAGCGTTTGCGACCGGTTCTCACCGCATACCCATGGCAAATCCGGAAGCGCCTTTCATTCGTCGCTCCGCATCGGAGAAGTGCTCGTTCACTCAGACTTTCTTGTGGACGACTTGCCGCAAGCGAAAAACTGATTGCATCGGCCGGTTCCGGAGCGGCAAGAATTGCATTTCCGTGAATTCCACCTTCGCCGCGAGGGTGAAATGAATGGAAACGCAATCGGCACTTAAGCTTCCCAAGAACGATCGGCGAGAGTTCTGCGGTCTAAAACCCCGTGAACATGGACTCAAATCCCCTTGACGAAAAAGCAAAGCGGGGGTAGACTGAACAGACCAAAGGAGCGCCATGATTTATACCATTCCGCCTTACCCGCCTCTCCGCCGAAAACTCTCCCGGCTTGCTTCCTTGACTCTGATCGGGACCCTGACCACAAGCCGGATCTTCATCTTCAGCTGGTTCTTCGCGGTGTCTAGCGCCAGCGACGCAAGTGCTGCCACTGGTGCCAAAGCCATAGCAGACGAGACGGCCAAAAAGAAAGCTGAAGATCAGGCCAAGAAGAAGCTCCAGGACGAAGCTAAGAAGAAACTCGAAGACCAAGCCAGGAAGAAGCTCGAAGACGAAGCCAAGAAGAAACTAGAAGACGAGGCCAAAAGGAAACTCGAAGACGAAGCCAAAAAGAAGCTGGAAGACCAAGCCAAGAAGAAGCTAGAAGACGAGGCTAAGAAGAAGC
>CAZEAE010000019.1:0-55053 GCA_964510095.1 uncultured Elusimicrobia bacterium | reverse complement strand
AGCGCTCCAGCGCAGTCGCCGCCGAGCTCTTCGAGCAGCTTGAAGTCGTTGGATTCTGAGACTCCCAATCCGCGGGCGATCCGGGCGCGGACATCCGCTTCTGGAAGCAGGTTAGCGAAAAACGGCCGAGCATGCTCGGGATCGAACGGCTCTTTCTGCAACGGCAAGCGCAGCGAGATCGGGCTTGCGCCGGGCGTCGAGAGCCAGGCCGGGTCGTACTGGAAGCGGAGGCTGGACTTCTCGTCGCGCCAAAGCCGCCCCACCAAGCGCTGCCCCCAGTAGACGTTCAGCGTCTCACTCATGGCTCAAGCCCTTGCGCTTGAGAATGGTCATCAAGCCGAACGCACGCAGGACCTGCATGACCTTGCCGAGGCGGAGCGTCGGCTTACCGTTCTCCAGTTCTGATAGAAAACGGATGCCCACTTTGCAGAGCGCGGCCGCTTCGGCCTGAGTGAGCTTCATCTCTTGCCGACGCTGATGAATGACCTTGCCGATCTCTTTTGGATCGTGAGCCGGATATTCGTTCATATTTTCCCGAGGGGGAATAATTTGTGTCGAATACGCTGGAAGCAACTGAATATTCCCGAACGGGAGTATTATACCCCCAGAAGCCCATTTGCGCAAGGATTATTCCCGAACGGGAATATCCGTGCCTTCCGGTGGCGATTTATACCCGATACAGCCGGGGTAGAGTAGTGCCCCTGCTGCGGCCCCAGCGCGTCACTGCGCGCGGGCCGCGCAGCACTTCTTGTACTTGTTTCCGCCGCCGCAGGGGTAAGGCTCGTTGCGGCCGATCTTCATGGCGCGGCGCTCGCTTTGCTTCTTCGGTAATCCTAGCCCGGATGCCACCAAGCTTGCTGGGTGACATAAATAACATATTGCAATTTGTCATGTTATACTGCGGGTATGAGAGTTCTCCAAGGCATTAAACCGCAAGACATTCTGGTCCTACTCAAGCTTTGCCTCTGGCAGGAGCGAGAGTGGCGGCACGTCGATTTGGCGGTTGAGCTAGGGCTGTCGCAGACGGAGGTCAGCTTCGCTCGGGAGCGCTGTCGGGCCTCTGGGTTCCTTGCTGAGGCCAAGAAGCGTGTCATTCGCTCGGCGCTGCTGGAGTTTTTGAGCCATGGGCTCAAATACGTCTACCCAGTCCAGCCCGGCTCTCTTTGCCGCGGCATGCCCACGGCCCACTCGGCGCCACCAATTTCAAAGCGGATCGTCTCCGATGAGCATGACCAGTATGTCTGGCCTTACGGTGAGGGGAAGATGCGGGGACAGGCTATCGAGCCTCTCTATGAGTCTGTTCCGTTCGCTGCGGAGAAGGACCCGCAATTGCACGAGCTCTTAGCGCTTGTCGACGCCTTGCGAGTTGGCCGCGCACGGGAACGGGCCATCGCTGCCGAAGAACTCGAGAAGCGGATCGGCCCGAAGAAGGCATGACGAATCTGGAGATGCTGGCGTTGGCGGCCCGAGGCCTTGGTCCGCTCGAGGACGAGGTCGTCTTTGTCGGTGGCGCCACGATCGAGCTTTATCTTGCCGGCCAGCCGATGCTCAGAGTGATGTCTCCGCATAGAACTAGGCCAGTTTGAACTGAGGTTCCAGGGGTTGGGGCCAAGAGGGTTAAACTCCATTCAATCGTGTTAAATTGGAAGCCCTCCCCATAAAACACAAAACCCACCTTTCGGTGGGTGCAGGTCCTGACATTTCTCGTCTCAGGTTCGAAAGCGTCTAAATGGTTGCGGGGGCTGGATTTGAACCAGCGACCTCAAGGTTATGAGCCTTGCGAGCTACCGGGCTGCTCTACCCCGCAGGGAAAGGATAACACAAGTGAAGAGGTAAAGCAAGGGAAAATTCTGATTCTTAGACGATAAATCAGATTTTTCGATGCTGCTGCAAGTTCGCAAGGTTTGTCCGGGAATTCGGGTAGGCACGGCGCGTGCGAAGCGACCGTTCCGGCCCAAACTCGGAGGCGAACATGCAAAGATTATGGAGTGATCAAAGTGGCGTAGCCGCGCAGGATTGGCCCTCGGCGCGGGAGTTGTTCTTCTTGAGGTGCCGGTCCAAGAATCTCTCGGACCACAGCCTTGCCTGGTATAAGAACATCCTGGGAGGCTTCCTGGCCTTCCTGGAGGGCGTAGGAGGGCCCTCCCCGCGCGAGACGACGCCAAACATCGTCCGCGCGTACTTCGACCACCTGCGCGAGCGTGGACTCTCCTCGGTCACGATCAACCGGACCTACGGCGCGCTGCGCTGCTTCTTCCGCTATCTCTCGCAGGAGCGCGTCATCCCGTCGAGTCCGTTCAGCTTGATCGAGAAGCCCAAGATGGAGAGAAAGCTGATCCGGCCGCTGGATACCGACCAGATCAGGCTCTTGCTCGCGCAGCCCAAGATGAAAACCTATGCCGGCTTTCGCAACTGGGTCATGATGCTGACCATGCTCGACACCGGCCTGCGCTTGAGCGAGGCCTTGGGCCTGCGGCGCGACAAGATCGACTGGCCGGCCAGCCGGGTCTACGTGAATGGCAAGGGCGACAAGGAGCGGGCCGTGCCCTTCGGCGCGGCGGTCAAGAAGGCGCTGTGGGACTACTCCCAATGGCGCGGCGACGTGGCCGGCCAGGATATCTTCTTCCTGGACCAGTTCGGTGGGCAGATCTGCTCGCGCCACATCCAGATCATGCTCAAGCGCTACGGCAAGTCGGCGGGCATCGAGGGGGTACGGGTCTCTCCCCACACGATGCGGCACACCTTCGCGACGCAATACATCTTGAACGGCGGGGACGCCTTCAGCCTCCAGGCTATGCTTGGGCATTCGACCCTGGAAATGGTCAAAATCTACGTCCGGCTCGCCAACCGCGATGTGGCGCTTCAGCACCAGCGCTACTCGCCGATAGATAAGCTTGGGCCGCTGGCCGGCGGCAAGCGCTCAGTGAGGTTCCGATGAACGCGCGCTTGAAGTGGCTTAACGAGTGGGATTGGCGGCCGATGGCGCGGACGTTGATTTGGCTTACGGTCGCGGTCGCGGCGGCAAAAAGAGCCGGCTATCGGACTCCTAGCCTGGGGCACGTTATCCAAGAATTGGCGCTTGGTTGGGTGCTGACCTTTGGCCTGCTGACGCGGGTTCAGCTCTGGCTTGTAATGGGCGCTCTGCGCTTGTTCTGGACGCTGGATGATTGGACTTATGCGGCGTCCGAATGGCTTGTCCGGCCCGTGGCGGGAGGCGCGCCGTTTGCGCTCAACTTCATGGCCGCCGCTGCCGCACAGCTCGCGCTGGTGACCGGCTCGCTGGCCGTTTGGAGCGCGGCGAACCTTGGTCCGCAAGTCCTGGCGGCACTTGAGAACGGAGCCCGGGCAGTCCTTAGCATGCTTCCTCAACTTTTTTGAAGTATTGTGCATCGAAAACGCAGGTCGGTCTGATGGATAGGCAAAACAGGGGGTCTAAACCCCCCATGGTAGCGCGCGATAAATATCGCAAAAAATGGCGCGTTCTCCGACGGGCGGCGCGGACATGAGGGCATGAGAAGTCGTGTCCGAAACCGACCCCCTCAAACGAATATGTAAGTGGAGGGGCGCCGGAGCGGCCGTGCGCCGGGACTATTTTAGTCTCCCATGACCCCCATGGTGGGGCAGGAAAAAATAAATGGAATCGCGTCTGAAACCACCCTCCTCAATCGTATATGTAAGTAGGGGGGCAGCTTCGGCAGGCAGATGGATAGGCGAAATAGGCGTTCAAAAGCCCCATGGTAGAACAGGCAAAAAATAACGAGAAATGGCGTCTTATCCGACGGAAGAATTGGCCCAGAGTGCTGAGAAATCGCGTGCGGAATCGACCCCCTCAAACGGATATATGAGTGGAGGGCCAGCCGATAACTTTTCGCAAATGGAGGAGCAAATGAAGGCAGTCGAGGCGCATGAAACGCAGACAGAAATAGGCACAGGGGGGTCCGACAGACCCTCCGACAGGGTATCAGGCATGCCGGAGGGGGGTGCGCGGTTGAGTGGTGGAGAAGAAACGACGGTTTTTGCTGCCAAACTTTGCCCTCCTCTCAATCGCTTTCAGCGATTTCGCCTCCCGACCCCGCCCCCACAACGAGATGATGTGTGGTGCCGGGGTCGGGAGGACGGAGGGCAGAGGCAGCAAAAACCTGGGTGGAGAACAGAGAAAACAGAAACAAAAACAGCAACAGAAAGGATGAACAAACAGAGGCAAAGGGCCAAGGTAAATGTCTGAAAAGGTGATCATAAAAATGGCGGATCAGAGCATGAGGGAGCGGGACTATTACACTGGAAAGCTGGAGCATCTTGGGACTCAGAAACTGCATGGCTTGGTGATGAAAACCTGGGAGCCAGATGAGGCAAATCGGGGTTATCCCCCTCAAACGAAGGGACCGGATCAAGGTTCCGGTCCGCATAGGAGGTCATTGAACGAACTAAAGAATACAGTAGAACAGAATCGTCTTTCAGGGTCGCGAAAGGCCGCGACCTTTCAGCAGGCGTACGAGGAATTCCGGCTGCGCTGTGACTCGCGCAACCTGTCGGACGGCACGCTGGCCTGGTACAAACAGATCCTCGGCGGCCTTCAGCGTTTCCTGATCCAGCGCTTCGAAATCGCGAGCATGGATGAGGTCACGCCGGGTCACATCCGCTCGTACCTGAGCCAACTTAAGGCGCGAGAACTGTCATCGGAAACCGTGCACAGGACCTACGGCGGGCTGCGCTGCTTCTTCAAATTCCTGCTCCGGGAAGGACTCATCCGCTCCAATTCAATGGAGCTGGTCGAGCGTCCAAAGCGCGAGCGCCATCTAATCCAACCGCTACAACCGGAGCATGTCCTGGCGCTGCTTGAGCAGGCAAACCCCAAGACATTCCTCGGGCTGCGGAACAAGGTCCTCATGCTCCTCATGCTGGACTCGGGGCTGCGGCTGTCGGAAGCGCTGCGCCTAAAATTGGGCAACGTGGACGTGCCGGGCGGCACGGTTCTGGTCATGGGCAAGGGCCGCAAGGAGCGCCGCGTTCCGTTCGCCAAGGTCACCCGCCTGGCGCTGGAAGCGCTCCTGACGGAGCGGCGGCGGATCGTCGTCCCATCGGACTTGCTCTTCATCAGCCGTCACGGTAAAGAGATGACGAACCGGCATATCCAGATCATGATTAAGCGCTACGGCGAGCGCGCCGGCATCAAGGGCCTGCGCGTCTCGCCGCATACGCTACGCCACACCTGCGCGACTCAATACATCCGTAACGGCGGCGACCCGTTCAGCCTCCAGCAAATACTTGGGCACTCGACCCTGGAGATGGTCCGGAACTACGTGAACCTCGCCAGCCGCGACGTGTACGACGCGCACCGGCGTTTCTCGCCGATGGACCGACTGCTCTCGCCACCGCTGGTGGCGGCCGAATGAGGCCTCCAGGAGGCAATGATAGGCGTGAAAATACTATAATCTCACGTCACAAAATCAATACAAGGCCGTCCTTTGCCCCGATGGGAAGATGGCCCGAGAGAAGGAGAAATTTTCTTCGGAGTCTGATGATGCCACGCCTAGCTAAAAAAGTCGAGCGGACCGCCAACGGAGCCAACCTTGGCTTTGAAGAAAAACTTTGGCAGGCGGCCGACAAGATGCGCGGCCACATGGACCCAGGCGAATACAAGCACGTCGCTCTGGGACTTATCTTCCTGAAGTACATCTCCGACGCCTTCTATGAGCGCCGCCTTTACCTCGAAAAACAGGCTTCCGATCCGTCCAGCCCATCCTTCGTCAAGGAGCCGGCGGCGCGCTACAAAATTCCCGAGGATCGGGACGAGTACGTGGCAGAGAATGTCTTTTGGGTTCCGAAGGCCTCGCGCTGGTCTTATCTTCAGGACCACGCCAAACAGCCGACCATCGGCAAGCTGATAGACGACGCCATGGTGGCCATCGAAAAGGAAAACCCGTCGCTCAAGGGCGTGCTTCCCAAGGATTACGCGCGGCCGTCTCTCGATAAGCAGCGGCTGGGCGAGCTGATCGACTTAATCGGCCAGATCGGCTTGGGCGACAAGGAAAGCCGATCCAAGGACATCCTCGGAAGAGTCTACGAGTATTTCCTTAGCAAGTTTGCCAGCGCCGAAGGCAAAAAGGGCGGCGAGTTCTACACGCCGCGCTGCGCGGTGCGGCTCTTGGTTGAGATGATCGAGCCCTATAAGGGCCGCGTTTATGACCCTTGCTGCGGTTCCAGCGGCATGTTCGTGCAAAGCGAGGAGTTCATCGAGGCCCACGGCGGACGCATCGGCGATATTTCGATTTATGGCCAGGAATCCAACTCGACGACCTGGCGTTTGGCGAAGATGAACCTCGCGCTGCGCGGCGTAGAAGCCAATCTTGGACCGAGCCATGCTGACACCTTCCACAACGACCTGCACAAGGACCTGAAAGCCGATTTCATCCTGGCCAATCCGCCGTTCAACATGAGCGACTGGGGCGGCGAGCGTTTGAAGAACGACGTGCGCTGGAAATACGGCGCCCCGCCAGCGAGCAACGCCAACTTCGCCTGGGTGCAGCATATGATCCATCATCTCGCGCCAAAAGGCATCGCGGCTTTCGTCCTGGCCAACGGCTCGATGTCCTCTAACCAATCGGGCGAGGGCGAGATTCGCAAGAGCATCATCGAGGCCGATATCGTGGACTGCATGATCGCCATGCCAGGCCAGTTATTCTACGGCTCTCAAATTCCCGTCTGCCTTTGGTTTTTGACTCGCGATAAAAGCAAGGGGCGCTTCCGCGACCGGAGCCGGGAGACTTTGTTCATCGACGCGCGTAAGATGGGGTACTTGGCGGACCGGACCCACCGGGACTTGAAAGACGAGGAAGTCGCTCTCATCGCCAAGACCTACCACGCTTGGAGAGGCGAGAAGGAAGCTGGAAAATATAAAGACCAAGCGGGCTTCTGCAAAAGCGCGGAGCTTAAAGAGATCGCCTCCCACGGATATGTGCTTACGCCCGGTCGATACGTCGGCGCGGAGGAAATCGAGGACGACGGCGAGCCTTTCGATGAGAAGATGAAGCGCTTGACGGCCCAACTCAAGGACCAGTTCGCCGAGTCGGCCAAGCTTGAGAAGGCGATCCGGGAGAACCTCAAGAAGGTGGGCTATGGGTTCTAAGGCTTCTAAACGAAAAACGCCGCCAATTCGGCGAGGAGTTGCCGTCGCCGATTTCGATTCCTTGGTCGAGGCGATTGTCCTTGCGCACGATCAGCTTCAACTTCGGGCGGCCAAGGCCGTTAACGTTTCTCTGACGTTACGGAACTGGCTCTTCGGCCGCCATATCGCCGAATATGAGCTTAAGGGCAAGGATCGGGCCGCTTACGGCGACCGCTTGTTTGAGAAGCTTTCCGAGAGACTACAAGCGAGAAAAATACCTCGCGTGGACGAAAGAGAACTGCGCCGTTACAAGCAGTTCTACTTCGTCTATCCTGAAATTCGGGAGTCACTGACTCCCGAATTGGCGAGCAGCTCCACCCCTTTGAGCGCGAAGAGGGCGATTCGGGAGTCGGCGACTCCCGAATCCGGTATTCCGGCACAGACGCTTATTCATCGAATATCCTTTACCCATATCGTCGAGTTGATCCAGATCGACGATCCCCTTAAGCGCGCTTTCTACGAGGTCGAATGCTATCGAGGCAACTGGTCCGTCCGTGAGCTGAAAAGACAGCTCGGGAGCCTCTACTATGAGCGCGCGGGCCTGTCCAAGAACAAGAAGAAGCTCTCGAAGTTGACCCAAGCCAAGGCCCAGCCGCAGGCCGCCAATGAGATCATCCGCGATCCCTACGTCTTCGAGTTCCTGGGACTCAAGCCCAAGGAGGTCATGGGCGAATCCGACTTGGAGAACGCGCTGCTCGACAAGCTGGAGAATTTCCTACTGGAACTGGGCCATGGCTTCTGCTTCGAGGCGCGGCAGAAGCGCATCCTCATCGATGGCGAGCACTACTTCGTCGATCTCGTCTTTTACCACAGGATTTTGAAGTGCCACGTGCTTATCGAGCTGAAGGCCGACGACTTCAAGCACGAACATTTGGGGCAGCTCAATACCTATGTCAGTTGGTATCGCAAGCATGAGATGGCGGAGGGCGACAACCCGCCCGTCGGCATTCTGCTCTGCACGAAGAAGAGTCATGCCCTCGTCGAGTACGCTCTGGCTGGGATCGACAACCGACTTTTTGTTTCAAAGTATCAGCTTGAGTTGCCGAAGAAGGAAGAAATCAGGCGGTTTATTGAAAAGCAGATTTCCGGAGCGCCCTATGGAGACTAAGTGGTCAGAGCTAACTCTCGAAGAGAGTATGGCTGCGATCATCGATTATCGTGGCAAGAGCCCGCGAAAAACCACGAGCGGCATACCGCTGGTCACGGCAAAGATCGTTAAGGGCGGTCGGATCGAGACGCCTCATGAGTTCATCGACCGACGTGATTACGACGAGTGGATGCGGCGCGGTATTCCGAGAGCTGGCGATATTGTGCTCACGACCGAAGCTCCTCTTGGAGAGGTCGCGCAGTTGGATGGGAGCAAGGTCGCGCTTGCCCAACGGATAATTACACTGCGTGGACGAGACGGTGTTGTCGATAATACTTTCTTAAAGTTCCTTCTGCAATCGAAGGACATTCAAGAACAGCTTGAAGCGCGGTCTACGGGTACGACGGTTCGCGGAATTCGTCAAAGTGAGCTACGAAAGGTCCGGCTTCGGCTGCCTCCTTTCAGTGTTCAGCGCGAGATTTCGAGCATTCTTGGCGCTCTCGATGACAAGATAGAGCTCAACCGCCGCATGAACGAGACGCTGGATGCCGAGGCACGGGCAATCTTCAAGTCGTGGTTCGTGGACTTTGATCCCGTGCTGGCCAAGATGGCGGGCCGCTGGAAGAAGAACCAACCCCTACCCGGCTTGCCCACCCACCTCTGGGACAGCTTCCCTGGTCGCATGGTGGACTCTGAGCTTGGGGAAATTCCGGAAGGGTGGAAGGCATGCCCACTGCCGGAGGCTATTGAAGTGAATCCTGTCCGCGCGTTGCGCAAGAGTGAGCAAGCCCCATACCTCGATATGGCCAACATGCCGATACGCGGCCACTCACCCGATGTAGTAATTGAACGCCCTTTTGGATCAGGCATGCGGTTCATGAATGGCGACACCCTGGTCGCGCGCATCACGCCGTGCCTTGAGAATGGTAAAACCTCCTACGTGGACTTTCTGAAAGACGGCCAGATCGGTTGGGGCTCTACCGAATACATCGTACTTCGACCGAAACCGCCGCTTCCCAATGAGTTTGCATATTGTCTTGCACGCAGCGACGAGTTTCGCGATTTTGCGATTCAGAGCATGACAGGTTCCAGTGGTCGGCAGCGTGTGCCTGCCGAATCACTTTCCCATTTTTTTATCGCGTGCCCGACAAAGGTTATTGCGGATCAATTCGGGATGTCCATCAGAACGCTCCTGGCGCGTGCACGCGCAACGGCTGATGAATCCCGTACTCTCGCTGCCATGCGAGACGCGCTCTTGCCGAAGCTTCTTTCCGGAGATATTCGCACGAGCGAAGCGACTATGACCGGCAAGAAACAAGGCGGATCACAGGAGAAATGTAATGGCCGAAATTAACCTGACGCAGGCCGAGGCCGACGCTCTCCTTGCGCTAGAAAAGCATCGGGCCAGTGATGAACTCTGGTACTATCCAACAGTAGGGCGTTCGCTCCAGATTCCGCTAATCTCTGGGAACCGTCGCGAGAACTTCTTGATGGATCTCTCGCGGAGCCGCATTGATTTGCTGAAAGGCACCTACCAAAACCGTGCGAGGCAGGTCGTGGCGCTTATTCGGCTCGATTTTGGTGGCGCGCCCCACCGGAACCCGGACGACCAGGAAATCGCAAGCCCTCATCTGCATATCTATCGCGAAGGCTTCGGCGACAAGTGGGCTATTCCATTGCCGGAGGATGCCTTCTCGAACCCTGCCGATCGCTGGCTGACGCTGACTGAATTCATGCGTTTCTGCAACATAACGCAAGTCCCTAATATTCAGAGAGAACTATTTTCATGATCAACGACATCCGAAACCTACTCGATAACTACTTGGTTTGGTTACGGGATAAGACCGTCTTGAAAGAAGTAGAAGGATGGATTGAGATTACCACACCCTACCTCGATAGACACAATGACTATCTCCAGATTTACGCTAAGAAACAGGAATCCGGTTATTTACTAACCGACGACGGCTACATCATCGGGGATCTTGAAAGGTCTGGCTGCAAGCTCGGAAGCTCCAAGAGACAGGCTCTTCTGAAAACGACCCTAAACGGATTTGGCGTGCAACTACAGGAGGGGCGTCTTGAAGTATCCGCAGCTCCCGAGAACTTTGCTCTTCGGAAGCACAATTTAGTCCAGGCGATGTTGGCGATCAACGACATGTTTTATTTGGCGGAGCCTATGGTCGCAAGCCTCTTCCTAGAAGATGTTGCCGCATGGCTTGATCTCAACGATATTCGTTATACGCCAAACGTCAAGTTCACGGGGAAGTCGGGCTATGATCATCACTTCGATTTTGTAATACCACGATCGCGTCAGCAGCCGGAGAGAATCCTAAAGGCTATCAATCGTCCCGGGAGGGACACGGCGCAGGCCGTTGCATTCTCCTGGATCGATACGAAGGAGATTCGTCCATCGGATTCCAAGGCATATGCTTTTATCAATGATTCCGACCATTCTATCCAGTCAGGTGTCGCGGACGCGCTTAAGAACTATAGCGTCAATCCCGTACTTTGGAGCCACAGGGATCAGATAAGGCAGACGTTTGCGGCATAAAACGCGATGAGCCGAAAGTTCACCGAATCCGACATTGAGGAAGCCACCCTCGATTGGCTCAAAGGCCTTGGCTACGGTATTCTTCACGGCCCCGAGATCGCTCCCGGCGAATTACTCGCGGAGCGTGTCGGCTTTGATTCTTCGATCCTCGAAACGCGCCTGCGCTCAGCGCTGGCCAAGCTTAATCCCAAAATCCCAAGTGACGCGCTCGATGATGCCGCCAAGAAAGTCATGCTCTCCGAGCATGCGGGCCTCATCGAAAGCAATCGCCGCTTCCACAGCTTACTTGTCAACGGCGTCCCCGTAGAGTATCAGGCGGAAGGCCGGACCGTTTCTGATTTCGCCCGCCTCATTGACCTTGAGCGCCCCAAGGAGAACGACTGGGCCGCGGTCAACCAATTCACCGTCATCGAAAACCGCCACAATCGCCGCCCCGACATTATCCTTTTTATCAACGGCCTCCCGCTCGCCGTCATCGAACTCAAGAACGCCGCCGATGAGAACGCGACGGTCCGTAGCGCCTTCAAGCAACTCCAGACCTACAAGGCCGAGATTCCCTCCCTGATGGCCTATAACGCGGCGCTCATCATTTCCGACGGCCTCGACGCACGGGCTGGCACCATCAGTTCCGATTGGGAGCGCTTCATGCCCTGGCGCACGGTAGACGGCCGCGAGCTAGCCGCGCCGACCGAGCCCCAGCTCGAAGTCCTGCTGAAAGGCATGTTCGACCAGCGCCGCTTTCTCGATCTGATCCGGCATTTCATCGTATTCGAGGAAACGCGCCAAGGCCCGATCAAGAAGCTCGCCGCCTATCACCAGTTCCATGCCGTCCACAAAGCCGTCGAAAGCACAATCAAGGCGGTCAAAGGCGACAAGCGCGTCGGCATCGTCTGGCACACGCAAGGCTCCGGGAAGAGCCTGACGATGGCCTTCTACGCGGGAAAGATCATCCAGCACCCGGCGATGAAGAACCCGACCTTAGTCGTGCTCACGGATCGCAACGACCTCGACGACCAGCTATTCGGCACGTTCTCGGCCTGCCATGAGGTCCTACGACAGCGCCCGGTCCAAGCCCGAGGCCGAGATCATTTGCGCGAACTTCTACAGGTAGTGTCCGGCGGTGTGGTCTTTACCACCATCCAGAAATTCATGCCTGAGGAAAAAGGCGACGCCTTCCCTCAGCTCACGGATCGGCGCAACATCATCGTGATCGCCGATGAGGCGCACCGCAGCCAGTATGACTTTCTAGATGGCTTCGCCAAGCACATGCGCGACGCGCTGCCGAACGCCTCTTTTATTGGATTTACCGCCACACCCATCGAGAAGTCTGACCGCAGCACGCGCGCCGTCTTCGGTGACACGATCGACGTTTACGACATCCATCGTTCGATCGAGGATAAGGCCACCGTGCCGATCTATTACGAGGCGCGGCTGGCCAAGCTCGACTTGAAGGAAAGCGAGAAGCCCAAGCTCGATCCTGACTTCGAGGAGATCACGGAGGGCGAAGAGGACTCGGTCCGACGCAAGCTCAAGAGCAAGTGGGCCAGGCTCGAAGGCTTGGTCGGCGCAGGAAATCGGATCGATCAGGTCGCCAAAGACATCGTCGATCACTTTGAGAAGCGCCGCGAGGCAATGGAAGGCAAGGGGCTCATCGTCTGCATGAGCCGGCGGATTTGCGTGGAGCTGCACGATGCCATTATCCGGCTGCGGCCTCAATGGCGGCACAAGGACGACGCCCAAGGCTTGCTCAAGGTCGTCATGACGGGCTCGGCCGCCGACGGTGCCGAGTGGCAGGGACATATCCGCGACAAGGCACGGCGGCGGACGCTCGGCGACCATTTCAAGGAGCCTGCCTCTCCCTTGAAGCTCGTCATCGTGCGCGACATGTGGCTGACCGGCTTTGACGTGCCATCGCTGCATTCGCTCTACATCGACAAGCCGATGCGCGGCCACGGCCTCATGCAGGCCATCGCTCGCGTCAATCGTGTCTTCAAGAACAAGCCCGGCGGCCTCGTCGTCGATTACCTAGGCGTGGCCCATGAACTCAAGAAGGCTCTGGCCGAATATTCGCAGAACGACAAGAAGGATACAGGCATCCCGCAGGACGCGGCGGTCGGGGTCATGCTGGAGAAGCTCGAAGTCCTCAAGGCGCTCATGCACGGCTTGGACTATTCCGCCTTCTTCCGGGGCTCGGCCAAGGAGCGGGTCCGCGTCATCCCGCGCGCAATGGACCATGTGCTTTCCCAGAAGAACGGCAAGGCGAGGCTGTTTAAGGCCGTCTCGGAACTTTCCAAGGCGTTCGCGCTATCGGTTCCCCATGAGAAAGCAATGGCGAGCCGCGATGAAGTCTGCTTCTTCCAGGCGTTGCGTGCGGCTTTCGTGAAGAACACCGACGGCGACGGCAAGGACCCCGAGGACTTGGACTCGGCGATCCAGCAGATCGTCTCGCGTGCGGTTTCTTCGGATCAAGTCGTCGATATTTTCGGCGCGGCGGGCCTCAAGAAACCTGATATTTCGATTCTTTCCGACGCCTTCCTAGAAGAAGTGCGCGGCATGCCGCAGAAAAATCTCGCGCTGGAGCTTCTCAAGAAGCTGCTCAACGACTCGATCAAGCTGCGCTCCGAAAAGTTTCTGGTACAATCACAATCTTTCGCCAAGATGCTGGAGGAAGCCGTTCGCAAGTACCACAACCGAGCCATCGAAGCGTCCGAGGTCATCGAGGCGTTGATTCGGCTTGCCAAGGAGATGCGCGAGGCTGACAATCGAGGCGAGAGGCTGGGCCTGTCTGACGATGAGAGAGCCTTCTACGACGCGCTGGAAACCAACGACAGCGCCGTGAAGGTTCTAGGAGATGACACGTTGCGCGGCATTGCGCGGGAGTTGGTCGAGACGGTTCGCAAGAACACGACAATAGATTGGACGGTCAAGGAGAGCGTGCGGGCCAAGCTGCGCACCCTGGTCAAGCGCATTCTCATCAGGCACGGCTACCCGCCCGACAAGCAGGAGAAGGCCACCCAAACCGTCCTTCAGCAAGCCGAATTGATCTGCAAGGATTGGGCGGGATAATATCCAGAATGTCACCCGATAAGATCCGAGTATTTTTAAGTTCCCCGATGAGCTCGGAGAATTGGACGAGCCTCCGAGAAGCGTTGCTAGCGTTGTTTGAGGTGAGTACGCTTGGCGAAATCTTCGAAGCCCGAGCTATCGAAGGCTATAGTGGAGATCCGCCAAAGGGAATATACGTGTCTTTGCTGAAGGATAGTCAGCTGATGATCGTGCTTTTCTCAGATGATATTCGGCCTGGCGTGAAGGATGAGATTGAGACCGCTCTTGCCGATGGTAAGCCGATCGTGGCCTTTAGGGAGAAAGGCAAGAAACTCTCAGCCACTGACGAGCAGTTTGTGAAGGATAAGCTTTATCCCGCGACGACCGTGGAACAATATTCCTCGGTCAAGGACCTCTTCGAAAAAATACGGAAGAGTCTCGTCGGCCTGGTCGTGCGACGGTTGAACGCGAGGTTGGAGGCGGAGAAGCTAACCGACTTTGTTGGAGCGTCGATGAAGGAAACAACGCCTGGAACCGACATGCTCCTTTCCTTCGCCTCATTCGCCGCTCAGACGGCGCAGAACGAAAGGGTAGTCCCTTTGATTTCAGAAGCGGTCAAAGCGAATCCAATGGACGACGACCTATTTCTGGCCAAGATGGGCTTAACTACGACCGCCTATCGGCCGATCGAACTGACCAAGGAGGATGCTGATCGATTGCTGGCGCTGGCGAGAAACGACGAGCGCGCCGCTTTCGTTCTCGCCGCGCTGAAATTCTCCACCAGATACGAAAAGCTTTTGGCGAGTGCAGACTTATCGAAATGGCTTAAGAAGGACTCTCCGCAGTGGAAGGCCGTCAAGAAATTCGCCGAGTTCTCCGTAGAGGGCAAGCCAGAGCATACTGTTAAGGAGGTCGCGGCGACGTTCCAGGGAATTAAACGGACGGTCCAGGTGCTCGATAAAATCGAAGTTGCAGGCATCAAAATATTCTCCCCCGCCGGCTCGCAGATGGAGTCGCACGTTCAAAAAGTTTCGGTCGAACTCAGCGAGGAAAATATCCCTGGTGTCCCGTGCTGCCTGAACTGCATGCCTCGGGATAGCGGCGAATTTGTGATCTTATCAAAGGAGCTCGGATCACTACGCGATCTTCTCGATGAGAAGCTGTACGATGAGTACCCCGGCCCAGAGTGGTCTGAGTACGAGTTTAGTGGTCTGAACGCGACATGCGGCCACTGCGGCACGGAACTCGATGGGAGCGATGACGTTTACGAGGACTACCACGACCATCACGATCAGGAAGACGATAGCTAGTTCTGTGCGGTAGACAAGGAGAAGATATGGCGAATGTTCCAGGGCCTCAACCCGATGTTAAGTATTGCCCGACGTGCAAATCTTCGCTTGAGAACGTGCCGCGAGAAGCGATGGCCTCGCCGAGGTATGTTCGCAAAGACGGCACGGTGGCACCCGATACTCATACTTATCAGTGCACACAGAAGGGCTGCGGGCGGCGGTTCGAGATCAATCAAGCGCGCTGAATGAGACCGACGAAGCCCTAGTACATGGAAATCTCCTCCGAGACGGCGAAGGTTCTCGAAAAGGCTGGGCTGACGGTGGATGAGAACGGTTTGCTTGAAGTCAATGGCGATTGCCTTATCGACAAGCGCGGGGTGATCATTAAATCCCAAATGGTCTTCTTTCCATTTGATGAACTTTCCGGAAACGGCAAGTTCAAACTTCAGAACGGACTTTGGGACAAGATTGCGGGTTTCACGCCCAAGGGAGGATACTCGTGCCGCGTCCGCGTGGATCTAAGCAAGCCGCTACCGCCGCCCACGGGATTCGTGAAATTAGGAGCATTCTTGTTAGGGTTGCCTTTTGACCAGGCTCGGCTCGACAATTGCGTGACGTCGAGCTACCTTGTACACCAAGACGAGCAGTGGACGCAGGGACGGCCTCCAAGATCATCGATCGGTCTGTTCCCACAGGACGCCAATGTGGTGGTGATCTACTTTGAAGTGATGGGATCGCCGGACGCAGAGGCTTCGTTCCGGACGACATTCATTCACAGCGAATACGAAAAATCCCAGAAGCGCTTTCGACACGTCGATGGTGCGGAGAAAGTATACAGCAAGAGCTGCTATGACCGACGCTACGAAAGCAGCCCAGTCAAGGCGCTGCATTCTGATTTGGATTACCGGAAAATCTTTAGGATCGATGGCCCCGTAAGCTTCGCAGAGTGGAGCGGGATTGTTTCGGCGTTCTTTAGCGGAGAACGCCTCGTCAAGGAGATTCTTGAAAAGGAATGATGTAGCCCCCCCATGAAAGCCAAACACCCAACGCCACCCACGCCGGTCAAGGTTACTCTCGATAAACTGTTCTCTAGTATCGCCGAGGAGATGGCATCTTCGTTCAAAACTATGGCGTCCATCTCGCATGCTCCAACAAGAGGAGGAGGCCACGAGTCGATTTGGGGCGAATGGCTCAGAAAATACCTTCCTCAGCGGTATTCGGTGTCCCCAGGGTTTATAATCGACTCAAAGGGGAATCAGAGTCTCCAGCAGGATTTGATCGTCTTCGACAGACAGTATTCGCCGCTTCTCCTGAACAAGGACGAGGTCCTGTTCATCCCGGCCGAGGCCGTTTATGCCGTTATTGAGGTCAAGAGCAATCTCACGCCTGCCGAACTGCGAGACGCGCTGAAGAAGATCTCATCGGCGAAGGAACTGCTCCGCACACCAGCGCAGGCCGTCACTCACGCCGGCGGTGTATCTCCGCCACGAGAACGCGGTCCAATTCTCGGCTATGTGGTGTCCAGCACTTCGGCCTGGAAAAGCAAGCTCAAGGCGGGCTCGCTCTCAAAGATTGCCGCTGCCGCTCCTAACATCCTTGATGGCGGCTGTATTCTGGACGCAGGAGCGTTCTCGATTCAGTATAGCGACAGCAAGACGCCAATCCGATCTGTCGACGGGAATCAGTCCCTTTTCGGTTTTCTCGCCCTTGTCGTTGAGGACTTGAAGCCGCTCGGCACAACTCCGCCTTGGGATCTGGCTCTGTACTCAGCGACTTCAAGGTCGCTTATGCGCGAGTCGCCAGCTAAGGATTTACCAAGCGGGACCAAGAAGGCCAAGCTGAGTTGACCGTGCCTGAGCAACATCTCCGACAGATTCTCGCGAAGTATTCACCGGCTGCAAGATTGCCGCAGGTAAACGTAGCCTTTACGACGATTCAAGGAATCTTGGTGCCGTGGGCCGGTGGCCTTCTGCATAGCTATCAGCCTTCCGGGTCCTTTGCGAAGGGGACGAGCATTCTACTCGGCACTGACCTCGATATCTTTTTCTGCCTTTCGAGTAACTGCACCGACTCGCTTCGGGATATCTACATCAAAACGAGGAATCACCTGGCGCAGGCCGGCTATTCCTCTCGGGAGCAGAATGTGTCGTTAAGGATTTCATGTGCGGGCATGACCTGCGACATCGTGCCCGCCCGAAAGCAGGTCGGGAACACTGCAAATGCAAGCCTTTACCGCCGGAAGGCAAATTCGTGGACCCTGACCGATGTCGATCACCATATCCAATTGATTTCTAACTGTGGGCGACAGGATGAAATCAAAATCATGAAGATTTGGCTCGCCTTGCATCAGATCGACCTGCCATCTTTCTACATCGAGCTGCTCGTTCTAGAGGCTTTATCGGGATATCGCTACGGCCAGTTGGCCTCGAATGTGGTCCGAAACCTTGAATTCATTCGCGATCGCGCACGAACGCTGCGCCTCGTGGACCCGAGCAACACCAACAATATCGTCTCCGACGACGTGACCATCGCAGAGCGCGGCCAGCTTGTCTCCCTCGCTACGCGCGCCTTGAGCGGTAACTGGGCGAGTTTCGTATGGTAGGCGACGCCTTCAGCGACTTCGACGAACATCTTTTTCGACAGAAATCCTGGGACATATTCAAAGGCAACTCAAAATCTCGATTGACGCGACCCCAACATGTTTGACTGCGAGCGGATTCTAAGGCAGGCAGTCCAGCGAATAGAGCCTACGGCTACGCAGAAGGCGGGAGCGAGCCGGAGCCACAATTTCCTTCGCGACCTCCTCGAGACCGGCAACATGGCGCGTGTCGTCTCGGAGAGCTATCTTAGCGGCAGCTATGCCCGCGATACCGCCGTTGTCCCGCTGGACGACGTGGATATTATCTTTCTGGTCCAGCCGGAGCATTGGCAGGATGGCCTGGCTTCGCTCTTCGGAACCAAGCCGTCGCCTAAAGCGGTCTTGGCCACGTTTGCCAATGCGATTAGACGTCGGTACGATCAAAGCTCCGTCTATATCCAGCGCAGATCGGTACGGTTAAGCCTGAACCATCTCGATATTGACGCCGTGCCAGCACTTAGGTCAACGAGGGACGGGGACACAATCTTGATAGGCGATGTGACGACGGACTCCTGGATTGAGAGCGCGCCCAAGAAGCATGAGGCGATCGCCTCTCGACTTAACGCCTCCCGGGGAAACAATTTCAAGCCACTCGTGAAGCTGCTGAAGGGTTGGAATGCCAACCTGCCGTCGACGGCTAACCTGAAGGGGTTTGCCATCGAGACGATGGCTGCACGAATCTTCAGCACGTACTCGTTCACCTCACTTCAAGAAGGGCTTAAGGATTTTTTCGATTTCGTGTGCTACCTCGGCGGCGCCGGAACAATTTATACATGGAACAACGGCTGCGGGATGTCCTTCGGGTGGCTTAACCGCGTAGTTCCCGACACCGCTGGAACCGGGAGCAATCTTATCGCCAACGTAGAGGGAGTGCGAATTACTCGGCTCGTCGAACACGCCGCGAGAAGCCGAAACAAGATCATTGAAGCCGAGAATTCAAGCTACCAGGACACCGCGGAGCGACGATTGGCGGAAGCACTGAGGTTCTGAGATCAGATGAAGCTCGCGCCAAAACTTGCGCAAAGTGAGATCGTCTGCTAAACTATTCCCGTTGGACCCGGTTCTTTGTGAACATGCAGTTTCTTGCCTCTCACAAGTTCGCTTTCCCTGCGAACTTTAGAGCGGTCCGGGCGGACAAGGTAAATAAAAAAGCGCTGGGTATACCAGCGCTTATCGTAACCGAACCCTTCGGGGCAGTTCGGGCGGTTATGAGCCTTGCGAGCTACCGGGCTGCTCTACCCCGCAAGACAGGATAGCATAGAAACTGGGCTGGCGCAAGGACCTATCGCGGGACTATAATACCCCATGGCTTTCGCCGCCTTGCTCCACGCCGTCCTTGCCCTCGCGCTCCCGGCCTGCGCCCAAGGCGGCCCCATCGGCCGCGACGAGCTTCGCTTCGCGCTGATCGCCTTCTCCAGCGACCCTTTCGCCGATGCCGAAGCCTTTTCCGCCCAAGCGCCCTACCGCAACCTCATCAGCGTCTCCTCGGCCGCGGCCGTGGGCGAAGTCGATGTCGTCATCACGCTTCAGGCGGCCAAGGACTCCTGGAAGGTCCAAGCCCGGTTCCCGGGCGTCAAGAAGCCCGTCTATTCGGCCGGACCCGACGCCCTGGCCGTCCTCGGCCGGCTCCTCCACCATGCCTTCTCCCCCGGCACCCCGCTCTACCGCAAAGCGCTCCTGCGCCGCCCGTCCGGCCCGTGAACGGTTTCTCATTGACAGACCAAACGCTCCCTGCTATCCTGGCCTTATGACTTTGACCGACCTGCCCTCGGCCTACCAAACTCTCTTCGAGGGCAGCCCCCTGGCTATGTATATCTACGACCCCGAGACCCTGGCGGTCGTGGAGGTCAACGCCGCCGCCGTGCGGCAATACGGCTGGTCGCGCGCGGAGTTCTTGCGCATGGACCTCAAGGACATGCGCCCCCTCGACGAGGTCCCGGCCCTGCTCAAGGCCATAAAGGAACGCCGGACCCTGGGGCCCTCTCCGCTGCCTATCGGGATCTTCACCCATCGCCGCAAAGACGGCTCGCGGCTGCGCGTCAGCATCACCAACTCCGCGCTCGACGTCAACGGGAAGAAGCTCGGCCTTTCCGTCGCGCATGACGTCACCGCCCTGCTCGCGGCCCAGGAGGAGGCCTCCCAGAGCCGCCAGGACCTCAAGCTCATCCTGGAGAGTTCCCCCGGCGCCGTCCACGTCGCCGACCTCCAGGGACGTCTGCTCATGGTCAACAAGAGCTTCGAGGCCTTGTTCCAAGTCGAGCGCAGCCGCGTGCTGGGCGAGACCTATGAGGACGTCTTCCCGCGGCCGACGGCCGCGGCCTTCCGCGACGGTCTTGCCGCCGCGCTGGCGAGCCGCGAAGAGGTCCAATCCGAGGAGACGATCCCGGATGAGGACGGCTCCCACGCCGACTACGTCTTCCTGCGCTTCTGCCTGCGCGGCTCGGGCGGCGCGCCGACGGCCGTCTGCTCCATCGCCACCGACGTCACCGACCTCCATCGCGCCGAGCGCACCCTGGGGGAGAGCGAGCAGCGCTACCGCTGCCTGGCCGACTCCGGGTTCGAGGCCATCTTGATCCATGACCAGGGCGTCATCATCGACGTCAACCGCGCCGCTTGCGAGCTCTTCGGGCTCAGCCGGCGCCAGCTCCTCGGCTCGTCCTGGCTCGACCGCGTCGCGCCCGCTTTCCGCGATAAGACGCGCCTGGCCATGGCCCAGGACCAATCCTCCTTCGAGATCGAGCTGCTGCGCCAGGGCGGCCCCGCCTTCGCGGCCGAGTTCTCCGGCAAGGACGCCGCCTATCTGGGCCGCCGCGTGCGCGTCGTCTCCCTGCGCGACATCACCGACCGCAAGCGGGCTCAAGAGGCCGAAGCGCGTTTGGCCGCCCTCGTGGAGTCCTCCGAAGATCCCATCATGAGCGGCACGCTCGACGGCGTCGTGTCCACCTGGAACCCCGCCGCCGAGAAGCTCTTCGGCTGGAGCGCCGCGGAGATGATCGGGCGCTCCTTCAGCGTCCTGTTGCCGCCGGGCCGGGAACACGAGTTCCGCGACGCCGTCCTTGGGATCAAAACCGGGAAAAGGATCTCCTTCAATACCCAGCGCATGCGCAAGGACGGCGCCCTCCTCAACGTTTCGGTGCGCGTCCTGCCCCTGAGGGACGCCAACGGCTGCCTCTGCGGCGGCGCCGTGACCATGCACGACTTGTCGGACCGCCATCGCGCCGAGCTGGAGGCGGGGCGCTTGGCCGCCATCGTGGAATCCTCCGATGACGTCCTCATCAGCGCGTCGCTCGAGGGCTTGGTCGAGACCTGGAACCCCGCCTCCGAGAAGCTCTTCGGCTGGACCGCCGCCGAGATGCTCGGCCAGCCCTTGAAAAGGCTGCTGCCGCCCGGTCAGGAGCTGGAGTTCCAGCGCTGCATGCTGAGGATGAAGGACGGCGACCGGGATTTCTATGAGACCCGGCGCATGCGCAAGGACGGCGCGCTCGTGGACGTCTCGGTGCGCGTCCTGCCGCTCAAAGACCTGCAGGGCGGCCTTTGCGGCCTCGCCGTGACCATGCACGACCTGACCGCGCGCAAGCGCGCCGTGTTGAGAGAGGCGCGCTTCCAGGTGCTGTCCGAGTCGGGGATCCTCGGCATCACCATCTCCGATTCGCAGGGCGGCATCAAGGAGGTCAACGATACCTTCCTGAGGATGTCCGGCTACAGCCGGGCCGACTTCGAGGCGGGGCGGATGGATTGGAACGCCATGACGCCGCCTGAGTGGCTTTATACGAACGTGCGCGCGATCTCCCAGCTCAATGCCAAGGGATTCGCCGATCCTTGGGAGAAGGAGTATTTCCGCAAGGACGGCAGCCGGTGGCCGGTGCTCATCGGCATCGCGCGGCTGCCCGATGTCGAGCGGCACAACATCGTGTTCTTCCTCGACCTCACCGAGCTCAGGCGCGTCCAAAGAAGCTTGAACATGTCGCGCCGGACCCTCGATGTCGAGGCGCGCGACCGGCGGCGGGCCGGCCGGGACCTCACCGACCAGGTGGCGCGCTTGCTGTCCGCCGCTCAAGGCAAGGCGGCCGGCGGGGTCAAGGAACTCCTCGCCCAGGCTCTTTCCCAGACGCAGCGCATCTCCGAGGACCTCCTGCCGACCGTCCTCGAGCAGAAGGGCCTCTGCGCCGCCGTAGGCGCCCTGGCAAAAGGTCATTCGCGGGCAGGCTTCGCCGTGGACGTCGTGCATCAGGGGTTTCCCCGGCGGTTGGGGGCCGATGTCGAAGTCGCGCTCTATCGGATCGTCCAGGAGGCCCTGCGCAACGCCGAGCTCCACTCCGGCGCCAAGCGCGTCGTAGTCACCCTCCGGCGCGACGGCGCTTTGCTGAAGGTCTCCGTGAAGGACGACGGCAAGGGGGGCGTCTCGAAGGCCGGCGACGGCCTCTCCGGCATGCGCGAGCGCGCCTGCCTCATCGGCGCCGAGTTGGAGGTGGGGGGGACGCCGCGCAAGGGGACCGAGGTCTTCCTCAGCCTGCCCTACGGGCGCGTCAAAGGGAAGGCCGCCGTCTTCGCCCCCTCCGCGCGCGAGGCCGAGGTCCTCGCCCTCATAGCCGACGGCCTCTCCAGCCGTGAGATGGCGGCCCGCCTAGGCATCAGCGCGCGCACCGTCGAGACCCATCGCCAGCGTTTGATGGACCGCCTCGGCATCCACAGCGCGGCGGCTCTGACCAAGTACGCCATCGAGAAAGGCTTCGTCCGGCTCCGCTAGCCCCCGCCTAGAGCCTGAGGCGTTCCAGCGCCAAGAGCCCGGCTGACGCCGCGGCGATGGCCCACATCATCGCGGAGACCTCTTTGCGCCGGCCGGACAGCGTGTAGAGGACGACATGCGATATGAAGCCCCAGAGCATCCCTTGGGTGATGGAGAAGGTCAGGGGGATGAGCACGATGGTGAGGAAAGCCGGCAAGGCGTCTTCCAGCCGGTCGAGCTTGAGCGAGGTCGCGCTGCGGAACATCAGCGCTCCGACGAGGATGAGGACGGGCGCCGTGGCATAGGGCGGCACCGCCGCGGCCAGGGGGGCCAGGAAGAAGCAGGGTAGGAAGCAGAGGGCCGTAAAAACGGAGGTCAGGCCCGTGCGCCCGCCGACCTCGATGCCGGCGGCGCTCTCGATGTAGGCCGTTCCCGAGGAGGTCCCGAAGAGGCCGGCCGTCAGCGTCGCGACGGCGTCGACCAGCAGCCCCTGCTTGAGGTTCTTCGGCTCGCCTTTCTCATCGAGGAGGCCGGTGGCCTGGGAGACGCCGACGAAGGTGGAGACCGAGTCGAAGAGGTCGGTCATCAGGATGGAGAGGATGGCCGGCGCCAGCGCCGGCTTGAGCGCCCCCACGATGTCGAGCTTGAAGAAGACGCTGGAAAAATCCGGCGCGGCGGTCCAGGCGGAAGGCGCCGGGATCATCCCCAGCCCCCAGGCCGCGCCCGTGACGGCCGTGATGCCGGACAAGAAGGCCAGCGGGCTCTTGCGCGACAGCTGCCAGACGATCAGCGCGCCGCCTAAGGCGCAGAGGCCGGCGCCCCGGCCCAGCTCCCCTAGACGCACGAGGGTGACCGGGTCGGCTGCGATCACGCCGGCGTTCTTGAGGCCGATGAACGAGAGAAAGATGCCGATGCCCACCGCCGCCGCGGTGCGCAGGTTGGCGGGGATGGCGCGCGCCACCTGCTCTCGCAGCGGCGTCGCGGAGACGATCAGGAACAGGACTCCGGCCCAGAAGACGATGCCCAGCGCCGTCGGCCAGGGCACCTTTTGGCCCAAGACGATGCTGAACGTGAAGAAGGCGTTGATGCCCATGCCCGGGGCCACGGCAAAGGGGAGCTTGGCGTAGAGCCCCATCAAGAGCGTCATCGTGAAGCAGAGCAGCACCGTCGCCGTCATCACGCCGGAGAAGGACATGCCCGTGCCCGGAGTGGACAGGATGGCGGGGTTGACGACGAGGATATAGGCCATCGTGAAGAAGGTCGTTACGCCCGCGATGGCCTCGGTGCGGAGCTCTTGCCTCGTCATGGCGGCCATCTTACCAAAAGAGGGGGGTCCAAGGGCCCGTGATGCGCTGGGTCTTTCGCCCCTGACGGCGGTCTTCGGGGACTGCTATCTTCGGGGCATGAGGTTCCCCATAGCGCTGCTTTGGGCTTGCTTTGTCCAGACTTCCTGGGCTGCCGCCCCGCTGGCGGTCGCGCCTAGAGCTGTGCCCGCGCCCGGGCTGCGCTTGGCGCCGGCAGTCGTCCCGGTCCTATCCGCGCCGGGATCGCTGGCTTTGGCGCCCGCTCTTTCGCTGTCCCCTAAGCCCGCGGCCGCAGACCCCGCGCCGACCTTGATGCAGACCCTCTCCGCTGAGCTGCCGGATCTCTCCCAAGGCTCCGGCGCCGAGGCGTCCGGGTCCGCGCGCGAAGATTTCGAGGCCCGGGCGCAGCTGGACGCCCCGCGGAGCCGGGAAGCGCTCATCGCCGTCCAGCTGCCCGCGCTGGTGGCCGGCGAGCTGGACTTGGTCTCGGCACGGCTGCGGCCGGCGCCGCTGACGGCAGGGGAGCGCGCCGAGGTCTTGGGCGCGACCTCGTTCAAGAAAGTGAAGTGGCGCGACGACTGGTTCAGCGAATACGCCCCTAGCTATCCCGACGGGATCTGCTTCCCGGACAGCCGCATCCAGCTGAGCGTGCGTTCCCAAGCCCTGCGCTACGCTTCCGTGGAAGACCATTTCCGGGCGCTCTTCGCCCATGAGTACACGCATCGGCTTCAGAACGAGGGCGTCATCACCAGGGCGCTGGGCGTCGAGATCCCGGCCGTGGCCGTCGAGCTCCTGCGCGCCATCGAGCTGGCGGGCATGGACAGGCTGCGCCGCGGGCACATAACCTACATAGGAGAGGGCGTGCTGCAAAGCTTCGACGCCGGCGTCGAGTGGGCCGGCGGCGACCGCGCCCAGGCCGCGGGTTTTTATGCGAAAGGGTTCCTGGCTGGAGCGGCCTACGCCTTGTCCCGCCGGACCGGGCGGCCGCTCGACGCCTGGGAGTTCGTCCGCCGGGTGGCTTCGGCCAAGGCCCCGGAGCCGCCGGGCGCCGTCTTCTCCGACATCTTGAGCCGCCCGTGACGAGCCTGCAGGTGCTCTACGAGGACGAGCGTTTGGTCGCCGCGGCCAAGCCTGTCGGCCAGGACACCATCCCCGCCCGCGGCGTGACCGTCTTCGAGCCGCTGAACCTTTCGGTCGCCCGTCATATCGGCGGACGCGTCTTCGTCGTCCATCGCTTGGACCGGGAGGCTAGCGGATTGGTCCTCTTCGCCAAGGACGCCGAGGCCCACCGCTTGCTTTGCGTGCGCTTCGAGCAACATAAGGTCGACAAGACCTATCTGGCCCTGGTCCAAGGCCGGGTCGACAAGGAAGGCGTCGTCGAGCTGCCGCTGCGCGCCTTCGGCTCCGGACGCATCGGCGTCGATGCCGCGGGCAGGCCCTCCTTGACCCGTTACCGGCCCCTGCGGGCTTTTGCGCAAGCCACGCTCCTGGAGGCCCGGCCCATGACCGGCAGGCGCCACCAGCTGCGGGTGCATCTCTACGCGATCGCTCATCCGATCCTCGGCGACATGAAGTACGGCTCGCCGCGCCCCGTCGGCGGCGCGCCCCGGCTGATGCTCCATGCCGTGGCCCTTTCGATCGAAGGTCCCGCGGGCCCGCTGACCCTGCGCTGCGAGCCGCCGGAGGATTTCACGCGCGTCCTGGACGCCCTGGGGCCCGCGGGGGCCTAGGCCCTTTGCCTGCGGCCGGCGGGACCTCGGGCCCAGAGCGGCGAAGAGGGGGCGTGTTATAATGCCCCATCTTCTCAACGGAGAGTGAAACCATGAACATCGCTTTGACCGCCGTACTTCCTTTTCTTTTCGCCGGCTCGCTGCAGGCGGGTTTTCAGCAGGCGATTTCGACCCAGCGCGACGAGGCGCTGCGCAAGATGAGCCAGACCATGATCTGCGGGGGGCCGGAGTCGATGCGGACCTCGGGCTACCTGCAGGACAACGCGACGCCGGTGGCGTGGGCGAAGCAGGACGCCGCCAGCACCCGCAAGGCGGGCACTATCGTCCTGAGCGATGTCCTGGCCTTGGATACGCTGACGCTGGGCCCGATCCTGGCTGGCGAGGCGCAGGCGATGATCGACGACGCCATCCCTGAATGCGCTGAGAAGGCCTATTTTCGGCGCAGCGTCGAGACCCGGGTCTGGCTGGAGCTCGGCGGCCGGCGCGGCACCGCGACTCCGGCGGCCTACCGCCTGTGGCTCGACCACGGGGCCGAGATGGCGCTTGAGAAGATCTCCCAGGAAACCAGGACCGAGATCTTGCCCGTGCTCATCGAAGAGCAGCAGGCCGTCGTCAAAAAAGCCGGTCCCGCCGAACTTCCCGCCGCCCGCTTGCGCTTGGAGGCGCTGGAGAACGCGAACAGCCTCTTTGCGCGGTTCCTGCAGGACGAATCGCGCTGGAAGCGGGATAACAGCGAAAGGCTGAGGTGACCGCTCGGGTTCTTCAAAACAGGTACAATGGGCGTAGAGGAGCGGGGCAGAATCCGCACTCGCGTACATCCTAATGGAGGAACACTCAATGTCCAAGAAGCTCATTCTCACCGTGGCCGCGATGATCGCTTTCACCGGGACCCTGATGGCGCAGGCTCCGGCCGCCGAGACGAAGGCCGAAGAGAAGCCGGCCGCCGCCGCTCACGGCGAGCACCACGCCGAGAAGAAGGCCGAGAAGAAGGCGAAGCGCGCCGCTCATAAGGCCGCCAAGAAGGCCAAGAAGGCCGCCAAAGCCGAAGCCAAGGCCGAAGCGAAGACCGAAGCGGCTCCCGCTCCCACGAAGTAACCCCGCCCTCGGAAAGCAAGCCCTCGCGCGCAAGCGCGGGGGCTTTTTTCATGTCTTGATGAGCAGGTAGGTGGCCAGGGAGAAGTAGACGAGGTTGCTGAGCAGGTCGGTGATCGTCGTGATCATGGGGCCGGCGGCCGTGGCCGGGTCGACGCCGAAGCGGCGCAGCAGGAAGGGCACGACGGAGGCCATGGTGGAGGCGGTGGTCATCGAAACGAGCATGGCGAAGCCGACGACGAAGGAGAACTGCCAGCCGGAGGTCGCCCCGTAGAACAGGTAGGAGAGCAGGCCCGTGGTGAGGCCGTAGGCGACTCCCAGCAGCAGTCCCACCCACATCTCTTTAAGGATCTCCGCCCATTCTTGGCCCTCCTGGATGTCTCCCGTGGCCATGCCGCGCACGACGATGGTGGCGGTCTGGGACCCCACGTTGCCGCCCATGCCGGCGATCAGAGGGGAGAAGGCGGCCAGGGCGATCACTTTCGCCAGCGTCGCCTCGAAGTGGTGGACGATGTAGGACACGCCGATGCCGCCTATGCAGGTGATGACCAGCCAAGGCAGCCTCTTGAGGGCTCGCTCGAAGCCGGTGGCGGAGCCGAGGAGCGGCCCGATGCCGGCCATCTTGGCGAAGTCCTCTTCCACCTCCTCGCTGGCCACCTGGAAGATGTCGCGATAGACGACGACGCCCAGCAGCCTGCCGTCGGCCTGCAGGACGGGCGCGCTCTTGAGCTTGTACCTGGTGAAGAGCTTGACGGCCTCTTCCTGGTCCATCTCCGGGGAGAGCGTCTGCGGGTTGGGCTCCATGAGATCGCGGACTTCCATCTCGCGGGGCGCGACGACCAGGGACTTGAGCCCCACGACGCCGTGCAGCCGTCCGTCGGCGTCTAGGACCATCACGGTGTCGAGGTGGGTCTCATCGATGCGGCGCAGGCGCGTGCTCATCTGGACGCGCTCGAGGGCTTGCTTGGTGGTCCAGCGGGGCTCCACGGTCACGAAGCGGCCGCGCATCAGGGCGCCGACGCTCTCGGGGGGGAACTGGAGGTATTTTTGGACCGACTCTTGGCCGCCCTTCTTCATGATGCCGATGAGCTGGCGCATCAACGGCGCGGGCAGCCCGCGCACCATGCGTCCGGTCTCGGAGGGGTCGAGGTCCTGGAGCAATTCGGCCGCGTCTTCCTTTTGCAGCGAACCGACCAGTTCCACCTGCTGAGGAGGGTCGAGCTCCTCGAAGAGCTGCATGGCTTTCTGGCGGGTGCTGAGCCGGAAGACCGCGACGCGCTCGTCGGATGTGAAGAGGTCCCAGCCGTCGGCCAGGTCGATGGGGCTGATCTCCTTGAGGCAGGTGCGCGCGAAGACGAACTCCTTGTTGCGCAGGAGCTCTTTGAGGTCTGAAAGATAGAGTTGCAGCGTCTTCACGCGATGATTCTATAAAAAATTGGGGTCAGGCCTTCACATATTGCAATTATGAACAATTGCAATAATTGAAGGCCTGACCCCAACCAAAGGGCCTAGCGGCGATGGGTCCAATGACGGCGCTCGTATTGACCGATGGTCCTATCTCCGTTCCATTAGGTAGGAATATAATACCCCACTCTCTAATATAAGGAGATTCATCCATGGCCCAGCGCGAAGCGAGTCGAAAGTCCAAGGCGGCGGTGTCCTTTGCCCTTTCCATGGCGCTGATCCTCACCTCTCCCGGACTGGCCGGCTATCAAGCTTTCGGCGCTTCGCTGACCTCCGGCGCCTTGCCGGTGCGCGGGGCGGTCTCAGGCGTATCGGGCGTCTCCGTTCTCGGCTCCGGCCCTTCGTCGACGCTCACGCTTTCTCCTCTGCGCAACACCAGCTTGTCTAGCCCCGTGCTCGGCCTCGGCGCCGCGCCGGCTTTGTCGCCGTCGGCCGCGGCCGCCCTCGCCTCCTCCGCGCAGAGCGCCCCCGCGCCGCAGGCGAGCCTGCCTTCTTCCGCGCTGCCCGTGCCCGCTTCCGCTATCCCGGCCCCTGCCGCCGCGCCGGACCAGGCCCAGGATGCCTCGGCGCCCGCGACGACGATCCTCGGCCGGCTGGCCGAGCGCTTCATCCCCTCTTCGCGCAAGCCCGCCGCCGAGCTCTCGCGGACTCTCTTCGACGGCGAGAAGGCGCGCGCGTCAGCGACGCCCGATGCTTCCCAAGCGGTCGTCTCCCAGGGAGCCTCCCGGCTTGCCAGGCCCGACGAGCGGGCCGAACGCATCATCGCCGATCCCTCCATCCCGACGCCGCAGGCCGCGCGCGAGGTGGGCAAGCTGCGCCGGCTGCAGGCCCTGCCGCTCTGGGTGAAGGTCGTCGCGCCCCTCTCGGTCATCGCCGCCGCCGCCGCCGCGGTCTCGGTCGGCGCCGTGCCCGTCCTGACGCTGGCGGCCGGCCTGGTCGTCTCCGTGCTGGCCCACGAGGTCGCCCACATCGCCGTCCTGCACAAGCTCGGCGATCACACCGCCGAGGAGGCGGGCAGCCACAGCCTCAACCCCTTCAGCCACATCGACCCCATCAAGACCATCATCGTGCCGGCGCTCTCCTTGGCGCTGTCGAGCGCGCTATTGCCCTTCCCGATCCTCATCGGCGCGGGCAAGGCCGTCGACGCCGACTTCAACAACCTCCACAGCCCCTTCGGCGGGCCGCGCTCGGCGCGCAACGCCTTCTGGGCGGCGGCCGCTGGGCCGCTGACGAACCTGGCGCTGGCCGGCCTCGCTTTCGCGGCGATCGGCCTTCTGCCCGCGGGCGGCGCCCTTGCCGGAGTGGCTCTGGGCCTGGCGAAGATGAACCTGGCCTTGACCGTTTTCAACCTCCTGCCCTTGCCGCAGCTCGACGGCGGCAAGATGCTTGCCAGCCTCCTCCCGGAGCGCCTCTACGCCAAGTGGGTCTACAACCCGAAGGTCGAGAAGTCCTATCAGGGCATGTTCCGCCGTCTCTATGAAGGTCCGACCCGGCTGCTCACCTTCATGACCGAGAAGCTCGGCATCAAGAGCCAGAAGACCCTCAACCGCGTCGCCAACGGCGTCACCTTCGCCGCGCTGGCCGCGTTCTACGCGGTGGCCTTCTTCCACTTCTCCGTGGCCGTGCCGCTGCTCTTCCTGGCCCTGCCCTGCACCTACGACTACTGGTGCGTGCGCGAGAAGGTCCGTTCCGAAGCCGCCGTCAACGACCTGATGGAGCTTTATAGCCAGTGGGCCGCCGTCATCGCGTCCTTGGCCGAGGATAAGGGCATGGAGAGCGAGGTCAGCCTCTTCGAGGCCGAGCACGCCATGAAGAACGCGCTCGAGACCCTGGTCGACGAGATGATGGCCAAGGAGGATTTCCGCGCCCTGTCCAACGAAGCCAAGCTTGAGGCTTTGATGAAGGCTTATCCCGACAAGGCGGCCCAATACCTTAAGGACAAGGTCTTCACCGAGCCGGGCGACACGCTGGAGAAGATCAAGGCGCTCCTGGCCGACCCGCGCAACGAGCCTTTCATGAACCGGTTGCGCAAATGGTTCGAGGACCACAACATCTTCGAGCGCTGGGACAACCCGAAGTACGAGGGCAAGCTCAAGGACGCTATAAAGGAAGTCGGCAAGGACAACAAGAAGACCAAGGGCCAGGGAGGCTTCGCCAGGGTCGGCATGATGGCGATGCTGGCCACCGGCGGCGCCGCCGCGCTCCTCTTCCCGGAGCTGGCCCAGCAAGCGCCGGCCTGGCTGCCCGGTTTGGGCTTGCTCGGCATGATGGGCACGCTCGGGCTGACCGGCGGAGCTTCGCCCGACGGCAAGCCCGTGGCCTCGGACGAGGCGCTTGCCGACGACAGCCTGGTCGTCGAGTTCGCCTCGCCGATGACCGAAAGCCAGTTCGGCGATTACATGATCGACATCGGCGAGGACCTTCCCGGCATCCAGTCGCGCGAGGTCGTCAACGACGACCACGGGGCGAGCCTGGTCGTCGCCGTCAAGCTCCAGCTGGGCGCCATGGAGCAGGTCATCCGCGCCGCCGCCATGTTCCGCGCCATGCCGGTGACCGCGCGCGTGCGCGTCTCCCGCGCGACGTTGTCCCAGATGGCGGGCCAAGCCTTGATCCCCTCCGCGCCGCTCACGGAAGACGAGGCGTTCGCCAAGATCCACGGCGACAATCCGACCTACACCAAGGTCGAAGCGCTCTTCCGGCCCGGAACCGATCTGGACGCCGCCCGCGCGTTCATCCATGGCCTCGGCCATGATTCGATCTCCACTTCGTTCGACGGGACGGGCCGGGTCATCTACGAGCTGCTGATGGAGAGCTCCGCCGTGGCTGACATGGCCCTGCGGGTGGCGCAGAGCCCGCTGGTCCTATCGGTCGATATCAATCAGGACGCGATGGCGGCGCTGCGCGCCCGGCGTCAGCCGGCCGCCGTCGCCGCTGCCGAGCCGGAAGAGCCCGAGTCCGAAGCTCCCGAGGCGGGGCGTTGGCAGGACAAGGTCCTCGGCCGCGAAGACGAGCGCACCAGCGACGTCGTCATCGTCTTGAAGGCCGACGCGTCCAAGCGCGCCGTGGCTCGCGCCCTCAATGAGCTGCGCGACCGGTTCGATGCTGTGGAGGAAGCAGACGGCAGCCGGCGCCTCCGCGCCTTGCGTCCCGATTATGACCTTGCCGCGGAGGTCGCGCGAAGCATGGCCGGCCGCAAGTGGGTCGATTCCGTCCTCGTCTCCAACGCGATCCGCGACCGCATCGTCGCCGTGAGCCTTCCCGCGAAGGTCGCCTCGCACGGCAAGGAGCAGTACGGCATCAACACGATCCTCGTGAAGTTCGCGCAAGAGACGACCAGCGAGGAGATCGCGCGCATCCTGAAGCGGCTCGACGAGTCTCGGATCTACCGCCACGGCGACTCCTATACCCTGAACAACGGCAGCCTCAACAGCGCCGCCGGCAGCGTCAAGGCTTTGGTCAACGAGGAGTCCGTGACGGCCGTCGAGATCCACCCGAACCTGGCCGCCTTCCTTGAGGACCGTGCGATCAAGCCGTATCCCGACGCCGAGAGCTACGACCACGCCCAGTCGCTCCTCGTCCAGTTCAAGGGCGACGCGACCGAGCTGATGGTCAAGGAGTACGCCGAGCTGCGCCGCCTCCGCCTCGTCTATGCGAAGTTCCGCGGCAAGGAAGGCCTGGCCCTCCTCGAGGTCCCGCGCTCCGCCGACGCGACGGCCACCCGCCGGATGCTCGTAGACGAGACCTTGGACGAAGGCAACCCCGTCGCCGAGATCATGCCGTTCAAGGAGCAGCCCGGCGAGGCCGCGGTCTCCCCGTCGCCGGCCGCCCAGGCCAGGGTCGCCGCGCGCCAGAACGCCGCCGCGGCCCAGGCCGAGGCCGAGAAGAACCCTCCCCGCCGCGACCCCGCGGCCGAGTGGCTGGCCTACCTGCAGAATAAGAAGATGCAGGACGGCACTACCCTCAACGATAAGCAGGTCAAGGCGCTGGCGACCTACCTTAAACCGCTGGCCAAGAGCCCCAACGAGCCGAGGCCGCCCGTCGTCGCGCGCACCGAAGAGGTCAAGCGGATGCTGCCCATCGTCACCTCCCCGCGCGGCATGCGCAACAGCGTCATCCTGGTCGGCGAGGCCGGCACCGGCAAGACCGCCGTGGCCGAAGGCCTGGCCGAGATGATCGAGGACGCCGAGCACGCCGGCGCCAAGGACTCCGAGGCCTTCCTTCAATTCCAGCGTCTCAAGGGCCGCTGGCTCGTCGAGCTCGACATCAACAAGATCTTGACCGCCGAGGATCCCGTGGGCACCTTGTCGGCCATCCTCGACCTCCTGCCCCGCTTCAACGAGGTCAACCCCGCCCGCGGCAACGAGATCATCGTCCTCATGGACGAGATCCAGAAGTTCTTCCTCGACAACAACGGCCAGAAGATCGCCAACGTGCTCAAGGGGCCGCTGCGCGACGGCAAGCTCTCCGTCATCGCGACGACGACCCGCGACGAATTCAAGGAGCACATCGAGAAGGACGACGCCTTCCGCCGCCGCTTCGAGAAGATCGACGTCGAGGAGCCTACGGTCGAGCAGACCATCACCATCCTGCGCGCGATCAAGGGCTATCTGCAGAAGCTCCACGACGCGTTCATCCCCGACGAATCCCTGGTGGCCGCGGCCAAGCTCGCCGACCAGTTCGACAAGACCAACTTCAATCCGGACAAAGCCATCAAAGCCGTCCAGGACGGCGCCGAGCTGGCGCGCCCGGACAACCTGCGCGCCGCCATCACCCTCGACGTGCGCGAGACCTGGAACCAGCTTGTCGTCGCCGTCAACGAGGCGCGCCAGGCTTTGATGGACAAGGGCATCGCCTCGACGCTGGCGCTGCCGATGGACGCCTACAACCGCATCGCCGAGCTCATCAAACGGGCGGAAGCTCTCTATAGCGAGCGCGAGGCCATCGCTGACGGCAAGGGCCGCGTCATCATCGACGTGGTCAAGCGCGTCATCGCGCAGAAGACCGGCATCGGCTCCGGCCAGCTCAATATGGGGGAGGAGGATGCGGCGCGCTATAACGAGATGGAGAAGACCGTCGGCCAGCGCGTCATCAACCAGGAGCCGGCGCTGACCGCCATCGCCAACGCCATCCGCCGCAACAAGGCCGGACTCTCCAATCCGAACCGCCCCATGGGCAAGTTCCTGCTCACCGGGCCGACCGGCGTCGGCAAGACCTACCTCGCCAAGGAACTGGCGCGCTTCCTCTTCAAGGACCCCGAGGCCATGATCCGCATGGACATGTCCGAGTACATGGAAGAGCACACGGCTCAGCGCCTGACGGGCTCTCCTCCCGGCTATGTCGGCTACGGCGAGGGCGGCCAGCTCACCGAGGCCGTGCGCAAGAAGCCCTACTCGGTCATCCTTTTCGACGAGGTGGAAAAGGCCCATCCCAAGGTCTTCGACGTGCTGCTGCAGATCCTGGACGACGGCCGCCTGACCGACGGAGAAGGCCGGACCATCGACTTCAAGAACACCGTCATCATCATGACCTCCAACGCCGGCATGAGCACCGTCGACGGCGAGAAATACGCCAAGATGCTCGAACGGGTGGAATCCCACAACCTCGAGGCCGCCGCCGCGCAGCGCGCCGAGATCGAGGCCGCCTGGGATAAGGAGATCGACGACGCCGTCAACGAGAGCCTCAAGGCGCGGTTCCGCCCGGAGTTCTTGAACCGGCTCGACGAGGATCCCCGCTCCAAGAACAAGTGGATCCGGGTCAACCGCCTGCGCCGGCAGGACATCACCAAGATCGCTTCGATACAGATCAAGGAGTTCCAGGATCTCCTGCTCGACCGCCATGATACGGAGCTCGTGATCGATCCGTCGGTCATCAGCTTCCTCTCGGAGGAGGGGTTCTCGCCGCTCTACGGCGCGCGCCCGATGACCGCGGCCATCGAGAAGCATATCGTCGACCCCATGGCGAGGTGGATCCTCGAGGAAGCGGCCCAAGGGCGCAAGAACGTGCGCGGCGGCCTCATCAAGATCAAGGCCGAGGGCGGCAAGATCGTCTTCGCCGCCGAAGCCAAGCCCGCCAAGAACATCGAACGCGCCGCGTTCGAAGGAGCCGCGCGCCAGACCGCCGCCGAGGTCTTCAACCTCATCGAGCGCCTGGTCGGTGAAGGCGAGGGCGAGGAGCCCTCCGAGGGGCTCTTCGACAAGATGCTGCGCTCGGCGATGCCTAAGGAAGCGGCGGGAGCGAAGGCGGAGCTCCCGGCCGCCGCGCGGGCGTTCTTCGCGCCGGAGACGCTCTTGACGATGACCGCGTCCATGCAGCGCGTCTCGGCCCTCCATAATAAACCCAAAGGCGCCGACGCCGCGGTCCGCTCCGAGATCAAATCGGTCATCGAGCGGATGCAGGCGGCGGGCTGGAGCGAAGCGGTCCGTGGCGGCGTTTCGACGCCGGCCGGGCAGGTCGGGGAGGGCTGGCTCAAGCAGGTGACGGCGTTCGCTAAGGGCGTCGCCGAGAAGGCTGGGGTCCAGAAGCCGGTGGAGCTCGCCAGCGCGGTGTCGGGCGACGTCGTCCGCTTGGCCGTCATCTTCGACGCCGAGCTGACGCAGTCGGATAAAGCCTATCTTTCCGCGCACTTCACCGGTACGCCTCCGTCCAGCTACGAGGCGGCCCAGCGCATGGTCGACGACCTCAACTTGAACTCCGCGATCATCCGCAACCACTACCTCCTCGACCTTTACCGCCGCCTGAGGGAGATCCCTGGGGCCCGGATGGGATACGCCAGCACCGGCGGGCGCGCCCAGCTTTGGCTGGAGATCCGCAAGGAAGACCCCAAGCCCGTAGAAGCCGCTCAGGCCCCGAAGGCTGAGGCCGCCGAGGGCGCGGCGACGCCTCATCAAGCCAAGGAGATGGCCAAGCTGCGCGGCCTCTTCCTGCGCTTCATCGACCAGTCGCGCCTGCAGCCCAACGAGCAGGACGGCATCTCGATCCGGGTGGCCGCCGCCGAGGCCTACGCCCGCATCGCCGGGCCCGAAGAGGCCGAGCTCATGCGCGCCTGGACCCGCGACCGCGGCTGGGCCGACAAGCAGGCCGCCACCGAGAAGCTGGGCGCCGACGGGCCCATGGCGATGACGGCCGCGCTGGTGCTCCAGCGCTTCGGGCAGGAGGCGGACATGGAGCTCCTGGAAGCCGTCCTCGACAAAGCCAGCGGCCTCCATGGAGACGCCTTCACGCCGCTCAAGACCTCCTTCATCCTGGCTCTGGCCGAAGTCTATAAGCGCGCCGGCCTCAAGGCCGCGCGCGAGGCGTCCATCCGCGCCTCCGCCCTTGACCGGGACAGCGAACTGGGCAAGCAGGCCGTGCACCGCGCGCTCGGCGCGCTGGGCTATCCCTCCGACATCTCGGACCTGCGCGCCGACGGAGAAGGGCTGGCGCAGCTTTATAGGCGCATGGGCCAGAGCGAGGCGCTCGTCGCGGAGTTCTCAGACGACACCGCTTGGAGCGGCGCCGATGCCAGCCGCAAGACGGCGATCCTCAAGCTGCTGGGTGAATCGGCCGAGCCGACGCCGAAGATCTGGGATTGCCTGCGCCTGATCCTGCAGGGCCACCGCGGCGCCGGCGACCGCTCGGTGCGCTACGCCGCGGCCGCGGCCTGGGCCGAGCTCACCGCGCGCCAGCGCTTGACGAAGGGACTGCCCGCCGGCATCGACCTGTATCTCAAAGAGCGCGGCGTCTCCCAAGATGACGACACCTGGGCCGTGATGCTGGCTTACGTGCTGGCCTTGGAGAAGGCCGGCGGCGCCGGGGACCTTGACGCGCTCGAGACCCTGATGATGATCAGCCCCGAGTACAACGCGCTGCATTACCGCCATGAGCAGGCTTATTTCGCCGCCCCTGAAGCTTGGGCCAAGACGCTCGTGCGCTCCGGCAAGTTCGCCGAATATGCGCGCGCGCGTCTCGGTGACGACGGCGCGCCGCGTCCCTCCGTCCTGCAGGAGATGCTGATGAACAAGAACAAGCCGCTGATGGTGGCGGCCGCGCTGCGGGCGATGGCCCTGGCGCGCGACAACTCCTTCCGCGAGAAGCCCGTCGAGCCCGCCGGCGACGCGCCCGGCCTGCACCCCGGCAAGAAGTCCCCGGCGAGCGGCGGCTTCGGCGGCTACCCGCATGGCGACCGTTCCGATATGTACGAGCGCCGCTTCGGCGGTCACTGGTAAGCTGACCTCGCCGCCTTCCCTCCTCCCCTGAGCTAGCCGCAAGCCCCGACTTCCCGCGCGTAAAAAAACGTGCTGCTTTAAAATATTATATTCTCTTGACAAATATATCAGGTTATATTATAAAATATGTCACATCGTAAGGATGGGACCGGGGCCTTCGATCATCGCAGTCATCTCTCGGCGGATGGCTGCGATGGTCGAGGGCCCGGCCCGACAAAGGGGGGGACCGGAATGGAAAGACGATCCGCGCTGCCGTGGCTTTTCGTCAAACGGAACTGGACGCCGCAGATCCGCACGCACGTCACGCCGGCCGCAGGTCCTCAAAGCCAGCCCGAAAGCCGCATCTCCCTGGCGCGGCTGCTCTTCGGGGCCCGGCTGGGCTGAATTGGTCAGGACCCTCAAGCGCCTGCGGCGGACGAAGACGACGCCGGTCTACCCGATCGGGGCGGTGTCGCGGCTATCGGGCCTGCCCATCTGGACGCTGCGCTGGCTGGAGAAGCACAAGCTCCTAGCCCCCCAGCGAACCGACGGCAACCAGCGCTTGTTCTCCGACGCGGACGTCGAGCTTTTGGAGCTGATCCGGGGGCTGTTGGATCAGAAGGTCAACCTGGCGGGGATCCGTGTGATCCTAAGGATGCGTCTGCAGGCTACCTAATAAGTAAACCGACAAGCCTGACACCGAGTCAACACTTGGCCTGAGCCGCCCACTGCGCCTCGAAGCGCGCGCGGGGGATCGAGCACAGGGCGCGCAGCGGTCCGGCCTTCAAGATGCGCACGTCGCGCCCGGGGATGGCGCCGGCCAGCTTCGTCAGCCCGCCCGGGAAGGCCTCGAGGATGCCCGCCAGTGCGCGCGCGTAGCCGACCGGGCCATTCAGGCGCTGCCAGCCGTCGATCAGGGCGCGGACGACCTCGCCTAAGTCCGCCGGCGGCAGCTCGCGGGCCAGGTGCTCACCCAAGCCGTCGAAAAAGGGCCCCACGGGCAGCAGGAAGTCGGCGCGGCGGCGCAGACAGCGGGCCTCGCGCAGGGCGTAATGCCGGTGGTTCTCCAGGGCGGTGAGCTTTTGGTTGAGCGCGCCCGCCTTCGCGGGCAGGCCGCCGAAAAGCTTGGAGTTCGGAGCCGCCGCCTTGTAGACGGCGCGCCTGAGCTCGTCGTGCTCGGGAAGCGCCCACATGTCGGTCACGCGATCAAGATCCCCGAAGTTGTGGGCTAATAAGGCGCAGGCACGCAACAGCTCCAGCCCGTCGCCTGCTTCCAGCAGCCGCCCGAAGAGCGCGGCCTCCCGCTGCGCCTCTGAGATCACCGCCTCCAGGACCTTTCGGGCGTCTTCGGGCTCCGCGTCCTTCACCGCCGCGTAGGCGCCGACGGCCACCGAGAACCATGTCCCCTCATGGGTGGCGACGACCTCCGGGCCCGTCCGCGCCAAGCGCGCCGTGACCGGCAGATAATCCCAGGATGCCGCCTCGAGCACATCACCCACCATCGCGCCCAGCTGGCCTTGGGCTTCGTCCATCTTCCAGTGCTTCAGACGGATGGCATTGTCCACGTCGGTGGGCACATAAGTCCCCGCCGTGGCCCAGTGGGCGCAGAGGCAGAGGCGGAAGTAGTCTCGGTGGCCGAGCTCGCCACCGTCGTAGGCGAGCAGCTCGCGCAGGTAGGTCCGCTTGGGGCCGGACAGGTCGGCGCCGGGCTCGAAGAGGAACGGGGCGGTGTTGCGGACTTGGGAGACCAGCAGGTCCGGAGCCACGCCGCGGCGCAGCGGAAAACCCGCGTTCACGGCCAGACGAAGTTGTTCTCGGCCTGGGCCAGCGGAGGCAGCTTCGCGTCCTTGTCGGCGACCCGGATATCCTTGCCGGGCCAGGAGATGCCGACGGCGGGGTCGTTCCAGAGCAAGCCGCGGTCGTCGGCGGGGACCCAGTACCCGGTCACTTTGTACTGCACGTCGGCTTCCTCCGACAACGCCAAAAAGCCGTGGGCGAACCCGATGGGCACCCACAGCATCCGGTTGCCCTGGTCGGTCAGCTCGATGGAGGCATGCCGGCCGTAGGTCGGCGAGCCCTTGCGGATGTCGATGACGGCGTCCCAGACCGCGCCGCGTACGCAGCGGATCAGCTTGCCGACGGCGGAGGGGTATTTCTGGTAATGCATCCCGCGGACGAAGCCCTTATGGGTGCGAGAGAGGTTGTCCTGGACCAGCGGCGGGATGCCGGCGGCGGTGAAGTCGTCGCTCCTCCAGCTTTCCATGAAGAAGCCGCGCTCGTCGGCGAAAGACTTGCCTTCGATCAGGATCAAGCCCGGCAGCTGGTAGGGCGTGAAGGTGTAGGGCAAGGGGTTAGGCCGCCACCTGCTGGGGGGCCTGCCGGCGCCAATAGTCCTGGCCTTCCGCGGGCAGGGTGTAGACCGGGTCGAAGTATTCGTAGCGCCGAGACAGCGCGTCGGACGCGTCGGCCTCGATGCCGGTGCGGTAGTTCTTCGTCCAATAGGAGATCCCCTTGACGCGGTCATAATCGACCAGCTGATGGATCCAGCGCTTGCCCACGTAGGGCACGTCGCAGGTCACGCGCGGCGTGGCGAAGCCCGGCATGTAGCCCATGATGTCGTGCTGCAGGCTTTGGGCCTCGGCGATCGACAAGCGCCAGTGCTCGGAGTTCGGGATCATGTCGGTGACGTAGAAATAATACGGCATGATCTTGCCGTGGTCCAGGAGGGTGAAGCAGAGGTCCAAGAGGTCCTTGGGGGTGCTGTTGACGCCGCGTAAAAGGACTCCCTGGTTGCGCACGTCCCGGAAGCCCATCTCCAGGAGCTTCTTGACGGCCTTGGTCAAGAGCGGCGTGACCTGGTTGGCGTGGTTGACGTGCGTGTGCACGGCGATGTCGACGCCGCGATCCCAGGCCTTTTGGGCCATGCGCTCGAGGCCCGACAGGACTTCGTCCTGCAGGAAGTGCTGGGGCAGGCCCTGCAGGCCCTTGGAGGCGAGCCGGATGTCGCGGATATTGGGGATATCCATGAGCGAGCACACGAACGACTCTAATTGGGCGATGGGGACGTTGGCGATGTCGCCGCCGGAGACCACGACATCGCGCACGGAGGGCGTCTTGCGCAGGTATTCCAGGATCTGCGCGTAGCGTTCCTTGGGCTGGGCCGAGAACTTCATCTTCTGGACCTGAGGCACGGAGTTGCCGACGAGGTCCATGCGCGTGCAGTGGCCGCAGTACTGCGGGCAGGTGGAGATCATTTCGGCGAGGACCTTGGTCGGATAGCGGTGCGTGAGGCCTTCCACGGCCCACATCTCGCTTTCATGCAGCGAGTCGCGCGAAGCCTTGGGGTGGTTCGGCCACTCCTTGTGGCGGTCGCCGAACATCGGCAGCATGTAGCGGCGCACCGGGTCGGCGCGCAGGTCCTTCTCATCCATCGTGTTGAGCATGTGGGGCGGGATGAGGATGGACATAGTGGCGGCTTCTTTCTGGTCGCGGAGGATGTCTTGCGCCAGCTCGTCGGTCAAGAATCCCCCGAAGGCGTCTTTGAGATCCTTGAGATTCTTGACGGAATGCTGGCGCTGCCATAGCGCGTTCTCCCAATCCTGCTTGGAGACGCCTTTGTAGCCGGGCAGGCGCGTCCAATCAGGCTCGGAGAATTGCCGCTTGAGCGGGTATTGGAAAGGCTGTCCAGCGGGGTCTGCTTTGACCTTTCTAGGAGGCATGCGCCGATTTTAGCAGTTTTTCCGGAGCCGGGCCAGGAGCGCGAACATCGTCAGCAAGAGGGCGATGAAGACGGCGGCGCCTAAGTAGCTTTCTCGGCGGTCCCAAGACCAGGCGGTCGCCGTGCAGACCAGGGTGAGCTGCGCGCCCAGGCGCAGGCCCCGCACCGCCTCCAGGTCCTGGAGCAGATGGGGTCCGGGCAGGACGTAGAAAGCCTGCGCCAGGCCGGCCCAATGCAGCCAAGCCCTCAGATAAAGGAAGGTCCAGCTCCAGTTCGTGAGGAGCGCCGCTTCCGCGGGGTCCATGGTCCGCGCCAGGAGGGCGAAGACCGGGATGCCCAGCCCCAGGTTGACGAGATGTCCGGTCAGCAGCCAGCGCAGGCCGCGGCGGAAGCGTGCCCTCGGATCCGGGACGACCCTGCGCGAGGCGCTTTCGGAGTCGATGGCCCGCCGAAGGTAGAGCCACCCCCCGATGAGCGCCAGCGTCACCCCGGCGAAGAGGAAGTCGTTCACGCTACTCCCGTATAGCCGCGCCCTTTTCGGGGGGGAGCACGCAGGCGGTGACGTCGCCGCGGCGGCCGGAGGTCTGCAGGTCCACCGAGACTCTGGCCCTCGCGATCACCAGCTGTTTGGCGAAGTGCGTTTTGAGGGCATTGGCGCGGGCGACCGCCAGCTTGGCCTGTGGATCGGCCTGGAACAAGACCAGGTGGTAGGGCCGGTCCTTGAGGACGGAGCGGCGCATGCGGCGGCTGAGCTCGTTGAGGTAGTCCGCGGCGGTGGCGGCGAACGAGGCCTTGCCGGGGACGAAGAGCAGCGTGTTGTCGACCTCAAGGTGCTGCTCCCCCATGAACTCTTTGAAGGCCAGCGAACGCAGGCGTATCGGCTCGCTTTCCAAGGCCAGGTCATCGGCGCCGCGGCGGCCGGTGAAGCGGAAGCGATATTCGGGGCCCACGCGGGCCGTCATCTCGCCGGCTGCGTTGGCGCCGTCCCAATCCAGCCGTTGCGAGAGCCGGCCGGCGCCCTCCGTGTGCCAGATCGCTATGCCGTCCTCGAGGACCTGGAACTGCCAGCGGTCCATGCGGCCCGCCGATCGGGGGGCGAAGGTGAGGAAGGGGGCCTCGGGGAAGGGCTGGGCCAGGCGGCGGAGCGTCGTCTCCAAGGATACGGGGGCGGCCTGGGTTTTTTGCTCCTCGTTGTAGATATCGAGGGAGCGCTCGACCTCTTTGAGCACGGCCGCGTCGGCGGTCGGCTCCGGCACTTGGACGGCGGGTCCCGCTGCGCCGCGGCCTTTGATCGTGATGTCTTGCTCGATGAGCGCCTGGTCCTTGGGCTTCGCGGTGGAAGCGCTTGCGCAGAGGACCAGCAGCAGCGCCAAGGCCTTCATTTCAACGGCTCGGTGCCGAAGGAGATCCGTCTTGCCCCGGCGCGCTGGGCGGCGAGCATCAAGCGCTGGACTTGCCGGTAGGGCACGGCGCGGTCCACCCTTAGGAGCAGGACCGACTCAGGGGTGCGCTTGAGCTCCCGCGCGATGTCGGTCTCTAGTGTATCCCAGCCGGAGCCTCCGGCGCGCACCGTCAGCTGTTCGTCTTTCGTGAAGGTGACGGCGATGCTCTCTTCCTTGGACTCGGGCGTCGAAGCTTTGGGCAGATCGACGGGGACGTTGGGCACCGAGAGCATGGGGGCGGTGACGAACAGGATGACCAGGAGGACCAGCGAGATGTCGATGACCGGGATGATGTTGACCTCGGTGACCGGCTCGGCCTCGGTCTGATTGCGGCGCAGGCGCAGCAGGGCGTAGGCCATCAGCGGGAGCCTTCCACGGTCTGGACGAGGGCCACGGAGGACGCGCCCGCGAGGCGGATGGTCTCGAGCAGGTCGACCACCGCTCCGTGCGTCACATCGGGCGCGGGCGCGAGGAACACCTTGCGGTCGCCGCGGCGCGGGAGCTCCGTGCGCAGGAAATCCATCAGCTGCGGCGGCGTGGCGAAGAGCCGTTCGCCGACGGCGATGCCGCCGGGGCCGAGGTCGACGACCAGCACCAACTCCGGGGGCTTCTCCCTCGGCGAGGACTCTTCGAGGAACGGGGCGGGGTCGTCGGCGGCTTTGGCCGCGGTCCGCACATGCAGCATGGACTGGGCCATCATCGGAGACAGCAGCAGCATGATGATCAGCAGGACCAGCGAGACGTCGGCCAGCGGGACGACGTTGACCTCGCTGATCTCCTGCGCCGTCTCGTCCTTGTGGAAGGGGTTAGGCATGGGGCTGGTCGCTTAAGAGCTGGGCCAGCTCGAAGACCCACAAGTCGACCGTGTTCATCCGGTGACGGGCGGCCAGGGTGAAATAATTATAGAGCACGGCGCTGACGACGGCCAGGCCGATGCCCGCGGCGGTGGCGACCAGCGCTTCCGAGATGCCGGCGGCGACGACGGCGGGCCCTCCGACGCCCGCGACCGAGAGGTCGTGGAAGGCGCGCATGATGCCCAGCACGGTGCCCATCAGGCCGATGAGCGGCGAGATGAAGCTGGCCGTGCCGAAGAAGCCGACCCTCCTGGTCAGGTCCATCTGCATGCGTTGGCGGTAGAGCTGGAAGGCTTCGACCAGCTTCTCGGTGTTCGGCTCCTGTATGGACAGCAGCCGCCCGAAGGCTTGGGCCATGAGGCCGGGGCTGTGCTTGCAGACCGCCAAGGCGCCGGCTTTGTCGCCCTGCTGCAGGCAGTCCCGGATGCGGGCCCACAGGCTGGAGGGCAGGCTGTCGCTGCCCCAGTAGACGTAGAGGCGTTCCAGGGCGGCGGCCACGATCAGCACCGAGAGCGCCAGCAGGATGGGCATGGCGATGCTGATGCGCAGCATTTGGAGGAAGGACATCGATTCCATCGGCTGAAGTATAACCGGGAAAACGAGACCCCGCAAGGCTTCGGGGCTGGGTCAGCGCGCGCCGAGCAGCGCGCCGTCGGCCGATAGCGCCTGCACCCGCTTGCGCGCCGTCTCGAAGGCCGGGGCGGCGCGTTCGGAGTGCCGCATCACTTCGCCGTAGAGCTTCATCGCTTTCAGGGGGCTCTTCATCTCCTGCAGCAGGCCGAGGCGCAGCAGGCCGTTGACCCGGAAGGAGTCGTTGGCCGGAGTCTCCGCGCGCAGCTGCTCGTAGGTGTGCAGGGCTTGGCCTATTTGCTTCAAGGACTCCTGGCAGCGCGCTATGTTGAAGAGCGCTTGAGTCCGGCGGTGCGCTCCTGCCTTGCGGAAATCCACGATCGCGTCGTTGTAGCGCCCCTGCGCCTGGCGGGTCTCGCCCACCAAGAACCACGCTTCCGGCGCTCGGCTGTGCTTCGGATGCGCCTTCAGGAAAGCGGCATAGGCGTCCGCGGCGGCTTCCCGGGAGCCCGACTGAGACAGCGCCAAGGCCCGGTTGTACGCCGCGTCTGCGCCCAAGGCGTCTTGGCCCTGTACTTTCGCGTACTCCGCCACGCTGGCCCGGGCGTCGCCGGCCTCGAAGAGGGCCGAGGCGAGCATGAAGCGCGCCTGGCGGACAAGGGGGCTCTTGGGGTGGCGAGCCAGCAGGGTCTTGAGCGCCGCCGCCGCGCCGCGCGGCTCGACCTTCATCAAGCTCTCGGCGCGCTGCAAGAGGATCGGCGCCGCCACCGCATGGTCGGGGTACAGGCCGGCCGCATGGTACATCTCCGGGTTCAACCGGTCGCCCGTCCAATACGAGGTAAGCAGCAGGTCTTCCACCTCGCGGGAACGCTCGCCGGCCGGCGCCTTTTTCAAATACTCCCAGTACAGCGGGATGGCGTCCTTATAGCGCTTCTGGTTGAAATGGACTTGGGCGCTCAAAAGCAGCGCCTCCGTCTTGTCGGAGATCTTGCGGTAATGCGACAGGGCCGCGTCGCCGGCGCCGTCGGCTGCGTAGAGCTGGCCCAACTGCAGATGGCTGTCGGCCGCGTAGACCGAATCAGGGTGCAGGCGCACCAGGGTCTCGAACGCCTTGGCCGAGTCACGCCGGCGGTCCAGCCTTTTCAAGGAGAGCCCCTGCTGGTACAAGGCCAGGGTCGCTTGCGGATGGGTCGGCCGCCGCAGGGCGAAGAGGCCGTAGCCGTCGGCCGCGTCCTCCAGGTTTTTTTGACGGTAGGATAGATGCGCCTGAGAAAGTTCGGAGGCCGCGGCCAATTCATCTTGCCCGTAGCGGCGGGCGGAGCTCTCGGCGCGCCGCAGCGAGACTTGGGCTTCCTTGCTGCGGCCTTGCCGGTCCTGGGCGGCGGCCCGCGCCGCATGCAGGTAGGATTTCAGCGGAGAATCAGAGCCGGCGTCCAAGACCTCTTTGTAGATCGCGGCCGCCTGCTCCCTCTGCCCCTGCTTCTCCAGGGCCGCCGCGCGCCAGGCTTGCGAGAGCGCCAGCCACTTGTTCCACGCTTTCGCGGGAGCGGCCTGCGGCACCAGCGCGGCGACCTCTCGATAGCGCCCGAGCTGGAAATTCGCCGCCGCCAGCAGATAGACCGCCTTGCTGCGTACCGCGGGGTCCTTGGCGCGCTCGGCCGCCGTCCGCAGGAGCCTTGCCGCGCCGCTGACGTCCTTGAGCCGAAGGCGCAGCAGCCCTTCGAGCAGACGCAGCTCCTCGGAGGCCTTGTGCGCGGGGAAGCGGGTCAAGAAGTCCTCGCAGGCCGCCAAAGCGGCTTCGCTGCGGTCCTGGCGCAGGGCTTCCTGCAGGCGGCGCAGCCGGCCCTCGGGGGAGGGGCCCGCCGCGACCTGGGCCGCATCCTCTTCCTCGAGGTCCTTGGCGCCGCGGCCCGTGATCGCCGCCAGCAGGCGTTCGGCCTTGTCCGCCCACTCCGAGTCCGGGTAGCGGCTGATCAGGATCTCAAGATGCTTGCGCGCCGATACGTAGTCCTTCTTGCGCGCGGCCAGCTCAGCGGTGCGGTAGAGGTCCAGGCCGACCACGGAGCCGCCCGGCGCGGAGAGCTTCGTGCTGGAGTCCAGGGATTCCCGGAAGGTCTGGTCGGCGCCCGACAGGTCGCCATGCTGGTATTTCAGCTCCCCTAGGACGGCGGCCGCCTCCATCTTGGAAGTGGCGAAGCTGTCGATCTGGGGCGCGGGTTCGGCGCTGTAGGAGTAGTCCTTGGACTCCGCCGCCGTCGCCGGCCATCGGGTCGCCAGCAGGAGGAGCGCGGCGATAACGAGCGTCTTCATCAGCCCATCGTGAAGCGGAAGCTGACGCTGCCCCAGACGGCTTCCGCTTTGGACCCGGCGGGCGCCGCCTGGAACTTCCAGAGCCGGATCGCCTGCAGGGCGCGGCGGTCGATCTCGGGAAAGCCGGAGGTCTTCTTGATGACGGCGGCGGCTTTCACCGTGCCGTCAGGCTGCACCAAGAAGCGGATCGACACCGTCAGGTCGAGGCCGCGCTGGGAGACCCAGTCGGGGCTTGACGGCAGGACGCGCTTGAGCAGCTTGCGGCTGCCGATCGGGCCGTCCAGCGCGAAGGCGGCGCCGCCGCCTTGGCCGAGCCCGCCGCCCATCGGGCGGGAGCTCACGGCGTCGGCGCCGCCGCGGCCGGACTCGGCGGCTCCCTCGGCGTGGGCCAGCTCGGCGTCGACTTGCGCGGCCAAGGAGGCCGAGGCTGAAGCGCGGCCTCTGGCCGAGGCGGGGCTGGCGGCCACCGCGTCGCTCAGGCGCTCGTCGGGCGAGGCCAGTAGGGCCAGCTCGCGGGAGACGTCGGCCTGCCGGCGCGCCTTGACCGCCACGGCCACGGCTTGGAGGCGGGCCTTTTCCGCCTTTTGAGCGGCCTGCTGCAAAGCGATCTGGCGGTGCTCCTCGGCGCGGCGAGCGGCCTCTTGGCGTTGGATGGCGGCGGCCTCGGCTCGCTCGGCGGCGATGACTTTGGCGGCCTGGGCGCGGGCTTCTTGCAGGAAGCTCGCGCGTTGTTTGCGCAAGGCGGATGCGGCGGCAGGTTTGCTGGCTTTACGGGCTGAGGCCGAAGGCCGTTTCTTCGGGCCGCGGCGCAGTACGGGTTTATGGGGCCTCTCGACTTTCTCCTCTTGCAGAGGGCCGGGGCCGAAGCCCGGCGCCAGGTCCTTGTCCCCGTTCCCGGGCGCCAGCAGAGCCGCCGCGGGCGGCGCGGCCACGAACTCGACCGGGATGACTTTTTCTTGGGGCTTGGGAGCGGCGCCTCCCCACTGCAGCAAGGGATTCTCCATCAACAAGAAAGCGTGCAGGAAAACGGCGACCGCGAAAAAGGGAAGGTCCTTCATCGGGTCGGTCTCCATGGCGCTCACAGCCGCTCTCATGCTATAAGGATGCATGATTCTTGCCGGCTGGGGCAGGGTCTTTAGACCTAGAACGGGTTAAAATAGGGTAAAACGCCAGACGCGCCCCGTCGTAGACATAGAGGCCGTGCTCGCTGCCGCACAGCAAGAGCCCCGAGGCAACTGCCAACGCGGTGACCACGGCCGGAGACCCCGGCACGGGGCCCTCTGGAGCGTTCACGCGGCGCAGGCCGCCGCCGTAGGTCCCGGCAAAGAGGCCGCCCTGATAGGCGGCGGCGGCCAAAGCCGGAAAACCGCTGAGGTCCACGATGGACGTCCCGTCGGGGCATAGCCTGAACAGGCCTTGGGGGTTCGGCGATAGATAGCAGTCGCCATGCAGGGCGGCGCGCGGTCGGGCCGCGGCCTCGGCCTGGGCCGAGCGGACCCGGGGGTCGCTCTGAGGCAGCGTGGTCAGCCCCGAATGGGCGTCGAAAAGATAAGCCGCCGTGGGGCTCAAGACGATGGCGCCGCCTTCCGGCAGGGCCATCAGCCCGACGATCCGGTCATCCGGGCCTGCGGGGCCGGGGCGGCAGCCGAGCGGGCTTGAGGCCAGGACGACCAGGAGGCAGGAGGAAACGGCCAGCAGCTTTCCTGCCGCGGTATCCATGACCTTGATACGCCGACGCTCTCTCGGATATTTCAACTCGAAAATTCATATCATCACCTTGAAATAAAACCCCCGCTTCCAGCGTATCATCAGCAGGGGCCGGAGCCGGACCGGACCGCGGAGAGCTTTGGAAGACGTCGAGAAGATCGTCGAGACCTACACCCCGAAAGCTTACGCGATCGGCTTCCGCTTGACGGGCAACCGTCAGGAGGCTTGGGATTTGGTCCAGAACGCGATGATACGAGTGCTCAAGAGCCATCAAACCTACGACGCCGCCTATTCGGTGGAGCAATGGCTCTATGCGATCCTGCGCAATCTTTATATCGACCGGCTGCGCCAAGAGGGCCGGCGCCGCGAGGATTCCTTGGACGTGGAGCCGAGGGAGGGCAGCCGCGGCTTGTCGGAGACCCTGAGGGATCGAGAGCCGGGCCCCGAGGGGACGTTCGAGCAGGAAGAGACCAAGGACCGGGTCCAGGCGGCGCTGAGCAGCCTGCCCGTGGAGTTGAGGATGGCGGTGGCCTTGGTGGACCTGGAAGGCTATGGCTACGAGGAGGCGGCGAGCATACTCGACCTACCGGCCTCGACCTTGGGCGTGCACGTGTTCCGAGGACGCAAGATCCTGCGTGAGAAACTGAAGGGGGTGGCTTGAATGAAGATGTTCTACTGCTGGAGCGTGCGGAACGTCTTGGATCTTCATGTCGACGGGCGCTTGAGCTCCGGACGCGCCGCGCGGCTGAACGCGCACCTCTCGGGCTGCCCTGATTGCCGCAAGGCGGAGAGGGCGCTGCGGCCGCTGGCGCTCAAGGCGGGCAAGACCGTCGTTCCTTCGGGCTTGGCCGCGGCGATCCTCGCCGGGCTCAAGACGGTCCCGGCCCCGGCGCCGGTATCGGTTCCCCGGCGTCTGACTCCGGCGCAGGGCTTGGCTGTGGCCTATTTGGCGCTGCTCGCGGCCGGTCATTCCTTGGGGGGGGTCCCATCGCAAGCCTTCGCTCAGCCGGTGACCCTCGACGTGGAGGCCCGGTGAACGCCCGCGCCGCCGCCTTCTTCGAGAAGGCCTTCGAGGCCCTGCTCCTGGCGATGGTATTCCTGGTGCCGGTGGCCTTGTTCCTCAACACCTTCGACACGAGCCTGATCAAGGACGCGACCTTGCAGGCGGGCGGCGCGCTGGCGCTGGCGCTGGCCTTGGCGCGCGCGCTGGAGGCCGGCCGCTTCGAGCTGCCCCGCGGCCGCGGGCCGCTCTCGGCGCTGGTCTTGGCCTGGCTTGGTTGGGCCGCCTGGTCTTGGGCCCCGGCGGCCGCGGGCGCGCAGGTCTTCGACGTCAGCCGGGCGATGATCGCCGCGGCCTTGGGTCTGGCGGTTTTCTGCGGGCCGGCTTCTTATTCTTTCGGCGCGCGCCTGGCCGACGCCCTGCTGGCGTCCGCCGCGGCGGCGGCTTTTGCCGCTTTGGCGCAGAAGACCGGGTCGGCGCTGGTGGGCGAGCCCGACACGCTGGGCTGCTTCCTGGCTTTGGCTTTCCCGTTGGCGCTGACACGGGCGCTGGCGCCGGACCGTTCTCAGGCGGGCCGGGCGCTCTGCCTGGGCGCGGGCTTGGCCTCGGCGGCCGGGGTCTTGGCGGCGGGCTCTCCGGCCGGCCTGCTGGCCTTCGCTCTGGGCGCGCTGGCCTTTTTGGCGCTGCAGCTGGCGACGGCCGCCGACGGCCGCGGACGGACGGCGGGCCTGTTCTCGGGGCTGGCCGCCGCGCTGGTCTGGTGGGCGGCGTCTTTTTATGGAGGAGAGGTGCTCGACGGCCGCATCTTGAGGTGGTCCGTGCCGGAGCCCGTCTTCGGGCCCGGCTCCGCGCTGGCCGCCACGCTGGCGGCCGGCGTGGCCTGGACGGCGTTGCGCGACCTGCTCCGGCGCGCGCGCGCCGGCCAAGGGCGCGAGGCGCTGCTGCTGACGGGGCTGCTCAGCGGCTGGTCGGCTCTGCTGCTGGGGGGAGCCTTGTCGGGTTCATTGCTCAAACCGGCGGTACTGTTCATCTTGTGGGCGCTGGGCGGCGCCATGGCGGGCCTGGCCTTGGAGAAGGGCGCCTCTCAAGTGAGCGTGCTGCCGATCGCGCTGCCGTCGGAGGGGAGACGGGCGTTCTACGTCCCGTTGGCGCTGATGGCCGGCTTGATGGTCTACCTCCAGGGACGGCAGTTCTCCGCCGACATGCAGTACAACTTGGCGGTCTTCGAGCTGGGCCGCTCGCCTGAAAAGGCCGTGGCGTATCTAGGTGGGGTCTGGCGCTGGAGCCCACATGCGCTTTCGGCGCGGCTGCTGACCGCCTCCGAACTCAAGCGCGGCGGCGACCTGCGCGGGGCGCTGGGAGCTTACGAGGACGCGGCCGCGCTGGCGCCCGAGAACGGCGCTGTCAGGCTGGCCATCGGGAAAGTCTACGCCCAGCTGGGGGAGTGGGACCTGGCCGCGGGCAGCCTGGTCCGTGCCGTTCAGCTCTCGCCGCTGGACGCGGAGGTCTATCGCCGATTGCTTGAGGCGTCGGTGAAGCTGCGGCATAAAGAAGACGCGTTGGCCGCCGCCAAGGGCCTCTTGCGCTGCGCGCCCTACGACCCCAAGAACTGGTACACGCTGGCCGAGCGCTACGCGGAGCTCAAGCGGTACAAGGAGGCGCGCCTGATCACCCGCAAGGCCGCCCGCGTCGAGGCCGTGGCCCGGTCGCGGGGCCGGGCGCCCAGCTACTGAGATGAAGGATCCGCTGCTCGTGAGGGTCAAGGTGCACGCCGGCGCGAAAGAGAACCGGCTCGAGGACCGCGGCCCCGCCGCCTTCGAGGTCTGGGTGCGCGCCGAGGCCGAGCGCGGCCTGGCCAACGCCGCCGTCCTGGCTCTGCTGGGCCGCCGCCTGGGCGTCCTGCCTAAGCGCCTGCGCATCGTCAAAGGCGCCGCCTCCCCGTCCAAGATCGTCGCCGTCCCCCAATAACCGAATAACCGAGGGCCTGGCACCGGCCTTGAAATAAAAACGGGCTCCCGTTCGTATCATCAACGTGGCCGTCTCTAGAACGTGAGGGGGGCGGCCCGGGAGAAATACTATGGAGATCAGGAACGCCGTGCTCCTGACCGGGATCGGTTTGACGCTGTCGGTTCTGGGCTTGAGCTTGTATGAAGTGATGCAGCATGACCTGGCGCAGCAGGACGCGCTGTACGCCGTCACGAGACGCCCGCAGGCGCAGGAGGAGACGCGCCCCGTATCGGCGGAGGAGGCCATCGCCGCCGTGCTTCCCAGCTTGAGCGGAGAGGACGAGCTCTCCGTGCGCGCCGCCGTCGAGCAGGTCCGGGCCGCCTATGACGGGCCCGGAGCCGCGGAGATCCCGGAAGCGCTGCGCGAGCAGCTGGCCGTAAGCCTCACGGGCATCTACGGGAGAGTCGGCGAGGAGATCCCCGAGGATCGTCAGCTCAAGGACGAGATCATGAGGCTCGTCGCCGTCAAGGTGGGCGGGGCGGCGGCGCGGGACTTCACGGCCGCGCTGCTCGATTCCACCACGGAGTCGGTGCGTCTCGGCGCGCTGGAAGCCGTCGGCGCGACCGGCGCGGTGCGCGGCGGGGCGGTGACGGAGAAGGCTCTGGCGCTGGCCCGCAGCGAGGATGTGCCCGATGAGCTCAAGCCCGCCGTCCTGCGCCGGTTCCTCGGGCGCAAGGCGGAGCCGGAGATCCAGGCGCTCTTCGAGAGCGAGCTTTCTCCGGCCGCGCTGAAGGCCTGCGCCGTGGCGCTGCAGGACTTCCACAAGCCTGAGCTGATGAAGGGCATCCTGAGCCGGCTGCAGGCCGCGGGCCTGCTCAACGACCACCGGCGCATGCCCTGGCTGTCCGGCAGGCTCCTGAGCGAGCACATCAAGACCGCCAGCAGCGAAGAGCTGGCGCTGGCCGTCCAGATCATCAAGGCGCGGCCGACTTTGACGCGCGCCACGATGAAGGCCTTCAAGACCCGGCTGAGCGACAAGGAGCCCGGTGTGCGCAGGATGGTGGCTCAGCTCATCCCCAGCGCCGTGGGCACCAAGGACCTCGAGGTCGAAGACGGCGAATCGATGCTCGTCGCCCAGCTCCAGACCGAAGAGGATCCCGCCGTGAAGGGAGCCATCGAGGAGGGCCTGTCGCGGATGCGGCTGGCTCGGCAGCCGCAGCCTGAGGCGGCGGCCCCTTCGACGCCGTAACCCTCCCCCGGCGGGAGCCGGGAGGTCGTCTCAAGGCCCTCGTGCCGGCTGGTCCGGCACGGGGGCCGTCTTTTTGTCCTGGATGAGATTTGTCAACGCCTTGGCGTAATGTTAAGATGGACGCGGATGGACATCAAGACCGTGGCGGTGATAGGCGGCGGCACGATGGGCAACGGCATCGCCCATCTCTTCGCGCTCGGCGGCCATGACGTCGTCCTCATCGAGGCCCGGCCCGACCTTCTGGACAGGGCCCTGGGCAACATCCGCAAGAACCTCGACCGCCAGGTCGACAAGAAGACCATCGACGCAACCGCCGGCGACCGGGCTTTCGCCCGCTTGCGCGGCGGCCTGAAGCTCGAGGATGCCGCCGGGGCTCAGCTGGTGATCGAGGCGGTGCCCGAGAAGATGGAGCTCAAGCGCGAGATCTATGGACGGCTCGACATACTCTGCGCCCCTGAGACGATCCTCGCCTCCAACACCTCGTCCTTGCCCATCACCGCCATCGGCGCCGCCACTAAGCGGCCGGACAAGGTCATCGGCATGCACTTCATGAACCCCGTCCCGGTCATGAAGCTCGTCGAGCTCATCCGCGGCTTGGCCACCTCGGAGGCCACCTACAAGACGATCCACGATCTGACGTTGAAGTTGGGCAAGACGCCCGCAGTCTCCCAGGATTATCCCGGCTTCATCGCCAACCGCATCCTGATGCCGATGATCAACGAGGCCTGCTACACCCTGATGGAGGGCGTGGCCTCCAAGGAAGACATCGACCTCGTCATGAAGCTGGGCATGGCGCATCCGATGGGACCGCTCACTTTGGCCGATTTCATCGGCCTGGACGTCTGCCTGGCCATCATGGAAGTCCTGCATGAGGGCTTCGGCGATTCCAAATACCGTCCCTGCCCGCTGCTGCGCAAGATGGTGGAGGCCGGGCGCCTGGGACGAAAGACCGGAAAGGGGTTCTATGACTATTGATGCTTCGACCGAGACCAAGCAGGACATGAAGGAAGCCCTGGAGATGGTGCGCCAGTCGGCGCGCGATTTCGCCGAGAAGCGGCTCAAGCCCACGGCCATGAAGCTCGACGAGGAGGAAGCCATCCCGCGCGAGCTTTATAAAGAAGCCGCCGAGCTGGGCTTCTTCGGCATGATGATGCCCGAGGAATTCGGCGGCCTAGCCCTCGATTACCCCTGCTACGTCGCCGCCATGGAAGAGCTGGCGCGCGGCAACGCCGCTTTCCAAGTCGGGGTGACGGTGCATAACAGCCTCGTCTGCTCCGGCATCGTGAAATTCGGCTCCCAGGCTCAGAAGCAGCGTTATCTGCCGAAGGCGGCGACGGCCGAGTGGATCGGCGCCTACTGCTTGTCCGAGCCCGGCTCAGGCACCGACGCCGGCAGCCTGACCTGCCGCGCCGAGGACAAAGGCGACCATTGGCTGCTCAACGGCACGAAGGCCTGGGTCACCAACGGCGGCTTCGCCGATTTCTTCCTCGTGTTCGTCTCCACCGCGCCCGAGCTCCGGAACAAGGGCATCAGCGCGCTGCTGGTGGACAAGGGCTTGGCGGGCTTGACGCTGGGCAAGAAGGAGAAGAAGCTGGGCATCCGCGCCTCGGACACCCGGGAGGTCGTCTTCCAGAACTGCAAGGTCCCCAAGGACGCCCTGCTGGGCAAGCTCAACGAGGGCTTCAAGATCGCCATGACCCAGCTCGACAACGGGCGCGTCTCGATCGCCGCGCAGGCCGTCGGCATCGCCCAGGCCGCTTTCGAGGAAGCGGTGGCTTACGCCAAGGAGCGCAAGCAGTTCGGCAAGTCGATCTCCGAATTCCAGCTGACGCAGGCCAAGATCGCCCAGATGGCGCTCAAGCTCGACGCCGCCCGGCTCTTGACCTTCCGCGCCGCCGAGATGATGGCTCGCGGCGAGAAGTGCACGAAGGAAGCCTCCATGGCCAAGCTCTTCGCCTCTCAGGCCTGCAACCAGACCTGCTTCGACGCCGTGCAGATCCACGGCGGCAACGGCTTCGTCCGGGAGTTCCCCGTCGAGCGGCTCTACCGCGACGCGCGCATCACCGAGATCTACGAGGGCACGAGCGAGGTGCAGCACCTCATCATTGCCCGCGAAGTCCTGAGCTGACGGGGCTCGCGGTCCCGCCGCGGACCGGGGGGTAGACGGACAGGTCGTAGAGCGAGCCCCGGAAGAGCCAGAGCCCCTCCGGCCGGTCATGGCGGTCCTTTCGCCTCCCCAGGAGGCGCACGCTGTTGTCGGCCGCGCCTCGTCGGGCGCGAAGGCCCGGGCTCACCAGGAAGGTGATGTGGCCCTCGATGAGGCGCAGGTCGTCGCAGCGGCGGAAGGCCTCCTTGTCGTAGAACCAGAGGAAGGACGCCAGGATGCCGTCGCCCTCGAAGCCGAGCACGTCGCCCGGGCGCACGTGCCTGGCGACGTTCTCCACGATCGCGGCCTGGTCCTGCATGCGCGCCTTTTGGAAGGAGACCGCGTCCCAGCACCCGGGGAGCGCCAAGGCCGTGAAGCCGGCGGCCAAGCCCCGGACCGCGTTCGCCTGGAACCTCGGCCCGAGCCGTCCGACGCATAGCAGGGCTCCGTCTGCGACCAGCAGGAGGTAGAAGGGAAGCGCCCAGAGCAGCTGGCGGGGGGAAAAGAAGTAATGGTAATGCAGGTCGAGCGCCGTCACCGTCAAGAGCGCGAAGGGCAGCAAAAGATGCGCGAAGCGGACGAGGCGGCCGGCGCCGCGGCGCAGGAACGCGACGAGGGAGACGGCGTAGAGGGCGAGGTAGGCGGCCGACGCCAGCGAGGGGATCGAGAATCGCCATTGCCGCATCGGACCGACCTCGGGCGCTTGGCCGGCGTAGAGGGGCAGGCGCGCCAGGAACTGCTTGAGCGTCATCGTCCCGGCGATCCAGTCGAAGTCGAACAAGCGGCGGTCCAGGAGCGTGGAGGAGGAATATAGGAACCAGGGGATGAAGAGCAGCCCGGCCAGGCCCCAGGCGGGCAAAAAGCCGCGCAGGACCGCCGCCCGGCGAGCCGCGGGCGTCTCGGCCAGCAGGAAGGCGCCATGGAAGGCCGCGACCAGCACGAAGTAGGGATGCCCGTAGATGAACAGCACCGCCCAAAACCCGTACCAGCCCCAGCGCCGCGGGTCTACGAGGAGCCGGAAGAAGGCCAGCGTGCTGAAGACCGACAGCGCCGTCAGCAGGGCATAGAAATCACAGCGGCGCGACCAATCGACGTGCAGCAGGCTGACGGCGAGCAGGAGCGCCGCTAGGCGTCCTCGGGCTTCCCCTTCGAGGCTCGCGGCCAGGCGCCAGACGCCGCCTACGGCGAGCACGCCCCAGAAGACGGACGGCAGGCGCAGCCACCAGAGGCTGGAGCCGATGCGGGAGACGAGGAAGGTCGACAGCGCGTCGAGCAGCAGGTGGTGCGGGTTCTGCCCGGTGACCTTGAGGAAGCCCGCGAAGCCGCCCGGATGCAGGGCCTCGAAGAACTGCATGAACTCGTCATCGACGGGGAACGTCTCGCCTAGGGCGTAGAGCCTCAGCGCCGCGGCCAAGCCGAAGATCGCCGCGGCCCAGAGCAGGCCGCCGCGGTCTGCGGGCGTGGGGCCGGCGGCGCGGTTGGCCAAGAGGCGCTTCAGCGGCGCGTCAGCTTTTTGTAGTGGATGCGCTTGGGCTGGATGTCTCCCAGGCGCTTCTTGCGGTCTTCCTCGTAGGCCGAGTAGTTCCCTTCGAACCAGCGCACCTGGCTCTCGCCCTCGAAGGCGAGTATGTGGGTGGCGATCCTGTCCAGGAACCAGCGGTCGTGGGTGATCACCACGCAGCAGCCGGCGAAGTTGGTGATGGCTTCTTCCAAGGCCCGAAGGGTGTGCACGTCCAGGTCGTTGGTGGGCTCGTCGAGCAGCAGCACGTTGGCGCTCTCCTTGAGCATGCGCGCCAGGTGGACGCGGTTGCGCTCGCCGCCGGAGAGGTTCTTGAC
>CAZEAE010000018.1:0-59828 GCA_964510095.1 uncultured Elusimicrobia bacterium | reverse complement strand
CCGGCCAGGTCTCGGCCAGCCTGGCTTCGACCTTCACGGTGGTCTTGCCGCAGGTGGACGCGTTGTCGACGCGCTCGGCCCCCATCGGAGCGCCGCTGACCTTGACCGGCACGGCTTTCGGGGTCTTCGGCGGCGTCAACACCAGTCTTCTGATCGGCGGTGCCACCTCTTATATCAGCATCTGGAACGACGGCACGATCCTCGCCACGGTGCCCGGCTCGCTGACGCCGGGCCTCAAGGACGTGGTCGTGCGCCGCGTGACGGAGGGCGGCGGCCTGGCCGAGAGCCTGGCCTCGACCTTCACGGTGGTCGCGCCCGAGGTGCTGACGCTGACGCCGTCTTCAGCCCCGATCGGCGCGCCTTTCACGCTGACCGGCTCCGGTTTCGGGCCTTACGCGGGGACCTACACCCAGGTACTCATCGGCGGGGTCGCGGCGCCGATCAGCGTCTGGAACGACACGACGATCACCGGCACCGTGCCGGGCGCGGCGGCCTCGGGAGCTTCGGCGCTCATCGTCGAGCGCACGACATCGGGTGGGGGGTCTTCGTTGAGCTCCGCCCAGGACTTCACGGTGGTCGAACCCTTCATCGGCTCCTTGTCGCCGTCCATCGGCCCGGCCGGCACGGCTTTCGAGCTGGCCGGCAGCGGCTTCGGGCCTTACGCCGGCACCCAGACCCAGGTGCTGGTGGGCGAGGTGACGGCTTCGCTTTCGATCTGGAACGACGTCCTGATCCGCGGCATCATCCCCGACGCCTTGTCCAACGGCACCTATACGATCGTGGCCCAGCGCTTGCCGCCTGGAGGCAGCGTGGAGAGCAACGAAGTCACTTTCACCGTGGGCACGCCGCCCAATCAAGGGGTCTTGGGCTTGAGCGGTATTTCGCCCGCATCGCGCACCATCGTGCACCCGGGCTGGTACTACGAGGCCGGGCTGAAGCTCCCTTCCGCCGAGGGCGGCAAGGTGGAAGCGCCCAGCCGGGCCTCCGTGGTGGTGCCGGCCAATTCCCTGGATCAGGACTTGGATATCAGCATCCTGCGCGGCAGGAAGGGCACGGCCGATCAGCAGGCGCGAGATGGAGCGCAGACGGCCGGCCGCCTGGGCAGCGTGGGCGAAGCCGTCGAGTTCGGCCCCGAGGGCGCGCGCTTCACGGTGCCGGTCACCATCGAACTGCCTTATGATCCCGGCGCCGTGCCGCCCGGCAAGGAGCGCGAGGTCGCCGTGCACTACTGGGACCCGGCGGCCAAGACTTGGCTGGCTTTGCCCAGCGAGCTGGACCTTCTGCGCAAGCGCGTGCGGGCGCGCACCGACCATTTCTCGCTGTACCAGCCGCTGGTGCCGGGCGTCCTGGCCGCTGCGCCGGCGGCGGGCGGGACGGCGTTCGGCTACGTCGACGTGTATGCCTTCCCGAACCCGGCGCGCGGCGGGCAGCAGCCGGTCGTGCGCGTGCAGGTGGGCGTGGCGGACGTCGTCGAGGTCAGGTATTACGACGTGTCGGGGCGGTTGGTCAGGAGCGCCAGCTTGACGAGTCCTAAGGCGGTCGATGACGGCAACGGCAAGGGCAATCAGTGGACCTATGACGATACCTGGGATACGGGGGGCGTGGCGTCGGGGGTTTATGTTTATGCGGTGACGGCGAAGAAGGGCGGGTTTGGGGATATTAGAAAGACTGGGCGCTTGGCGGTGATCAAGTGAACGGCCACAACGGCTCTCTAACGGATCGGCGCCGCGGGGCGCCGTACTTCCGCGGCTGCGCCGCGGAAGTTTTGATTACCAGGCCCGGCTTCCTTCTTCAGTTCATTTTCTTGTCGTTGTTCATCATGCTCACCATGAACGTCTCGGCGCAGGAGAGCGCGGGCTTCCTCAGGCTTGGCGTGGGAGCGCGGGCTCTCGGGATGGGGGGAGCTTATACGGCAGTCGCTGACGACGTGAACGCTCTGTCTTGGAATCCGGCGGGCTTATCCAGGCTTTCCAAGCGCGAGCTTGGTTTCATGCATGCGGAGCTCATCGCCGGCGCGCGTTACGACGTCGTGGGCTACGCCCATCCGCTGGGCTTCGGAACTTTGGCGGGGGGAGCGGCTTATCTGACGCAGGGCACCATCGAAGGGCGAGACGCGGCGGGGCGGCTGACGGGCGGCTTCTCGGCCCACGACTCGGCGCTGACCCTTGGCTACGCGGCCAAGGTCCAGGACATGCGCCTCGGCGCGACGATGAAGGTCCTGCAGAGCCGGATCGCCGATGTCTCGGCGCAGACGGCGGCTTTCGACCTGGGCGCGCAGTATGAGCTGGCCAGCTTCGGGCCCGGGAAACCGATGCTGGGGCTCTCGGTTCTAAACGTCGGCCCGGGCCTGAAATTCCAGCAGCAGCGCAGCCCCTTGCCTTTGACCGTCGGCGCCGGCTTGGGCTACCGCCTGCCGCCTGGGATGATCGTCGCCTTGGACGTCAAGAACCACCCCAACGCCAAGGACACCGAGGTCAGCGTGGGCACCGAGTACGCCCTGCTCTCGGGCTTCGCCATACGCGCCGGCTACGGCTCGGCGCGGGCGGCTTCCGCCGCTCAAGGCGCGGCCACGGCGCTCAACGGATTTTCCGCCGGCTTCGGGCTCAAGACGCTGGGCTATACCCTCGACTACTCGATCACGCCCTTCGGCGAGCTGGGCAACGTCCAGCGCTTCTCCCTCGGCGCGCGCTTCTGACATGGAAAAACTAAAAAAAGCTGAGGCGCTGCTCGTCCGCCTGGAAGGCGCGACCCTCGTCACGCTGCTCACCGTCATGATGGTCATGGCCTTCCTGCAGGTGGCGGCCCGGCAATTCTTCGGCACCGGACTGCTCTGGGGCGACACCTTCCTGCGCCATCTCGTGCTCTGGGTGGGCTTCCTGGGCGCCGCCCTGGCCACCGCCGACGAGAAGAATTTCGCCTTCGAAGCGCTGCAGACCGGGCTCTCCGGCAAACCCCGCGCCCGCGCCGCTTTGGCGCTGGCAGCCCAGCTCTGCGGCGCGGCCGTGGGCGCGCTGCTGACGCGAGCGTCTTGGATCTATCTGCTGGCCGAGCACGAGGAAGCCAAAGCCCTCTTCACCGCCGGCGGCTTCGAAGTCCCGGCCTGGGCCTTTGCCGTCATCCTGCCGCTGGGCTTTTTGCTGGTGACGCTCCATAGCCTGATCAAGGCGGCCGAGGCCGCCGCGAAGCTGCGATGACGATCCTCTTCTCCGTCCTAGCCCTGCTGCTGGCCGTGGCCGGGGCGCCGGTCTTCGCGCTGATGGGCGGATCGGCGCTCTACCTGTTCCATGCCGCCGAAAGCGCCGACCCCGGCCAATCGGTCATCATCGAGCTGATGCGCCTGGCCACCATGCCTTCCCTGATCTCCATCCCGCTCTTCACCTTCGCCGGCTATGTCTTGGCCGAGAGCGGCGCGCCCAAGCGCTTAGTCGACCTGGCCGAGGCGCTCTTCGGCTGGATGCCCGGCGGCGTCGCGATCGCGGGGCTCTTCGCCTGCGCGCTCTTTACCGCATTCACCGGGGCCTCCGGCGTGACCATCATCGCCCTCGGCGGGCTGATCCACCCGCTGCTGCGCAAACAGCGATATCCGGAGGATTTCTCCCTGGGCCTGGTGACCACCACGGGCAGCCTGGGGCTGATGTTTCCGCCCAGCCTGCCCATCATCCTGTACGCCCTCGTCGGCAAGGTCTCCCTCGACCGCCTCTTCGCCGCCTCCGCCGTGCCGGGGGCCGTCCTGCTCTTGATCTTGAGCGGCTACGCCGTCTTCATCGCCGGCCGCCACAAGGTGCCTCGCGTGGCCTTCACCGGGCAGGCCCTGCGGACCGCCCTGAGGGCCGCGGCCTGGGAGATCCCGCTGCCCTTCCTGATCGTCGGCGGCATCTACAGCGGGAAATTCACGGCCTCGGAAGCCGCCGCCGTGATGTCGGCCTACGTCGTCTTCGTCGAGGTCTTCGTCTACCGCGACCTCAAGACCTGCGACCTGCCGGGGGTCATGACGCGCAGCATGATGCTCGTCGGCGCCATCATGATCGTGCTGGGCACGGCGCTGGGGCTGACCAGCTATATGATCGACGCCGAGATCCCCTCGCGCCTCTTCGAGCTCTTGAGCGCGCACATCAAGACCCCCTGGCCCTTCCTGGCCCTGCTCAACGTCTTCCTCTTGATCATCAACATGGTCGAGATCTTCTCGGCCATCATCATCGTCGTGCCCATCATCGTGCCGGTGGCGCTGCAATACGGCATCGACCCCATCCACCTGGGCACGCTCTTCCTGCTCAACCTCGAGCTCGGCTACATGACCCCGCCCTTGGGCCTCAACCTCTTCCTTTCCAGCCGCCGCTTCAACAAGCCCCTGCCCGAGCTCTACCGCGCGACCTTGCCCTACTGGCTGATCGTGCTCGGCGCGCTGCTCCTCGTGACCTATGTGCCGCGCCTGAGCCTATGGCTGCCGGACCTTCTGCATATCCAGTGAGACCAATGAAAAAAAGAGAACTGCGTCCCGATCAGAAAGAAGCCCTGCTCAAGCGCATCAAGGAGTCCGGCGCTTATCAAAAAGCCTACGAGGACGGGCCCTTCATGCAGCGCAAGGACCTGCGCGCCGTGCGCCTGCAGCTCGAGCTGCTCAAGCCGGAGCTCGTCCTGCGCGAGCATAAGATACGCTCGACCGTGGTCGTGTTCGGCTCGGCCCGGGTGCCCTCGCCCGAGGAGGCGCGCCAGAACCTGGCGGCGGCAAGCGCCTCGGCCAAGGCCAAGCCCAAGGACGTGCCGCTGGCGCTCGCGCTCAAGAACGCGGAGAACCGCGTCGTCCTATCGCGCTATTACGACGAGGCCCGGCGCTTCGCCGCCCTGATCTCGCGCGCCCAGCAGACCGACCAGAGCCTCGAGTTCGTCATCGTCACGGGAGGGGGACCCGGCATCATGGAGGCCGCCAACCGCGGCGCCTGGGAGACCGGCTCCAAGAGCATCGGCCTGAACATCACGCTGCCCCATGAGCAGGATCCGAACCCCTACATGACGCCGGAGCTTTCCTTCCGCTTCCACTACTTCTCCCTGCGCAAGATGCATTTCATGATGCGCGCCAAGGCCTTGGTGGCGTTCCCCGGCGGCTTCGGCACCCTCGACGAGCTCTTCGAGGCCCTCACGCTCGTGCAGACCGGCAAGAAGCGCCAGCTGCCGATCGTGCTCTTCGGCAAGGAATTCTGGAACCGGCTGGTCGACTGGAAATACCTGGCCGAGACGGGGATGATCGCCCTCGAGGACCTGGAGCTGCTCAAGATCGTGGAGACCGCCGAGGACGGCTGGAACCACATCCGGACCTACTGGAAAAACCAACGCCCGCCTCACTCGAGCCCCGCGCCGAAAGGATGAACCTCCTGCTCGCGGCCCTGCTGGCGCTGGGCGCGGGGCGCGCCCAGGCCGAAAGCGGCGCTGCGAGCCGCAAGGAATTCTTCGCGAACCTGCGCAAAGCCGAGGCGCGCAAGGAACCCGACGAGCGCCTGGAGTACTACGGCCGCGCGATCAAGGCTTGGACGCCCGACGCCGGCGCCGCGCTCCTGGCCGTCTGCCATTTCGGCCGGGGGCAGGCCTATTTCGACCGCGGCGAGTTCAAGCAGGCCGAGCCCGACCTGACCAAGGCGCTCAACGGCGACCCGCGCAACGCCCGCGCCTACTTCCTGCGAGGACGGGTCCACCTGAAGGAGGGCCGCAGCGCCAAGGCGGCCTTGGACCTGGCCGAGTTCGTCGGCCTGCAGCCCGAGGAGATAGACGGCCTCCTTTTCCTCGGCGAGGCGCAGCGCCGAGCAGGCCGGACCGAAGAGGCTTTCAAGACCTATGAAAGAGCGGCGCGTTTGGAACCCGCCGACTACCGGCCCGTCCTGGGGGTGGGGCAGACGCAGATGGCGGTGAAAGACTGGCGCAAGGCCGTCGAATCGTTGGAGCGCTCGGAGAGCCTGGCCCGCGGCCGCGCCCCCGAGGTCTTCATCGCGCGCGCCGTCTGCCGCGCGGCGCTGGCCGACCTGGAGGGCGCGGTCAAGGATTACGGCGCCGGCCTCGCGCTGTACTCCGTAAGCCTCGAGCTGCTGGCCCGCGCGCCGAACCAGCGGGTCCTGCTCGCCGAGACCCAGGACGCGGCCGGCCGGGCGCACTACGGACGCGGCCGGGTCCTGGAGACGCTTTTCGCCCGGGCCCGCGCCCTGGCCGACTACACCGAAGGCTGCCGGCTGGGCCACGCCCCTTCCTGCAAGCGGGCGCTTTCACTCAAGCCTGAGCCGGAAACGCCCGCCGCCCGCCGCCCGCCGCCGGCGCCCGAACCCGCGCCGGCCCCCCGTGCGCCCAAGAAGCCAAAACCCAAAAGGAAGCATCTCGGCAACCCCGACAGCGACAGCGGCGAGCGCATATACGGCGGCTAGCCGCCGGGGAGCTTTCCCAAGCATCGCCAAAAATCGTAAACTGCCACCCGTGCTGAAGAGATTCCTGGTCGGTTTGCTCTGCCTGGCCGGGACTCCGGCCGCCCAGGCCGCCCTGAGCCGCAACGCCGAGATCCAGCTCGACGAGGGCCTCAAGCACCTCTACGGGATGGACTACGACAAGTCGCGCGCGGCGTTCCGCAAGCTCATCGAGCTGGAGCCCGACAACCCCTTCGGCTATCTCTTCGAGTCGGGCGCGATCTGGTGGCAGTCTTCCCAGGAGTACGGCCTCTTCAAGGACACGCCGACGCTGCAAGGGCTCTTCGAGCAGGACGTGGATGCCGCCGTCCGCAAGGCGGACCCGCTGACCGACGCCAAGGATAAGACCACGCGGGCCGACGGCCATTTCGTGGAAGGGATGTCCCTGGGCACCCGGGGCCAATGGGGGCTTCTGCGCGGTCATTACTGGCGCGCTTTCCTCGACGGCAAGAAGGCGATCAAGCACCTCAAGAAGTGCGTGAAGATCGACGAGGACTATTACGACGCCCAGCTCGGCCTGGGCATCTTCGACTACCAAGCGGCGCGCATGGGGGGAGTGCTGAAGCTCAGCTTCCTGGTCGGCGTCCACGGCGACGAGGAGAGAGGCCTGGCCAAGATCCGGGAAGCCATGGATCATGGGCGCTTCGGCGCCCGTCAGGCCGCCCAGTTCCTGTCCTCGATCTACATCATCGACCGGCACGACTACGCGCGCGCCCTGCCCATCATCGAGCGTCTGCGCCGGGATTTCCCCGACAGCCCCTATTTCCAGCTCATCGACGTCTACCTGCACTACCGCCTCGGCGATTGGGACAGTTCGCTCAAGGAGGCCCGCCTTTTATTCGACAAAGTGAAGGCCGACCCGCGAGCCTACAACCGCAAGATGCTGGGGCTCTACTGCGGCTTGGCCGGCGAGCGCTGCCTGGAGCAGGGCGACATGGAGCGGGCGCTGGTCTGGCTCCACCACGCCGTGGAAAGCTCTCCGCTCAAGCCGAAAGAGAAGCCGGGACCCTGGCATTCGATGCTGTACCTCTATCGGGGGCAGGTCTTGGACCTCCTGGGCCAGCCCGAGGAGGCGGCCAAGGATTACAAGCGAGTCCTGGCCCAGCCGGATTTCTCCGACTACCACGCCCGCGCCCATGAATGCATGAAGGCGACCTGCACGGCCGAGAACACCCTGCAGTACCTGCGCACCTTGTCCAAAGACGAGGCTTGGCGCTACGGCAAAGACTGACCGCAGCCGGCGCGCGAGCTCTTCAGTAGGAAGACCAGCGGGTGGTCTTGGTGTCGGTGTGGGTGCAGTCGACGAAGACCTGGCCGAACTCCGTCTCCGTATGGTCGGAAGCGTAGATCCAGCCGCCGGTCTCTTGGAGGCCGGCGGAAAAAGACCCCGATAAGACCGCCGAGGTCTCGGCGTGATAGTTCGGCGTCTTGACCTTGGGGATGGCCGTCAAGTACTTGCCGTTGACGGTCATCGATCTGGGATCTCCCGGATATTGGCCCTCCATGTCGGCATAATAGATGCTCAGCGCGCTGCGCAGGGACCCGAGGTTGCCTTTGCAGGCGCCTTCCGAGGATTTCCGGATCAGGTCGGCGAACTTAGGGATGGCGATGGCGGCCAGGATGCCGATGATGGCAACGACGATCATGAGCTCGATGAGCGTGAAACCCCGTTTCCGATGACGCATCATGCTTAGGATAGACGGCCTGGCCGCGGTTGTCAATGCTTGCTTGGTTACTTGCTTGACCAGATACGAATAGACTTGAAAATTTAACATCTTCCGGCTAAGCTTACAGGGCATGGCAGAACAAGAGCCCTTCGACGCCTGGCTGTCCGACTTCAAGAAGGAGGTGGACTCTTCCGTCGGCACCGCCAGCCCGTCCGTGGCGCAGGCCGCCCGCGACGCCAACGCCGCCTTCGACAACTGGTGGAAGAGCGAGCACGAGGCCCCGGGGACGGATAAAGCCCCTTCCCGCTTCCTTGATGAAGCCGCACCCGTCGCGCCCGCTCCCGTGCCGGCCGCCGAAGAGATGTCGGCCTTGGCCGAACGCCTGCAGGCTGTCGTGGAGCAGAAGGCCGCTCTCGAGCATCTGGTCTCCAAGCTCTCGAAAGAGAATTCCGAACTGCGCCAGAACCAGATGGACGCCCAGGCCCGCCTTTCCGATTTCGAGAACAAGCTGTCGCGCGCTCGCGAGGGCTACGAAGGCCATATCGGCAAGCTCGACGCCCAGGTCCGCCTTCTGGAGGAGCAAGCTCAAAGCCTGCGCAAGGACCGCGAGTTCCTGGAAGGAGCCTTCCATCGCCTGGAGGGGCGCAACAAATCCCTAGAGGAAGAGTCGCGGCTCCATCTGGAGAAGAATGCGCACGCGGAAAAAGGGCTTCTCGAGCTCCGCCGCAAGCTTTCCGATGGCGAGGCCGAGCTGGCCAAGCTCCGCGTCGATGACGCCGCCAAGGCCGGCGCGCTGCTCGAGCTGCGCAAGCAGTCCTCCGTCTACCAGGACCGGCTCGTCGTCAGCAGCCAGCACGTCGACTCCGACGTCACCCTTTTGCGCCAAGAGCTGCGGGACTTCCTGATCAAGGTGAAGCGCGTCTACGACGAAGGCCAGGACCGCAAGTGAGATATTGGGTCTACATGAACGGAGAGGTCCCGGGCAGCTTCACGCCGGCGGAGCTCTCCGCCCTGCCGGGCTTCCTGATGACGACCCTGGTCTGCCCGGCGGAGGGGGAGATTTTAGAGAAGAACTGGCGCCGCGCCGGGGAGTTCTCGGACATCGCGCCGCTGGTCACCGCCCAAGAGATGCGCGCGCCTCCGGCCAAGCCCGCGCCGGTCGCCCCGGCGCCCAGCCTGGACGTCGACGCGATGATCGACACCGCCAGCAACCGGCTCTTCAGCCATGTCGCCGATCTGATGAAGGAGCTGGAGAACCGCCGCGAGGAGAAAGCGCTCGGCCTGTCTTTGCAGCGGCAGATCGTCGACCTCAAGGGCCAGCTGCAGGAATCTCGCGAGAAGACGGCGATGGCCGAGAGCCGCCTGCCGCGCATATCCGAATTGGAGGAAGCCCGCCGCAAGGATGAAGCGCGCCTGCAGGCGGTCGAGACCGAGCTCAAGACGCACGAGTCCGCGATGGGCGACCTGCGCGTCCAGATGGAAAAGGCGAAGATGGAACTCGATACCACGCGCCGGCGACTCAGCGAGACCGCCAACGACCTGACCATCCGCAACCGGCTGGTCGACAAGCTCAGCCATGACCTGACCGATAAGGAATTGAGCCTAGCCAAATCCTTGGCCGTCATCCGCCGCCTGGAGGAGGACTTGAACCGCATCTGCCCTGCGCCGAGCTTCAACGAACCTCCTGAGGAAGCTCGGCACGACGGGCTGCCGCCCGTCGCGGAGGCTGCGCCGGCGCCGATCGCCTCCCAGCCCGATACCCGGCCATCGGGCACCGTCATCCCCTTCGAAAGAGCCGCCTTCACCACCGACGAACCGCCCCCGACGCCGCCCTTCCTCGAGCCCAACCCCCAAAGCCCCGCCGCCCAGCACGCCCTCGTGGACTTCTTCAAGAAGTTCATGACCAAAGACCAGCACTAGGCGCGGCGCTTCAAAGCTAGCACTCCCGCCTTTTGATTGACAACTCTCACGGCCCTGTGTTATAATTAGCACTAAGGACGCGAGAGTGCTTACTTAGCCCTCGCAAGCTATAGAAGTCAATCCATCGGAGGAACTAGACATGGCCGAAGCGACGCTGACGAAAGTGAAGATCCAGCCCCTGGGCGACCGGGTGCTCGTGAAGGCGGTTGAGCAGAAGGAAACCAAGCGTGGCGGGATCATCATCCCCGACACCGCCAAGGAAAAGCCGCAGGAAGGCGAGATCGTGGCTTGCGGAAAGGGCAAGACCACCGATGAGGGCAAGCTCCTGCCGATGGACGTGAAGGTCGGCGACCGCATCCTCTACGGCAAGTATTCCGGCAACGAGATCAAGCTCGATGACGTCGATTACCTGATCATGCATCAGGACGACATCCTCGGCATCCTCAAGTAATCGATCCCACCATATATAAGGAGAGGTAAAACATAACATGGCTAAGCAGATTATTTTCGCGGAAGACGCGCGCAAGCAGATGAAGGCCGGCGTAGACAAGCTCGCCAACGCCACCAAGATCACCCTGGGGCCCAAGGGCCGCTCGGTCGTGCTGGAAAAGAAGTTCGGGTCTCCCGTCATCGTCGATGACGGCGTGACCATCGCCAAGGAGATCGAGCTCGAGAACCCGTTCGAGAACATGGGCGCCCAGCTCGTCAAGGAAGTCGCCACCAAGACCAACGACATCGCCGGCGACGGGACCACCACCGCCATCGTGCTGACGCAGTCGCTCTTGGCCGAGGGCATCAAGAACATCACCGCGGGAGCCAACCCCAAGGGGATCGAGCGGGGCATGCATAAGGCCCTCGAGGTCGTCGTCAAGGAGCTCAAGAAGAACTTCAAGCCCGTCAAGACCAAGGAAGAGAAGGCGCAGGTGGCTACAATCTCAGCGAATGATCGCGTGATTGGGGACCTGATCGCTCAAGCCATGGAGAAGGTCGGTCACGAAGGCGTGATCACCGTCGAAGAAGGCAAGTCGGCCGAGACGACGCTGGAAGTCGTCGAGGGCATGCAGTTCGACCGGGGCTACATCTCGCCCTACTTCATCAGCGACAACGAGCGCATGGAAGCCGTGCTCGAGAACCCGTACATCATCATCACCGACAAGAAGGTCTCCTCGATGCAGGACCTGCTGCCCGTGCTCGAGAAGATCGTCGGCGTGGGCCGCTCGTTCATGCTCATCGCCGAGGACGTGGACGGCGAAGCGCTGGCGACCCTGGTCGTCAACAAGCTGCGCGGCACGCTCAAGGCCGTCGCGGTCAAGGCCCCCGGCTTCGGGGATCGCCGCAAGGAGATGCTCCAGGACATCGCCGTGCTCACCGGCGGACAGGTCATCAGCGAAGAGCTGGGCCACAAGCTCGAGAAGATCACCCTCGACATGCTGGGCTCGGCCAAGCGCGTCGTCATCGACAAGGAGAACTCCACGATCGTCAACGGAGCCGGCGACAAGAACGAGATCAAGAAGCGCGCCGAGTCGATCCGCCGCCAGATCGAAGAGACGACCTCCGACTACGACAAGGAGAAGCTGCAGGAGCGGTTGGCCAAGCTCTCCGGCGGCGTCGCCGTGATCAACGTCGGAGCCGCGACTGAGACCGAGATGAAGGCCAAGAAGGCCAAGGTCGAAGACGCGTCCAACGCGACCCGCGCGGGCGTCGAGGAAGGGATGATCGCGGGAGGCGGCGTGGCTCTCTTGCGCGCTTCCGCCATCCTCGAGAAGTTCAAGGGCGAAGATGAGGACGAGACGACCGGCGGCCAGATCGTGCGCCGGGCGCTCCAGGCCCCCATCCGCCAGATCGCGGAGAACTCGGGCCTCGAGGCCTCCGTGGTCGTGCAGAAGATCCTGGCGCAGAGCAACGGGATCGGCCTCAACGCGGCCACCGGCGAGTACGTCGACCTCTTCAAGGCCGGCATCGTCGACCCGCTCAAGGTCACCCGCACCGCGCTCGAGAACGCCGTCTCCATCGTAGGCACCATCCTCACCACGGAAGTCCTCGTTGCGGACCTCCCGGAGAAGAAGGAAGCCGCGATGCCCGGGGCTGGTCACAGCCACGGCGGGGACATGTACTAAGCCCCAGCGAGAAAAGCTCAAAAGGCCCCCGGCTCGAAAGAGCCGGGGGTTTCTTTTTCACGACCATGGATACCCTTAGTCGCGGGGTGCACCCCCCTTGCCGCGGGGGGGACAAAATGAACAGCCCCGGCGCCTCTTAGGCCCGCCTGTCGATTCCTCGACGACAAAAGCCTTCCCCGGATTAGGACTTTAGACCTATTGCCAAGGGGGGAAGTATTTGTCATATATCGTCTTTTTTGCTATACTGTGCTGCTGGTGATCCTTGACAACCTAAAGAAAATACAGTACCGGATCGCATCGGCCGCCCAAAAGGCGGGCCGCAACCCGGCGGAGATCAGCATCGTCATCGTGACGAAATACGCTCCGCTGGACCGGATCCGAGAAGTATTAAGCTCAGGCCTCGTTCATGAAGTCGGCGAGAACCGCGTCCAAGACGCGGCCGCCAAGAAGGAGGCTTTGGGAGATCAGGCCAAGACGGTCCGCTGGCGGCTTATCGGCCACCTGCAGACCAACAAGGCCCGACTCGCCGCGCAGACCTTCGACGCCGTCGACTCTGTCGACAGCCTGAGAGTCGCCGCGGCGCTCGACGCCGCCTGTGCGGCGCAAAAGAAGACCATGCCGGTCCTGATCCAGGTCAAATTGACCGACAAGCAGACCCAGGCGGGCGCCGCTCTCGAAGAGGTGCCGGAGCTTTTGGAAGGCCTCAAGGCCTTCCCGAACCTCCAGGCCAGAGGGCTGATGGCCATCGCCCCGGACCTTGAGCCGGTCGAACTCGTCCGGCCCCATTTCAAAAAGATGCGTCAAGCTTTCGATCTGATTTTCGCAAAGAGTCCCAACGCCCAGTTATCCATGGGCATGAGCCGGGACTTCGAGACAGCCGTGGAAGAAGGCGCTACTCATCTGCGGCTAGGCTCGGTAGTTTTCACCGAACAATGAACACCAGTGAGTTGTAGCGACATCAGGGAGGAAATGCATGATCGTTAAAGTCAGAGTCATCCCCAACGCCCTCGACAACGAAGTGGTCAGCCGCATCGGAAGCGTGCTCCGGGTCAAGGTCACGGCGCCCGCCGTCGACGAAAAGGCCAATGCCGCCCTCAAGAACTATCTGGCGGAGTTCTTCGAGGTCGCCCCGCGCAAGGTCAACATCCTTCGCGGAGCCAACGGCCGCGAGAAGACCGTCGAGATCGTCGGCCGCACCGAGGAGCAGCTCAAGCGGGTGATGGAGTCCATCCCCTAATCCAGCACAGGCCCGAATGACACCCGCGGCCTAAGCCCTCACGGGCTTGCCGCGGGTGTCTTTTTTTCGGGCCGACCGCTCCATGCCGAACGATTTCCCGCTCAAGGACGCCGTGCGCCACATCGTCTGGAAGGGGGACGCCCTCAGCGTCCTTGACCAGCGCCTGCTGCCGCGCCGCATCGCCTACGTCGAATGCCGCACCGCCGCCCAGGTGGCCGAGGCCATCCGCTCGATGGCCCTGCGGGGCGCGCCCCTCATCGGCTGCGCCGCCGCCTACGGCATGGCCCTGGCCGGCCGCGGAGGCTCGCGCCGGGACGTCACCCAAGCCGGCAAACTGCTGCGCAAGGCCCGGCCCACCGCCGTCAACCTGATGCACGCCGTCGACTGGATGTTGGCCGAGGCCGAGGCCGAGACCGCCCAGGGCGACCTCGGCCCCGCGCTGGCCCGGGCGGCGCAGGCCTATTTCCAGGACGATCTTTCCTACAACCGCCGCATGGCCAAGTTCGGCGCCGCCCTGCTCAAGAAGGGCTCGCGCGTCATCACCTACTGCAACGCGGGATCCCTGGCCACCTCGGGCCTGGGGACCTCGCTGGGCGTGATCCGGTACGCGCACCATCTGGGGAAGATCGCCCACGTCTATCCTTGCGAGACCCGCCCCTACCTCCAGGGCAGCCGCCTGACCCTCTGGGAGCTCATGAAGGCCAAGGTCCCCTCGACGCTCATCACCGACAACATGGCCGCCCATCTCATGAAGACCCGCAAGATCGACGCCTGCATCGTCGGCTCCGACCGCATCGCCGCCAACGCCGACGTCTGCAACAAGATCGGGACTTACGGGCTGGCCATCCTGGCCAAGCACCACGGCGTCCCCTTCTACGTCGTCGCGCCCTCGACCACCGTCGACTTCTCCATGCCCGACGGCTCCAAGATCCCCATCGAGGAACGGGCCCAGGACGAGGTCCTCGAGATCTTCGGCCGCCCCATCGCGCCCGCGGGAGCCCGCGCCCACCATTTCGGCTTCGACGTCACCCCCCACACCCTCGTCAGCGCCATCGTCACCGAGAAAGGCGTCGTCCGGCCGGTCAACGGCCGCAACCTGACCAGGATCCTCCGATCATGAACATCATCCAAGGACTCAGCGACGCATCCGTCTCCAAAGTGAAGATGACGAAGATCCTGGCCACGCTCGGCCCGGCCTCGTCGAATCCCAAGGCCCTGCGCGACCTGCTCGCGGCGGGCGTCAACGCCTTCCGCCTGAACTGCTCCCACGCTTCGATGGGAGAGCTGGCCCGCACCGTGACGATGATCCGCCACGCTTCGGAAAAGCACGGCTTCCCCTGCTCCATCGTCATGGATCTCCAGGGCCCGCGCCTGCGCGTCGGACGCCTGCGCGAGCCGGTCATGCTCAAGAAGGACTCCCGCCTGCGCATCACGACCCTGGACGTCCCCGGCACCGAGTCGGAGATCTCCACCAACTTCAAGGATCTGCCCAAGTGCGTTTCCAAGGGCTCCCACATATTGCTCGATGACGGCCTGATCGTGCTCTCCGTGACGCGCGTCGGCAAGCGCGACGTGGAATGCTCGGTCGTCGTCGGCGGACTGCTCAAGGAGCACAAGGGGATCAACCTCCCCGGGGCCGAGATCAACCTGCCCGCCCTGACCGTCAAGGACAAGCGCGACCTCGACATGGGCATCAAGCTAGGCGTGGACCACGTGGCGCTTTCCTTCGTGCGCAGCCCCGACGACCTCATGATCGCCCGCAATATCCTCAAGCGCGCGAACTGCCGCATGAAGGTCATCGCGAAGATCGAGCACCCTCTGGCGCTCGAGCGCATCGACGCCATCCTCGAGGTCGCCGACGGCATCATGGTGGCCCGCGGCGACCTGGCCGTCGAGCTCTCCCCGGCCGAGGTCCCGACCGCTCAGAAACTGCTGGTGCGCAAAGCCAACGAGGCCGGCAAGATCGCCATCGTCGCCACCCAGATGCTGGAATCGATGATCAACAACTCGTCGCCCACCCGCGCCGAGGCGTCCGACGTCGCCAACGCCATCTTCGACGGCGCCGACGTCGTCATGCTCTCCGGAGAGACGGCCGTGGGCCGCTATCCCGTGGAAGCCGTCGCCATGATGGCCGACATCATCCAGAAGGCCGAAGGCTCGCCGTTCAGATACCGCCATATCCCGCGGGGACTCTTGGACACCAAAGACACGGGATTTGCCAACGTCCTCGCCCGGGCCGCCCATGACGCCTGCAGCGTCACGGGGGTCAAAGCGGTGGCGGTCTACACGATGACGGGCTGGTCGGCCTGCATCATGTCCAAGTACCGCCCTAACGCGCCGATATACGCGCTGACGCCGCTCAAGACCACGTTCAACCAGCTGGCCCTCTACTGGGGCGTGACCCCGGTCATCTGCCCATTAGGAAGTTCCACCGACGCCATGCTGGCCTACGGCGAGCGCATCCTGCTCAAGCGAAAGCTGCTTAAGACCGGCGAGACGATCCTGATCACCGCCGGCGGGACCGCCAAGCACAAGGCCTCGAACATGCTCAAGATCCACGTGATCGGATCCTTGACCTACCGCTGATATGCAGGACACCACCACCCAGTTCCGCGTCGTCCTCATCACGACCCCGACCGAGGCTCTCGCCGACAAGATCGCCGCCGGCCTAGTCGAGCGCAAGTTCGCCGCCTGCGTCAACGTCGTCGCCGCCGTGACCTCCCACTACGTATGGGAAGGCAAACAGCAGAAGAGCAAGGAATTCCTGCTCGTGATCAAGACGCGCTCCGGCCTGGTGCCCGACATCATCGGCTTCGTCAAGGAGACCCATACCTCCAAGGTCCCGGAGATCATCGCCCTGCCGATCACCAGCGGCGAGAAGACCTACATGGAATGGCTGGCCGCCAACACGCTCTTCGTCAAGAACGAGGAACTCAAGCTCCCGTTTTGAGCATCCGAGAGGCCGCTTCCTTCGCGTCCCGGCTCCTGGAAGTCCGGGACGAATGCGCCGGCGTCAAGACCTTCCGCTTCGAGGTCCCCGGGGACTTCACCTTCGTCCCCGGCATGTGGCTCATGCTCAACTTCCCGGACGATCCCAAGACTTCGCGCGCCTTCTCGCTCTCGTCGTCGCCCTTTGAGAAGGGCGCCGTCGAGCTCTCGGCGATGAAGGTGGCGGGGTTTTCGACCCGGCTCTTCGGCCTGCGGCCCGGCGACGCGCTGACCCTGCGCGGGCCTTACGGCAAATGGCTCTACGTCGACGATACGCCGCATGCGGTCCTGATCTCGGGAGGCACGGGCATCACTCCCTTTCGCGCCATCTGCCGCTACGTGCTGGAGAAGAAGCTGCCCAACCGCCTCACGCTGCTCTACAGCGCCAAGACCCCGGCGGACATCGTCTACCGCGACGAGCTCGCCCGCTGGCAGGCGGCCGGGATCAAGACCTATGTGACGGTGACCCGCCCCGAGGAAGCCCCCGTTTGGAAGGGCCCGACGGGGCGCATCACGATGGACGTCGTGCGCCGCGAGGTGCCGGACCTGGACCAGGCCGTCTTCTTCCTTTGCGGGCCCAACAAGCTCGTCGAGGAACTGTCGGCGGGCCTGCGCGCGGCGGGCGTCGACGCGACCCGCATCCGAAGGGAGAAATGGGGCGATTACTCGTTCTAGCCTCGGGCTCCCCGCAGCGCAAGCTGCTGCTCAAGGAGCTCGGGCGGCCGTTCAAGATCGTCCCCAGCGGGGTCTCGGAAGACAGCGACGAGAAGGACCCGCGCAGGCTGGTCCTGGAACTGGCCGAGCGCAAGGCGCGAGACGTGGCCGCTAAATACCCCAAGGCGCTGGTCTTAGGCGCCGACACGCTCGTCGTCTGCCATGGCGAGATCCTGGGCAAGCCCCGCGACGCGGCCGACTCCTGGCGCATCCTCAACAAGCTCAACGGCCGCTGGCAGAAGGTCTATACCGGTGTGGCGGTGGCGGCGGGGGGGAAGGTCTTTTGCGAGGCCGTCTCGACCCGCGTCTTGGCGCGCAGGCTGCCGGAGAAGATCCTTCGACGCCTGGCCGGCAAGCACCTGGACAAGGCGGGCGCCTACGCCGTGCAGGACCAGGACGACCCGTTCATCGAACGCATAGTCGGCGAGTTCGACAACGTCGTGGGCCTGCCGATGAAGGCGGTGCGGCGGCTGCTCAGGAAAGCGGAGCGAGCGGCAGCGTGAAGTAGAAGCAGGCGCCGCGCGGCGCGACGTCCTCGATGCCGATGGCGCCGCCATGCCGCAGGACGGCCTTCTCGCAGAGCGCCAGGCCCAGGCCCACGTTGCCGACGTAGCGCTTGGTGTCCTTCTGGAAGAACTTGCGGAAGATATCGCCCCGGGCCTCGAGGGGGATGCCGGGGCCGCTATCGCTGACGCTGACGCGGACCATCCCGTCATCCGCCAAGGACGCCCTTAGCGTGATCGTGCCCCCGGCAGGCGTGTGCTCCACCGCGTTATGGACCAAGTTGTCGAGCACCCGGCGCAAGAGCGGCCCGTCGCCCGAGACGATGAAGGAGTCCTTGTCGAGCACTTCGAGCGCCAAGCTCTGCTTGCGGTCTTCCACGATGAAGCCGAAATCCTTGGCGCAAGCCCGCGCCATGGCCGCCAGATCGACCGGAAGCGTCTCGCGCAGGCCTTGGACCTCTTCCATGCGAGAGAGCTGGAGCACGTCTTCCACCATCCGCTGCAGACGGTCGGTCGACATATTGAGCAGCTCGAAGGTCCGGCCGTGCGAATCATCCGGGGAGCGGCCCTCGGCGGCCTTGCGCGCCGTCTTGGCCATATGGCGAGGGCTCTCGTTGATCTGCTCCTGCAGCAGGACCATCCCTGAACGGATCACCGTCAGCGGCGTCTTCAAGTCATGGACGAGCATCGCGGAGAGCTCCCGCTTCTCCGCCTCCGCTTCCCGGCGCCGAAGCATCTCGCTCTTGAGCGAGGCGCCCAGATCGTTGAAAGCCTTCTCCAGACGAGAGACCTCGTCGTCGAAGCCGCCCACCTTGAGCGGGCGGAACCGTTCAGGGTCGCGCGGCAGGGTCTCGATGCGAGGCACGAGACGCTCGAGGCGAAGCCCGAACGAAGCGCCGAGGAGCCAAGCGGCCAGCGTGATGGCCAAAAAGGCCGTCACCGCCGACTGGACCGCCTCGGTCTCCACGGCGTCGAGCCGAGATTCCAGGGGGCCCATGTGCAAGCCGACCTGGACCCGGCCGCGGCCTTTGGGCCCCAGAAAGGCCGGTCCTTCGACGTCAAAGATGCCGTCCGGGACGGAGCCGATCGCCACTCCCGGGTGGGGGGTGCGCGACACCAGCCGGGCCTCGTCGGTGCGGCTGAGCAGGCGGCGCCCTTTGAGATCGACGACGGCGACCTGCGCGATGCCCGCCTGGCGCACCAGGAGCTCCAAGTTGCGCCCGAGGTCCGCGAAGCGTCCGGCCTTGGCCTGGGCCTCCACCAGAGAGCGGACGGCGCTGAGGGTGACCTCCGCCATGTTCTCGGCGCGGGCATAGCTCTCTTGCCGGACGATCCGCACGTGCCGGTACTGGAAGCCTCCCGCCACGACGAGCCCGAAGAGGGAGAAGACGAGGGAAAGGCGATGGCTCAGTCTCATAGCCGGGGTAGCAGTTTACCTTTTTTCCATGTATACTTAACCCGTGGAGCGCGCTGCCTGGCTGGTCCGCCTCTTCCATCTCTGGTTCTCCTTCAGGACGCTTCCCGTCAAGGTCCTCTTTTTCCTGGGCAAAGCGAGCTTCGTCGAATCCGACGTCCGGATGACGACCAACAACGTCGCCGACGTCTTCAACGGGAGCGGGAAGCCCCTCGGGCAGAAGCTCTTGGCCCACTACCAGCTGAAGACCCATCCCCCGCTGGCCGGCTCGCAAGGCTGGGCCGCTTTCGCCGGCCGCATGTCCAGGGGCGGGCCCCATCTCTCGGTCAGCCTCGAATGCGGCTTCTGCGGCCACCGCTATTTCATCCAAGTGCTCTCCACGCTGGACCCGTTGGCTTCGCAATCCACCGGGAACCGGGCGATCGGACACCCCGCGTCCTACAGCTCGGACTGGTTCCGATTCCTGCATGAACGCTATGAGGGAGAGCCGTCTCTAGCCTGCCTGCGCTGCGAGGAGAACAGCGTTCCGCGGGTGACGTTCCTTTATCCATGAGCGAACTCCTCCTGCGCGCCGTCAATCTCGCCTGTCTGCTGGCAGCCGCCTTCCTCCTCAAGGAGCAGCAGGCCTTGCTGGTCGAACCGGGGCTGCCGGCGCTGACCATCCTGGCCGCGCTGGCCGCGCAATCGGCCATGGTCCTCGCCCAACGGCCGCGCCGCGAAGAGCACGCCGCCCTCTGGGCCTCCGCGGGCCTGGCAAGCGACCTCGCTCTGGCCTGCTGGACGATCCAATGGATGGGCGCTTGGCGTTCCGAGCTCTTCGCCGCCCTTCTGCTGCCCGCCCTGCTCCTCGGGCTGCGCCACGGCCCGGGCGCGGCCGCCCTCGGGGGGCTGCTGGCGGCGATCCTCGAAGCCATCTACGCGAGCCGGACGCTTCCTCCGGAAGTCCTGGCCTGGCGCTCCGCCGTCCTCATCCTGGTCCCCGCGGCCGCCTGCTGGCGCGCGCAGGCCGTCAAGCTCGACAGCGTCAGCCGCGCGCGGCGAACGGCCGCGTATCTGCGGGCCGCCCAGATCGGCGAGTTCTTGTCCTGGGTCCTCTACCAACTGCGCGAATATTCGATCTCCATCGCTTCAGTGTCCGAGTCCCTGGCCTTGATGGCGCCCAAGGACAACGCGCCTATGGTCGAGAAGACCGAGCGGCTGCGGCGCCTGATCCTCGAGCTCAACGCCAAGACCGGACGCCTGCTCGGGGACCGCTCACGGCTGACGACGTCGGCGGCCGCGGCGGTGGGCCCCTTCGACCTGGCGGAGCTGACGCAGGACACCGCGGCCGCGGCGCGCCAGGCTTACGCGTCTTCGCCCATCGAGCTGCGCGTGACGAAGGAAGGTCCGCTGGAGGTCGTCGGCTGCGACCGGCGCGCCCTCCAGCTCAGCCTGCTCGCGGTCCTGCAGAACTCCATGGAAGCGTGCAGCGCGCGCTGCGGCGGGACGGTCTCGGTGAGCGTGCGGCAAGAGGGGGAGAGCGCCGAGATCGAAGTCTCCGACGACGGCGGCGGCATCGCCGAAGCTTCCCAAGCCGGGATCTTCGAGCCGCTCATCAGCGCCCGCGCCGCCACCGGCGGCATGGGCTTGGGCCTGCCGATGTCCCGGCGCCTGCTGGAGCGCCTGGGCGGCACGCTTCGCCTCAAGAGCAGGCTCGGCGGCACCGCGGTCCTCTTATCGGTGCCGCTGACCCGCGCGCTCCCGCGCGTCCGCATCGAGGAATCCACGTGGGCGGGCCGGCGGAAGGACGCCTAGGAGGCCTCATGGACCAACCTCAGGACGACGCGGCGGCGCGCTTCCGGCCTCCCGCAGGCCCCGCGCCTGAGCTGGAACCCCCGCCGACGCTGTTCGGCATGATCGAAGACACGATGACGGCGCCGATCCGCGTCGGCGCGCTGTTCCAGGCCCAAGCGGCGGCGGCGACGCCGGGCTATCCTGCGATGGCGGGCAATTTCCTGTTCTTCTGGATGACCTTCCTGGGCATCAACGTGATGGGGGCGGCCATCGTCTCGCCTTCTTCCCTACATTACGCACCGGCGCTGATGGCGGCCGTCGGCATCGCCGCGCTGTCCATGGGCATCCCCATCAGCTTCCTGGGAGCGGCCGTCTTCCATGTCTGCTCGCGGCTGGCCGGCGGCCAGGGGCCGTTCCAACGCAGCTACCAGATCATTTCCACGCTGTCCATCCTGGGAGTCCTGCAGTCGCTGTGCAGCTGGTTCCCGAACTTATGGATCGTGCCGGGGCTCTTCGGCGCCCTGCTGAGCGTAGAGGCCTGCCGGCTGATCCACAAGTCGCCCTCCGGACGGACCTGGGCGGTGTTCGGGGCCGTGACCGCCATGCTGCTGGGCGGCCAATGGGCCGGCCGCGGCGCGCTCGACCGCTTCAAGGACAACGCCCGCGGGCTGCAAGAGTCGGCTCAGCAAGCCGGCGAGCTGCTCCAGCAGGTCCAGCAGCTCCAGCAGACCTTGACGTCCGGCGCCACCGGGAGCCTGAGCCTCCAAGGCATGGCGCCCGATGGCCTGGACCAGGTGCAGAAGGCCATGCAGGCTTTGGGCGGCGGCGGCGCCTCGGGCCTCGACCTGCTTTCCGCTCCGCAAAGCCAGCCGCTGCCGGGGCAGGCGGGGACGCCGGAGCAGGCGGCCGCCATGCAGAAGAAAGGGATGGATCTGATGAGCGCGGTGATGCCGATGCTGAGCAACCCGGCGCTGACCAAGGGCATGCCGCCCGAGCAGGCCAAGCAGATGCAGACGATGATGAAGTTCCTCTCGGCCGCGCAAGACAACATGAAGAGCGGCAAGCCGATGTCCGCGCGGCAGCAGGCGGAGATGCAGCAGGCGCTCGGCAGCATGATGCGCGGCATGGGCCAGGTGGTCCCCGGAGCGCCGCCCGGCGACCTGCCGTCGGTGGCTCCTCCGACGCGGTCGGCAGGTTCCGCTTCAGGCGCACCCGTGGAGGGACAACGATGAGACTGCAAGGCAAAGCCGTGCTCGTGACGGGAGCGGCCCGGCGCGTGGGCCGTTCGATCGCGCTGGCGCTGGGGCAGCGCGGAGCGCGCGTGGCCATCCACTACAACAAGTCGAAAGCCGACGCCGAGCGCCTGGCCGACGACCTGCGCGACAGCTTCGGGCGGGACTCCCTGACCGTCAAGGCCGACCTGACCGACGTCAAGCAGGCCGCCAAGATGGTCGACCAGGTAGCCAAGCACTTCGGCGCCCTGCACGTGCTGGTCAACAACGCCGCCATCTACGAGAAGACGCCGTTCGAGGACGTAGGGGTCTCGGACTGGAACGCGCATATGAACGCCAACCTGCGGGCTCCGTTCTTCCTTTGCCAAGCCGCGGCCCCCTATATGCGCAAAGCCGGAGAGGGCAAGATCATCAACATCGCCGACTGGGCCGCGCACCGCCCCTACGGCGGCTACATGCCCTACTGCATCTCCAAGGCGGGGCTCTTATGCCTCAACACGGCGCTGGCCAAGGAGCTGGCGCCGGAGATCCAGGTCAACGCCATCCTCCCGGGGCCGGTCATGCTGCCGGAGAACGCGACGCCTCGGACGCGCAAAGCCGTCCTGGACGCGACGCTGCTCAAGCGCCTGGGCACCCCCGACGAGGTGGCCAAGGCCGTGGTCTTCCTGATCGAGTCGGCCGACTACACCACGGGGGCGGAGCTGACCGTCGACGGGGGAAGGCTGATCGCCTGAACGGATTTGCTAGGATGAACCCATGAGAACCGTCACCCGCTTGATCCACTTCTGCTACGGCCACCGCCTCTTGGATTACTCCGGCAAATGCCGCCATCCGCACGGGCATAACGGCAAGCTGGAAGTCACGATGCGCCGCGACAAGCTCAACAAGCTGGGCATGGTGATGGACTTCGAGGACATCAAGGCCACCGTGCAGAAGTGGGTCGACACCGAGCTCGACCACAAGATGCTGCTGCATGAGGATGACATCCTGGTCAAGGTCCTGCGCGACCTGGGCGAGCCGGTCGTCACGATGAAGGGCAACCCCACCGCCGAGAACATCGCACAGCTCGTCTTCGACTACGCCAAGAAGCAAAGGCTGCCCATCGTCTCCGTCAAGATCTGGGAGACGGTCAACTCTTTCGCCGAATACTCCTAACCGAGCGCCGTCCACCGAGCCGGGCCGACCTTCCCGCCCACCTGCACACGGATGACCTTCCCGTTGGCCGCCGTCAGCCGCGCCGTGATCTCCGACGGCCGGCCCATGCCGTAGCCCTGCTCGAAGACCAGCGCCCCGCCGCCCCCCGCCAAGCCGCGCTCGAAAAGATGGCAGGCCAGAGCCCCGTTGGAGGTGCCGGTGGCGGCCTCCTCGTCGATGCCGAAGCGGGGAGCGAAGTTGCGGCAGTGGGCGGCCGCGTGCTTATGGATGGCGTCGCGCGCATAGACGTGCAGCCCGACGACGTCGAGCGTCTCGCTGAAGGCCGCAAGCGCCGCGAGATTCGGGCGGAGGAACATCAAGGCCTCGCGGTCCTTGAGCTCCACGAGCAAGTCGCGCAGGCCGGTCGACACCACGCGCGGCAAGCCGACCAGGGCCGAGGGCTCGATGCCCAGAGCTTCGACGGCATCCGGGGCCGCCACGTATTCGCCGTGAACCGGAAGAGGCTGGTCCATCAACACGCTGCCGCCCTCCTCGAACTCCACCGCCAGCAAGCCGGCCGCGGTCTCTTGGCTGACACGGGACCTCGTCAACAAGCCCTCGCGCCGCAGCAGCGCCGCCGCGGCGAGCGTCGCATGGCCGCAGAGCGGGACCTCCTCGGTCGGCGTGAAAAAGCGCGCCCGGTAGTCGGCCCGGTCCGATCTCATGATGAAGGCCGTCTCGGGATGGCCGAGCCGCCGGGCGATCTGCCGCATCCGGTCTTCGGAGAGGCCGTCGGCGTCCAAAACGACGCCCGCCGGATTGCCGCCGGCGCCGTCTTTGACGAAAGCATCCAACGACGCCGCTTTCACCGGTCTAAGCGCGCGAGCGCGTGATCCAGACGACGACTTCGCGCGTCTTGGGCATGACGGCCGGCCGCTTATGCACGGCCACCTGGACGGCCTTGACCGCCTTCAGCCTGGAAAGCACCAGCGTCGCGATGTCCTCGGCTAAAGCCTCGACGAGCTGCCGCTGCCCTGATTCCGCCGTCTCGCGGACCGCCTTCTCGACGGCCCAATAGTCGACCGCCAGCCGAAAGTCGTCGGCGGCGGCCGCCGCCCGGGTATCGGTCTCGAGGCCGATGTCGATGACGACCTTCTGCCTGCGAGCGCGTTCTTTCCTCGGCACGCCGACCCGCACCCGGCACTCGACGCCGTACAGCCAGACCATGTCGGCCATCAGAGCGTCCCCGTCCGCGCCGTCTCCCCGAAGAAGCGCGCGCCCGCCGAAGGCTTGCGCTGGCGCGAGAAGAGGCCGAAACGCGGCTTGTAGCTGCCCCACTCGTAGTTGTCGGTCAAACTCCAGTGCAGATAGCCCCGGACATCGGCGCCCTGCTCCATCGCCCGGGACAGAGCCGTAAGGTGGTCTTTGATATAGGCCTCCCGGTCGGCGCCGTCCTCGTCGGCCACGCCGTTCTCGGTGATCACGATCGGTTTGCGGTATGCCTCCCAGAAGCGCAGCACGACGCGCTCCAGACCCTCGGGGACGATCTCCCAGCCCATGCCCGTCCGCAGGCGGTCGCCGCGCCGGCCGCCGAGCAGCTTGAAGACCCACGGCGTCAGCTTTTGCTCTATCTCCGCGAAGCCCGGGAGCACGCCCATCGGCGCCCAAGGCAGCGCCAAGCCGCCGACGAAGATCTGGGTGTAATAGTTGATCCCGAGGAAGTCCAGCTTCTCATGGGTCAGGTCCAAAAGATGCCGGTGCATGAACCAGTCCCAGCGCCGCACCGCATCCTCGTCGCCGGCCCGGGCCGGCTCCAGCGCGCTGATGTGCTGGGCCAGGCTGACGCGAGCGCCGGCTTGAAGGCGGTGAAGGATGTCATAAGCCTCGTTATGGGCCCGCGCCAGGTTGGGGACCAGGACCGGGATGAACTCCTTTTGCACGGCGAAAAGCATGTGCCGTCCCGGAGGGAACTGCCCCGCTCCGTAGGCGCCGACCAAGAACACCATCGGCTCGTTGAAAGTAAGCCAGTCGCTGACATGCTCCTTCAGCACGGCGGCGGCGCGCTCCACGAAAGACAGGTAGCGCTCGACCACGGCCTCATCGAGCCAGCCGCGAGGATGAGCCTGCAGCAGCCAGGCAGGCTCCGAGAAATGGTGGAAGCAGACGATGGGACGGATGCCCTCCTCCTTGAGCCGTCTCGCCCAGGAAGCGTAGCGAGCCAAGGCGTCCTCGTCGAAGCGTCCGGGTTCGGGCTCCAGGCGGGACCACTCGACTGAAAACCGGTAGGCGTTGGCGTGGAGGGCCTTGAGGCACTTGAGGTCCTCCTCGAAGAGCTCCCAGGACCGGGCCGCGTCGCCCGAGCGTTCCCAGCCTTTGCGCACCTCCCAGTCCCATAGCGCGGAGCGCTCGTTGCCGCCCTCGGTCTGAAAGGAGGCCGTGGACGCACCCCAGAGAAACTCTTTTGGAAATGTTATAATGGCGCTATTATGGCTTATTCCCGAAAAGTTGTCATCATCGGCTCTGGCGCCGCCGCCTACACCGCCGGCATCTACGCGGCGCGGGCCAACATGGAGCCCCTGATCTTCGGCGGCGTCGCCATGGGCGGCCAGCTGATGATCACCTCCGAGGTGGAGAACTTCCCCGGCTTCCCCGAGCCCATCCAAGGGCCCGAGCTCATGGAGCGCATGCGCAAGCAGTGCGAGCGCCTGGGCATCCTGATCATCCCCGAGCTCGTCGCCAAGGTCGACTTCTCCCGCAAGCCCTTCTACCTGGAGACCACCGAGGCCGTCGCCGCCTCCGCGGAAGCGGTCATCGTCGCCACCGGCGCCAACGCCAAGCTGCTGGGCCTGGAATCCGAGAAGCGCCTGATGGGCCACGGCGTCTCGGCCTGCGCCACCTGCGACGGCTTCTTTTTCAAAGGTAAAGAGGTGGTCGTCGTCGGCGGCGGCGACACGGCCATGGAGGAAGGGAATTTCTTGACCAAGTTCGCCTCCAAGGTCACCATCGTCCACCGGCGCGACAGCCTGCGCGCCTCCAAGATCATGGTCGACCGCGCTAAAAAGAACCCCAAGGTGTCGTTCCTCTGGGACACCGCCGTCACGGAGGTCCTCGGCGACGGGCACGTCGACGGGGTCAAGCTGAAGAACCTCAAAACGGGAGCCGCCAGCGAGCTGGCCTGCCACGGCGTATTCGTCGCCATCGGCCATAGCCCCACGACCGGTTTTTTGAGCGGGGCCTTGAAGCTCGACGAGAGCGGCTACATCCTCACCGACGGGCGGACCCGCACCTCGGTGCCCGGCGTCTTCGCCGCCGGAGACGTGATGGACACGCGCTACCGCCAGGCCATCACCGCCGCCGGCACCGGCTGCATGGCCGCTCTCGAGGCCGAACGCTGGCTCGCCGGGCATGAATAAAAGCGAAGCGCCGCCGCGCCTGGCGCCCTGGCTCAAGGTCCGGCTTCCCAGCGGCCCGGACTACCTGCGCATCAAGGAAGTCTCCGCGCGCCGCAAGCTCTCCACCGTCTGCGAGGAGGCCCGCTGCCCCAATATCGCCGAGTGCTGGGGAGGGGGGACGGCTACCTTCATGGTCATGGGCGACTCCTGCACGCGCGGCTGCAGGTTCTGCTCGGTGGCGTCCTCGGCCAAGCCTGCCTTGCCCGACCCCGAAGAGCCCGCCAAGCTCGCCCAGACCCTTCGGGAGATGCGGCTCGAATACGTCGTCATCACCACCGTCTGCCGCGACGACCTGGCCGACCAAGGCGCCGGCCATCTGGCGGCATGCCTTACGGCCGTCCATGAGGCTTGCCCCGCCATGAAGGTCGAGCTGCTGGCGCAGGATTTCAGAGGAGACGAACGCCTCCTTCGGACGGTGCTCGATGCCAAGCCCGATGTGCTGGCCCACAACCTAGAGACCGTCAGCCGCTTGACGGCGGCCGTCCGCGACGCCAAGGCCGGCTACCGCCAGTCGCTGGACGTGCTTCTCTCCTCGAAGCGACTGTCGCCGACGACGCCGACCAAGACCTCTTTGATGCTCGGGCTCGGCGAGACGGAAAGCGAGCTGCTGGAGACCTTCTCCGACCTGCGCGCCGCCGGCGTCGACATCCTGACCTTGGGCCAATACCTGCGCCCCACCGGCGCGGGCCGCCACCTTCCCGTGCATCAATACGTGACGCCCGAGGATTTCACGCGCTTGGGAGCGCGGGCCAGGAGCATGGGTTTCCTCTACGTCGCTTCGGGCCCCTTCGTGCGCAGCTCTTATCGCGCCGGAGAGCTCTTCCTGAAAGGCCTCCTGGAAGCCCGGCCATGAGCCTCAAGACGGTCGCCAAGCTGGAGGTCCAGCGCCTCGAGATCCTAGGCGTCGACGGTAAAGCCGACGCGTCGATCGCCGTGGATATCACCGCGGAAATGCTCCTTAAGATCTATCGGACCATGGTGGAGATCCGGGCCTATGACGAGCGCGCCATCAAGCTCCAGCGCCAAGGCCGCCTAGGCACATACCCGCAGATCCTGGGCCAGGAAGCCTCCCAGGTCATCCCCGCTCTGCTGCTCGAGCCCAAGGATTGGATGGTGCCGACCTACCGCGGCCAAGGCGCCTACTACGCGCGCGGCATGCAGATGCGCTACTCCCTGCTCTATTGGGCCGGCGACGACCGCGGCGTCCATTACCCCGAAGGCAACAACGACATGATCTTCTCCATCCCGGTCGGCACGCACCTGACGCAGGTGGCGGGCCTGGCTTGGGCCGCCAAGCTGCGCGGCGAGGCTACGGTGGCGTTGACCTATCTCGGCGACGGCACGTCTTCCAAGGGCGATCTCCACGAGGCCCTGACCTTCGCCGGCCAGTTCAAGCTGCCAGCCGTCTACGTCATCGAAAACAACCAGTGGGCGATCTCCGTGCCGCGCGCCAAACAGGCGGCCAGCCAGACGCTGGCGCAGAAGGCCTGGGGCTACGGCGTGTTCGGGCTCCAGGTCGACGGCAACGATGCCCTGGCCGTCTATCAGGCCGCCAAGGAAGCCATCGCGCGCGCGCGTCGCGGCGACGGCCCGACCCTGCTCGAATGCGAGACCTACCGCATGGGCCATCATACGACCGCCGACGACGCCAACCGCTACCGCAGCGAGGCCGAGGTGGCCTCCTGGAAAGCCAAGGACCCCATCGTCCGCCTTCGTCTCTATCTTGAAGCGCAAAAGCTCTGGGACCGGCGCAAGGAAGAAAAGCTCCAGGCCGACACCGAAGCGGCCGTCCAAGCCGAGGTCGACGCCTACGAGGCCTTCCCCGCGCCCAACCCCTTGGATATGTTCGCCGAGAACTATGCGCTCGCCCCCCGGGCCCTGCGGGAGCAGCGCGCGGAGCTCTCGGAACTCCTGAAGAGCAAGACGGACCAGGACAAAGAGCTCGTCTTGCCCCCGGCTGAAGGGAGATTCCCTTGAAGACCAACGGCGCGGCGGCGGACACCCTCGAGATGAACCTCGTGCAGGCCATCAACCAGGGCCTGCGCCAGGCCATGGAAGCCGACGCCCGGGTCATGATCCTCGGCGAAGACGTCGGCGTCAACGGCGGGGTCTTTCGCGTCACCGACGGCCTCTTCAAGCAGTTCGGGGAGAACCGCGTGATCGATACGCCTTTGGCCGAGCTCGGCATCATGGGCGCTTCCATAGGACTGGCCATCAACGGCATGCGGCCCGTCGCCGAGATCCAATTCGACGGCTTCCTGCCCTCCGTGCTCGACCAGGTGGTCTGCCACATGGGCCGCATCCGCAGCCGCACGCGCGGCAAGCACACCGTGCCCATGGTGCTGCGCTCGCCGCATGGAGGCCTCATCCACGCCCCCGAGCATCATTCGGAATCGCCGGAGGCCTATTTCTGCCACACGCCCGGCATCAAGGTCGTCTGCCCTTCGACGCCCGAGGACGCCAAGGGATTGATCATCGCCGCCATCAACGACCCGGATCCCGTCGTCTACTTCGAGCCTAAATTCCTGTACCGCGCGGCCCGCGGCCCGGTGCCCCAGGCGCCTTATGAGACTCCCATCGGCAAGGCGCGCTTGGCCCGCGAGGGCTCGGACCTGAGCTTCATCTCCTGGGGCGCGATGGTCCATACCTGCCTCAAGGCCGCCGGCACGCTCGCCGAAGGAAACATCTCCGCCGAGGTGCTGGACCTGCGCACGCTGACGCCGCTCGACCTGGACGCCGTGCTGGGCACCGCCGAAAAGACCGGCCGCGTCATCATCGCCCACGAAGCGCCCAACACCGGCTCCTGGGCCGCCGAGCTCAGCGCCTTGATCGCCGAACGCTCCCTGCTGAAGCTCCAGGCGCCCGTGAAGCGCGTCGGCAGCTGGGACATCCGGATGCCGCTCTTTCGCCTCGAAAAATATTACATCCCGGACGCGGACCGGCTCGTCGCCGCCGCGAGACAGACGCTGGCGTTCTAGGAGACCCCTATGACATACGAATTCAAGCTGCCCGACATCGGCGAAGGCCTGGTCGAAGGCGAGATCGTCAAATGGCATGTGAAGGAGGGCGACGTCGTCAAGGAGAACCAGCCCCTGGCCAACGTCTTGACCGACAAGGCCGAAGTAGAGATCCCCAGCCCGAAGAACGGCAAGGTCCTGAAGCTGATGGCCAAGGAAGGCCAGAAGATCAAGGTCCACTCCGTCTTCATCACTCTCGAGCTAGACGGCGCCGCCGCCGCGACTACCAATGGCGCGTCCTCGAAGCCGTCGCCGTCTCAAGCGGCCCAGCCTCCGGCTGGGCCGCAACCGGCGCCGAAGGCGCCGGCAGCCGTTTCCGTCAACGTGAGCGCGACGCCGTTGGTTCGGAGATTGGCGGCGGAACTCAAGGTCGACCTATCTTCGCTGAAGGGCTCAGGCCCCGGCGGCCGCATCACCGAGCAAGACGTCCGAGGAGCCGTCGATCAAGCGCCGCAGCCGAAGGCTGCGGCGCAACCGGCCCCGAAGGGGCCGGCAAGCCTTTCCGTCGCGTCCGGACCCGAAGAGAGGATCCCTTTCATAGGCATTAGGCGCAAGACCGCCGAAAAGATGCAGCAATCCGCCCGAACCGTGGCGACGGTCACGCACATGGATGAGTGCGACTTCACCGCGCTGGTCGCCCTGCGCGAGAGCATGAAAGCCGAGGCCGCCAAGAAGGGCCTCAAGATCACCTTCATGCCCTTTGTCATAAAGGCGTTGACCAAGACCCTCAAGGAGTTCCCCGACTTCAATTCCTCGCTCGACGAGGCCGGAGGCGCCATCGTGCGCAAGTCGGCGCACAACGTCGGCATCGCCGTCTCCGCCGAGCAAGGCCTGGTCGTGCCCAACATCAAGAGCGCCGACGCCAAGGACCTCTGGGTGCTGGCCGAAGCCGTCGGCCGGCTGGCTGAAAAGGTCCGCGGCGGCAAGATCGAGGTCTCCGAGCTCCAAGGCGGCACCTTCACGATCACGAACATCGGCCCGATCGGCGGGCTCTTCGCCACGCCCATCGTCAACCATCCCGAGGTCGCCATCCTGGGCATCATGAAGCTGCAGAAGCGGCCCGTCGTCAAGGACGGCGGCATCCACATCAGGGATATGGTCAACCTCGTCCTCTCCTTCGACCACCGGGTGGTCGACGGCGCCGAGGCCGCCCAGTTCATGAACACCCTCATCAAGCACCTCGAGAACCCCCAGACGCTGCTTTAGGAGACGATATGGCCACCGAAACCGAAGTCCTCGTCGTCGGCGCCGGCCCCGGCGGCTATGTCGGAGCCATCAAATTGGGAAAGCTGGGCAAGAAGGTCCTGCTCGTCGACAAGGACAAGCTCGGCGGCGAGTGCCTGAACTATGGATGCATCCCGTCCAAAGCGCTGATCCACGCCGCGGGCCAGGTCTATAAAGCTAAAAAAGCCGAGGCGCATGGCCTCAACGCCCCCGGCCTTTCCCTGGATTGGGCGAAGGTCCAGGCTTGGAAGAGCCAGCTGATCGGGGGCTTCAACCGCGGCATCGCCGGTCTGGCCAAAGGCAGCGGCGTCGCCCTGATGACAGGGACCGTGAGGTTCACCGGGCCCAACGCCGCCGAGGTGCAGACCGCCGCCGGAGTCGAGGCTGTGGCGTTCCAGCACGCGCTCATCGTCACCGGCTCGCGCCCCATCCAGATCCCGGGCTTCGCCTTCGACGGCCAGACCGTGCTGAGCTCCAAGGAGGCCCTCGAGCTGACGCAGGCGCCCAAGAGCCTCGTCGTCGTCGGCGGCGGCGTCATCGGCCTGGAGATCGGCACCTTCTTCGCGAAGCTGGGGACGAAGGTGACGGTCGTCGAATTCCTGCCCCAGCTCCTCACGGGCGTGGAGCCCGACCTGGTCCTCCCCGTGACGCGCAACCTCCAGAAGCTCGGGATCGACGTGCTCCTGCAAGCCAAGGCCAAGAGCTACGCCAAGACCGAAGGCGGCGTCAAGGTGGAAGTCGAGACCAGCGGAGGCATGAAGACGATCGAAGCGGAGAAGATCCTGCTCAGCGTCGGCCGCGCCCCGATCACCAAGGACCTGGGCCTTGAGGCCGCCGGGGTCTCCTGCGACTCCAAAGGGCACATCCTCGTGAACGCGCACTATCAGTCCAAGGCTCCGCACATCTACGCCGCCGGAGACGTCGTAGGCGCGCCTTATCTGGCGCACAAAGCCTCCCGGGAAGGCATCCTGGCCGCCCTGCACATCTGCGGCCAGCCAGGGGAGCCCCTCGGCGCCGTGCCTTGGGCCGTCTTCACCGACCCGGAGATCAGCTTCGTCGGCGAGACCGAAGCGCAGGTCCGCGCGCGCGGAGGAGAGACCATCTCGGGACGATTCCCATTCTCCGCCTCCGGCCGCGCTCAGGCCGTCCGGGAGACCGACGGCTTCGTCAAGGTCATCGCCGACAAGGAGACGCACCGCATCCTGGGCACCGGCATCGTCGGGCCCAGCGCCTCGGACCTCATAGGCGAGGCCGTCGTCGCCGTCGGCATCGGCGCGACCTGCGAGGATATAGCCTCGTTCATCCATCCGCACCCCACGCTGAACGAGGCCTTCCAGGAAGCGGCGGAAGCCTGCTTGGGCCAGGCCATCCACGTGCCGGCCAGCGCGCGCTAGCTCTGCCGATGCTGGTGCGCGCCCTCGGCCTCAAGGATTACGCCGAGACACTCGCCCTCCAGCGCAAGCTCGTCTTCGAGCGGGGCGTCGGCGACATCCCCGATACGCTGCTGCTCGTCGAGCATCCGCCGGTCTATACGCGCGGCGTGTCCAGCAAGCAGCCGGTGCCTGCCGGCCTGCCCTATCCCGTCCATGATGTGGAACGAGGCGGCGATCTGACCTATCATGGCCCGGGCCAGCTGGTCGGCTACCCGATCATGCACCTCGGGGAGCGCGGACTGCGCCCGCGAAGCTACCTGCGCAGCCTCGAGGAAGTCCTCATCGAGGCCCTGAAGCCCTTGGGAGTCCAGGCCGAGCGTTTGCGCGGCTTCACGGGCCTGTGGGTGGGGGGCAAGAAGCTCGCGTCCATCGGGGTAGCCGTCAAGGACCAGGTCTGCTACCACGGCTTCGCCTTGAACATCAACTGCGACCTGGCGCCCTTCCGGCTGATCCACCCTTGCCGGCTCGAGCCCGACCAGATGACCTCCTTGGAGCGCCTCGCGGGGGCGCCGCTGGACGAGCATGCCGTGGCCGGCGCGGTGGCCCGGGCCTTCCTGCACTATTTCGGCTGAGAGCAGGAGGCCTTGCAGAGGTCGCGCAGAAAGGCTTTAAGGTCGGGCACGGCATGGTAGGCGGCGGCCTTTTCCAGAGAAGAAGCCAGGGTGATGAAGCAGCCCGCGCAGAACGTGACGCCGTGCTTGTCGAGCACCTTGAGCACGGCCGGGTGCTCCTGGACCAGCCGCAGGAGGGTCTGACTCGTCAGAGGAGCTTGCTTGCGCTTGCCGGCGCGTTTTCGGTTGGCCATTCGAAGGGTCCTTTGGGAAAGTTCATGGCGAGCTTGATCGCCAGATCGATATCGGCCTTGCCGGCCACGCCTTCCTCGAAGGCGCGCTGCGCCTCGGAGCGCAGGGCGGCCTGGATGCGCGGCCAGACTTCCTCGGGCGGGCGGCCGTGCCCTTCGGCGCGGCAGCCCTCGGGCAGGAAGCCGAAGGTCTGGCTGTTCGCGCCGGCCTTGGCGCCCGCCTCGTCGTAGAGATAAAAACCCCGGCCCGTCTTGCGGCCGAGCGCTCCGGACCCGACCAATGCCTCCTGGAGCTCCGGGGGGGTGAACCGCTCCGGACGGCCCAACGCCTCGTAGATCGCCTTGGTGATCGCCAGGTTCACATCCAGGCCGATGAGGTCCATCAGCTCGAAAGGCCCCATCGGCGCTCCGGAATCGCGCGCCTGCCGGTCGATGTCGGCGATGCTCGCGCGGCCCTGCGTCAGCGCGAGCTGGCTTACGACGTAATATGGCCGCATCACGCGATTGACGATGAAGCCGGGAGTGTCCTTGACGTCGACGGGAGTCTTGCGCAGCCCCAGCAGCACGAACTCCCAAGCCTCGCGGAAGACCTCGGGGTCCGTCTTGGGCGTGCGGATCATCTCGACGAGCTTCATGGCGACGGGGGGATTGAAGAAGTGGATCCCAAGGACGCTTCCCGGACGCGGCACCATCTCGGATAAGGACGCCACGGACAAGGATGAAGTGTTCGTCGCCAGGATAGCGTCCGGACAAATCTTCCCCAAAGCCTCGAACAAGGTCCTCTTGACGGTTGAAACTTCGCTCGCCGCCTCGATCACGAGGTCGGCGCCGGCGAGCGAAGTCAGCGGAGCGACCACGTCGACGGAGTGAAACGCCCGCTCCGCTTGCTGAGTCGTGAGCTTGCCCTTCAGGACCGCAAGATCGAGGCCTTTTTTCAGTTTGCCGGTGACCGCTTCCAACGCCGCCGGCACCGCGTCATGGATCTTGACCGAGAACCCGCACTGCGCGCAGAGCTGCGCTATGCCGACGCCCATCGTGCCGGCGCCGACGACGGCGATGCGCGAGATCACCGAAGCATCCGTCCGGCCGATCTCGAGAAACCCTTATACGCTCCGGGGTATCCAATACTGACTGGCCCCGGGGCCAGTCCCAGGATTCCGACTGTTACCGGTAACAGTCGGTTCACCGGGTCTTCTTATGAAGGATCAGGACGTTGCCTTCGGGGTCCTTGATGATCGCATTGCGGCAGACAGGCGTCGAGAACGGCGCCATCTTGACCGCCACTTTCTTGGCCCTGAGCCTCTTGAACAGCTTGTCCACGTCGTCGACCTCGAAGGCGAGCGCCGAGCCGGCCGCCGGTTTGGCATCCTCGATCATCGTCGTCAGCGCGAAGGCGCCGTTCTTCAAGTGATACTCGACCCACCGGCCTTGGGCGGCGGCGAGCGTCAGCTTCAGCCCCAGGTCCTTCTCGTAGAAGCGCCGCGCGCGCGCCATGTCCTTGACGGGATAGACGGTGAAGGCGATGTGCTTGACGGCCATGCTCAGCCGGGGATGAAGGGCTCTTCGGACATCTTATGGGTCTCGGGCTTCCAGTCCGGCACCCGCAGGCCGAAGGCATCGGCCTTCTCTTTGATGTCCTTGGCGAAAGCCTGGCGGACTTCGTCGTTGTCTCGCTTCTTGAGCCCCCACTTGCGGTAGATCTTGTTCTTGGCAGAATTCGCCCGGCCGAAGATGTTCATCGTCCGTGGGTACCAGCGGTCGAAAGCCTCCTGGAGGGGGGCCTTCGTCTTGGGGTCGGCGGCCAGCTTCTGCGCCCATTGGTCGCCGTGGGCCATGTGCATGGCCTCTTCCTTGAAGATGCCTTCCATCCCTTCGCACCATGGCTTGTAGGAGCAATCCAGGCTGTCCTCCAGCTGATGGCCGGCGCCGCGGTCCATGCAGAAGTTGAACATGATGAAGTCGTACCAGGTCTCGATAGGGTAGTAGAAGATGTTGACGCGCTTGTCATCGGCGGCGCGCAGCGTCCCGATGTCGTCTTTTTCGACGCGCAGGTTGAAGTTGTGGCTGTTGTAATACTCATCCACATCGACGCCCATGCCCTCCAGCAGCCGGTACATCACGCGCGCGTGGCGGACCTCGTCCTTGACGATCTGCGAGACCTGCAGGGTCTCTTTGATATCGGGCGATTTCGTGATCCAGGGCACATACCCGAACGCGCCGGCCAATTCGGAGTCCGCCTGCATCATCATCAGGTTGGTCAGGTGCTCGCGGTACTCGGCGGGCATCTCCGCCAGGGTCTCGACCTTGCCGCCCTTGGCGATCTTCGCCAGGAGCGTCTTCTCCTTCTCCAGCTCTGCGGTGGCCATGGCTCTATTCTCCTATGAACTTGGCGGGGCGCTTCTCGAGGAAGGCGGACACGCCTTCGGCGTGGTCTTTCGTCTTCCCCAATATTTCCTGCAGCTGGGCCTCATACTCCATCTGGCCCTCCAGCGCATCCTCCAGCGACCGGTTCAGCGCGCGCTTGGTCAGGCCGACCGACAGCGGCGGGCACTGGGCCAGCTCGGCGGCGAACTTCGCGGTCTCGCCGGCCAGCTGGTCCGGCGCCACGACCCGGTTGATCCAGCCGAAGTGCAGCGCCTGCTGAGCCGTGATCGGCTTGGCCAGCCAAGCGTGCTCCAAGGCCAAGGATAAGCCCATGTAGCGCGGCAGGAAGTAGGTCATGCCGGAGTCAGGCACCAGCCCGACCCGGGAGAAGGCGTTGATGAAGGTGGCCTTATCCGAGCTGACCTTCACGTCGCAAGAGAGGATGAGGCTGGCGCCGGCGCCGGCCGCCAGGCCGTTGACGGCGCCGACGACGGGCTTCTCCATCTTGCGGATCTGAAGGATCAGCGGATTGAAATGCCGCCGCAGCTCGTCCCCTAATGAAAAGGCCTTTTCGGCTTGACGCTTACGCAGGTCTCCCAGGTCGGCGCCGGCGCAGAAGGCGCGTCCGGCGGCGGTCAGGACGACGCAGCGGACCTTTTTATCCTTCTCGGCCTTTCTGAGGCCGTCGCTGAGCCCTTTGATCATCGCCAGGGTCAAGGCGTTGAGCACCTCCGGCCGGTTCAGCGTGAACGTGGTCACGCCGCCGGTCTCTTCGACGAGCAATTCTGAGGCGGAAGCCGCCGTGGTCATCTTATCTCCCATGGAAGTCCGGCTTGCGCTTCTCGACGAAGGCCCTCATGCCTTCCTTCTGGTCTTCCGTCGTGAACAGCCCGTAGAACAGCTTGCGCTCATAGGCCAGGCCGGCGTCGACGTCGACGTCCTGCGCCTTGAGGACGGCCTCCTTGGCGGCGCGCACGGCCAAGGGCGGCATGGCGGCGATCTCCCGGGCCAGCTTGAGCGCTTCCTCCAGATAGGACTCGACCGGCACCACCCGGTTGACCAAGCGGACGGCCAAAGCCTCGCGCGCCGTCAGGCGCCGCCCGGTGAGGACCAGCTCCATGGCCAAAGCCTTGCCGACGCGGCGGGTCAGGCGCTGGGTGCCGCCGGCGCCGGGGATGACGCCGATCAAGATCTCCGGCTGGCCGAAGATCGCCGACTCGCTGGCCACGATCATGTCGCAGGCCATGGCCAGCTCGCAGCCGCCGCCCAAGGCGAAGCCGCTGACGGCGGCGATGGTCGGAGTGGCGACCTTGCCGACGCGGTCCCAACGGGACAGATGAGCGCCCAAGGCCTTCGGCGCGTCCTCCAGATCCTGCATCTCCTTGATGTCGGCCCCGGCCGCGAAGGCTTTCTCCGAGCCGGCCAGCACGATGCAGCGGACCTCCGGGTCGCGGTCGAAATGATCCAACGCCTTCTGGAGCGCGGCCATCATCGACTTGTTGAGCGCGTTGAGCGCCTGCGGACGATTGAGGCGGACGATGCCCACCGCGCCGTCGCGCTCGACCAAGACCTCTTCAGACGTCAGGGAAGCCGTCATATCAGTTGAGGTCGACCCAGACGCTCTTGAGCGACGTGTAGTTCTCGAGCGCGTATTGGCCCTTCTCGCGGCCGTAGCCGCTGGCCTTGACGCCGCCCCAGGGGGCGGCGGCATCGACGAAGTGGTAGCAGTTGATCCAGACCGTGCCCGCCTTCAGCGCGGAGGCCATCAGGTGCGCCTTCTTCACGTCTTTCGTCCAGACCGCGGCGACCAAGCCGTAGTCCGTGTTGTTGGCGCGCGAGACGACCTCGGAAACGTCGTCGAAAGGCATGACGGAGACGACGGGGCCGAAGATCTCTTCCTGCGAGATCCGCATATCATCCTTCACGTCGCCGAAGACCGTGGGCTTGACGAAATAGCCCGGGCCCGCGGGGGCGTCGCCGCCCGCCAGAAGGCTGGCGCCCTGCTTCTTGCCCGACTCGATGAAGGACAGCACGCGCTCGCGCTGCTCGGAGGAGACCAGCGGCCCCATGTGCGTCTTAGGGTCCATCCCGTTGCCTTGGCGGACGGTCTTGGCCCGTTCGGCCAGGGCGGCCAGCATGTCCGGGTACTTGGAGCGTTCGATGAAGACGCGGGAGCCGGCCGAGCAGCACTGGCCCTGGTTGTAGAAGATGCCCATGAACAAGCCTTTGGCCGCGGCCTCGAGGTCGGCGTCGGCGAATACGATGTTGGGGCTCTTGCCGCCGAGCTCCATGGATACGCGCTTCATGTTGCCGGAAGAGGCTTTGACGACCTCGCGGCCTACTTCCGTGGAGCCGGTGAAGGTGACCTTGTCGATGCCGCGGTGCGCGGCGATCGCGGCGCCGGCGGTGGGGCCGAAGCCGGGGAGCACGTTGACGACGCCGGGGGGGACTCCCGCCTCCAGCAGCAGCTCGCCTAGGAACAGCGCGGCCAGCGGCGTCTGCTCGGCGGGCTTGAGGATCACCGCGTTGCCGCAGGCCAAGGCCGGCGCCAGCCGCTCGACGGCCATGAGCAGCGGGAAATTCCAGGGGATGATGGCGCCGACGACGCCGACGGGCTCGCGGACGGTGTAATGAAGGAACTTGGAGCCGGGGTAATACGGCACGGAGACGGGCGTCGTCTCGCCGTGGATCTTGGTCGGCCAGCCGCCGAAATAGCGCAGGAGGCCGATGGCCAGCGGCAGGTCGCCGTTCTTGGCCTCGCGGATGGGCTTGCCGTTATCGAGCGTCTCGAGCTGGGCGAAGGCCTCGGCGCGCGCCTCCAGCAGGTCGGCGGCTTTGTGCAGGACCTTCTCGCGCTCGGCGGGGCTGAGCTTGGCCCAAGGCCCTTCCAGGGCCTTGCGGGCTGCGGCGACGGCGGCGTCGACATCCTTGGGATCGGCTTCGGCGACCGTCCCCAACACCTCGCCGGTGGCGGGGTTGAAGGTGTCGAAGGTCCGGCCGGACAGGCCGTCGACCCATTGGCCGCCGATGAGCAGCTGATGGGTCTTCTTGGCCAGGAACTTCTGCAGATCGGGGTGCAGCTGGGGCGCAGTCGTCGTCGACATAACCACCTCTCGTAATGGGATTGGCCTAAGATAACAAACTTCCCGCCGCCAGTGAAAGGGGCCAGGCACCACAGTTGTTCGGTTGTTGCCAACACGAGGCGGAAACGAGACATGATGATATCAGGGTTTTTGTGTTAGAATCGGGCCATGAAGCTCGCCGACTGGATGACCCGCCTGGGCACCGAGACCGCTTTCGAGGTGCTGGTGCGCGCCCGCGCGCTCGAAGCGACCGGCCGCAAGATCGTCCATCTGGAGATCGGAGAGCCCGACTTCGACACCCCGAAGAACGTGCGCGAGGCCGCCAAGGCGGCCTTGGACCAGGGCTACACGCACTACGGCCCGGCGGCCGGATTACCCGAGGCACGTAAAGCCGTCGCCGAATACCTGACCAAGACGCGCGGCGTCGCCTTCGACCCCGAAGAGATCATCATCACCCCCGGCGGCAAGCCCATCATCTTCTTCACGGTCTTGGCGCTGGTCAACCCCGGAGATGAAGTGATCTTCCCGGACCCAGGCTTCCCGATCTACGAGTCCATGATCCGCTTCGTCGGCGGCAAAGCCGTGCCTTTGCCCATCCGCGAGGAGAACGATTTCAATTTCGACCTGAAGGATCTTGAGAGCCGGCTGAGCTCCAAGACCAAGCTCCTGATCCTCAATTCCCCCGCCAACCCGACGGGCGGGTTCATGGAGCGGGAAGATCTGGAAAGGATCGCCGCCCTCCTCAAGAAGTATCCCGACGTGATGGTCCTCTCCGATGAGATCTACTCGCGCATCCTCTACACGGGCAAGCACCACTCCATCGCCGAGTTCCCCGGGATGAAGGCCCGCACGATCATCCTGGACGGCTTCTCGAAGACCTTCGCGATGACGGGCTGGCGCATGGGCTATGCCGCGGCCCCGAAGCCGCTGATCACGGGGATGGCCCGCCTGGCCACGAACTGTCACTCCTGCACCGCTTCCTTCTCGCAGATCGCCGGCATCGAGGCGCTGACCGGGCCGCAAAAGGACGTCGAAGACATGGTCACGCAGTTCCGCCTGCGCCGCGACGCCATAGTCGCCGGCCTCAACAAGCTGCCCGGCTTCACTTGCCGCACGCCCAAGGCCGCCTTTTACGTGTTCCCGAACATCAAGGGCACCGGCAAGGGCTCCAAGGAGCTCGCCGACCTGCTGCTCAACAAGGCCGGGGTCGCCTGCCTCTCCGGCACGGCGTTCGGAGCGGGGGGGGAAGGCTACCTGCGCTTCTCCTACGCCAACTCTATCGAGAACATCCAGCTCGCCCTGGCCAAGATCGAAGAGACGCTGGCCGCCGTCCCCCAATAACCGAATAACCGAGGGCCTGGCACCGTCTTTGCTATAATACGGGTTGATGGACTCCCTGCGCCGCCTGCGCCCCTACCTGACGCCCCATAAGGGCAGATTCATCCAGGCCTGCTTCGTCATGCTGGGAGTCGCCGTCTTGAACGGCGCCATGGTCTGGGTGCTCAAGCCCGCCGTCGACCAGGTCTTCATCGACAAGGACCCGAAGATGCTGTGGAGCGTCGTGGCCCTGATCCCGGCCGTCTTCTTCCTCAAGATGATCTTCACCTACACCCAAAGCTATCTGATGAGCTTCCTGGGCCAGAAGATCACCCAGCAACTGCGCGAGGACCTCTTCCGCCACCTCCACGCCCTGTCCATGGACTTCTATTGGAAGAGCAAGAGCGGGGAGGTGCTGGCGAAACTCACCAACGACATGTACAACCTGCAGACCGGGCTGCAGTTCGTGCCGCTCTACGCGGTGCGCGACTCGCTGACGGTGATAGTACTGCTAGGCGTCATGTTCTACATCCACTGGCAGTTCGCCCTGACCGCGCTCATCGCCATCCCCTTGGCCGGCGGCGTGCTGGCGGTGCTCGGCCGCAAGCTGCGCAGCGCCAGCAAGCGCAGCAACGAGATCATGGGCGAGATCTACCACCGCTTCCAGGAGAGCCTCCAAGGCATGCTCGTGGTCAAGGCCTTCTCTTACGAAGAAGGCGCGATCCGCAAGTTCCAGGAGGAGAACGACTCCTTCTTCCACCAGATGATGCGCTATTTCAGGGCCACCGCCCTTTCCGGCCCGCTCATGGAGTTCTTAGGCTCGATCATCATGGCTTCCATCGTCTACCAAGGCGGCAGTGAGATCATCAAAGGCTACATGACGCCGGGGTCCTTCTTCACCTTCCTCGGCAGCTTCTTCGCCGCCTATGCCCCCATCAAGAACCTTTCGCAGATGAACGCCACCTTCCAGATGGCCATGTCCTCGGCGGAACGCATCTTCTCGATCCTGGACGAGCAGCCCACGGTGAAGGAGCGCGCCGACGGCATCAAGTTCCAAAAGTTGAGCGCCGGCATAGAGTTCGAGAACGTCTCCTTCAAGTACCCCGGCCGCGAGCAGTGGGCGCTGCGCCGCGTCAGCCTCAAGATCGCTCCCGGAGAGGTCGTCGCCGTGGCCGGCCCCAGCGGCTCGGGCAAAACGACGCTCGTCCATCTCCTGCTGCGGCTCTTCGACCCGCAGGAGGGCCGCGTGCTGCTCGATGGCCAGGACCTGCGCGACTACGACCTCAAGTCCCTGAGACGGCAGCTGGGCTTGGTCACCCAGGAGACGATCCTGTTCAACGAGACCCTGGCCGGCAACGTCGCCGTCGGCAAGCCGGGCTCAAGCGCCTCCGAGATCCGCCAGGCCCTGCAGGTGGCCGATGCCGAGCTCTTCGTCGACCAGCTGCCCCAAGGCATGGACACGCCGCTCGGAGACCGCGGGCTGCGCCTCTCCGGCGGCCAGCGCCAGCGCCTGGCGATCGCGCGCGCCGTGCTCAAGAACCCCTCCATCCTCATGCTCGATGAGGCCACCTCCAACCTCGACGCGGCCAGCGAACGCAGCGTCCAGCAAGCCATGGAGAAGCTCTTCCCGGGACGCACGGTGCTCATCATCGCCCACCGCCTGTCGGCGATCAAGGAAGCCGACCGCATCATCGTCATCCACCTGGGCGAGGTCAAGGAGACGGGCACGCACGCCCAGCTCTTGGCCCAGGACGGCGTCTACTCGACCTTATACCGCTTCCAGCAGCTGGAGCCCTCGGTGGCGGCGCCCGCCGTCTCTTGAAAGCCCTCATCCTGGACATGGACGGGGTCATCGTCGACTCCGAGCACCAGTGGAAGATCGTCGAGTTCCCGTTCTTCCGGAAGCTGCTGGGCCGCTGGGAAGACGCCGACCACGACCGCATCGTCGGCTTGAGCGTGCCCCACCTCTACGAGTTCCTGGTCAAGGAGTACGGCCTGAAAGCGGAGCGGGCGGCCTTCCTGGCGCAATGCCAGCAGCAGGCCCTGCAGGTCTACACCGACTTGGTCTCCTGCGCGCCCGGGCTTTTGGAGACGCTCGACGAGGCCGACGCCCACGGCGTGCCGGTGGCCATCGCCTCGTCCTCGCACCACCCTTGGATCTCGATCGTGCTCAAGCGCTTCGCTCTAGAGAGCCGTTTCAAGGCGGTCGCCAGCGCCGACGACGTCGGCGGCCGCGCCAAGCCCGCGCCCGACGTCTACCTGAAAGCCGCCGCGATGCTGGGCGTCCGCGCGTCCGACTGCGTGGCCGTCGAGGATTCCATCATCGGCGTGGCCGCGGCCAAGGCGGCGGGGATGTACTGCTTGGGTTTTCGCAGCGGGTACAACGACACCCAGGACCTGTCGAAGGCCGACACGGAGATCCGCGGCTTCGCCGAGCTGGACTGCCGCGCGCTGCTCTCCCGCTAGAGCGAGATCTCGCGGCTCAATGCCGCCTGCGCCTTCGTGAAGGCGCTCCAAGCGTGCAGGAGCCGCTTGCGCTCTTCCTCGCCCATGACCGGCTTGAAGACCCGGTCCACCTTCGCTTGACGCAGCTTGTCGCCCCAACCGGCGCCGGAGGCGTCGACCGCCAGCGAAGCCGCCCCCAAGGCGGTAGCCTCCAGCTCGCGGCAGCGTTCTAAAGGGATCCCAAGCGCATCCGCTTGGAACTGCAGCAAAAAGGCGATGCGCGACAAGCCGCCCGAGGCCCGCGCCGTCCGAGGCGAGAGCCCCGCCGCGCGCAAGGCGAGGACGATGTCGGAGATCAGGAAGCCGATGCCTTCGGCCACGGCGCGCACGAGGTCGACGGAGCGCGTCTGCGAGGTCAGCCCGAAGAAGGCCGTCTTGGTCTTATAATCCCAGCGCGGCGCGCCCAAGCCGCCGATGGCCTGCAAGGCCAGGACGCGCTGCTTGGACGCGCGGCAAAGCTGGTCGATGTCGGCCTTGGGCGCGAGCAAGCCCAGGTTCTCGCGGAGCCAGTCGAAGGACGTGCCGGCGGCATGAACCGTGCCCTCCTGCAGGAACACGGGCGGCTGGTCCGTCAGCTTCCAGCCCACCGTCGTCAGTAGCCCCGGCACCCGGTGCTGCTGCGTGCCGGTGTTGTGCAGGAAGAAGGCCCCGGTGCCATAATTGACCACCGAGGAGCCGGGCGCCATCGCGCCCAGGCCGATGGCCGCGGCTTGCTGATCGCCGACCGAGGCCAAGATCCTCAATGTCCGCCCGCCGCGCTCGAAGGCCCCCCAATCTCCCGCCGTGGGCGAGATGGAGGGCAGGACGGCGCGCGGCACGCCGAAGAGGGCCAAAAGCTCCGGGTCCCAGTCCAGAGTACGCAGGTTGAAGAGCAGCGTACGCTGAGCCATCGAAGGGTCCGCGGCGTAGACCGCGCCGCGCGTCAGCCGCCAGATCAGGAAGGTCGACACCGGCGCGACCAAGAGCCGACCTTCGTCGGCCAAGCGCCGAACGGACGGCACGTTATCCAAGGACCACCGGATCTTAGGCGCCGAGTAATAGGGCGTCAGGTAGAGGCCCGTCTTCTCATGGACCTCGGCCTGGCGGCCCTGCAAAGGCGCGACGACGGCGGCGGCGCGGCCGTCCTGCCAGCTAGGGGCACGGCCCGCCGGCTTGCCCGTGACACGGTCCCAAAACACGATGGTCGACCGCTGGCAGGCCACGCCCAGGCCCAAGACGCGCGCCGACTTCGGCAGCTTGGCCAAGACGGCGTCCAGCGCTTTCTCCTGCGTGCGCGCCAGATCCAGCGCGTCATGCTCGATCCAGCCCGCCTTGGGATGATGCGTCTTGAGGGGGACTTGAACGCGGGCGACGACCCGGCCTTGCGCGTCGATCGCCAGCGCGCGGGAGCTCGAACTTCCCTGGTCCAGGGCGATGACCAACTCCTGGCTCATAAGGGCTTGATCTTGAGGTCCCCGGCGTCCACCCGAGAACCATGCTCCGCCAGCTGGGCCTTCAAGTCGGGATCCAAGTCCGGATCGGCCATCAGCTGCTGCACCAAGGGCGCCGACGGCGCCAGGATGCGGTCGTAGAGACCGGCCTTCTTGATGAGCGCCAAGATCTTCTTCTTATCGGAGAAATCCCACTTCTCGCCCGTGCTGCGCGATAGGTCGAAGCGCTTTCCGAAAGCGCGGACGTAGCCCTTCTCGCGGAGGAGCTTGAGCAGGGCCGCCTTCGTCTCTTCGGCCTCCTGCCCGAGCTCTTCGAGCTTCATGACCAGCTCGCCATAGCGGTCGATGAGGATGGCGAGCTCGGCGTCGGCTTTGACCGGCGCCGGCGGCGCGGCGGGATACTGATGCTTGAAGACGGGGCAGAGCGGCTTGAAGTCGCACCAGAAGCAGACCTTCTCGGCGGGCTTAGGCTCGAAACGCCCTTGGGTGATGCCTTCGGCCGTGGCAAGGATGCGCCTGCGCAGGGCGTCGATGCGGGGCTGCTCTTTGCGTTCGAACCGGTATTCCTTGAGGGTCGGCAGGTGATAATAGACGGTCTCGGCCACCGGCGCGCCGAGCAATTCCTCGCAAGCCATCTGATACATCGTCAGCTGGGCCTCGGCGGAATTGAGCGATTGGTCGCTCTTCTTGCCGGTCTTGTAGTCCAGGATGACCAGTTTGCCATCGGGGCGCCGGTCGACGCGATCGATGAACCCGACGACCGGCACGCCCGAGACCTTCAGCTCGAAGCCGTACTCCACGAAGAACGGGATATGATAGTCCGGGATGTGCTTCTTGTAGAATCCCGCGATCATCATCTTGCCCTCCTCGAAGAGCTGGGCCTCATGAGCCGCGTCCTTGTAGCCCTCGGACAGCCATTTATCCTTATAATGCGCGAAGACCTGCTCGAGGGAGGGCGCCGGAAGAGCTTTGACGCCGTAGAAGAACTCGAGCGCGGTGTGGATGCTCTTGCCGAAGGAGAAATAATGCCGGGGCTTCTCCGGGATCTTGTCGATGTACTTGAACTTGTACTTCTGGGGGCACTCCTGATACATCGAGATCGAGGAGTGCGACAGGGGGCGGGGGAGCTGGAACTCCATAGAGCGCGTTATTCTACCATATCAAGGCCTGACGGCCTTGATCAGCTCCGTATTGGGATTCTCGGCGCCCGGAGAGCCCGCCGTCGTCTTCACGCGCCCGACGCCGGGGCAGTAGTAATCGTATTTCCAGGACCCTTTGAAGCGCCGGTCGGTCTCGCGCACCTTCAGGCAGTCCGAAAAGGCGCCGGCGACCGTCTTGACCTCGACGGCGGAATCCTCGATCAGGAAATCCACCGGGTATTTTCCCCGCCGCTCCGTCCAGCGGCGGCCCGCCACGTACGGGTAGCGCAGGATCGCCACGGGCTTGGCGCCAGGCTCCCCCTCCCATACCGCCCAATCCTTCTTCGAGTACGCCTTCTCTTGGGTGTTGATGCGCTTGTTGCCGGCGAACAGGCTGCCCAGGATCGTGGTCTTGTCGGCGGCGGAGCGCCGCAAGTCCCATTCCAGCCGCATGTTGCGGCCGCCGCTGGCCGTGTCGCCGAACACCCAGCCGCGGCCGGCCTCCAGCGGGAAAAAATCCGGGCAATCCATCAAGCCGGCCTTCGCCGCCTCGACGCAGGCCGGCTGATCCTGAAAACCGCGCGCGGCGGCCTCGAAATGGCGCTGGGCCTCCAGGAATCGGCCCAGCCGGCCGGCGTAGGCGCGCCCCAGGCGCAGACGGACCTCGCAGGCCCGCGGGTCCTGCGGGCGATGCTCGATGAAGCTCTCGAGAGCGGCCACGGCGCGGCCGGTCCGTCCGGTCTCATCGAAGAAGCGCCCGCTGTGATAGCGGTAGGAGTCGCAGCCGCAAAGCGCGGCCGCGACCAAAGGCAGCAGGACCTTGGCCCGTCTCATCGCTTGATTATGGGGCCGGGGGCGCCGGTTGTCAATGTCGGGGCGATGAACTAGGACATCAGCCCATGTTCTTTGAACGAGAAAAAACCGCCGTCGGAGACGATCAGATGGTCGAGCAGCGGGATGCCCATGAGCTCGCCGGCGCGGCTGAGCCTGCGCGTGGCGTCCTTGTCCTCCGGCGAAGGGCTGCAATCGCCGGAAGGATGGTTATGGGCGACGATGAGGGCGGCGGCGGAGTGAGACAAGGCGGGGGCGAAGACCTCGCGAGGATGGACCAGGCTGGCCGACAGCGTGCCGACCGAGACCGTCTCATGATGGACCAGCTGGCTGCGCGCATTGAGGTAGAACGCCAGAAAGTGCTCCTTGCGCCCCGCGCGGATCCCGGCCGGGACTTGGTCGAGGACCCGGCTCGGAGAATCCAGGACCGGACGCTGCTCCGCCTGCCCCGAAAGCCGGCGCGCCAGCTCGAAAGCTCCGACCAACACGGCGGCGCGGCTGGCGCCGACGCCCTTGAAGTCCCTCAGACGTCCGTACGGCGTCCGGGAGAGCCCCGAAGCGAAGGTCTTAAGGACCGCTTCGGAGAGCTCCAGCACGCCTTGGCCGGAGCAGCCGGTGCGCAGGAGCAGAGCCAGAAGCTCCTGGTCGCTCAAGGCCTCGGCGCCGCGCGCCTCCAGCTTCTCGCGCGGGCGCTCCACCGGATGGAGGTCGCGCAGCAGCATCAGAGCGAACCCGCCACCCGGCTCATGTCGGAGTCCGACAAAGGGCCGATGAGCAGGAAGCGGCTGCCTTTTGCCGACCAGCCCAAGGCGCTGCCGTCGAGCGTCCTGCGCCTGGCCGTGGGCAATCGCACCTCGGGCGGTCCCTGGAACAAGGACAGCACGTTCATGCCGTCGGAGAAGCGATAATGGATGACATTCCGCTTCCCGCGCTTGAGGACGCTCAGGCTCTCGAAGACGAAGCCCGGCGGCAGCCAGCCCGGCGTCACCGGCTCCAAGCCCGAGGCCGCCTTGGCTTCGTCGAGCGCCAGGAAATCCGGCTGGAGGCGGGAGACGGTTTTGGCGCCCGGCGGGGGGGTGAAGCGAAAAAAAGACGGGTCTTGCTCCTGAGGCACCTGGACCGCCGAGTAGGCCATCGAGGCCGCCAGCGTGCCGTCCAGCCGGTAGTCCTCGCTGCGCAAGATCAGCCCGTGGTCGCAGTCGACCCAGAGGCGGCGGTGCAAACCGCCGTCCTGGCGCGAGCGCAGCGACAGCAGCCAGGTGGGACGGCCGGCCGTCGCTTCGCCGGTGCCGAGCGAGACTTCGTAATTCTCCGCGAGACGATCCACCTCCTCGTCAGGGCCGAAGCGCTTGGCCAGGGGGTCTGAGACCGGACCTTGCCAGACCTTGCGGAGCCTGAGGTCATGGCTCCATTCGGTCTTCCCGTCGAAGACGAAGACATGGGCCAGGGCGCCGGTCTTGCGCTTGAGCTCCCGGCGGTAGAGGTCGGGGGGGGAGAACCGGATGCTCAGGCGCCGCAAGCGCGCTCGCGCGCCGGGCTTGAACAGCGTGACGGTGGCCTCGCCGGAATAGGGCGTCCGGGGCAAGGCCGAAGCGGCGCGCAGGATATCGAGAGCCTCCGGCGGCGCCTCGGCCGCCCGGCCCGGCAGCGCCAAAGCCGCCGCCAAGAACGCCAGCTTAAAGCTCATCGGCATCCCCCTCGCTCATAGGTTCGCTCAAGGAGGCGTAGAGCGTCTCGGGGCTGGCGGCGGGCATGGTCAGGGCGTAGGCGTCGTGCGCCGCCAGCGCGTCGTCCAGCGCCAGCTCCTCGGAAGGCCGAGGGTCCAAGACCAAGACGGCGCAGGCGGCGGCGAAGGCCGCGGTCAAGCCGTAGCCGGCGGGAGTCCGCAGAGCTTCCCGCAGGCGCCGCCAGGCCGCCGCCGGCGCCGGTTCCTTGGGCCGGGCGGCCCGAAGCAGCGATGCCTTCAGGTCGGCCGGCATGGCGGGCTGAGGCAGGGCTTGAAGGCTGGCCTTGGCCGCCTTGAGCCAGCGGACCTGGCGGGCGCAAACCCGGCACTCCTTCAAGTGAAGCGCGGCGCCCTCCGCCTCGGCGGGCTCGGCCTGGCCGTCGACGAAGGCGCTGAGCGCCTCTTCCCACTTCGCGCAATCGCTGCTCATATCTCAACCTCTCTGGCATGCTCCAACATCGCCTTTCTAAAAGCGGTGCGCGCCCGGTTCATCCGGGAGCGCACGGTGCCCAGGGGCGCGTCCAGGACGTCGCAAGCCTTCACGTAGGTCAGCCCCTGCACGTCGCAAAGCGTCAGGATCGCCCGGTGCTCGGGGCTCAGGCTGTCCATGGCGCGCTGGACCTCGTCGGTCGCGCGCTGCCGCTCCAGCCGCTCGAGCAGGGATTCGTCATGGCCGTCATGCAGGAACTCGGCGAAGGTCATGCCGCTGGGCCCGATGGCGGCGTCGAGCGGCACGCCGCGGCGCTTCTCGTAGCGCTTCATGCCGTCCATATAGATGTTGCGCAAGATGGTGAGGAACCAGTTCTCCATGGGCTGGGAGGCGTCGTAGGTGTCCCATTTCTCCATGACCCGGACGAAGCCCTCTTGGACCAGCTCCTTGGCTTCCTCGGCGCTGCCGGAAAGGCGGTAGGCGAACTGGTAGCCGCGCTCGGAGTAGTCCTCTATGAACCGCTCCAGCTGCGCCTGCCGTCCCGAAGGCCTCATACTATATATACGATTGAGGGGTCGATTTTGTTCCCTCCCCAGAGTATAAACATTTCGTAATACGCCTGTAACACCTAAAAACCATACTAAGCCCATGGACACGCAGACGCCGCCGCTGTGGGAGGACATGGTGATCCGGACGCCCCCGAAGGCGTCCCTCCCCGCCCCGGTGCAGGAGACGGCCCCGGCGCCCGCCTCGCCAGCCCCCAAGGAGACCGCCAAGACCCCGGAGCAGGTCCAAGCCTCCTATCTGACCCATGAGCTGCGGGCGCCGATCACGGCGATCCGCCTGGGCCTGGAGATCTTCTCCGAGCAGGTGCAGTCCAAGCTCGAATCCGATGAGAAGCAGATGCTGAGTCTGGCCGTGCGCAACACCGCCCGCCTCGAAGGCTTGGTCAACGACATCATGGACCACGCCAAGATCATGGCCGGCAAGATGGGCCTGGACAAAGAGCCTTGCGACGCCCGCCAGCTGGTCGGAGAAGCCCTCGACAGCCTGCAGGCGACGGCGATCTCCAAGGGCGTCAAGCTGAGCCGGGAGTCCGACGGCCCGCTGCCCCGCATCTCGGCCGAACCCGGCCGCGTGGTGCAGGTCCTGACCAATCTGATCTCCAACGCGATCAAGTACACGCCGTCGCGCGGCTCGGTGACGGTGTCCGTCAAGGAAGGCAAGTTCGAGCATGCCGGGACCCTGGTCTTCCGGGTGCGCGACACCGGCCGCGGCATTCCCGCGGAAGACATCGAGAAGATCTTCGACATGTTCATCCAGTCCCAGAGCAACGTGCGCAAGTCCGAAGGCACGGGCCTGGGCCTGACCTTGGCCCGCGCCATGGTCACCCTGCACGGCGGCCGCATCTGGGCCGAGAGCTGGAGGGGGGTCGGCGCCAGCTTCTACTTCACCATCCCGATCGAAGCCTCCGACCTGGGCGAGAAGATCGAGGTCTATCCCAAGCCCATCGAGTACCACGGCCTCCTGGTCTCGATGACGCGCCGCTTCAACGCCATCCTGGCCCTTTTCATCTAAGCCCGCCGACCCCTATAAAAGCCCAAGAGACTCGGCGCTCTTGGGCTTTTTTTACGGAAGCCCGTGTTCCCTGGCGCGCCGGATCGCTTCTATAGCCGGCGTGAAATCGGCGTTGGGGTGATCCCTACGGGCCTCGGCGCGCTCACGGATCCTCTCATTGCGATCATCGATCCGCTTCTGGTCGCGCTCGTTGGCCCGGTTCCGGGCTTCCGCCTTCCTGCGATTCCCCTCGAGGTCCCTCTGCTGTTTTCGCAGATCAGCCAGCAGCGATTCAAGGTTCGCGGCCGAGGTCAGCCAGGTCGGGTTGCTGATGAGATAATTCAGGCAGTGGTCTTCTATAGGGGGGTATCTATCGTAAGGAGCTTTGAAGGCGGCCGATAGCCGAGCCATGAATTCCCGCTCGGGAATCCCCTTTCTAAGGATTCCCAAAGCTTCAGCGGAAGGCTGGGCGACCTGCGCGTCGAGGCAGCTCCTTTTCAGGAACAAGAAGGCTATCAGGTCGTCTTGATATCTGACCCTGAGCTTCACCGGAGGCGACGCCTTGAAGACGTGCCTCCCGTCGGAGTCGATATCGTCGAGCCCCCCGAAACCGAACATCTCGGCGATCTGGTTGGTCCGGACCAAAGCGGCGTCTTCAGCTTCCCGCCTCTCCTTTGCCTGGAGCATCGGGTTGACCAAATCGTTGAAAAGGCTCGTGGTGAGCTCATTGCCAGCCTCGCCGGCCAACCGGGCCAGGACGTCCGCATACAACTGGTCCCCGCAGCTCAACTGCTTTCCGGCATGCGCCGCGAGGTGCTGGCTGCGAACACGCGAGTAGGCGATACTCTCATCACTGTAGAGTCCGCTGAAATCTCCCGGCCGCAGCGGGGTCCGGCAAGCCCTCCTGCAAACCTCCTTGATGAAAGCCAAGTGCTGGTCAATCTGGGCCTCCCGTTCTCTTTCCCATTTCTGCTGGCGCTCTTCGCGCGCGGCCTTGACCGTATCTTTCAGCTGGACATAGTACGCATCAAGGTTCTTCTTACGGGCATCCTCGTGCTCATATTCCTGCTTTAGGAATGCCTCGTATTCGGGAGCGACATAGAAGGACTTGAGCTTCTTGGTTGGATCATCCTTGCTCGCTTGGATGGCCCTTGCATTTTCATCGAACTGGCCTTGATACACTTCCCTCATCTTGCCAGTCAACTCGAAGATATCGGCGACCGCCAGGCTTGCGCCGTAAGCTCGCACCTCGCCGTCTTCGGGGGTGTCCGCGCCGTCAACTAGGAGTTCATCGAAATGGACGGCTTCGTGATGGATCGCGGAGGCGAGGACGCCTGGATTGTCAGTCTCTGCCGCGATATCGAAAGTTGCCGGCAGGATACCGACCGATCCATCCACCTGCGTGAATCCACCTTCTGTCTTCTTGTTAGGGGCACCGAAGTAACGCCAGCGCCAGTTCTTGTTGTTTTCGTCGCTTGTGTCCCATCGCCGGTATACTTCCATGCTCGCGTTAGAGAATACCGGCTTCCAGTTCGCTCCCTTATTTTTTAGCCAATCGGCCTTGCCGTCCCCATACCTGGGCTGTGCCAAAAAGCCGTGCTTTTTCGTGGGACCGGCATGGTAGTAGTCCTGCGCCAGCTCAATGGCCTGATTGCAGTTATCGTTCATCTTCTTTTCTTCATCTCGGATCGTATTGATCAGCGCCCAACGAACCTCATCGATCTCCACACCGGGCTCGGCGCCGTGGGTCGCGTTGAATTCTAACACAGCTTTCTTCCAGGCCGTCTTAGCCGCCACGCCCGCTTTGACAAATTTCATAATCCTATCTTTCTTGGCATCATCGGGCGTGCACAGCTCGGTGCTCTTAGGCTTACAGGGCTTGGATGCGGCCAACGCGTGGACGGGGATAAGAAGGAGGGCGATGATTAGAGGTTTCAAGGCATCACCTCCAACAAGACCGTGTTGGATTCGACTCGTCCGATAGCCGTGAGCTTTCGCTTATCGAAATCCTGTATCTCCTTTTGGCGATCCTTCTTTTGTTGTTCGATGCTGATGCCCAACTCCCTATTTGTAATCGCGTCCAGTCTATAGACTTCCTGGAGGCTGATTCCCCGATTCTTCGCTCGTCGAGTGAACAGATCTCTTTCCTCTACGTCAGGATGTCCTCCCAGGTCATCAAAGACGAGCTTGATGCGATAGGTCCCGGGATGGTCGAAATCATAGGCGGCTTTCAACTCGCGGAATCGGTTGGGTGGCGGCGACTGCGGCCTGGTGAGCAGGGTTTCACCCGGCTGCAGCCAAAGCATCAAGTTAGCAGCGGCGTTGCCTTCCGCCACCATCCGCGTGACAGCAGCTTCTTTTTGCGTCTCCGTCATCGTGTCCGGGAAGACGATCTCCTGAAGCGGCACGATCCCCTCATCCGTACTGGAATAAAGGCGCCCCATCGGCTTCTCCTCGACACCGGCCGGAGGGGTCACATAAAATCTGAATTTGCCAAAAAGGCTGCCGGTCTTGATGAACGACGGGGCAGAATCGCCGATATAGATCCGTTCCTGGCCGATGTTCTGGATCTCCAGCCGATAGCGGAAAGCCTCGCCTTTTCGGATCATCGTCTTTTCCGGGATCAGGGTGACCTTCAGCTTGCGCTTGGCCTCTTCCGGCTTCCAGCCGGCCCGAGGCGGTAGCACCAGTTCTTTGCGGTCCTTCACCGCCTGTTTGGACGAAGCGACCATCATGGGTATGCTGGACATCAGAAGGGCGATCTTCTCTGGGGCCATCTTAGAATTCTGGTATTGCTGGGTCAGCGCGCTTTCCGTGATCTCAGGGGGAGGCTTGGTCGCCTCTGCAACCACGGGTGCGGCAGGGCGAAGGGGAAGAGCGGGGAGAGCGGGCTTTTTCTTGCAGGCCGGCAAGAGGACGCATGCAATAAGCAGCGCCGGTGTGAGCTTAAGCCAACCTCTTATATCCATGAGCCTCCAAAAAAATCAGGAAAGCGTTCGCTGCGAACGCTTTCCCTGGACTCATCCGGTTAAGGCCGGATCGTGGATACCCCGGGGCCGATCCCCCAGGCTACAGAGAGAACCTGTTGAGGTAGTATGCAGTCTCGGCACGCGCCATGCAGGGGTCTAAAGACCTCCCTCACAGCGGACAATGGACCTACAGCCGTCTGGGACCCTGCAATAAAATGCGCAATCCGCTCGTCCTGGTCTTTCAAGCTGTCGTCCCCGTCGGGGACGACAGCCGCACGCCGCAGGCGCAGTTGCGTAAGCTCCAGCTCGCCCCTAAAAGCCCAAGAGACTCGGCGCTCTTGGGCTTTTTCTATTATAATAGCGTTCGATGACTCCCGAGGACTTCGCCTCCGACGCCTGGCTCCTGGAAGGCTGGACCGTGTCCATCCCGGGCTGGCTGGACCTCCAGAAAGGCCGCCTGCGCTTCACGACGCCCGACGCCGTCGTCTTCGACGTCTCGCGCGCGGAGGTCGACGGGATCGTCTTCCCGTGGTACTACTTCGGCGGCGGCCTGAAGCTGCGCGCGGCGGGCAAGCCCTACCGCCTGTCCTTCGTCGTCCCCAACGGCGCCGAATATGCCGTCGGCAAAGCCCTGGCGGCGCACGGCAACCCGGCGGCCCTGCTCATCGCCGCGCAGAAGGTCTCCGACGTCCGCACGGGCCGGGACCTCGGGCGCCGCTGGCGCCAGCTCCTGGGTTAGACGCATGAAGGATCTCTTGGCGCTCATCAGCCTCGTCTTGCTCGCCGCCGCCGCGCAGGCCGCGCCGGTCGACCTCGTCGTGCAGTCTGCGCACAGCGCCGATGTGAAGTCCGCCGCCTTCCTGCCCGGGGGGCAAAGGGTCCTGACGCTGGGCAACAACGTCATCAAGCTCTGGGAGCTCAAGACCGGGCGCATCGTCCGCCAGTACGTGGGGCACCACGGCGGCGTGCCCGCCTGCGAGATCTTCCTGTCGCCGGACGCCAAGAGCTTCGTGACCAAGGACAACGCGCTCTTGATCTGGCGGGTCGACAGCGACCTGCCGGTGGCGCGCATCGACCTCGGCAGCTTGGACTTCTCCTGCGGCTCCGGGGAGCTGGCCTTCTCGCCGGACAGCGCCTTCTTCGCCGTCCACCACGCCGAGAAGAACGATCCCTTCGGCGTGAGCGTCTACGAGACCGCCTCGGGCAAGCTGATCAAGCGGATGGTCCGCAAAGCGCTTGACCGGACGCCCGACGTCTTGGGCATCGACAAGACCGGCACGAAGCTGATCATCCTGCAGACCGAGAAGCACGTCGTGCAGGTCTATGACCTGCGTTCGGGCGACCTTATATCCGAGCTGCCGCAGCGCTGGCTCGACCCCGACTACAGCGCCGAAGCCGGCTTGGTGGTCGGCTTCACCGGGACCTACGAGAAGAAGCGCTTCACCCTCTACGACCCGGCGAAAGCGGCGGAGGTCGACCTCGGCGCGGCGCCGCCCGAAGCCTTGCAGCAATCGAACCAAGCGGTCAGCCCCGACGGCCGCTATCTTTTCGTTTACGGCGAACTCGACAAGAAGGCCTGGGCGGAGCTCTGGGACGTCCCCGCGCGCCGGCGCGTCAAAGCCTGGCTGACGGCCGAGGTGTTCGGCTTCCATATCTGCAAGTTCAACGCGGACAGCACCCGGCTCTCGGTCTTCGGACACGGCTATATCGGCAACGATCCGAGGACGCGGGTCATCGAACTCGCCGACGGCGGCGAATACGAGATCCCGGCGATCAGCACGACTCGCGGCACCTACCCGTTGGGGTTCGCTGCCGACGGCAGCCTTTTGGTCATCTCCGACGCTCCCGGAGGCGGCACCGGCAGTCCCTCGGGGTTCAGGGCTTGGGACGTGGAAGCCCGATTGGCGCGGCTCAGCGTTCCGGGCGAAGCGCTGTCGTTGGTCGACGACAAGTCCTTCTCGATCTCCGCAGACGGCCTGCGCCTGGCCACCGTGATGGGGGACCATTACCTGCGACTGTTCGACCTGGCGACGGGACGTCTGAGCCAGACGATCGACCTGGCCGCTCCGGGCGCCGCGAGGACCGGGACTTACGGCGTCGTTTGGTCGCCGAACGACCGCCAGCTCGCCGTCAACGGAGTCGCCAGGGACAGCCGCGGTGAACCACACCTGTGGCTGTCGGTGGTCGAGCCGCGGACCGGGGCCGTCCGCCGGCTGCTCACGGACCCGAAGAACCCCAACGGCTTCTCGGGGGCCGTGGTCTTCACGCCGGACGGCCGCAGCGTGGGCGGGAAAGTGGAAAGATGGGAGGGCAAGCCGGATTGGACCACCCTGGTCTGGTTCGACGTCGAGACCGGCGCCAGCCGCGTCGAAACACTGAAATCGGACAGCACCTTCGGCTACAGCGCCGATCGCCGGCGCTTCCTCGAATACTCCAAGGACGCTTATCTCCTGCGCGACATCAAGACCGGCCAGATCATGGGCCGCGCCCTGAAGGGACGCGCGCAGTTCGTCCGGGGCTTCGACTCCGACGATAAACGCGTCGCCATGGTCTGCGAATGGGACACCAAACTCCGCGTCGCCCTCTTCGACGGCAAGACCGTCCTGACCTCCGCGCCCGCGGGGGCCAGGTTCTGGGAGGCGCGCTTCTCGCCCGACGGCCGCTGGGTCGCCGCCTCGACCGAGAACGGCGACGTCCTCCTCCTCGACTCCAGCCTGCGCCAGAAGAGATGGTCGACGCCGGTCCGGCCGGGAACCCTGCTGTCGCTGCGGTTCACTCCGAACGGCCGGCTCATCGTCGCTTATTCCGAGGACCGCGTGCTGACCGTCCTGGACGCCGCCACCGGCGAGGTCAAGGCACGGCTCTTCGCGCTGGCGGGCGGCGCCGAGTTCGTCGGCGCCACGCCGGACGGCTACTACACCAGCTCCAAGAAGGTCGGCGCCGGCATCGCCTTCCGGATGGGCGACCGCGCCTACGCCTTCGACCAGTTCGACCTGCGCCTCAACCGCCCCGACATCCTGATGGAGCGCCTGGGTCTGGCATCCGCCTCGACCATCGACGCCTACCGCCGCGCCGTGCAGAAGCGGCACGCCCGCGCGGGCTTCAGCGAAGAGCGCCTGGCCGGCGATTTCGACCTGCCCACGCTCGAGATCCTCACCCAGAACATCCCGCTCTCCACCGGCGAGCCCCGCCTGAGGGTGAAAGTCCGGGCGAAGGGCGGCGTCCACAAGCTCGACCGGCTGCTGGTCTTCATCAACGACGTGGCCGTCTTCGGCAGCGGCGGCGTAGACGTAAAAGGCTCTCAAGCCGCGGACAAAGAGCTCGACATCGCCTTCAATACCGGTAAGAATAAAGTCGAAGTCTCGGCGCTCAACGAGCATGGCGGGGAATCCTTGCGCGAAGGCTTCACCGTGACTTACACCGGCCCCTCACCCAAGCCCGACCTGTACGTGGTGGCCATCGGCGTCTCCGACTATGACGACAAGTCGATGTCTTTGACCTACGCGGCCAAAGACGCGCAGGACGTCGTCGGCGCCCTCTCGGCCTCGAATCGGGGGCTCTACGGCAAAGTGATCCCCATCACGCTCGTCAACGGCGACGCCACGCGCGAGAAGATCCTCGCGGCCAAACGGAGCCTGGCAGGAGCGAAGGTCGACGACACCGTCGTCGTCTTCGTGGCGGGGCACGGCCTGCTCAGCGACGACTACGACTTCTACTTCGCCACCAAGGACGTGGATTTCGCCCAGCCCAAGGGCCGCGGCCTGGCCTACGCCGAGCTTGAAAGCCTCTTCGACGGCATCCTGCCGCGGCGCAAGCTCCTGCTCATGGACACCTGCAACTCGGGAGAGGTCGACGCGGCCTCGGTGACGACGGTCGCCGGCAAAGACCCGGCGCCTGCGCCCGGCGCCCTGGTGGCCAGCCGCGGGTTCAAGCGCCTGAAGACTAGCGCCCTCGGGCTGAGCTCGGCCTTCGACCTGATGCGCGAGATGTTCGCCGACCTGCGCCGCGGCACCGGGGCCGCCGTCATCTCCTCGGCCGGCGGCGTGGAGTCCGCCTTCGAGTCCGCGGAGTTCAAGAACGGGGTCTTCACCCATGCTCTCCTCGAGGCGCTGCGCGACGACAAGGCGTCGGACCTCGACGGCAGCGGCAGCCTGAGCGTCAGCGAGCTCCACCGCAGGGTGGGCGCGCGCGTGATGGAGCTGACCAAAGGCGCGCAGACGCCCACCGCCAGGCAGGAGAACCTCGCCCTCGATTTCGCGGTATACTGAACCTATGAGCCGAACCCCCGAAGAGAAGCGCCGCGCCCGCCGCGTCAAGCACGACAGCGTGCTCGAGATCTATGACAGCCAGGGCAAGCTGGTCGACGCCGTCCTGCGCCTGGTCGACCTCTCCACGGATGGGGCCTGCTTCACCAGCACCCAGGCCCTTCCCCGCGGCGCGCGCATCCAGGCGCGCCTGCGGCTGCTCGGAGAAGGCGTCCTCTATGTCACCGGCCGGATCGTCTGGACGAAGACCAAAGGCAACGCCACCCGTTACGGGCTCAAGTTCAACGCCGTCGGGAAAGCGGGCCTGCGTTGAACGCCGGCAATGAGCGGCGCTGGTCGCATCCCGGCGTCCTCATCGGCACGGCCGTCCTATCCCTCGTCCTGCTCGCGGGCAAGCCATGGCTCGAGAAGCTCTTCTGGCCGCTCGACCTCGTCGACCTGGCCTTCCACGAGGCCGGACACCCGATCTTCGGCCTGCTCGGGGTGCATTTCATCACGGTCTTGGGCGGGACCCTGATGCAGCTCTTGATGCCGGCCGCGGCCCTGTTGCATTTCCTCAAGCGCGGGGAGAAAGCCTCGGCCTTCGCCTGCCTAGGCTGGTTCGGCCAGAACTTCCTCGGCATCGGACGCTACATGGGAGACGCCCGCGCCCAGCAGCTCGAGCTCATCGGCAGCGGCGAGCATGACTGGACGACGCTCTTCGAGACCATGGGCCTGCTGACGCACGACGTGGGCATCGGCCAAGCGACGCAGCTCTTAGGCTGCCTGATCATGGCGCTGGCGGCCGCCGGCGTCTGGCTCGAGCTCCGCCGAGCCCGCGCCGAAAGTTAAGGACTCTCGGGCCAAAGGGCCCAGGAAAAATCGGCGTCCACCCTCTATCCTTAGGGCATGGGAACCCTGCTCCCCGTCCTGGCGCTGCTGGCCGCTCTGGCCCCCTGCCGGGCCGCCGGCGTCACGCTCAATGCCCGGTTGGCCCGCCAGCAGACCGCGCCGCCCGTCCTGCCCCCGCTGACGCTGACCCTCTCGCCGGCTGCAGGCGTCTTCGCCCCGTCATCGACCCCTTTGATGCTTTCACCCTCGCTGTCGGTCGTCCCGAATGCGGCTTTATTTTCAGCCGCAGCAGGTCTGACTCCCAGCGCCGCCGCTCCCGCGGGGTCCTATGACGCCCCGGTCGCCGCTCTGGAGCAAGGCTCCGACCTCTCCGAACGCTTCGACGCCGCCTTCACGAATCGCCTGCGAGCCGGCTGGGACATCGAATTCGACGGCGCCGAAGCCTCCCGCTACCGGACGGTCCTGGAAGAATCCCGTCAGGCCGGCTGGGAAAGCCTCGACGGAGCGCCGGGGGAGACCAAGGCCCTCGTCGAGACCGCCGGCATCCTCACCGCCCCCGTCTCCTTCGAGCACGGCGCCAAGGTCCACCAGGGCTTGACGGTCCTGCCCGCCCAAGGCGCCTCGCGCCTGAACACTTTGGCATCCGAGTTCAAGGCCAGGCTGGGCGTCTCGCTGGATTACCTCCCGGGCTTCATCGGCGACAGCGCGGCCTTCCTCTCCGCTCAGAAGCGGATACTTTTGCCCCATTTCGGCAGGGTCGATTTCTATCCCGCCTTGCTCCATGAAGCGCGCCACGCCCATTACTCTCGCGCGTTGGCCCGCGGCGAAAGCCGGCTCTTCCACTTCTCCGCCCTTGCTTGGCCCGGCTGGAGCCTCGATTCGGACTCCTCGGCCGGAAGCTATTCCAAATATCTTTCCTTCGAGGAGCTTTCGACCTTCCCGAAGACCTTGAGGCACATGCTCTCCGCCGCCGAGCAAGCCGATAGCCCCGAGGCCGGCCGCATCCTGCTCGAGATGGCGGTCAACCGCGGCCGGCATTATGAGGCCATCCTCAGGACGGCAGACGGCATACTGAGCGCCGCCCGCGCCCGCTCCTCCGCAGGTTCGCTGGACGCCTCGGTGCTGACGGAGAAGGAGGCTTCAGACCTCGGTTTCGATAAGATCCCCGGAGGGCGCTGGCTGAAGCTGCGCATCGCTCGCGGCACGGCCTTCCTGCCGATCGCGACCCAGGACCGCCGCAACGCGCTGGCGCGCTACTTCTCCGATGACATCGACCGCCTTGCCTGGAAGGCCGTCGACCTCAAGATGGCGCGCTTGAGCGAGTTGGTCCGACGCTGCGCGCCTCTGGCCGAGGCTTATACGGCGGCCCTCGCGGCTGATGACCTGGTCGCGGCCAAGAAAGCGGCCAACGCCCTGACCGCGCTCACGGCACGGGCGGACGCCGCTTGGCTGGCCGAGTCCGCGGCCTTGAGATAGCCTCAGCCGGCCTAGCGCTGACGGCCCTCGATAGCCATCATGCAGGTGGCCAGCCCGATGCCGAGTCGGCGGTCCAAGGCCGCCGTGCCCCTGTCGGCCAAGAACTCCAGGTCCATCTTGAAGATGAATAGGTTGAAGCGCTGCTTGAAACGCCCGATTATCATGCCGTTGGCGGCCTTGATGTCGTAGGACTGGGGCACGAGGTTGCTCAGCACGCGCCGGAACAGCGCCCACAGAAGGCTGTCCTCCATCACCGTCGCGAGGACCTGGTCATCTGCCCCCAGCACCTCCCAGGTGTCGCGCAGGATGCTCGCCAAGGCCTTGCGCCGCACGGCCCCGACCTTCTGGCCGCCGACGGCATCGGTGATGTCGTAGGTGGCGCCTAAGTCGAGGACCTGACGGGCCTGGATGCGAAGCAAGGGCTGTGCCATGGCCTCGTCGCCAAAGACGGTGAATTCCTCCTTGAATCTGAAGGCCTTCTGCTCGGCGTAGAAGCAGACCGTCCGCTCGTCCTCGGCGTAGATGTGGAACGCTCCGCCGAAGAGCTTGAAGACCTTGCGGCGGATCAGGTAGCGGCTGGGCGAAAAAGCGGCGTGCAGTTCGGGCATGATGCCTCCTTGCTCGTCCGAGTATAGCCCCGGAGCCTGAAGGCGTCAAGGCAGCCTTGTCTCCATGTTCACGGGGTTTTGGGCGTTGCCCCGGGGCAAGTCGATCATGAAAACACTAGGTATCAACAGCGTTTTTAAGAGCTAAGCCTACGGATATGGTTGCCCGGCCAGCTTCGTCGTTATCAAGCGCCCGGCGGTCGTCATGCCGGGCGCACTCATTAGAGGTCCCT
>CAZEAE010000017.1:0-62414 GCA_964510095.1 uncultured Elusimicrobia bacterium | reverse complement strand
GACGATACTACGGCTGGCTTGACCGGCTCGTCCATATCAGTCCGTGAACATGGACCTGTCCGCCCTTGACCGAACCTTGATTGGGGGGCATAATTGGCCTTGAAGATCTCCCGGGGGACTATGAGAATACCTCTATTGCTTTCGCTGGCGATCGCCACGCTGGCGGCTGCGGCCCAGGCCGCGCCGCTCTCTAAAGAAGACGTCCCCACGCCGCTCAAGCCTTGGGTCAAATGGGTGCTCGCCGGTCATGAGGAAGCGCTATGCCCCTTCCTGCAGGGCGCGGCCGACGACCGGGCCTGCGCTTGGCCTTCGGCGCTGACCTTGGAGCTTCGTGAGAAGGGCGGCAGCTTCTCGCAGAACTGGCGCCTCTACGCCGAGTCCTGGGTGGCGCTTCCGGGCGAGGCCAGAGCCTGGCCTCAGAAGGTCAAGGTCGACGGCGCGCCGGCCGTCGTGATCCTGCGCGGCGAGGCACCAGGCGTCAAGCTCAAGTCCGGCCCGCATGCGATCACGGGATCATTCGAGTGGGACGCGCCGCCGGAGATGCTGAGCGTGCCGGTCGAGACGGGCCTGTTGTCCTTGACCGTGCTCGGCAAGGAGGTGGCGTTTCCGGTGCGCGACGAGTCGGGACGCCTCTGGGTCCAAAAGGCTCGCAAGGAAGAAGCGCAGGAGAGCCATCTCACGGTGGCCGTGCACCGCCTGGTCATCGACGAGCTGCCGCTGCAGCTGGCGACGCAGATCCAGCTGAAGGTCTCCGGCAAGAACCGGGAGGTCTTGCTGGGAAAAGCCTTGCCCGCGGGGTTCGTCGCCATGTCCCTGACGGGGCCCTTGCCCGCGCGCTTGGACCCTGATGGGCGCCTGCGCGTCCAGGCGCGCGCCGGCACCTGGGACCTGTCCCTTGTGGCCCGCCATCTTGGCCCAGCCAAGGAGCTGGCTCTGGCGCCCGCCGGCGGGACCTGGGACGACGAAGAAGCCTGGGCCTTTGCCGCTCACAACGAACTGCGGCTGGTCGATGTCGAGGGCGCGCCGGCCATCGATCCCCAGCAGACGGAGATGCCCGAAGGCTGGCGGAGCTATCCGACTTATCTTATGAAGCCCGGCAGCGCGCTCAAGCTCACCGAGCGCAGCCGCGGCGACGCCGACCCGGAGTCCGACCGTCTTGGGCTCATGCGCCGGCTGTGGCTGGATTTCGACGGCCGCGGCCTGTCGGTGCAGGATTCCTTGTCGGGCCGCCTATCACGCAGCTGGCGCTTGGAGATGGGACCCGAGACGCAGCTTGGGCGCGCGGCCTCGGACGGGCGCGACCAGTTCCTGACGTCGCTCAAGCCGGGTGGGCCGGCCGGCATCGAGGTCCGCCAGGGCCAGGTCTCCGTCCAAGCCGACAGCCGCATCGACCGGCGCGGCTGGAGCCTGCCCGCCGTCGGCTGGAGCCACGATTTCGAGCGCGTCTCCGCTCACCTGCAGCTGCCCCCTGGCTGGAGGCTTATTTACGTCAGCGGCGTCGATGCGGCGTCTCCCACCTGGGTGGGCGTCTGGACGCTGCTGGACCTTTTCTTGGTCGTCATCCTGGGGCTCTCGGTCGGGCGGCTCTGGGGGCCGCGCTGGGGGGGCTCCGCGCTCTTCTGCGCGGCGCTGGCCTGGCATGAGCCGGGCGCGCCGCGCTGGGCCTGGCTGATCGTGCTGGCCGCGGAGGCCTTGGCGCGGGTCTTGCCTGAAGGCGGTTTCCAGCGCGCCGTTCATATCGGACGCAAGGCGGCCTGGGGCCTGCTGGTGCTCATCGCCATCCCTTTCGCCGTGCAGCAGCTGCGCACGGCGCTGCATCCGCAGCTCGAGCAGTCCTTCGGTTGGATGAAGCGAGGGAGCTTCGGCCGCCTGTCGGGCCTGGATAAGTTCCAGTCGGGCAGCTTGGCCGAACCCGAGATGTCGATGGTCAGCGGAGCGGCCTCGGAGATGGGCGGCGGCGGGGGGGACCTGCGCGGGGCGCAGATGGAGGCCGAAGAGCTCCGGCAGAATGAGCTGTCGGCCCGGCAGATGGCGCGAAGGGAGCTCCGGAAATCAAAGAAGGCCGGCCGGGTCATGGCCGTCCGCGGCTCGGCGGGGCCGATGGTCGCGCCGATGCTCGCGCCGATGGCCGTGCCGGCTCCCGCGCCGGCCGCTCCGCCGATGGCCAAGCAGTCCTACGCCTTGGACCCCAAGACCGTCGTCAACACCGGCCCCGGCTTGCCGAATTGGAGCTGGCGGGAGGTATCTTTGACCTGGAAGGGGCCGGTAGCCAAGGACCAGCGCATGAGGTTCTGGCTGGTCTCGCCTTGTCTTGAATTCTTCCTGACGCTGACGCGCGTCGCGCTCATGGCGCTCTTGATCCTGCTTTTCCTCGGGCTGCCCGTCGGCGCTTGGCTGGAACCGCTGCGCACCCGCACGGGCTGGCAGGACGCCTTCAAGCGCATCCTGCCCGTCCTCCTGCTGGCGGTCTCCCTCGCCCCCGCTCACGCCCAGGAGGCCGACGATGACGCCACTCCGACGCCCGCCATCCTTCAGGAGCTGGCCAACCGCCTGCTCGAGGCTCCGGACTGCTCGCCGCGCTGCGCCGAGATCCCGCGCCTGCGCCTGGAAGTGACGCCTTCGCTCCTGCGCGCCCGCCTCGAGGTCCACGCCGCCGCGGCCACCGCCATCCCTTTGCCGGGCGGAGCCAAACAATGGTCGCCGTCGCGCGTGCTGCTGGGCGGCGTCTCCGCGCCGGTGCGCCGCGACTCCGGCGGCAGCCTCTGGCTGGCGCTGCCGGCCGGCTCCCATGAGGTCCTGCTGGAAGGCGCGCTTTCCGCGGCGGATTCCATCCAACTGGCCTTGCCGCTCAAGCCGCGCCGCGTCGAGCTCTCCGCCGTCGGCTGGACGGTCGACGGGGTCCATGAAGACGGCGAGGCCGAGGATGACCTTCAGCTCAGCCGAGCTCAAGGCCTGAAGGCCGCCGGCGTCGGCGCTTCCCAGCAGGGCAACTATCCTCCGTTCCTTCGCGTCGAGCGGACGCTCAAGCTCGGGCTTTCTTGGACGCTGGCTACGCGCGTCGCGCGGCTGACCCCGGCGGGATCGCCGGTCGTCGTCCAGGTGCCGCTGCTGCCTGGCGAATCGGTCACCACGCCGGGCCTGCGGGTCGCTAAAGGGAAAGCCGAGGTCCACCTGGGGCCCCAGGCGGAGGAAGCCTCTTGGGAGTCGGTGCTCAACGAGTCCCCGGCGCTCAAGCTGACGGCTTCCGAGGCCGCCGGCTTCGTGGAGCTCTGGAACTTGGAGCTCGGCCCGGTCTGGCATGCCGAGGTCAAGGGGCTGGCGCCCGTCCATCAGGATTGGGGCGAAGGCATCCGCATGCGCCAGTGGCGGCCCTGGCCGGGCGAGTCCATCGAGCTGGCCGTGACCCGCCCGCAGGGCGTCGCCGGCCAGACCTTCACGATCGACTCGAGCGTCCTGGCCCTTCAGCCCGGCTTGCGCGCTTCGGACGCGACCTTGACCTTGAGCCTGCGCTCCAGCCGCGGCGGCGTGCATGCTTTCACGCTGCCTGAGGGCGCCGAGCTCAAGAGCGTGCACATCGACGGGCGGCTCGAACCGGTCCGTCAGGAAGGCCGCAAGGTCAGCCTCCCCATCCAGCCCGGCTCTCACGGCGCGGCGCTGAGTTGGAGACAGACGCGGGGCTTGGGGCTCTTCTACCGGACGCCCGCCGTCGACTTGGGAGCCGCTTCGGTCAACGCCTCCGTGCGGCTGTCGATGCCGGTCGACCGCTGGACGCTCTTTTTGGGCGGGCCGCGCCTGGGGCCGGCAGTGCAGTTCTGGAGCCTGCTGGCCGTCTTCTTCTTGATCAGCCTCGGCCTCGGACGGCTCGACTGGACGCCGCTGCGCGCGCGCCAGTGGTTCCTGCTGCTCGTCGGCCTCACCCAGGTCCCGATCACGTCGGCGGCGCTGGTGGCCGTTTGGCTGCTCGCGCTCGGGCTTCGGAAGAAGCACACCCCGCAGGGAGCCCGGGAGTTCGACGCGGCCCAGGCCTTCCTCGTGTTCCTGACGCTCCTGGCGCTGTCGTCTTTGTTCAACTCGATCAAGCAGGGTCTTCTGGGCCTGCCCGACATGCAGATCTCCGGCAACGGCTCGACTTCGCAGCTGCTGGCCTGGTATCAGGACCGCGCCGGGCTCACGCCGCCGCGGGCTTGGGTGCTCTCCGTGCCGCTGCTGCTCTATCGCGCCTGCATGCTGGCTTGGGCGCTTTGGCTGGCGGACTCGCTCTTGGCCTGGCTGCGCTGGGGCTGGGAGTGCTTCTCGAGCGGCGGGCTCTGGCGGCCCATGTTCGGCCCGGCCCGCAAGCTCGTCAAGCCCGACTCTTCGGGAGGCGCGGCTTGAACCGACGCTGAGGGAGCGCACCGGCATGGGCTTCTACGGCAGGCTGTTCAAGTTCGCCGCTTTGATGTTCCTGCTCGTCGCCGGAGTCGCCGTCGCCGGCAGGGTGATGCGAGGCGAAAGCCTCGAGGGCGTGGCGGGCGCCTGGTCCTGCGCGGGTCCGGCCTCCAAGGCTCAGGCCTCGCGCTCTCCCATGAAGCCCCTCAGCCGCCGTCAGCGCCGGGCCCTGCTCTGGGGGGGGCTGGGCGCCGCCGTCCTCTCGGCGGCGGCGACGCGGGGATGGTTCAAGGAAGAGGGTGAGCGAGAGGATGAGGAGGCTCAGCTCGAAGACGAGGTGTAGCTCTTGACCGAGTCCAGCCAATACCAGGAGCAGGCGGCCAGAAGAAGCGCGTTGAGTCCGAAGGCGTAGGCGACCCAGGCCGGGCTGAGCAGCCCAAGGAACGCCTTGGCCGGGAAGGTGCACATCACCGCGATGGGGACCACCAAGGTCAGCAGCCAGCGGGCGGTCGTGCCGTAGATGTCGACTGGGAACTTCCCCATGAACATGACGTCCCGGTAGATCCAGATGGCGTTCTCGAGCTCCTGCGTGCGCACGGCCAGCCCCGCGACGAAGACGTGGATGGCCATGGCGATGCCGATCCCGTTGGCGGTCAGCAGGACGTAGCTCGCGTAGCGCTCCCAGCCCGCCGGCGGGAGGCGCTGGAAGACAAGACCCGTCATGACCAGCACGGGCAGCAGCGTGAGGATGTCCAGGAAGTCGACCGTGGAGCAGGCCATCCGGAACAAGGGGGAGCAGGGCTGGATCAGGTAAAAGTCAAAATCGCCTTCGGCGACGACCCGGCGCGCGCCATAGACGCCGCGAAAGAAGATCTGCGCCGTCATGTCGACGATGTTGAAGGTCAGGAAGAACAGCGCCGTCTGGGCCAGCGAGTAGCCGGCGAGGCTGTCGGTGTGCTGGAAGACGGCGGCCACGAAGGCGAAGAAGAAGAGCAGGCGGATGAGCTTGCCGATCAAGAAGCCCAGCGCGCCGAGCTGATAGGTCAGCTGGGCCTGCAGGCTCATCGCCGCCATGCGCGTCCAGAGGCGCCAGTAGCGGGCCAACGCCTTCATCCGCCCTCCGCGGCGTAGTTTCGCAGGCCGACCTTCCAGACCGACAACGCCGCCCAGACGATGGCGGCAAGCCAGGCGCCCTGCACGGCCAGTATGCCCAGCGCCTCGCCGGCGCCGACGCGCTCCAGGTAGATGTTGATCGGCAGAAAGACCATATAAGGGAAGGGCGTCAGCTGGAGGACCTGCCGCAGCGCGGCGGGCAGGACGTCGAGCGGGAAGAAGGTGCCGGCGGCGAACTGCAGGAAGAGCTCGAAGCAGAACAGCGGCCCGCCGGATTCCGAGGTCCAGAAAGCCAGCGAGCTGACGATGAATTCGAGGAAGAAGAAGATCAGGCTCGATAAGGCCACCGATACCGCGAAGAGGAGCCAGGTCGTCCAGGCATGCGGCAGGTAGACCGGGGCCTTGACGATGAGGACCAGCAGGCCGACCTCCAGGAAAGAGGCTCCCAGATGGACGGTCTTCTGCGCCAGGTCGAGCGCCAGCGCATAACCGTGATAGCTGATGGGCCGGACCAGGTACGAGGATATCCGGCCCGAAGAGATGTCTCCCACCAGCTCCCAGCCGCGGCCGGTGAAGACGAAGGAGCGCAGGACGTTCATCGCCAGAACATAGGACAGCATCTGCTCGCGGCTGTAGCCGAGGAAGGAGTCCTTGCCGCCGAGCAGGGTCATCCAGAAATAATACAGGCTGACGATCACGGCGATGCCGCCGACCCGGTCCATGAGCAAGGACGAGCGCCGCTGCAGGACCTGCTGCAGGGCGATGGTGTAGCTGACGAGGTACTTGCGCATGTCAGGCGTGGGTGAAGATCTTGCGGACGATGTCGTCGATGGCGGCTTCCTCGATGGTCAGGTCGACGACGGGCAAGGCGCGCAAGAGCTCGGCGGCCATCTTGGACACCTGGGCGCGAGGCACCTCGAGCACGGCGTGCAGGCCGTCTGCCTCGATGACTTTGCCCAAGGGCGCGAGCTCGGCGGCCGTGACCGGCCGCTCGAAGACGGCGCGGATGACTTTGTGGTCGGCGTATTCGGCCACCAGCTCGCCCAACGGGCCGTCATAGAGCAGCGCGCCGCGCTCGATGATGAGGACCCGCGGGCAGAGGGCCACGACGTCGTCCATGTTATGGCTGGTCAAGACGATGGTGGCCTTCGTGCGCCGGTTGTATTCCCTGATGAACTCGCGCACCTTCTTCTGCATGACGACGTCGAGGCCCAGGGTGGGCTCGTCGAGCAGCAGCAGCTTCGGGCGGTGCAGGAGCGCGGCGGCCAGCTCGGCGCGCATGCGCTGACCCAGCGAGAGCTTCTTGACCGGCACCGAGAGGCATTCCTCCAGCTCCAAGAGGTCGACGAGCTCACCCAAGTTCCGGCGGTAGTCGGCCTCCGAGAGCCCGTAGATCACCTGGTTGAGGCGGAAGGTCTCTTGGGCGGGGAGCTCCCACCAGAGCTGGCTGCGCTGGCCCATGACCAGCGAGAACTGCCGCTGGAAGGCGCCTTCCCGGCGCCAAGGCGTATGGCCGAGCACATCCGCGCTGCCGGAGGTCGGAGTCAGGAGGCCGGAGAGCATCTTGAGCGTGGTCGTTTTTCCGGCGCCGTTGACGCCGAGGAATCCGACGAGCTCGCCTTCCGCGATGTCGAAGGAGATCGCGTCGACGGCCCTGGTCTCACGGAAGCGGCGGTGGAACAAGGAGGCCAGCGCGCCGGAGAGCCCGGGGTCCTTCTCCGGCGAGCGGTAGACCTTCGTGAGGCCGCGGACCTCGAGCGAGGCCATGGGGCGCGTCAGCGCCCTGGCGCAGGCGTCTTCTGGAGCCTGGCGGCCGCGCGGGCTTGGTCGACGTAGGCCAGGGTGGAGAGGTCGGCCATGCGATCCAGGTAGACCTTGCCCAGCAGATGGTCGACCTCGTGCTGGACGACGCGCGCCGGAAAGCCGGTGAACTCCTTGGTGAAAGCCCGGCCCTGACGGTCCAGGCCCGAGAGCTCGAGGGCGGCGAAGCGCGGCACCTCCCCGCGCAGGCCGGGGACGCTCAGGCAGCCTTCATAATCGAGGAGCTTCTCCGTGCCCAGGAAGCGGACCGTCGGGTTGAAGACGACGGTCGGCTCGATGCCGTCGGGGTGTCTGGATCCGCCCGCCGGCAGGCCCATGAGGAACAGGCTCAAGCCCTCGGCGACCTGGGGGGCGGCGATGCCGACGCCTTCGTATTCGTCCATGGACGCCGCCATCTCCGCGATCAGGCGCTGGACCTCGGGAGCCAGGATATCCTCGGGCGCCAGCAGGCGCGCCTGGGCGCGCAGGACGGGGTGGCCCAGGGTGACGACTTTTCGGACGGGGGTGCCTACGACCATCTTTCGATGATGCCATATTCCTCCAAGAAAAGTCACCCCGTTTTGAGGCTTCTAGGTCTTGACGATGGCATGCGGCGGGGATAAGCTTGGGGCAAGATGGTCGAAACGCTCGAGTACCTGATCCAGCATGCGGCGGATTTCCCCAAGCGCTCGCGCGCGCCCCTTTATCACGAGCTCCTGCGCTCCGAGACCTTCCTGTTGAGCCTGGACGCGCCGTTGAAGGAAGGCCAGTCGACTCGGGTGACGCGCGCGCCGCAGAGCTTCTCGGTCTGGGCCGACAAGGATCCCGAGATGGGCGGCGTCTGGGTGCCGGTATTTGCGGCCAGGGACACCGTGGCCAAGTTCGTGGCCGCCAAGGGCCTGCGCGCGCCCAAGGGCAAGGAATACCTCTGGATGGGGCATGAGGCGGGGGAGGTCTTCGGGCTCTTGCGCGGCGTGCGCTATTTCGCCGGCCTTCGCTTGTATCTCGACATGGAGGTCCAGATCGACCTAGGCTGGTCCGAGGTGCGCTCGCTGTCCGAGGGGCGGCTGCCCTCCGATGAGCCGGAGCTTTTCGACCTGCCGCTGGCCAAGCTCGTCATCCCGCCGGGCGTGCGCCTGGCCTTCGGCAAGGTCGACGCCGGGCCGCAGGATCCTAAAGGCAAGCTGCTTTGCCTTCCGGAGGTGGGCCGCTTCCACGCCCAGGACCTGCGCAAGCTGGTGAAGCTCGAGCTGGGCAAGGAAGGCACGGCCTGGATGGCTTGCCGGCATTTCCTGCAGCTCCTGCGCTTCTCGGCGGCCGGCAGCACGGATTCAGGCAAATATCTCGAGGACATGCTGCGCGCCCTCGTCGGCTTCGAGATGTACGGCGAGGCCGAGGCGCTCTGCGAGTGGCTGGCGCACAAGGGCAACGAGGCTTATGCCTGGGTCTGCCAGGCGGCGATCTACGGCAAGACCGGACGCCTGCCGGAGTGCGCGGCGCTCTGCCGCCGGGGGGCGGCGAAATATCCCGAGGAAAAGTCCTTTCGCATCAACGGCGCTCGGGCGCTGATAGGCACGGGCAAGCGTCCCGAGGCCAAACGCGTCGTGGACGCCGGCCTTCTGCAGTTCCCCGCGGAGCCGACCTTGCTCAAGATCAAGGAAGAGCTGTCCCGCCCGGCCTAGCTCCCGATGGACACGCTGCGGGTCTTGATATCATGAATAAAATAGAATTTTGCGTAGGTCGACCTGGCGACAATCGTAGGACTGTCGGGCGAGACGGTTTACCCTCAGTGACGCCGCCGTGATCCATCACCACCATCTGCAGTTTATTCCCCGCGGCGCCAGTCTGGGCATCGAGGTGACCGGCACCTACAATCTTCTGCTGGTTGCTATCTCCATCGGCATCGCAAGCGTCGCCGGCTACGCCGCCCTATTGGCCGCCGAAAGATTGGCTGTTATCGATGACCGTAGGAGCAGGATGGCGTGGCTCGGGGCTGGAGCGTTTGTGATGGGCGTCGGCATTTGGTGCATGCATTTTGTAGGCATGATTGCGTTCCGATTGCCCGTGCCGGTTCGATACGACTTTGGAATCACTTTTGGGTCCATTTTCCCGGCGATAATCGCCAGCGGGGTGGCCATTTTCATCATCAGCCATGCATCCGTTTCCTTGGCGCGAGTGAGCTTGGCCAGCCTGGCGATGGCGGGCGGGATCGGCACGATGCACTATGCGGGAATGGCGGCCATGATCACCTCGGCACGGATGGCCTATGACCCGGCTCTTTTTATCTTGTCGTTAGTGGTGGCCTTTGCGTTAGCGATCGTCGCGCTCAGCATGAAGTTCATCCTCAGGAAGAGCGGGACGTTCTGGGAGATCGCCATCTCGATCTCGATGGGCACCGCCGTGGCGGGGATGCATTATACGGGCATGGGAGCCGCTCGTTTTTTCCTCGTGGGGGACGCGCCAATGGCTGCGGGCGCATCGGACTCGTTGAGACAGATACTCATCTTGATTCCTGGGCCGCTCTTACTCCTTGCGGGCATGATCATCGGAGTAATCGTCTCGCGGAGGATGCAACGGGCAGCCGAGGCCATGAGGGACCTTATTGAGTCGGCACCCGATGCGATCGTGTCTGTGGATCAGAACGGACGGATTTGCGTCTTCAACAGACAGGCCGAGGTGATATTCGGTCGTGATCGCGGCGAGGCGCTGGGGTTGCCCCTAGAAATCCTTGTTCCGGAGCGATTCCGCAAGACCCATGTCCAGCATCGCGCTGGATACTCCAATGAGCCTGGCAGACGGCCCATGGGAGTCGGAATGGAGCTCTGGGGCCTGCGAAAAAACGGCAAGGAGTTCCCCGTTGACATCAGCCTGAGCTCCAGTAAGACCGAATCGGAGACCTTTGTGACCAGCATCATTCGAGACCTGACGGAGAAAAATCGTATGGCAAAAGCGCTTCGCGACAGCGAAGCCAAGCTCCTGCATTCCCAGAAGATGGAAGCGTTGGGGCGTCTGGCCGGCGGCATCGCCCATGATTTCAACAATAATTTGACGTCGATCATAGGCTTGTGCGATCTCCTGGCCAAGCAGTTCCCGCCCGGAAGCAGCGGGGGCGACGACATCGCCGAAATCAAGGCCGCGGGAGAAAGGTCGGCGGCATTGACCCGTCAGCTTCTTTCTTTCAGCCGCCAGGCTCCGACCGTCCTGGGAATATGTGATGCCAACGAACTTCTCGCCGTCAACCGGAATATCCTCGCGCGGATGTTGGGATCCCACATCCGCATAAAAGCAACCCTCTGCCCATCGCTTTTGCCCATACGTGCCGACCCCGGCCAGTTCAGCCAAGTCCTCATGAACCTTGCGGTCAATGCCCGCGACGCCATGCCGCAGGGCGGGGATATCGGGATCGAGTCCTTTATGGCTGGAGCTTTTGCCGAGATTACTTTTAAGGACAGCGGGAGCGGTATGGAAAAACCGGTCCTCTCGCGGCTTTTTGAACCGTTTTTCACAACCAAAGAGCAAGGGAGGGGCACGGGGTTGGGACTTTCCATCATCCACGGCATCGTGACGGGCAGTGGCGGCACCATCGAAGTGGAAAGTGAGCCAGGTCACGGCACTCTCTTTCGATTGCGATTTCCCTTGGCCGAGGGGAAGATCGAGGCACTCGGGGGTTCGGTCGCTCCGGAGAAACAAGAATCGAAAGGAGGCCTGATCCTTCTAGTTGAGGACGATCCGAATGTTATGAAGGTAACCATCAGGCAGCTTCAGAACTGTGGTTATCGTATTCTGGCCGCAAGTAACGCCGAGGAGGCGATGGCCCTGTTCCGCCAGCGTGCGCCTGAAATAGCTCTTGTCATCACTGATGTCAACATGCCTAAAACCAACGGCATGGTTCTGGCCCAGCAGCTTCGGACCGTGCGGGCAGAGACCAGGGTCTTGTTCATTTCGGGTTACGGTCTGGACATCTTGGCCTCTAGCGGTCGGCCCGAAAACTCGGAATTCCTTGCGAAACCCTTTTCATCCGACGTTCTGACCGCCAAAGTCAGCGAGATGCTGGCCGCTGGCTCGGCGTGAGTTTAAGCGGCATAGCGCCTGAACTTAACCGACGAAGGGTAATTTGAGATTCCATATTTTTGAGGATTCCTCGCAGGGGTCTAAAGACCTTCTTCCAAGCGTTCAGGAAGTCCATCAGCATTACTGTGGCCCTCTCTGTGCCTTCCAGGAGCTTATCAGGGCTTTAATAATCGGGTCCGCATCGTTAGCCGCATGCGCAATCGCGGCCCCGCAGCGTGGGTCCTTCAGATGAGAGAGGCATTCCAATGCCGCGCGACGGATGCCTGGCTTTGATGATTTGGCGCCAGGAAGCAAAATGTCGACAATTTTTCGCTCCATATCCGGATGTGCCCATGCCAACGCTTTCAAGGCATGAAACGCGAAGACTTTAGCATTCTCATTCGAGTCTCTGGCACTCTGGATTTTCAAGGCGGGAAGCGCGTTACGGTAAGGTGAATGCGAAAGAGCCCAGGCCGCCGCGATCCTGTCGTCAGGCTTTCGAGACTTCAGTCGGCGCATAAGCTTAGTAAAAATTATCGGACGCTCTCCAAAGGCGGACAGGACTTTTATAGCGCGCTCCGCGGAAGCTGTTGGAGCGTCAGTCCATTCAAAAAGCCAAGGCAACAGTTCAGGGATGATGGACGGCTCTTTGAGGCGCACCAGCTCATCTATCGCGCTTGCCGAGCGCGATTCAGAGTCCGCCTTCAGTGCCTTTATTAATTTCTCTATTTTTGGCAGCATGGCCCCGGAATAAATGCTCGCCCCCGATATATGACGACATCGATGCGCGCATCATTGGGATTCTGTTCAGGGTTATTCAAGTTGCGTTCGAATTTCGGTGGAGCCGTCACCCCGCCTGCTGCGGCCGTAGTTCTGATGACGTCACGGGCCTTTTCAATTGCGATGTTCCGAGTCCTTTGTTCCGTGGGGGTCAATTGAGCCCATAGTTGATCCAACATCATAAGGCCATCAGCGAGAGTCGCAGGCCGGGGCTGGTTGAACTTTACCGACTTTTGAAGTCCCCCACCCTGAGCTTGCACAACCGCAATAGTGAGCTTACTCTCGGTCAAAGCCTTTTCGGCGCGCTGTTGATATGGCCCCGTCTTCTGCTGTTCCCATGCAATCACTCGAGGAATGAAGGGCTGCGCAGCCCCCTTCTTTGAGTCGCCTACTCCGACTCGGCTTCTAAAATCAGCAGCCTCGTTACGCCACACGATGACGGCGTTATTGTGATCCTCCACTTGCCTATTATGTATCCCGATTCTCTTTTGGAGATCATCCCGCCAGCGCAGGCAGGCTTGGTACTGATCAGGTGGCAACGGACGTCCGACGCACTGGTTATTAAAATCGTCAATTTCCTTCTTTAGCGTTTGCGCGTTGCGATCCAATTTCTCCGCGTCCCGGTCCAACGCTTCACCGCGCGCATAGAGCTTTCGATCTTCATTCTCTAGCGACGCAGCATCTGAAAGGAGCCCCTTGCGTATTTCGTTGATTTCAACCCAATCAGCCCTGAGAGGGTCGCGAACCGCCGGTTCAAGATCCTCGACCAGCGGCGGGTATTGAGACGCCAACTCATAGGGCGCGCTCGTCTCAACGCGAGCTGGCAAATCTATGCCTGAGATCGGGCCCAGGCTCGTAAACCCCGGCCCCTTTAGTGCACCCAACAAGGGCACCAGGGATGACTTGGAGATCGCTGCAATAGGTATCTGCTGGCGGACACTTTCTAAAATTTGGGATGCATTGACCCCCTGATCGAAATCGACGTTTGGCTCCTCTGCGGAGATGGCGGTGAAGAGGCCTACCATGCCAGCAAGGACAGCCGGCAAGACAAGTCCAATCGTTCGAGTTCGTTTCATTTGAGGGGTCTCCAGGGCCACGAGGCCCATTCGGTGGGTGGGCCATTTTACCGAAGCAGGGCAACACTGTCAAGAAAAACACGCTAACTGTTCGGCGGGATCAGGGTACCAGAATGGCTTTGCGGCACGGCGTCGCGCCCCAGATTTGAGCTGAAAAGCGGACAAATTCGGAGGGGGCTATGTCAGGAGTTCTGGAATCTGTCAATACGGGGGGCGAGGCGTCTTGCGGGCGGCTTTGCGCAGGGAGCTTTGGAGGGCGACGCTCTGTTCGCGGATCGGACCGCTTCGCCCTTTCGCGAGCTCGACGGCCTTGTCCGCCGCTGCCAGGGCTTCGGCGGGACGGCGCGAAGCGCTCAGCGCTGAAGCCATGCTTAGATACGCTTCAGGATAGTCGGGCTTGAGCTCGACGGCTTTGCGGAAATCCTCCAGCGCGCCGTCGGTCTGCCCCGATAGATAGCGCGCCACGCCGCGGTCCAAGCGCAAGGCGGGGTCCTTGGGGAAGCGTTCGACGCACAGGTCGAAGTAAGGCGCCGCCAGCCGGTCCCGATTCTTCAAGAGGAGCTCGTCAAAACAAGCCGCCAGCGGATCGAGCCGGATGGCGGCGCCGAGATCCTCAAGTGCTACTGCGCGTTCTTTTAGCATCATGCGGGCTAGGCCGCGCAAGACCAGCCAGGGCGCTTTCAGGCGGGCGTCGCTGGGCGGGTGGCCGTCTAGAAGCGCCAGGGCCTCCTGCGGCCGGCCGCCGGCGAGCTTGAGGCTGACTTGCCCGCCGACCTTGTCGTCACGGGCGCGCTGGGCTTGCGCTTTTTGCCGTTGCGCAGCGAGGCCGAGCGAGCTCAGCTCCTCCAGCGTCCTGGCGTTGCCCGGCTCGCGGTCAAGGGCGAGCTTGAGGCTGGCCTGCGCGCCGGCCTCATCATCGAGCTTGCGCTGGATCTGGGCTTTCTGCCGGTAAGCGTCGGCGCGCTCCGAGGCCGGCGCCTTCTCGGCCGCTGTGATCAGGCGCTCGACCAAGGCCAGCGCTTCCTCGGGTCTTTGCGAGGCGAGCTTGAGCGAGGCCAGTTCCTGCAGCGTCGGGGCATCGTCCGGGGCAGCCTTAAGAGCGAGCTCGAGGCTTGTCTCGGCGCCGGCCTCATCCTTGAGCTCCCTCTGGACCTGGGCTCTTAGCCGGTAGGCGCTTGCGCGCTCCGAGGGCGGGGCCTTTTCCGCGGTTTCGATCAGGCGCTCGGCCCAGGTCAGCGCTTCCAGGACCTTGCGCGAGGCCAGCTTGAGGGAGACCAGCTCCCTCAGTGCCGGGACATGGTCCGGCGCGGTTTCCAGGGCGAGCTTGAGGCTGGCTTCGGCGGCGGCCTCATCCTTCAGCGCGAGCTCGATGCCGGCTTTTTGCCGGTAGGCGTCGGCACGCTCGGACGGGGGCGCTTTCTCGGAGGCTTCGAGCAGGCGTTGGGCATAGGCAAGGGCGTCCTTGTGGAGGCCTAGCTTCCGTTGCACCGAGATGATCGTCTGCAGCGCCATGCGGCGGTCCCGGTCAAGCCCCCGCTGGGCTCTTTCGGCGGCCTGGGGATCTTGCAATTCGAGCTTTATGGCTTGGTCCATGGGGAGGTTGGCCTTCCTGGCGCCCGCGAGCAGGACGCCCTTCGTCAGATGGCTCCGCATGACATCTTCCAAAGACTCTTTCGCGGCGGCTGCGACCAGGCGCTCAGCGTAGACCAGAGCCTCCGCGGGCTTTCGCCGGGAGAGCGTCAGCTCCACCATGGAATGCAGGAGCTCGACGGCGTCAGGGCACAGCTCAAGCGCGCGTCCAAGGCTTTCCTGGGCCCCCGCAAGGTCTCCCAGCTCGACATGCAAGCCGGCGGCGAGCAGATAGGAGGAGACCAGCTTGAACTCCCAGCTGCGTTCGATGCCGGGGACCAGGGAGAACAAGCGGCCGGTGGCGATGGACTGGTAGTCCAGCTGCTCGGAGCGGGCCAGGCTGGCGACGGCCAGCTCGGGATGGCCAAGCTCGATCCACATCCGACCGCTCAGGCGGTAGGCGTCGGGCTTGAGCCAGGAGGGCGACTTTAGGACAGCCGCCATGAAGCGTTCCGCCGACAAGACCGCCTCGGCCGTCCGGTTTTGGGCGCGGTAGGACTCGGTCAGGGCGCGCAGCGCCTCGAGATCGTCGGGGTCGGCCGCCAGCCGTCGGGTGAGCTCCGCGTCGGTCGCCTCATCGGGGGCGGCTTGCCCGTCGCCCGACGCCGCGCCTGCAGGGACCGTCGCTGCTTGCGGATGTCGATGCTTGAGCTCAAGCAGCAGCCGCAAGGCGCCGAGGTCGTCGGGCTCGAGGGCGAGCGCCCTCCTCAAGCTTGCGAGGGCTCCGGGGAGGTCGTCGAGCTCGAGGAGCATGCGGGCGCAAAGGCGATGGGCGGCGGCGCGCTGCCAGACGGGAAGCGCGTCGGCGGCCCTGCGGGCCCTGAGCGCATAGGCGGCGGCCGGGCCGCTTTCGCCGCGCTTGACCCAAACCATGGACCTCAGCGTCTCGAGGTCGTCGCCCGCCAGCTCCAACGCGCGCTCCAGGCTGGCCTGAGCGCCGGCCGCGTCGCCGAGGTCGAGCTGGATCTCTCCGGCGAGGCGGTGTGCCGCCGCCTTTTCTCGGGGGGAAGTCGCGGAGCGAGCGGCTTGCTCGGCATACGGCAGGGCTAGCTCCGGCCGTTCCCGGAGGAGCTTCGACAGCAGCAACGGGGCATCGGGATCTTCCGGCCTGAGGAGCAGCGCGCTGCGGAGCGCTTGTTCGGCGCCGGCGTAGTCTCCGAGCGAGGCGCGGATCTCCGCATTGTCGATAGTGGCATCGGCGCGCTGCGCATCAGGAAGGCCGGTCAGGCCGACGCAGCGATCGGATAGGCCGATCAGCTGCCAGCGGTCGAGGTCCGGGGCGGCCCAAAGGCGCGCCCGCAAGCGGCGGCATTCCTTGGCAGACGCTTCAGAAGCGCCCCACGCCCGGCCCGGCGACGGCAGCGCTAAGAGAAGGCCGAGGATGGCGGCCGCAGGCAGCGCGAGCGCCTTCGGGCGGTCAGCGTTGGGCGAATTCGCTGGGGATCCCGGGGTGCGCGGGAGCATCGCCGGTCTTTCTGATCCTCTCGACGAGGTCTTTGCCGATCACCCGCTCGATGGGCCCCGCGTAGGCGGGCTGCAGGGCTTTGACGAACCGGTCCCGGTTCTCTTGCGTCAGGTGGACGGCGCGCACCCCCCTGCCGAGGAGGTCGACCTTGGCGGTCTCGTTGAGCTGGATGGTCCGGGCGCGCTCGAGACGGCCGGCTTCTCGAGACGCCTTCGTGATGAGCGCGCGATATTCTTTGGGCAAGGAGTCGAAGAATCTCTCGTTGATGTACGTCACGCTGACAAGGTAGGTGGCGCTCATCAGGCTGACGTACTTGAAGTCCGAATCGAGCGTCGCTTGCTGGAAATTCCGCCAAGTGACGACTACGCCGTCCAGCGCGCCGCTGCGCGCCGCCGGCAGGATGTCCTCGCGCCTGTGTTCGAGCGGCACCGCCGTCGCGCCGAGGCTGTCGAGCCAGGCCCGGTCGACTTCCGATCCGAAAACCCCGACCTTCAGGCCCTTGAGGTCTTCGGGCCGGCGGAGCGCGCGGCCCGTGGTGGCGATGCCGTTGGCCCCTCCGCTATAGGTGAAAGAGAGCCCCAGGAGGCCGTGAGCGCGCAGGCCCTCGAGCATCTCCGATCCCAGGGGCCCTTCAAAGACGCCTTCCATGTGCCGATAGCCTCGGAACAGGTAGGGAGCGTTATAGGCATAGAGGCGGTGATCGAGGCCGCCCATGACGTCGGTGAAGGAGTGCCCCATCTCGGCGTCGCCTTTGGCCACCATGGCCGCGATCTCGGATCCTTGGCCGGCGGCGGAAGCCGGTTGGTCGTCGGCCTGCAGCACGATGTCGACCGAGATATCCCCGTGGCTGCCCGTCTCCACGGCTTTCTTGAATTCCAGGGCCGCATCTTCGAAATAGTCGAGGTTCTTATGCCCTAGGTACCAATGGATCTTATAGGTCGCCGCCTGGAGCGGGAGGGCTAGGCCGGCTAGAAAAACAAAAGAGAAGACAGCGGCAAACGCCTGCTTATGCTTCTTCATCGAGCCTCCGCGACTGATTCCCGCTTTTTTGAGGATAGCAGGTGTTCCCGCGGATGTCAAGACGAGGATGTTATTTCCAGCCGATGGGCTGGTAGCCTTTCTCGGAGAGGCAGAGGTCGACGAAGCGGCGGTGCACCGCGTCCGGGCTGGAGGCTTCCGCCACCCCGTGGCCCAGGCCCGCGGCCGCGCCGACGGCGGCTCCTTGGGAGGCGGCGCGGGCGTAATCCCCGGTGAAGGCGCCGACGATGGCGCCCATGGCGGCGCCTCCGGCCGCGCCCCAGCCGGTGCGTCGGGCGACGAGCTCCTTTTTGTGCTCTTTGACGTATTTCTTCGCCTGGGCCCGGCAATCGGCGGTATCCGCCTCGACCTGTTGGTCGCCGGCGGTCTTGAAATGGTCGTTGGGGTAGAGGACCGGACGCGGCCCGGCGCAGGCGCAGAAGGCGGCGGCCGAGAAAAAAAGCAGGACCTTCATCCTCGCGCCCTTTTGAAAAGCCCTTTGGCTCTATCCTTGAGGGCGTCGTCCCAAGGCAGGACGCGGCCGTTCATGGCGATGGAGACGCCGGGCGGCAGGGCCTGGACGAAGGAAAGCGCGCTGCCGAGGTTGAAGAGGCCGTCGGAGCTGCCGAACTTATAAGGGATCATGGCGCCGGTCAGGACGACCGTCTTGCCTTTGATGCTTCGGCCCAGCAGGCGCGCGGTCTCGACCATCGTATCGGTGCCGTGGGTGACGACGATGCGCTTTTCCGGCGCCTTGCGGCAGGCATCCAGGATGCGCCGGCGGTCTGCGGGCTTCATGTCGAGGCTATCGACCATCATCAGGGTCTTGACCCGCACCGGCAGGCGGCAGCGTCCGAGGCGCAGCATCTCCGGCACATGGGTGGCGCGGAAAGACAGGGTGCCGTCGAGCTCGTCGTATTCCTTGTCGAAGGTGCCGCCGGTGACCAGGATGAGGAGGCCTGCCATGGTCAATGTCCAGCAGGTCTAGGCGCGGGCTAGCAGCCGCGCCACTCGACGCATTCCTTGATCTTGACCTGTTTGGAGGTGCAGCTGCTGTTGCCATGCACGTCGGTGGTCGTCCAGTCGCCGCCGTAGTAGCGCCACATCGTCCCGCATTTGGAGATCGTGCCGTCATACTCGATCTCCCGGGCGCAGATGCAGGAGGCGGCCTTGGCGGCAGGCTCGGCGGCGGCCAGGGGCTTGGCGGCCGTGGGGGAAGCGGCTGGAGTCGCGGGCGCGGCGGCGGGCGTTTCCGCCGGGATCTTGAGCGCCGTCTCAGGGGAGGCCGCTTGCGCGGATCCGGCCGCGGCGAAGAGCGCGGCTGCGAAGAGGAACGACCGAGCCTGTTCGTGATTCATGTTTTTCTCCAAGTCAGTCGTTGCAGAGGTTGGGGGTCCAGGCCTGGCAGGACGACTGCTCATAGGGGACCTTCTTGTATTCCAGGCAGCGGCAGTCGTCGGGATCGTTGCGCCGGCAGCTGCTGCGCACGCAGACGTTGCCGATCCAGTTGGAGACCTCGCTCCATTGGGTGCACTTGCACTGGATGCCGGAGCCGAGCGCGGCCGCGGCGGGAGCGGGCGCGGCGCGCGGGGCTTTCCGGGCCTCCCGTGCCTTTGCCCCGAAATCGTTGGCCTTCTTCGTGAGGTCCCCGGCTTTGACCGCCGCGTCGTCTAGTCCCGGGGCGCGCTGCTCGGCGGCCGACACCGACAAAGCGAAGCTTGCGATGGCTGCGGATATCACGGCGAGGCGGATGCGCCGGACTGCATGATGGGCTGAGGTCATTTTCATCCTCCGGGAGAGCGTCAACTAGGATTATAAGGAGGCCATGGGGCGGCTGCCAGGGTCCTAGGGCCCTGAGCCAGCTGGGCCTTAAGGCCTATCAGGGCGGCTTGACGAGGTCCGAGAACGCCGGCATCAGCCGGTAGATGTCGGCGTCTTCCGGCACCGGCAGCCTGCGGCCTTCTTTCTTATACTGCTCCATGATGCGCAGGATCCAGGCCTTGGCGTCTTCGTCCCGCCCGGAGCGGAAGAACGCGGTCGCCACCTCGTAGTAGAGGGCCAGCGAGTGGCGGGTCACGGGTTTGCCGCCCAGCGCTTCGGCCGCTTTGACGAACATCTCCTCGGCGCGGCGCGGCTCGCCGCGGATGTTGTAGACGGTGGCGATCTTGCGGTAGAGCTCGACGACCTGGGCCGGCTCGTCCTGAAGCAGGTCTAAAGCTTCCAGGTAGCAGGCCAGAGAGCGGTCCGGCTCGAAGACCCAGTTGTAGACGTCGCCGAGCTTGAGGAGCACCCGACCTTTCGCGGGAGGCGCCTCCCAGCTCGACAGCTCCATGACGCGCTGCAGGAAGAGCACGCTCTTGTCGCCGGAGAAATTCATCTCGGCCACCAAGGCGGCGCGCCAGTTCAGGTCCACCGCGCGCGCGCCTTCCCGCGCCCAATAGGCGTGGTCGGCGGCGCGCATCAGCTGATGGCCGCGGCAGTCGTCGTCGGTGCAGTTCTCCCAGAGCCGCGAGACCAGGCGGTGATAATGGGCGCGCCGCTCCTTGAGGATGCTCCCGTAGCAGACGTCCTGCATGATCGCATGCGCGAAGGCGTAATGGCCCTCCTCTCGCGGCTCCAGGTAATGGCGTTCCACCAGCTGCGCCAGCAGCTCGCCCGAAGGCGCCAAGGACGGCTCCGCTCTTTCCAAAAGATAAGCGGAGAACTCCAGGCCCAGGACGCTGGCCACCTGCAGGGCGAGCTTCACCTCGGCGGGCAGCCGGTCGACGCGCGCCAAGACCGCGCCCTGGACGCTGGCCGGCGTCGGCAGAGCGCTGTCGGCGTCGGACTCGAGCAGGTTGCGCACGAGCTCGGTCAGGAAGAAGGCATTGCCTCCTGAGCTTTCGGCCAGGCCGCTCTTGAGGTGCGCCGGCAGCTCGTTGGGGCCCAAGAGCGCTTCGATGAGCGTCAGACGGTCCTGCGGGCCCAGCGGCCTCAAGTCGATGGCCTGACGGCCCGGCACGGTCGACCAGGGCAGGCTCGTCTCCGCCTCGGGACGGTAGAGGCAGACGATCATCAAAGGCAGTCCGCTGAGCGCGCCCAGCAGGAAAGCGAGCAGGTCCCACGAGCCCGCGTCGGCGAAATGGCAGTCCTCCAGCACCAGCAGCAGCGGCGCCGCCTGCGCCCGGGCGCGCAGGGCGCGCTCGACTCCCAGGAAGAAGTCGCCCTTGGGCTGCCCCGCCGCCGGCAGCTCGAAGCCCAGCGCGGAGGCCAGCGGCGCGAAGAGGCCGTAGAGCGAGGCGTCGCGCGGCAAGGCCGCGCTGCGCAAGGTGTCGCAGCCCGCATCCTTCAGCAGCTCGCGCAGCAGGCGCGTTTTGCCCGCGCCCGCTTCGCCGGAGACCGTCACGACGCGCATCTGCCCCGCGCGAGCCTCCTGGAGCACGGCTTTGAGCCGTGAGAGCTCGGAGGACCGTCCCGTAAGCGGGCCGTCGACCGTCCCCGTAAGCTCTCGCACGGCTTGAAAGAACACCTGAGGGAGCTTCTTGCCTTTGACGGCGATCGGCTCCTGACGCAGCAGCTCGAAGCGTCCCCAGACCGCCAGCGCCGTCGGGCGGCTGACCCAGACTTCGCCGGGTCGGCAGTGGTGCTCGATGCGCGACGCCAGGTTGACGGTGTCGCCCATGACGGTGAAGGCGCTCTTCTCCGAAGACCCCACCTCGCCGGCGACGACCATGCCGGTGTTGAGGCCGATGCGCATGGCGACAGAGAAGCCCCGATCGCGCTTCAGCCGCTCGCTGAACTTGGCGAGCGCGCCCTGCATCGCCAGGGCGGCGCGCAGCGCGCGCGCCGGATCGTCCTCATGGGCCTCCGGCACGCCGAAGAGGGCCATCACGTTGTCGCCGATGTACTTGTCGATCATCCCGCCCTGCGCGTAGACCTCCTTTGAGAGAAGGCCGAAGCAGTCGTTCATGATCTGGCGCACGTCTTCCGGGTCCAAGGCCTCGGACATGGCCGTGAACCCCGACACGTCGGCGAAGAGGACGGTGACGACGCGGCGCTGTTCGACCGGCATCAGGACTCTCCGAAGAGCACGAAGGAGGTGCTTTGATGGCAGTAGCGGCTCTCGGGGTCCTTGCCGCCCCAATCGAGCACGACGCACTCCGAGCCCGAGTAGAGCCCCGCCAGCGGTCCTTTGCCGGCCGCCTCGAAGATCAAGCGCAGCTCCGTGCCGATGAGCTGCTGGGCGCCCAAGGTCAGTTTGCGGCCATAGCAGTCGATGCAGAGCGTGCCGGCCACCGGGCCGCCCAGCTGGGCCCGCGCCTTGGCCATGGCGGCCTTTTGCCGCTGGAGCGTGACGTCGGCGCGCACCTGGGAGAGCTTGACCCGCAGGCCTTCGTCGATGACGTTGCCGCAGTAGAGCGTGCGCTGCTTCACATCGGCGCCCCAGAGCGCTCGGATGGTGTCGAGGCCCGGATGCCGAGGCTCCTGGACGGCGAGCTGGATGTCCAGGTAGCCGAGGCCGCGCGCGCCGAGCTTGATGCCGAGGGTCTCTTCGAAGACGTCGAGCGCAGGGCGGCCGTCGAGCTCCACGACGACGTTATCGCGGGTCTTGGTCAGGACGAACTCCTTGGAGACCGCCGTGCCGCCGTGGGAGAAGCCGCAGGAGAAGGCGAAGTCGCCGCCGAGCAGCAGGCCCGCGAAGCAGCCGCCCAGAACCTCGCCGCCGCAGAACTGCTTCGAGAACGGGTTCTGCTCCATCATGAGCCCCGAGCCCGTGCCCGCGCCGACGATCGGGAAATCCCGGCCGAGCACCGATTTGGCGCCTTCGACCGCGCGGTCGGGGTCGCCCATCTGCGTCTCGTAGAAGATCAGGAAGAGCTTGGGCTTCTCGGGCAGGCAGCGCAGCGCGGCCTTGGCGGCTTGGGCGCCGGCGGCAAAAGCGTCCTTGGCGACGCCCGTTCCGAGGCCTACGGCCGCTCGCACCGCGCGGCCCGCCAAGAGCCAGACGACGACCGAGCCTTCGCTGAGCTCGGGACCGGCGATCTCGCCGAAGGTCGTGCCGCCGACGAGCGGGGTGTGCCCCAAGACCTCGCGGACGCCGGCCAAGAGCTCGCCATGGTCGAGGCCGTGGTAGCCGGAGAACACGACGGCGCCGGCGGGAGGAAGGCCTGCGCACCCTGCCAGGGCTTGGCGCGCCGCGGCTTGCCCGGCTTGGCGGGAGTCCGCGCCGCTCGAGGCACCGACTCCGACCTTGAGAGGGCTCACCGGCGGCGGTCGGGCACCCGGACGTTGCGAGCCGTCCGCAGGAGCTCCTCGGCCGTCAGGCGCACCTTGTAATCGGGGTCCCTGTGGATGTACATGACGACGCCTTCGCGGTCCACGATGAAGACCGAAGGGATGGGCAGCTCATGGTGGTCTCGGCCGGAGGCGCGCAGGAGGTCGACGCCGTAATCCTTATACTTGGCCAAGGTCTCCTTGTCGACGGTGAAGACGATGCCGTAGGCCCGCGCCGCGTTCATGTCGCTGTCGGAGAGCAGGGTGTAAGCGAGCTTGTGCGCGGCGGCGGTCTTGCGCAGCTCTAGGGGGCGGTCGGGGCTGAGGGCGAGCAGCTGGTAGCCCATCTTAAGGAGCCCGGCCTCGGCGTTCTTGAGGTCCTGCAGGTGGAGGTTGCAGTAGGGGCACCAGCCGCCGCGATAGAAGATCAAGACCGTCGCTTTGCCGGCCATCAGCGTCTTGAGGTCCGAGGACTTGTCGTCCATCCCGACGACCTTGGCGTCCGGCGCCTTGTCCCCGTTGCGAAGGGGCTTGGCCTCGGCCCAGGAGACGGCGGCGCAGAGGCTCAAGGCCAAGAGCAAAGGGCTCCTCATGGACAGATGATAGCACTCTTGATATCCGCGGAGAACTCCGCCGGGACCGTTTTCTCGAGAGTGATGGCTTCCGCTTTGAGGAATACCGCCAGCGACCGCAAAGACGCTCCCAGGCCTATCAACGCTTTGGAGCGATCGGCCTTTTTCCGCAGGATGAAGTCGTTTTCGAAATGGACGGCCGGCACCGAGAGCCGGCGTTCCTGGCGATGGTTCTTCGCGTCGAGCCGGCCGACCAGCGCGCCTTCATGCAGGATCGGCAGGCTGTAGTAGCCGTGTTTGCGTTTCGCCTTAGGCACGTAGACCTCGATCTTGTAATCGAAATCGAACAAGGCCAGCGTGCGCTTGCGGTGCCAGAGGAAAGAGTCGAAGGGGCTGAGCAGGGTCGTGCCTTGCGGCGCCGGACCGGGTTCTTGGAGCAGAGGCAGGTCTTCCTCCAAGGCGTACCAGGCCCCGGGGCGTCCGGCCACTTGGACCTCCACGGCCTCCCCGGACTTGAGCAGCGCGCTGAGGGCGGCGCGGCGCTCCGACACGGGAAAGCGCGGGAAGCTCAGGTAGCCGGCCAGGTCCGCCGCGGTCGCCGCGCCCATGGCATGCAGGCTTTGGCGCAGATGCCAGCGGTGGAAGGCGTCCTTCTTCAGCGGTTCGATCCCGGAGAAATCCACGACCCGGTCGGCCAGGTCGTAGCGCTTGTGGAAGTGCTCGCGGGAGTGCACGGCCAGACGCCCCGTCATCCAGAGGAAATGCAGGCCATGCGCCGCCGGCTTCCAATCCCACCAGCCCTGCGCGGCGCCCTTGCGCGGCGGGCGCGCGAAGACGGCGCTGGTGGCCGGGCCTCTGTCGGCGATCGTCCTCTCGACTTCCCTGATGACTTTCGCGTTCGTCTTCAGCCAATTCGACCAGCCGGTCTGGCGCGTCTGATAATCGAGCATCAGACGGCGCCAGGCCGGGAGGTGAGCGCGCGGCACGACGCAGGCCGCATGAGCCCAGTACTCGTAGCCCAGGGCGTCCTCGTAGAGGAGCTTGTCCAGAGATTCCTTCTTATAGGGGCCGAAGCGGCTCCAGACCGTCAGGTAGTGGGCTCGCTCCAGTACGTTGATCGAGTCCAGCTGCAGGCCACCGGTATCCTCTATGAAGCTCTGGAGTTTGGGTCTGGTTAGGGAGCCCTCAGGCCGATCGAGGTGCTGGCGGCGCAGGAAGAGGCGCGCGACGTTTCCGGCCGGCAGCGTCTTCAATCGTCGTGGCTGGCGGAACGGCGGTTGCCCTTCACCTGAGAGCGGTGGCGCTTGTCCTGCAGCGTGCGCTTCTTGGAGGCGCGGCTGGGCTTGCGGTTGCGCCGGCGCTGCAGCTCGGCTTCATGCACGCGGCGCGCCCGGGCTTCCTGTTCCCGCGCGGCCACCTTCGCCGCCAGGCGCTGGCGCGCGATGGCCCGGTTCTGCGCCTGAGAGCGTTCGTCGGTGCAGCGCACCCAGAGACCGGTCGGCAGGTGGACCAAGAGCACTCCCGTCTCCACCTTGTTGACGTTCTGGCCGCCTGCGCCCGAGGCGCGCAGGAAGGTCTCCTGCAGTTCGTTTTCCATCAAGGGACGCTGGTTCATGGGTTCAAGCTTATCAATCTTTTAAGATGCCGACGACGGTCAGCTCCTCGCGGTCGTGGAAGAGGTGGCGCACGCGCAGGACCGAGCAGAGGGGCGCCACGCCGCCCTTGCCGGACAACACCTCCCGGATGAGGGGGAGGGGGTCGTGACGGCCGTACTTGAGGTTGACGATGAACTTCCCGCACCAGCGCTCCTCCACCCAATGGCGCAGCAGGTCGAAGACCCGCTGCGGGTCCTCGATCATGTCGCAGAACAGCCAGTCGGCTCTTTCGGCGGGGATGAACTTGAAGGCGTCCTCGGGCCGCGCCGAGATCAGCGGGTTGCCCAGCGCCCCGCCCTTGAGCGGGCCGTTGTCGATGGCGAGCACGCGCGCGCCGCGGCGGGCCGCGCTGTAGCTCCAGCCGCCCGGGGCCGCACCCAGGTCGACTACGGTCTCGCCCTCTTTGGGCGCCTCGCGCAGGACGGCGTAGGCTTCCTCGACCTTCAGGAACGAGCGCGACGGCGCTTGCGCGTCGTCGGCCATGCGGCGCTGGCCGCCGCCCCAGGCGTCGCGGGCGGCGAAAGCCCGGCCGAAGTCGGTGAAGTACACGAAAAGGCCGTGCGACGGGCCGAGAGGCGGGCGGCCCTTCTCGGCCAGCTTCATCACGCGCGCCATGCGGCTGGTCTTCTCGCGGAAGGCGTCCTCGACGCTCTTGGCGCGCTTATTGAGTCCCTCGACGCCTGCCGCTTCAAAGCAGAGCGGCCAGACCGTCTCGTAGCGCTCCTCGCGGCTGGACTGAAGGAAATAGTCGGCCAGCGCTCCGGCCATGGCGTTGACTGTCTCGCCCTTGAGCTCGACGGGACGCACCAAGGACAGATGGGCGAAACAGAGGTCGGTGATCGACTTCTCGGACAAGACCCAGCCCGGGCCGCGTTCGACGCTCGAGCCGGCCTCCTTGGCGAGGAAAGGCTCGAAGGCGGGTTGGCCGATATGGAGCATGCCGTTCATTTGGACCTCAGATGGATGAAGAACTCGACGTTGCCCTTGGGGCCGTGGACCGGGCATTCGAACAGGCCCGCCTCCGCCGCGCTTAGGGTCTTGAGCGCGGCCCGGACTTTTTCGATGGCCTGCTGGCGGGCGGCGGGGTCCTTGACCACGCCCTTGGGCGCCAGCTTCGGGCCCACCTCGAACTGCGGCTTGATCAAGGCCAGGACTTCATACGGGGCCTGCAGGCAGGCCAGCACATGCGGCAGAACCTGCGTCAGCGAGATGAAGGAGACGTCGATGACGGCCAGGGTGGGGCGCGGGTCGAAGTGCGCGGCTTTGAGGTCCTTGGCGTGGAACTGCTCGCGGCTGTCGACGCGGGGGTCCTGGCGCAGGCGGTCGTCGAGCTGGCGGGTGCCGACGTCGACGGCGTAGACCTTGGCCGCGCCGCGCTGCAGCAGGCAGTCGGTGAAGCCCCCCGTGGAGGCGCCGGCGTCCAGGCAGACGCGCCCGGAGAGCTCGAGCGGAAAGGCTTCAAGCGCGCTGGCTAGCTTGAGGCCGCCGCGCGAGACGTAAGGGTTGGGCTTGACCAGTTCGACGGCGGCGTCTTCGGCGGCCGGCGCGCCCGCTTTGCCTGCGGGGCGCCCGCCCAAGAGGACCTGGCCGGCCATGATGGCGGCCGCCGCCTTCGCGCGGGTGGCGAAAAGTCCGCGTTCGACCAGCAGGACATCCAGACGTCGTTTCTTGGTTGGGGTCAGGCCTTCAATTATTGCAATTATTGGGAGGCAGTCGAGGCAGCCCCGCGCAATAATTGCAATAATTGAAGGCCTGACCCCAACCACCATGGCCGCCATCTTCGACTGCCGCGCCGTCGCCGCGCACTACCTGGATTGGGTGCGCAAGGAGAAGGATAAGCTCAAACGCAAGCCTTGCTTGGCGACGGTGCTCTACACGCCGTCGGGCAATCCGGCGTCGCTGCAATACCGCGACCTCATCCACAAGGACGCCGCGCGCCTGGGTCTCAAGGCCGTGTCCTTCGAGGTGGACGCCGAGGATAAGCTGCTGGCGCTCATCGAGAAGCTCAACAAGGACCGCAAGGTCACCGGCGTCGTCGTCCTCTACCCGCTGCACTGCCGCCTCGCCGACGAGGACGTGATGGACCTGGTCTCGCCGCGGAAGGACGTCGAAGGCCTGCACTCGCTGAACCTCGGCTACCTGCTCAAGTTCAAGCGGTTCATCGACGAGCCGAAGCAGATCAAGTGCGTCGTGCCCGCCACCGCCAAGGCCGTGGTCAAGACGCTGCAGTCGGCGCCCGACCTGCGCATCGAGCGCTCCTTCGTGGTCATCGTCAACAACTCCATGCGCGTCGGCAAGCCCCTGGGTCTGATGCTCGAGAACCTGGGCGCCACCGTCGTCAAATGCTACGACAAGACCCGCGCCGAGGTCCTGGAGGACTGCGTGCGCCGCGCCGACATCCTGATCACCGCCGTGCCGGTGGCCAGCTTCGCGATCAACCCCGACTGGGTCAAGAAGGGGGCGGCCGTGGTCGATGTCTCGTACCAGGGCAACATCGACGTCAAGCCCTTGGCGGGCAAGGCCGCCTTCGTGACGGCGAGCGACAACCGGCCCGGGCAGGTCACGCGCGCGATGATGTTCATCAACCTGATCTATTGCGCGCGCTATGTGGGCTGAGCTAGGCCTCTTCTATTGCGCGGCCGTGTGGGGGGCGACCTTCTATATGGTCAAGGACGCCCTCTCGGCGGTGGACCCGGTCACGCTCGTCGCCTACCGCTTCCTGCTTTCGGCCCTCTTCCTGCTGCCGCTGGCGCTCAGCAAGAAGGCGCCGGGCCGGCTTCTCAAGGAGGGGGCGATCCTGGCGCTCATCTTGGCCATCCTCTATATGACGCAGACGGTGGGGCTTAAATACACCTCTGCTTCCAACTCCGGCTTCATCACCGGCCTCTTCGTCTTGTTCGTGCCGCTCTTCCTGCTGGTCTTCTTCGGCAAGCCGCCGACGCCGGTGCAGTGGGGGGCTTCCGTTCTGGCTTTGGCCGGCCTCTGGATGCTGACCGGAGGAGTCGGCGAGTACAACAGGGGCGACGCGTTGACGATCCTGGCCGCCATGACCTATGCCGCGCATCTCTTGGCTACCGACGTCTACGTGAAGGCCGACGCCGACGCGATCCTGCTCGCCTTCCACCAGTTCTGGATGACGGGCCTCTTGTCTCTGGCCGTGGCCGGCGGGATGGGCGCGTCATTGCGGGTGGGCACGGCCAAGGCCGGGTGGGTGATCTTATTTTTGGCCGTGTTCCCGACGCTGTCGGCCTTCTACATCCAGATGCTGGCGCAGAGGAAGACCTCGCCGGTGAAGGTCTCGCTGATCTTTTCGCTGGAGCCCGTTTTCGCGGCGCTTTTCGCCTGGACGCTGGGCGGCGAGCCCTTCGTCTGGGGCCGCGCGGCCGGCGGGCTCTTGATCGTGGCCGCGATGGTGGCCGGCGAGTTGTCGAAGCTGGACCTGCTCAAGGGCCGCCGGAAGGAAGTGCTGCCCGCTTGAAGCGCGGTCAGAGGATGCCGATGGCTTTGAGCCGCGCCTTGAGCCGCGTCGTCGTCGTGTAGCGCAGCGCCTTGAGCCCCACCTTGCGCGCGCCGGCCACGTTCTCCGGGAGGTCATCGATGAAGAGCGCCTGCGCGGCGGGCACGCCGGCCAGCTTGAGGGCCTCCCGGTAGATGCGCGGCCCCGGCTTGCGCGCGTCGAGCTTGTAGGACAGGATCTCTCCGTGCAGGGACTCGTGGAAATCGAAGCGCTCGGTGATGAAATCGTAGTGGAAGGCGCTGGTGTTGGAAAGAAGAAAGGTCGGCATGCGTTTTGCCATCGATTCCATGAGCGCGACGACGGGGCGGTTCTCGCGGAAGTGGTCGCACCAGAGCGTCCGGAACTCGGCAAAGGTCCCGGAGAACCCCAGTTCGACGCGGAAGAGCCGGTAAAGCCCGCGCTCGGTGATGCGGCCGCGCTCCAGGAGGCGGCCGATCTTGTCCCACCACATATACTTCGCCACCTGCGCGATCGGCCGCTTGAGGCGGCGGGCTACCCGCCGGATGACTAAGTCCCGCTCGAAGCGGACCAGCACGCCGCCGAGGTCGAAGAAGACGGCCTTGATCATGGGGCCAGCCCCAGGCGGTCCATGGCCGCTTGCAGGTCCCCGGGGATCGGGGCTCGCAGGTCCAGGGCCTTGCCGGTGACCGGGTGACGCAATGTCAGCCTCTCGGCGTGGAGCAGCTGGCGCGCGGCGCCCAGGCTGAGGATGTCCTCTTCGGTGATGGTGTGCTCGACCGACTTGAGATAGAGCGCGCCGTCTCCCGTGTAGAGCCGGTCGCCCAGGATCGGGTGTCCGAGATGGGCCAGATGCACGCGGATCTGATGGAGACGTCCGGTCTTGGGCCGGGCGCGGACCAGCGAGCCGTGCTCGCTGGCCGACAGGCACTCGAACTCGGTGAGCGCCGGCGCGCCCGTGCCCGCCGCTTGCCGGACCATGATCTCCCCGCCTTCGCTGCCGATGGCCAGCGCCACGAGCTTCCGCTTCCAGGAGACCCGCCCCGCGACCACGGCCAGGTATCGCTTGCGGGTGGTGCGCCGCGTGAACTGGTCGGCCACGGCGCGCGCGGCCGCCGGGTCTTTGGCCAGCAGCAGGATCCCGCTGGTGTCTTTGTCCAGGCGGTGGATCAGGTGAAGCTTGAGGGCCGGGAACTGCCGCTTCAAGATCGTTGTGACCGAGTTCTCGACGATCTTGTCGGTGGGGTGGCTGAGCACGCCGCCGGGCTTGTCGACGGCCAAGAGGCTCTCGTCTTCATAAAGGACCCTCAGCGCCTGGTGGGCGCAGGGCTCCTCGTCGCGCTTCGGGTAGCGGATCAAGACGACGTCGCCGTCGGCTACGCGCGAAGCGGCTTTGGCGGCGCGCCCGCGCAGGAAGACCCGGCCTTGGCCGATGATCCTCTGGACCTCGCTGCGCGAGTAGCGGTGCAGGCGTTCGGCGAGGTAGGCGTCGACGCGCAGGCCGTCCTGCGGGCGCTGGACTTGGAAGGGGACTTCGACGAACTCCGGGGTCAAGGCTCTTCGGTGAGTTCCTTGCGGCTGGTCTTGCCGCCTTCCTTCACGAGCACTTCGACCTTATGCTTGGCCTCTTCCAACTGCTTGGACAGGGTCTGGGCCAGCACGACGCCCTTCTCGAAGAGCTGGAGCGACTCTTCCAGGCCTTTGTCGCCGGACTCCAGCTCCCGCACGAGTCCCTCGAGAGACTGCAGGGAGACCTCGAACGATTCCTTCTTAGGCGTCTTGGTCATCGGATACCTCACAATAGATATTACCTTTACTGACACGAATCCTCACTCGTTCGCCCGGGCGGACCTGATCCGGCGACCTTAGGATCTCGCCTTTGGGGAAGGTCTCGGCGATGGCGTAGCCGCGGCCGAGGACCTTGAGCGGGCTGAAGGCGTCGAGCTTTTGCGCGTGCAGCGCCAGGTCTTTCCCGGCATGGCGCAGGATTTGGCGGATGGCGTCCGGCAGGCGCCCGGCCAGCTCGTCGACGCGCAGGAGTCGCTGTTCGTACATCCGGTGCGGGCTCTGCAGGAAGGGATGCCGCCGGGCATGGTCCAAGCGCTGCTCCAGGCGTTCGAGGATGTCGCGCATGGACATGACGAGGTCGTCTTGATGGCCGGCCACGCTGTCTTGGACGGCCTGCTTCTCGGGCACGGCGAGCTCCGCGGCCGCCGACGGCGTCGGCGCGCGGCGGTCGGCCACGAAATCGGCGATGGTGGTGTCCGTCTCATGGCCGACGCAGGAGATGACGGGGATCTTCGAGCCGGCGATGGCCCGCGCCACGATCTCCTCGTTGAAGGCCCAGAGGTCCTCGATGGACCCGCCGCCGCGGCCGACGAGCAGGACATCGGTATCGGGATAGTGGGTGTTTATGTCCTGTATCGCGCGCGCGATCTCATCCTTCGCCGCTTCGCCTTGGACGCTGACTGGTGCGATGAGGATCTGCAGCCCGTCCCAGCGGCGTTTGAGCACGGAGAGGATGTCGCGCAGGGCGGCGCCCTGCAGCGAGGTCACCACGCCGACGACGCGCGGGTAGAGGGGCAGGGGCTTCTTGCGCTCCTCGTCGAAGAGGCCTTCGGCGGCGAGCTTCGCCTTGAGCTGCTCGAAGGCCAGCTGCAGCGCGCCCTTCTCCCGCGGCTCCATCGCCGAGAGGATCAGCTGGAGATCCCCGCGGGCGGCGTAGGAGGAGACGCGCCCGCGCACGAGCACCTTGAGGCCGTCGGCCGGCTTGAATTTGACGTTGTAGGCCGAGCCCTTGAACAAGACCGCCTTGATCTGCGATTGGGCGTCTTTGAGCGTCATGTAGGTGTGGCCGGAGGGATACGGCCGGCAGTTGGAGATCTCGCCTTCCACCCAGAGCTCGCCGAAGGAGCTCTCCAGCAGGTCGTGGACCTGGTTGTTGAGCTCGGTGACGGTGAAGACTCGCACGGCGGGCAGGGCGGGGTCGCTCATGTCGGTTGACGCTGCTCCTATTCTACGAAATTTGCCGGGAGCCGAAGAACGGAACGGCGGCCGCTTGGTTGTGGGCGCGGCAGAGCAGGCGGAGGTTGTCCGCCGTCGAGAGTCCCCCAAGGGCCCAAGGGCGGATGTGGTCGAACTCGAGCAGGCCGCGGGCCTGGCAGCGCGGGCCGCCGGGCGGCTCGAAGGCGCACTGGCCGCCGTCGCGCTCCCAGACTTGGCGGCGAACTCGGCGGGACAGGCTGCGGGTCAGGGAGACGGCCTTGCCCGTGGCCGGCTGGCGGCCGGGGTCCTTCTTGTCGATCAAGGCCTTTAGGGCGTCCTTGAAGATGTCCTCAAGCTGGCCGAAGGGATACTTGTGCTTGAGCAGGTTGCGCGCGCGCATGACGAGCTCCAAGGTCTCCTCGTCGCCGTTGAAGCCGAAGCGCACGCGGTGGGCGGCGAAGGGCTCGATGGCGTCGGGCGTGGGAAGGGATAGGCGCGCCTGTTCATCGACGGGGTGAGGGGCCTCGACGGTCGGGGGCATCATGCGGCGCATGGCTTCACCCTTGGCTTCCTTCGGCGCGAGCTCGGCGGCGATCCATTTGAGCTCCAGTGTCGTCTTGCCGCAGCCGCGCTGCAGGAGTTGGATATGATTCTCCGGAGTCATCACCGGGAATAGGATGGCGACGGCCATCATATGGATGGCGCCCTGTTCGAGCAGGTCCAAGATCACCGGATAGGCGCGCGCGGCGCGCGCGGTGTGGATCCGCCGGTAAGCGGCTCCTTCGGAGTAGCCGAGCACCGCCGTGCAATAATGGAACGTCGATTGGTGGCCTTTCGGCACGGCGATCCTGCGGCGGTCGAATTCCCCGAGATGCAGGAGCAGCGGGCGCAGTTCGGCGCGCTCATCCTTCACGATGTCCCGTAAGGCGAGCGTGACTTGCTCGTCGGTCAAATGGCTTAGGTCCATAGCGCCTCCCTGGTGCCAGGGTTTAATCACTCTATTCGGATAGAGCAACCCTCACTTACTATACGACTGAGGGGCCGATTTTGTTCCCTGGCGCCTAGGGCTTCAGGCGCTTGAGGAACTCGGCGATGCGCTTCTCGTCGCCCTGGTCGGAGGGCGTGTAGAAGCCGACGGGCTGGGGCATGTATTCCTGGGCCACGTGATGGCCCGGGAATGCGTGGGGGTACTTGTAGCCGACGCCGTGGCCGCGGGTCTTGGCGTCCATCGAGGCGTCGCGCAGGTGCAGGGGGACCTCGCGGGACGGGCCGTTCTTGGCCTCCGATAGGGCGGCGTCGACGGCCATATAAGAGGCGTTGGATTTAGGGGCGGTGGCGATGAATATGACGGCCTGGGCCAGCGGGATGCGCGCTTCCGGCATGCCCAGCACCTCGACGGCGTGGAAGGCGGCCTGCGCGACCAAGAGCGCCCGGAAATCGGCGTTGCCGACATCCTCGGACGCGGCGATGAGCATCCGGCGGGCGATGAAGCGCGGGTCTTCGCCGGCCGTCAGCATCTTGGCCATCCAATAGAGGGCGGCGTCGGGGTCGGAGCCCCGCATGGACTTGATGAAGGCGGAGATGTGGTCGTAGTGGTCGTCGGACTTCTTGTCGTAGCGCACTGAGCGCCGCTGGATCGACTCCTCGGCGACGGCCAGGCTCACCCTCCGCAAGCCTTTGGCGTCGGGCGCCGTCGACAGCGCGGCCAGCTCCAGCGCGTTCAAGAGCTTGCGCGCGTCGCCGCCGGACATGCGCACGAGATGGGTCAGCGCCGCCTCGTCGATCTTGAGCTTGAGCTTCCCCAGCCCGCGCTCCTTGTCGGAGAGGGCCCGCGCGGCGATCTTGCTCAGGTCATCCTCGCTCAGCGGCTGGAACTCGAAGGCGGTGAAGCGCGAGAGAAGGGCGGCGTTGACGTAGAACGAGGGATTCTCGGTGGTCAGGCCGATCAGGAGCACGTCGCCGCGCTCGACGGAGGGCAGCAGGACGTCTTGCTGGGTGCGGTTGAAATGGTGTATCTCGTCGATCAGGAGCAGGGTCTTGCGCTTGAGATGGGAGGCTGAATACTTCGCCTGCTCCAGGACTTTCTTGAGGTCGGCCACGCCCGCCGATACCGCGTTCAACTCGGTGACGTCGGCCTTGGAGCGCGCGGCGATGAAGCGAGCCAGCGCCGTCTTGCCGCAGCCGGGGGGGCCGAAGAATAAAGCCGAAGCGAAGCGGTCGGCCGAAACCAGGCGGCGCAGCATCTTGCCGGGGCCCAAGAGGTTCCCTTGGCCGGCGAACTCGTCCAAGGTCTGCGGCGCCAGGCGGGCGGCCAGGGGCTGGGCGGAGGCGTCGCCGATGAAGAGCTCTGACTCCACCTTAACGCTCGGGCGGCTGGCCGGCGGCGGCTAGGGATTCCTTGAGCAGCTTGATGGCGTGCTCGATCGAGTGGTGGACGACCTTGCGCGAGGTGTCGGCGGCTCCTTGGTGCTTGTAGAGCTCGCCGGCGAAGGCCAGCGCGGTGAGTATCGCCAGCTTCGAGCTGTCGCCGATCTTGGGGTTCTGCGCGGCCATGTCGGCCATCTTCTCGCTGACCTGGCCGGCGATGTTGTTGATCTCCAGAGGGGTGAGGCCCTCCATCTCTACGCTCAGGCGCCGCTTGAATATCTCGATGTCGACCTTCTCGTTCATCCCAGTCTCTCCAGCTTCTGGCTGAGCTTTTCAAGGCGCGCGCGCAGCCGCTCTTGACGGGACAAGCCCAGGGCGGCGGCCTTGAGCTCCTCTTTGAGACGCCGGTTCTCGCCGTCGAGCCGGGCGTTGGTCTCCTTGAGGCGGCGGGTCTCGGCGCCGAGGGAATTGAGGAGCTTGGCGGTCTCGGCCGCCAAAGCTTCGAGCTCCTTGAGCTTCGGGTCGGTGGGCAGCATGTTAAGACCGCAGGATGGCGCCGTGGCGGCGGGTCAGCTCGGCCAGGACGCGCTCCACGGCGGCTACGACCTCCGCGTCCTTGAGGGTGCGGTCCGGACGCCCGAAGCGCAGGCGGATCGTCAGGCTCTGGCGGCCCTCCGGCACGCCTTGGCCGGTGAACTTGTCGACCAGCCGCAGGTCCTCGAGCTCGGTCAGGGCGCAGGCGCTCACGGCCTGTTCCACGGCGGCGTAGGGCAGGCTGGATTCGACCAGGAAGGACAGGTCGCGCTGCGCATGGGGGAACGGGGAATAGGGCTTGAAGCCCGTTTGTCGGGCCGGGATCTCGCTGAGCAGGTCCAGGTCCAGGTCGAAGAGCAGGGGCTCGGCCGGCGAGATCTCCCAGGCGCGCGCGGCCGAGGGATGCAGGACGCCCACGGTGCCCAAGATGCCTTTGGGCAGCACCAGGCGCAGCGAGGCCTTGGGGTGGAAGAGCGGGTCGCCGGCGGTCCGGCCGGCCGTATCGGCGTCCAGGGGCAACCACTCCAGGCCGGGAAGGTCGCCCAACAGTTCCGCGACCAGGCCCTTCACGTCGTAGAAGTCCAAGGCCCGGGGCTTGAGGCGCCAGTCCGGTTCGGCGGCGGGGCCCAGCAGCAGGCCCGCGACGCGGCTGCCTTCGCTGACGACGGCGTCCCGGCGCTGGTACACCTTGCCCAGCTCGAAGAGCCGGACCGACTCGGCGCCTCGGTTCAAGTTCAAGGCGGCGTTCTGCAGTAGGCCGATGAGCAAGGTCGGCCGCAAGGCCGCCCAGTCCTCGGAGAGCGGGTTGCGCATCCGGGCGAAGGCGCCGGACAAGCCGGCTTTGGCCAGCAGTTTGTCGCTGACGAAATCGTAGTTGTAGGCCTCGAAAAGGCCCAAGGCGGCCAGGCGCCGGGCGCAGCGCTCGGCCACGAGCTGGGAGGGCAGGGCGCGCGAGGGCTTGAGCGCAACTGGGGAGGCTTTTGATGGGATGTTCTCGTAGCTGAGCAGGCGGCCGACTTCCTCGGCCAGGTCCCAGACGGTGGTCAGGTCGCCGCGCCAGGTGGGCGGGGTGAACTTGAGCTGGTCGCCCTCGACGTCCAGCCGGGCGCTGATCGCCTTGAGGGCGTTCTGCACGGCGTCCGGGGGGAAGGGGGCGCCCAGGATGCTGGAGAGGCGCGCGGCGGTCACCGCGATCGGAGCCGGCTGCGCGGGATCGGGGTAGTAGTCGGCGGCTCCGACGGTCCGGCCCTGCGCCAGCTGGGCGATGAGCGCGGCGGCGCGCTCGGAGGCGGTCTGGACGGCGGCGATGTCGGTGCCGCGCTCGAAGCGGTAGGAGGAGTCCGAGCGCAGGCGCAGGCTCTGGGACGCCTTGCGCACGACGGGCGGCAGGAAATGGCCGCTCTCCAAGAACACGCGCTTGGTGGCGGCGCTCACCGCGCTGTCCGCTCCACCCATCACGCCGGCGATGGCCACGGGGCGCTTGGCGTCGGCGATGACCAGGATGGAGGGGTTCAAGGCGTAATCCTTGCCGTCCAAAGCCTTGAGGGTCTCGCCGCCCTCGGCGTAGCGCACGATGAGCTTGCCGCCTTCCAGTTTGTCGGCGTCGAAGACGTGCAGCGGCTGGCCCAGGTCCATGAGGACGTAGTTGGTGATGTCGACGAGGTTGTTGATGGGGCGCAGGCCGACGGCCGTGAGCTTGGCGGCGAGCCAAGAGGGGCTGGGGCCGACGACGACGCCCTCGAAGGTCCGGCCCAGGTAGCGCGTGCAGGCCTGGGGCGCGCGCACCTCGACGGGGACGTCGAGCGGGCCGGCCTTGGGCGCGGCCGCCGGCGCGGGGGCCTTGAGCTCCAGGCGGAAGAAGGAGGCCAGCTCGCGCGCCAGGCCGAGGTGCGACAGGCAGTCGGGCCGGTTGGGCGTGATCTCCACTTCCATGAGGTCGTCGCCGGGCCCCAGGGTGGCGGCGTAGTCCTGGCCGAGCGTCGTGGAGGCGTCCAGCACGAGGATGCCGCCGCCGCCCTCGCCGAGGCCGAGCTCCTTGGCGGAGCAGATCATGCCGTTGCTCTCGACGCCGCGGATCTTGGACTTGGTGATCTTGAAGTCCCCGGGCAAGACGGCGCCTACCTTGGCCAAGGCCACGGTCTGGCCCGCCGCCACGTTGGGCGCGCCGCAGACCACCGCCAGCTGCTGCGAACCGTCGTCGACGGTGCATAGCGACAGCCGGTCGGCGTTGGGATGCTTCTGGACGTCCACGACCTTGGCCGTGACGACGCCGCTGAACGACGGGCCCGTATGCTCGAGAGAAGCGACTTCGAAGCCCAGCTGCAGCAGGTGCTTCGATAGGTCCGCCGCCGGTACGCTCAGCGGCAGGTGCTCCTTGAGCCAGTTATACGAGATTTTCATCGAATTGCTTCAGGAAGCGGAGGTCGTTCTCGTAAAAAGCTCGGATGTCGTTGACGCCCAGGCGCAGCATGGCGATGCGCTCGACGCCGATGCCGAAGGCGAAGCCCGACCAGACCTCGGGGTCGTAGCCGACGGCCTTGAAGACGTTGGGGTGCACCAGGCCCGCGCCCAAAAGCTCGATCCAGCCGGACTGCTTGCAGACGCCGCAGCCCGCGCCCGAGCAGAACAGGCAGTTGACATCGACCTCGGCGGAGGGCTCGGTGAAGGGGAAGTAGGAGGGGCGGAAGCGCGTCTTGGTCTTGGGCCCCAAGAGCTTCTGGAGGAAGATCTGCAGCGTGCCTTTGAGGTCGGCGAAGGTGACGTTCTTGTCGACGTGCAGGCCTTCGACCTGGTGGAACACCGCCGAGTGGGTGGCGTCGACGGCCTCGTGGCGGAACACGCGGCCGGGGCAGATGATGCGAAGCGGCGGCCGGCTGGCCTCCATCGTCCGGATCTGCACCGGGGAGGTGTGCGTGCGCATGAGCAGCGGCACGTCTTGGAGGTAGAACGTGTCCTGCATGTCCCGGGCCGAATGGTGCTCGGGGATGTTGAGCGCCTCGAAGTTGTAGTGCTCACTCTCGGCCAAGGGGCCCTCGGTCCAGGAGAAGCCCATGAGGCCGAGTATGCGCGTCATCTCCTGGAGGACCTGGGTCAGGGGATGTTGGCGGCCGCGGAAGGACCGGGTGCCGGGCAGGGTGAGATCGAGGAGGTCGGCCGATAGGGAGGCCTCGATGGCCGCGCGTTCCAGGGAGGCCTTCCGCGCGTCGATGCCGGCATCGAAGCGCGCCTTGAGCGCCTGCGCCTTGGGACCTAAGTCGCGGCGATCCTCGACGGAGAGGTCCTTGAGCTGCTTGAGGAGCTCCACCATAGGGCCTTTACGCCCCAGGACGTGGACGCGCAGCGTCTCAAGCTCCGAGAGCCCGGGGGCCTCGGAGATCTGCTTGAGAAGGGAATCCGCCTCGACCTGGCCGTAGGCGGACTCCCAGCCGGCGCGCGAGACCTCGGCCATGGCGAAGGCCGAGGTTAGGAGCCGCGGGAGAGCGCTACGAGCTTCTTGAAGGAGCCTTGATCCTTGATCGCGATCTCGGAGAGCATCTTGCGGTTGAGCGTGATGCCGGCCTTCTTGAGGCCCGCCATGAACGTGCTGTAGTTCATCTGCTGTTCGCGGCAGGCGGCGTTGAGGCGCTGGATCCAGAGCGAGCGGAAGTCGCCCTTCTTGTCCTTGCGGCCGGTATAGGCGGTGGTGAGGGATTTTTCCACCTGCTGGATGACCATCCGCCAGCGGGTGCTCTTGGCGGAGTAGAATCCCTTCGCCAGCTTGAACTTCTTCTTCTTGTGGGCCCTGGTGGTGACGCCTGATTTGATTCTCATGGGTTGACCTTATGCGTAGGGAAGATATTTCGAGATGATCTTGGCTTCGGTCTTGTTGAGGAAGTTCGTGCCGCTGAGGAACCGGCTGCGCTTGGCCGACATCGGGGCCAAGAGATGGCGCTTCCCGGCGCGCTTGTGCTTGACCCTGCCGGAGGCGGTCTTGGAGAACCGCTTCTTGGCGCCGCTGTGCGATTTGAGCTTGGGCATAAACTACCTCTTCTGCGTCTAGTGTGGTTTCGGGACCAGCGTCATGATGAGCCGGTTCCGGTCGGGCACGGGCGCTTGTTCGACGGCGGCCACCGCTTCCAAGCGTTCCTTGATCGTCATCAGCAGCTTCATGCCGAGATCACGGTGCTGCATCTCCCGGCCGCGGAAGATAACCGTGATGCGCACCTTGTCGTGCGCGGCAATGAATTCGCCGATGTGTCTGATCTTCACGTCCAAGTCATGCGCCCCGATATGCGGCTTGAAGCGCACTTCCTTCAAAAGCCCCGTCTTCTGCTTCTTGCGCGACTCGCGGAGCTTCTTGTCCTGCTCGTACTTGTACTTCGAGTAATCGAGGATCTTGCATACCGGCGGGTTCGCCTGCGGGGCGATCTCGATCAAGTCCATCCCGCGCGTCCGAGCGATCCCTAAGGCTTCCGACAAAGCTTTCACGCCGAGCTGAGTCCCGTCTGAATCGATCACGCGGACCTGGCTGGCTTGGATCCTGTTGTTGATCCGCGTGTAGTCTTTATTCGGTGAAGAGTAGTTCTTTATGATCGCGATCGGTTGTTTTCCTCGCTTATTATAGACAGTCGTCGCCAAAAGGAACGATTTTGGGAAGAGTCTAATGTACCAACTTTGGGCGGTCCCGTCAAGGATTTGGCCCTCAGGCCACGCGTGGCATCATACCAATGCCCCGAGAAAGCTGTCCGCCGAGACGACCCGGACCCCTCGGACGAGCTTGTCGACGCCCTTTTTCCTGAGGACCTGATAGGCGAAGGGGATCTTCAGCCTTTCCTGGAACGATCTCAACGCGGGCGACGCCTCCTCGTCCTGGCTCTTGACCTCCACGGCGAACCACGGCTTCTCATCCACGGTGACCAGGAAATCCACCTCCTTCTGGTTCGAATCGCGCAGGAAGTAGAGACCCGCCTTATAGCCCTCATGGTCGTGCAGCCAATGCACCAGCTTGAGCAGGTGCGAGGCGATCAGGTTCTCGAAGCGCGCCGGCCCCTCCGCCACTTCCGACCAGTCCCAAAGGTAGAGTTTCGGCTCTTTCTTGAGCGCGCGAAACGGCGTCCTCGCGTAGGGGCGGATCCGGAACTGGTAATAGAAGGCCTCCAAGATATCCAGCCAGCGGGAAACGGCCCGGTGGCTGACCTCCAGATCTTCGCGCATGTTGTTCACCGAGAGCAGCGCCCCGACCTTCGTGGGCAGCATGTCGCTCAACAGCTTCATGCTGCCGAGGTCCCGGATCATCTCGACGTCCTGGATATCCTCGCGGAAGAGCCGCTCGTTGCGCTCGTTGTGCCAGCGCCGCAGCGTGCGCGCGTCCTGAGAAAAGAGTGGCTCCGGGAATCCTCCGAATCTCTCCAGGAGGTCCAGTTCCTCGCCTCTGCGCGCGGGCCCGAGGGCAAGCTCTTTGAACGGTTCGACCGAATTCTCGGCATGCGCCATTTCCGCGACGGAGAACGGATGCAGGCGGAAATAATGGTAGCGGCCCTGGAGCGAGTCGCCGCCCTTGCGGTAAACGTCCAGCCGGGAGCTTCCGGTCACGATGAACTTGTATTTGTCCTTATGCGTGTCGTATTCACCCTTGATGAACCGCTTCCAGCCTTTGAACTTGTGCAGCTCGTCCAAGATGATCAGCTCGGCGCCGCTGGGCCATCGTCCGGACATCATTTCGCGGCGTTGCTGCCTATGGTCCCAGTTGAAGTAGGCGGTCTCCTTGAAACGCGCCCCTACCAGGGTCCTGGCCAGCGTCGTCTTGCCGACCTGACGGGGGCCGCCGAGGAAGATCATCTTCTTCTCGAGGTCTTCCGTGATCGGGCCGGTCAAATAGCGTTCTTCAAGCATCGGCAGAGTTTATGTTATTATTTGCCTAAAAGCAAATAATAACATAATTAGATTCGCCTCTACGCGAAAATCAACATCGATTTTGAGTGGGCGGCTTTTCATGCCTAGGGCACCGCGCGCACGGCTCTCGAAGACGGCAGGCTCCCCTTGTGGATCAGTCGGCCGGTCTTGGCGTCGATGTAGTATTGTAGGCCGCCTTCCTCGACCGCGACGATCCACACGGTGCGCCCGCGCAGCGCCTTGACCGTCCATAAAGGGCTGTCGGCGTCCTGGGCGACGCGCAGACGGAGCAGGACCGGCACTTTCGGCCCGTGGGACAGGCCCGCCTTGAAGGCCGTCAGGACGGCGTCGCCGCTGTCGATCGACATCTCCCGGATGCAGTAGTGGTCGTAGTCGCGCTTGAGCTCCGGCGAGGGTTCCGGGGCCAGCCCGGGACTGAAGGCGGCGCGAAAACCGCTCTCCTCGGCGCCGGGGGAGAAGAACCGGAAATGCATCACGTCCACCGAGCCGTCTTGCCCGTTGAAATGGCCGAGCAGGCCCGCGAAGCAGGCGTCGGGGCGCCAGGTCTCGCGCGCCATCCGGACGGCTTGGCCCGCCAGAGCTTGAGAGCCTCCGCCTAGCTTCTCCCAGGCCGCTGGCGCGCTTTTCTTAGGTGGCGCGGCACCCGTCAAGAGCAGGCAGGCGCAAAGCCAGGCGACGGTCTTCATGGGTTCAGGGCCTCCAAGCGCGCCTTTTGCGCCCGCCGCACCTCGCGAAAGCGCTCCTGGGCGGCCTTGAGCCGCTCCGGATGGGCCCAGAAGTCGGCGGTAGCTACGATCATCCGCTCGCGGTGGACCAGCGCGCGCTCGCGGCCCTTGAGCTGTTCGGCGGTTCCCGCACGGATCTGCTTGAGCAGGTTGCGCGTCAGCGCCAGGTCCTTGAGGTCGATGCCGCGGCCCTCCGGAGGCGGCGCGAAGACCGACGGGCGGGTCAAGACGGCCCAGACCTGCCGCTGGAAGCTCTGAAAGCCCCCGGCCAGGGAGCGCACGAGGTAGAGTTCGTGGCAATCCAGGGAGGAGACGGAAGCCTCCTTGCAGGCCTGGCGCATGAGAGCGGCCCAATCCTGGGGCTTGCCCTTGGGCAAGGGGTCTTTCCACCAGGCGGCGGCCTCGGCGGCGGGCAGCCCCGCCAGACGGCGGAAGACGGCGTCGGCGCGGGTCAGGCTGTCGTAGCCGTCGCCGCGCTCCAGCCTTCGCCTGACGTAGAGGCCCTCTTCGAGATAGGCGGCCGATTCCACCTCGAAGAAGTCGGGCATGAAGCCCAGGGACTCCATGTCGCGGGCATGCCGGACCTCATGGAGCAGGATGGCGGCGGTGCGGTCGATGAAGGGCTTGAGCTTGGCGGGGTCGGCTTCGACGGAGTCGATGGAGAAGCCTTCCTTGGCGAAGACGCCGGCGTCCAAGGCGATGGCGCGGCGGCCGGGGTCGAAGATGGCGAACGGCTGGTCGTTGTCGTCTTCCTCGAGGTAGCCGAGGTCGTCGAAGAACAAAGAGGTCTCCGAGGCGGCCAGGAAGTCGGCCGTGGCCTTCGACGTGGGGTCTTCGGGATCGGCGCGGAAGCGGTCGATATAGGCCTGGCGGACGGTCTGCAGCAGCCAGACGGGCTGGCCGGCGAGCTCTCCGCCATGGGCCGGGGCGGCGAACACGTCGAGGGCGATCTTGAGGAAGAGCGCCGCGCAGACCGCCAGGATCATGGGTCTGATGGCGCGGGCGCCGTTCTTGATGCCCAGGTGGGAGCCGGCCCAGTGCCCGCCGACGCTGAGCAGGCCCATGGAAAGACCGAGGGCGACGTGGACCTTGCCCGCCAGCAGGAAGGCGGCCAGCGCGGCTAGATTCGTGGAGAGGTTGATGACCTTGGCGCGCGCGGTCGACTGCAGGGCGTCGTAGCCGCAAAGACGGCTGTAACCGAGGGCGAGGAAGGTCCCGGTGCCGGGACCGAAGAAGCCGTCATAGAGCCCGAGAGGCAAAGCGATGGCCAGCGAGCGCAGGGCGAGCTGCCGGGGGGAGAACTCCGCGCTGATGTCGACGGGGGAGAAGCCGTGCTTGGAGTAGACGGCGTAGGCGGTGATGGGCAAGGCGATGAGCAGGAACCCGCGCATGAAAGAGGGGTCGAGGCTGAGGGCCAAGCGCGCGCCGGCGGCGGCCCCGAGCAGGGCGGCCAAGACGGCGGGCAGGAGGCCTTGGAGCTTGAGCTTGAGGCGGCGGCTGTATTGGTACACCGACATGATCGTGCCGACGGAGGAGGAGCACTTGTTGGTGCCGAGCAGCAGCGCGGGAGGCAGGCCGACGGCGAGATAGGCGGGCAGCGTGATCAGGCCTCCGCCTCCGGCCAGGGCGTCGACTATGCCCGCGAAGAAGACGAGGGCGGCCAGGACGGCGAGGCTGATGGGGGAGAATTCCGCGAGCACGGCCATATGATAGTATTTAGCCGCGATGGCCCTGAAGCTCGGCCCGAAGTTCGGGCCCTATGCGATCAACAAGGAATGCCCGTACTCGGTCCTGTACAACGTCTGGGACTCATGGCGCCTGCAGTATCAGGGCTTCGCGCGCCTTCCGGGGCCGCTGCCTAAAGACATCGCCGCTCAGACGCTGAAGGCCAACGCCCGTGAGGTGCTCTACGCGGGCACGGGGCATTTCCACTACATGTGGGTGTCGGATTTCGCCAAATCCCTGCGCGGCGCGCAGAAGGTGCTGGAGCCGGCTTACCTGCGCCGGCAGATCGAGTGGATGATCAAGGAGTCCCAGCGCCTGGGCCGGGTGCCGAGCTGTTTCTCCTCCGAGCACGGCTTCGACATGCCCTATTACCGGGGCGACAACCTGCCTTGGCTGATCTACTCGATCCACGAGCACGTGAAGTGGACAGGCGACACGTCGTTGGCGGAGGCCCATCGAGACGCTCTGCAGGTGATGCTCGACGATTACGAGCAGGCGCACATGAGCGGGGGCCTCTTGGCTAAGTCGATGACGGGCGACTGGATGGACACGGTCCTGCGCCCCTCTTCGACCTACAACAACCTTTGCGCGCTGCGCATGACCTTCGACGCTCTGGCGCTGGGGCTCAAGACCCGGACCGAGCCGGGGCCGTTTGCCAGGCGCATCATCGAAGACCGCTGGCGCAAGGACCACTTCGTCGACTTCGCGGGCACGGAGCTCTTCAGCGTGGACGCCGGGGTCTTCGCTTTGTATCTGGACCTCTTCGACCCGGCGCTGCGCGAGCAGATCGTCAAGGGACTGGAGATCAGCGGCTTGGCGCAGCCCTACCCTATAAAGGTAGCGCCTAAGGATTTCGACCGCAGCCTGATGCCGATCTTGACGCGGCTGTCGCCCAAGTACCATTCCTCGACGTGGCTGCACCTGGGGCTGATGTACTTGAACGGCCTGAAGAAGAACGGCCGCGACGTGGCGTCGGCGCTCAAGGGGATCGACGAACTGACCCTGCGCTACGGGCAGATGGTGGAAGCTGTCGACGAGAGAGGGGACCTCTACAAGACCTTCTTCCACTCCAGCGAATACGGCCTGTCCATGGCCGCCGGCCAGTACCTGGAACTCGTTTAGGGGGTCAGACCCGCCGCTCTTGCCGCTTCATGCCTTGCGGCGCTTGACTGAGTGCTTCTTCAGCCAGGTCCTGAATGCATGCTCATCCACGGTTGAGTCTGACGCCGCCTCCATCACGAAGCGGAACTTCTCGTCCTCGCTGGCCTTCACGTCCAGACCATTGAGGCGCAGGAAAAGACGCATGGCCTCGAAGCCCGTGCGCTTATTACCGTCGACGAACGGATGGTTCTTGATGATCGAGTGCCCCAGGGCCGCCGCTTTGGAGATCGCGTCTGGGTATAGGTCCGAGCCGCCGAAAGTCGCTTGCGGCCGGTAGACGGCTGACTCCAGGAGATTTTGATCCCGTACGCCTGCCGAGCCCCCGGAGGCCTCCAGAACCCGCTTGTGCAGGTAGAGGACTTGGGTCGGATAGAGGTAGTTCAATCCTTAGCGAGACGCTTGAGCAGGTTGCTGTCCTCTTTGAGGAGGCTTTCGATCTCGTCTCTGAGCTCGGGCGTGAGAACGTCCTCGGCATATCGGCGCAGAGCGAGAGAGATGCCCTCGCGGACGAGTTCCGATTGGGGGATGCGCGTCCTCTCGGAGACCTTCTTCAAGGTATCCAAGGTCTTTTCATCAAGCTTGGTCGTGAAGGCTTTGAGTCCCATGGCTTTAGTATAACCCCAGGGACAAGCTATGTCAATATCTATATTGTACTAGCAATAGTCGTTATCGAGCCTATTCCGCGGCCCGGTGGCGGGCCCCGCGCGCGCGTAAGACCAGCGTCAGATCTTCTTCAAGAAGCAGGTCTTGAGCACGATCCCTCGGCACTCGACTTCTTCATCCTTGGAAGTCAGGCGGATGCCCTTGAAGGCCTGCCCCCGCTTCAAGGTCTGGGACGAGCCCTTCACCTTCAAGTCCTTGATGACCTGCACGGAGTCGCCGTCGTTGAGCTCGTTGCCGTTGCTATCTCTTGTCGCCATGGTTTTCTCCCTGCTTATGAAGGATATCAAATCGATCACTCGGCGAAAGGCCTCAGCCACTCCAGCAGGTCCCCGATGACCTTTTGCGTCTGATGCTCGCCTTTCGCGTCGGCCCAGCCGTGATCGAGGCCCTTGTAGCGCCGGTAGGTCAGATTCTTCTTCCCCAGCTCCTTGAACCGGTCCCGGATCGCATCCGAGCTCTCGACCGGCACGCTCACATCCGTCGTGCCCTGCGCGACGTAGACGGGGACCCTCAGCTTTTCAAGGAAATCCAGCGGGGAGTACCAGAGGTACGACGCCCACCGCTTGTACGTGTTGCCCTTCCCTGACCAAGACTTCGAACCGGTGGGGTCTAGGCGGATCTCCTCGAACTGGCGGTCCAGATCGGCCAACTCGTCCTGTATCTTTTCGGGCGAAGCCCCCGAGACGACCAGCTCCTTTTCCCTGAGCTTCTTCGATTCTTGACCTTGGGGCCAGCCGCCGCCGGCCAAGGAGATCACCGCCTTGGTTCCCTTGTAGGAAAGCCCGACCTCGGGGGCCAACCCTCCGCCTTCGGAAGCGCCTACGACCACGAGCTTGCCGTTCCAGTCCGGGAAAAGGTCTTTGCCTTGGGATAAAAGCAGCTTCGCGTCCGCGATCCGTTGTTGCCTGTCGTTGGTCTTCAAATACGTCTTGGAGCAAACCTTGCCCGAGTCGTCTTTCTTCACGCCTCTTTTCTCAGACATCACCACGCCGAAGCCCAGCCCGACGAACGGCGCGAAGTACTCCATGAAGCCTTCCTCCGACTGGCAGCCCGACCCGCCTAGGTAGAGAAGGAGGGGGAACGGTTTTTTGTCAGGTGCGGAGAAGTAATAGGAGAGCTTGGAGCCGCCCGGGCGCTTTATGGAAAGTCCTTCGGGGGTGGAGACGGCCACCCAGGCCTGGGCCCGCCCGGACGCGAGGATGACGATGAAGAGAGCGAGAACCTTTCGCAATCTAGGGCTTGGCGAACAGGTAATGCGCTTCCAGCCCGAGGTGGTCCGACAGGGGCTTGCCGTCATGCGGCTCCTTGAACGTCCGCGCCACGAAGGCCGCCTTGAGCGCGCGCCGCGCCCCGGCCAGCGTGAACTGATGGTCGATGGCCTCGGTCCAGATCGGCCCCGGGTCGTCGCCGGTACAGTCCTTGGAGTCCACGCAGGCCTTCGACGCGTTGACCGCGCTCAGGAGACCGTCGAAGAGCTTGTAGTCCGGCCCCGAGGAGGCGAAATTGAAGTCCCCGGCCAGGACCGCGGTGGCCGCCGCGTCGCGCGTGCGTTTGACGAAGGCGGCGTACTCCTTGATCTGCGCCATGCGCGCCTTCAGCGAGTCCTCGGGCTTGGCCGGCGCTTCATCGGCGTTCATATGAGTGTTGTAGATATCGATGGCGCGCCCCAGCTCCGGGATCACCACCCGCACGTGCTGCGCGCCCTTGGTGGCCAGGCAGTCGAAGCCCGTGCAGTCCGAGTAGTTCATCGTCTCCGACGTGAAAACAGGATACTCGCTCATGATGAAGAGCCCCGCCCCCGTCAGCTTGCCGAAGCGCGCCGAGCCCCCTTCGGTCACGTAGGGATAGCCCGCCTCCGTCGCGGCTTTCGACGACCAGCCGTTCCAGGCTTCCTGGATGGCCACGATCTGCGGCGCCTTGCCTTGAGCGCGCAGCTCGCGCAGGCGGCGCGCCATCTCGCGGTAGCGGCCCAGGGCTTTCTGGTCGGGCAGCGCGCCCTGACCCACCAGCCAAGGTGCGATCCCGTGCACGTTGTAGGTCAAGACGCGCAAGGCAAACGGGGCTCTCGGAGGGGTCTTAGGGGTCTTGGCCTCTTTCAATATCCCGCGCAGCGTTTGCAGGGAAGAGGGGTCCGCAAAAGACTGCGCGCGCAGGCCGGCGGCCAGGGACCAGAGGAGGACCAGGGCGATCTTCATGGGCCAATCCTAGTACATTTGCTAGAATCGCGGCCATGAGCATGGTGAAAGAGTTCAAGGAATTCGCCCTCAAGGGCAACGTCATGGACATGACCGTCGGCGTCGTCATCGGCGGCGCCTTCGGCAAGATCGTCACCTCCCTGCTCAACGACCTCGTCATGCCGCCCCTGGGGCTGCTCACCGGCGGGGCCGACTTCACCGCCCACAGCCTCACCTTGAAGGAGGCTTCCGGCGCCGCCAAGGCCGTCACGCTCAACTACGGCGCCTTCCTCACCAACGTCGTTGATTTCCTGATCGTGGCCTTTGCCGTCTTCCTCGCCATCAGGGGGATCAACACCCTCAAGCGCGCCGAGCCCGTCGCTCCTCCGGCTGCGACCGAGAAGCAGTGCCCGGAATGCCTTTTGAACATCCCCGTGCTGGCCAAACGCTGCGGCCACTGCGCCCAGTCCCAGCCTGTTTAAAAAGGCTTGAACGGCCCGCGGCCACTTCCTATACTACGCTTGCCATGATCAACCCCGGGTCCTTTGCCGTCGTCCTCTTTTTGGCCGCGCCCGTCTCCGCCGCCGACTTCCAGGAGCGCCACTTCAGCCGGGGCTGGGCTCAAGTCCAAGCGGCGGCTCCCGATCCTCTTCCCGCTCGAAGCGCGCTCGCCCCCGGCCAGCGGCAGGCCCCGGACCTCCACAATCCCGTCGCGCACATGGACATCACCGGCAAAGCCTTCGAGGTCTACGCCGCCCGGTTCGGCGGGGGAGAGCTGGCCCGCTACATCGGCGCCGTGGAGGATTCCAAGCCCTCTCCCGAGACGCCCGATACCGTCATCGCCGGCGCTTTCGACGAGGATAAGTCCTACAAGAACCCTTTCGGCGAGCTTATCCCCGTGCTGCGCCACTTCTGGGATTCCACCGGCGGGCCCTACAAGGGCTATCAGGGCAACGACAGCTCCGTCAACCGCGCGCAAAAATATTGGACCGGAGGCTTCGGCCTCGACGGAAAATTCGACAAGACCTGGAAGGGTAAAGGCGACGGCGCCCTTGCCCTGTACCGCAAGGGCGAGAAGGGCCGCGCCTATTGGTATCTGGGCCATATCGCTCATCTGGTCGAGGATATCACCGTGCCGCCCCATGCCCATCTTTATACCCACGTCGGCGAAGGCAGCGACGCCTACGAGACCTACATGAAGCATCACTTCGGCGATTGGCGGCCGCAGCCGGGGGCGCAGGCGATCGAGGATTTCGCCTCTCTTTATGAGCTGTTTGAGAAAACCGCCGCCATCACCAACGGCTACGACGCCGGTTCCGGTCCCGGAGACAAGGGCCGTGACGGCCAGATCGACAAGGGTAACCGGCGCGCCGGCGGGTTCAGCGACGCGGAGCTCATCGAAGAAGGCAACGTGCTCATGCCGCTGGCTTATAACCGCGTCGCCGCTTTGTTCGTTTATTTCTACAAGCAGATCGACCACGCTGCGCCCAGGGTCACGCTCGCGCGACCTCGTTCTGAGGCTTCCGCTTGCTTGCTGCAGGCTTCGGCCTCTGACGAGGTCAGCGGCGTCGACAAGGCCGGCTATGTATTCGAATACCGGACGCTCGACGGCCGGTCCTGGTCCGCTTGGCAGCCGGTAGGCCCTCAAGGGGGCGCCGCCGCGTCCTTGCTGGGCAAGCCTGGTGTCCTCTATTCTATCCGCGTCTCTGCGGTCGACGCGGCCGGCAACCGCGCTCGATCCGCTCCCTGGCTGTGGCGCGCTCCCGCCTCATCCGGACGCCTCGCCGCTCTTTAACACGCTCTCTTTGCGGTATTGCTTCAGCAAGGGCTGTTCTTGGTGATGTATGATAGCCTGATGACGACAGCCGGTCCTTCCTTCGGCTCATTCCTGCGCGGCCTGCGCGAGCAAGCCGGCTCGCCTTCGGCTCGTGATTTCTACCGCGCCAACGGCGGACGCGCCTTTTTCGGCTGCACCTACGAGCAGTATGTCAACGTGGAGACCGGCCGCTCGGCGCCCGGGCCCGCTCTGGCGGAGCGCGCAGCCGTGGCGCTGCGCGTCTGGCAGGTGGAATCCCGGGCCAAAGGATACTTCACCGCCTACCTGCGCCAGGTCCTGCGCCGCGAAGAGCTGGTCAAGATGATCGCTGCCGCTCTGTCGGGCCCTGGCCCATCCTTGGGCAGCGAGGCTTCGCCGCTGCGCCAAGCTTTCCGGCGCAATCTCGACGAGCGCCGGCGACGGCTGACCGAGGCCGAGGCCCAGACCATCCGCTCCAGCGAAGCCGCCTTCTGGTGCTTCAACGTCATCTGCTGCGAGGACGGCCCCTGGGCCGAGCGCGAGCTCGCGAAAACGATAGGCTTGCCGGTCCCCGTCACGCGCCGGGCGCTCCAGAAGCTCTCCGCGGCCGGGGTCATCGCACGCGACAAGGAAGGGCGCTTTCGCCCCGCCGCCAAAGGGCGCATCTTCGCCTATCCGCGGCGCCGGCCGCATCTGCCCGACGACTTCGAGAAGATCCTCGGCCACTACGACCGTCGGGAAAAGAACGGAGGCGAAACGGAGATGTATGAGAGCATGCTGCTGCGCGCCTCCGGGCCGGCGCTGCGGCGTTTTTTTTCCTACCTGGCCCAGTCCGTCCAAGGTGCGGCCGTCTACGCCTCCGACGAGGGCGAGGATAAGTCGCTGTTCCTCGTAGAAGGCCGTGTCCGGCGGCTCCTGCCGCTGCCCCGCCGCTAGCTTAAACGCCGCTTCATTTCTGTGCCTTTCCGACAAACGGCCTTTCCTGAGCCGATCGGCACCCCTATCCAGCCTTTGGCCTCATGTGCTGATGGCCGATGCCTGATAGCATGTCGGGGTCGCAACCAAAGGAGGATCGATCATGCTGAATCAAGCCGTCGCCGGACTGTTGCTCGCGAGCACACTCTCTGCGGCCCGGGCCGCCGCAGAGCCGTTCCTACAGGCCGACATCCCCAGCCTGCGCTTGGCAGCGGCCGCCCAGCCCTCGGTGCCCGCCCCTGCGGCCAAGGACCCGGTCCAGCTGCTGTCTTCCGCTATAGAGGAACTGGACCGTCTTCAGGACGGCAACAGCCTCGGCTGCGCCGCCCCCGAAGATCAAGCCGCCTACCTGCGCGCGCTCAACAACCTGCACCGCGCGCAGAGCGGCCTGGCCGACCAAGACCGCTCGGGCCAAGCCGTCGAAGCGGCGATCTTCGTGCAGTCCCTGCTCGGCAAGTACGTGGTCGGCTCATCGATCTCGGGGCCGATCTTAAGGAAGGAGCCTTTTGAACTGGAAGTCGATGTCCGATTCGCCGCCTTGGTGAGCAAGTACCCGTTCCTTGGCGCCGTCACCAACGGCCGCATCCGCGTCAATCCCGGCGAGAACGTGGCCGCGCAGTACCAAGCTCTGCGCGCCGAGTTCATCGGACGCCTTGGCGGAGCGATCAGCGCGGCGGGGCGCGAACCGCGCACCATCGCGCTGGCCCGTTGGGCCCGCAGCCTGCGGATCTTGTCACAGCCCGATTGCTTGGATATCTTCACCCGGCTGCCGTGGCCGGATTTCTGCTCCTAGCCTTCGCGGCCATCATCTTCAGCGAACCGCGCTGACGGTATTCGTTGATCGGGGATGACTACTTTGGTGTCTTAAACTCTTCCCACCGGTCGCACTGCAGGCAGGTCAGGCCGTTCGCGCGCCACATATCGACGACGCGGGTGCGGTCGTCCACGACGAACAGGATGCGGTCCAGGAGCCCGGAGGTGTTCAGCCAAGCCTGCTTGAGGATCTGGTCGGGCGTGCTGTCGCCTTGCGCGCGGATCAACTCCACGGAGTATTTGAAGCCGGCGGGGTCCCAATGCTGGGCGAACCAGTCCTTGGTCTCCTGTGCCGCTTCCCTGGATCGGGCCGATACCACGACGATCTTGTAGCCGGCGGCCGCCATCGCTTTGGCGAGCTCAAGGCACCAGGCATTGACCTTATCGCCCGAGCAGGACTTGAAGAACCGGGGCCAATCCGGCCGTGGGCGCTTGACCAGATGGACGCGGTGAGCGATGTCGGCGATCGTGCCGTCCAAGTCAAAGACGATCGTGTCCTTTTTCTTCATAGATGATTTATACGCGGCAGTCGGATCGAGTCGAGAATCTGCGTTACGACCCGTCCTTGGTGATGTATTATAGCCTGATGACAGGGCGATTCGGGGCGGGCAACTTACGTTTACGGCTACCCTTGAGCGGATATTCCCGTATTAGAGTTCCTCTCATGTCGGCGCTGCTGGCTGTTCTGCTCGCCGGCTGCGGCAAACCCGTGCCCCCCGAGAGGATGGATTATGTGGGCCGCTGGTCGGCTCCCGGAACGACCTTGACCATCGAGGCCGTCGGCCGGCTTGAGTATCACCGCAAGATCGATCGCGCTTCGACCGAGATCACGGCGGAGATGACGACCTTCCATGACGACCGCATCGTCGCGGGTTTCTCGTTCATCTCAGCCACCTTCAAGGTGGACAAGCCTCCGCATCTGGACGGCGCCGAGTGGAAGATGACTGTCGACGGCGTGGAGTTTAGCCGGTCCGCGAATTGAGCCGGGAGGCCGTAGTCGAGTTCGGCGACCCCCTTCGCTTCACGTTCTCGGCGAGCTTTAAGTGAATCAGTCCTGGGAGGTCCTCAAGCTTCTGCGCTGGCGGGCGGGGGGCGCGACGCGCGCGCTGTGCGCGGGCAGCGGCCTGGCGCGAGTTCGCGGCGGCTTTTGGGCCGTCGCCGACGATCTCAACCACCTGGTCCGCATTCCCGACGGCGCGGCCTCCGGCCGGGGGTATCGACTTTTTTCGGGCGAGCCGCCGTCCGACGCGGCGCGGCGCAAGCGCGTCAAAAAAGACATCGAGTCGCTCATCGATCTCGGTGGTGGACGCCTGATCGCTTTCCCGTCCGGCTCCAAGGACCGCCGCTGCCGCGGCAGCCTCATCACGCTCGACGGCCGGGGCGGCTTCGTCCGCGCCACGGAGATCGATTTCCGTCCTTTGATGAGAATCCTCGCCGATAAGATCCCCGACCTCAACATCGAGGGCGGCTTCGTCTCGGGGAGCCGCTTGATCCTCCTGCAGCGTGGCAACGGACGCTCAGGCTTGAACGCGCGCGTCAAGCTGCGCCTTAAGGGATTTTTGCGCGGTCTTCAAGGCCGCTGGCGGCGCTCGGCTCTGCGCCTCAAGATCAAGCGCGCGCCTCTCGGGTCCTTGGGGGGCGTTGCCTTGAGTTTCACCGACGGGTTTTTTCACGACGGTGTCGCCTATTTCGCGGCTGCGGCCGAGGCCGGCAAGGACACCTGCCTGGATGGACGCATCGCCGGCTCCGTCGTGGGCATGCTGCCGCGGCGGGGCAAGCCTGTGGTCTTGGCGCGGCTTAAGGGGGAGAAGATCGAGGGATTGGCGCTTAAGTCGGAGAAAGACGGATTGCTCGAGGTGTGCGCGGTGACGGACGCCGACGATCCGCGCCGGCCCTCGCGCCTGCTACGGGCCTGGATCAAAAAATAATGGACGCGCAGAGCGCCGCGAGGCTTAAAAAGAGCTATTGATAATTCGGGGAACGGGGGTTACACTCCTAGGACCCGATGAGACCCCTCCTCTCGCTGTCGGTGTCTTTCCTTATCTCCGCCTGCCCCTCCTGGGCCGGCGAAGGGAAGACCATCGAGATGCCGCCGTTGACGATCACCGCCCCGCGCCTCCCGCGCGGACCGGCATTGGCCGTCGAGGAGCGCGCTAAGAGAGCCGCCGCCGAGGTCGAAGCCGCCTGCGGCGGCAAGCCGGCTTGGCCGCAGTGCGCCGAGGCCAGGGCGATCCTTGAGGAAGCTCTCGACCACGCGAAAAAGGCGCGGACCTGCCCCGGCGGCTGCCCGGAGCTCGAGACCCTGGTTTTCCAGGCCGAGCGTCTATCCGAGCGGTATTTCAAGCTTAAGCCGCCCGGAGACCTGGATCTGCTCAGCCTCTTCATGCTGACCTCCGAGAGCAAGGACCATCTGGCCGCCATCCGGCCGGCCGATCCCGACAAAGTGGCCGCCATCGGCGTCGAGGCCTTCTGCGCCTCGATCAAGGCGAATGTCCGCTACCTTGTCCCCGTGGGGGCTAAGCCGCCCGACATCGCGCCCGCCAGATGTGTCGAGCTGCGCCGGCTCCTTGCCGAAGTCTTGGAGGCGGCGAAGAAGGAGAAGCAATGCGCCGCCGCTCCTTGCACGCTTGCCGAGCTCGACTGGCTCAATAATCTGGCCTCGGAAGCTCCGCTCCGGCTGAGCAAGATCGACCCCACCATCGACCGGCGGCTGGCCGGCCTCTTCAGCATGGTCTATCGGAAGCATCCGGAGCTCGACAGCGTTACCGACAAGGCCTTTCAGGCGGCGCTGTCGAGCCTCAGCCGCCGGGTGACGCTGGTCGAACAGAAGACCGGCCGGTTGACCGGCGCCAAGCCTCACGAGGTCACCGCCGGTCTGGCCCCCTTGGGCGCCGAAGGACAGGGCGCGCTCGAGGCGTTTCAAGAGCTTTCCTTGTTCATCGACCGCCTCGGCCAGCCTAAGGAAAAGAGGGTCTTGGCCTTGCGCGAGAAGGCCAACGGCATAGCGGTTCGCCTGGGTAACCTGCGCGACCAGTTGATCGCCCTCCAGCAAGGCGCCCGCCTCCAACAGTCGCCGCGATTGGACCTGGCGCTGCTGCTCAAAGGGCCTGCGGACGCCGCCGACGGCGAGCGCTGGAAGCGGCATGTCAAGACGCTGGCCCTGTCGGCGCTGACGCCGGCGCTCTTGCTCGGGGGGGGCGCGTCCGTCCCGGTTTCCGCCGCTCCCCGACCGGCGGTGACGGCGGCGGCGAGCTCGTCGGTCCAGAAGGGCGCGCAGTACGTTTTGACCGCGCCTAAGAAGACGCTGCTCGACGCTCCTCGGGTCCCTCCGCCGGCGCCCGTCCTGCCGTTCAGCGACCTCGACAAGTCCCTGTCTCTTCAGGAGGTCTTGTTCACCAAAGTCGTCGGGGCTCCCGTGGAGCGCGCCAAGCTCGTCCATGCGCAGACCGGGCCCACCTGCGCGGTGGTCTCCCAGCAGCAGATCCTGCAGGCCTACGGCGTCATCAAGCCCGTCGACCCCAAGAAGGAGGAGGTGCGCCTGCGCGACCTGGCGGCCAAGAAGGGCTACTACGCCAACGGCACCCCCAGCAAGTTCGAGGGCAACATCCTGCTCGACCAGGGCATGATCATCTCCAAGCACGCCGACGCCTCAGACGCTCAGCTCGATCGGGCGGTGTTGACCGGCAAGATCTTGCTCGTCACCGTCGACGCGGGGCGGCTCTGGGACAACGCGCTCTATAACGGCGGCTCCCATGCCATCGTCGTCACCGGCGCGCGCGTCAGCCGTTTGGACGGCAGGGTGACGGGCTACTATATCAACGACAGCGGCTCGGCTCCGATGAGCGCGGGGCGCTATCTGCCGGCGGAGAAGTTCTTGAAGGCCTTCCACGCCGGGACTAAAGAGATCATCGAGGTCCAATGAAGCGGCTGTTCTTGTCCTCGATCCTCGGCTTGGCGGCTTGTCAGCGCGCGGTCGACTTGAACAAGCCGGTGAAGCTCGAGGAGGACCTGCGCCAAGCCAAGACGTCGAAAGCCTGCGAGGCCATCATCCCCATCGAGGCGCCGCCGTCCTGGCCGGTGCCGACGGGGCGGCCCGAGGAGTTCAAGATCTTCTTCATCCCGTGGCTGGGCGCGCCCGGCAAGCTGGAGCTTATGAGCCCCTTAGGCGAGGCTGTCCTGTCGAAGGGTTCCGTCGCTTCTTGCGTCCTGCTGCCGGGGACGCCCCGGGTGCTGGGCAGCCGGCGCTGGCCGGAAGGCTTGGCGCGACTGGGCAGCGACGCCTTCGAGGCCAAGGCGCGCCGGCTCTACGGCGCCACCGAGGAGATCGGCGCGCTCTACGCGGCCAAGCCGGCCTTGTCCTCCTCGCAGAAGGAGACGATCGTCGCTTACGGCAAGGTCTTCCTCGAGATGGCCGAACCGGACCTGCTGAACTTCTACCGTGCGCTCAACCCGGATTTCTGGGCCTGGGTCAAGGCCGCCGGCGGGCCGACGCCCTGAGGCCCGAGTAGAGCCCCGCGGCCCACAAGGCGCTCGCCAGCCCCAGACCCGGGAACATCGGGTCGACGCCTGCGCCGCGCCAAAGCCAAAGGGCGGCCAAGGCCGAGCCGCCGACCGAAGACGCCAGGGCCCACGGGGCTGGCGCGCGCAGGCGCGAGTAATAGACGCCCAGCAAAGGCAGCAACAGGCCGGGTATCACGACCGAGCCGACGCAGTACCAGAGCCCGACGACGGAAGGCAGGGCGAGGGCCAGCGTGAAAGCCAGCGCGCCCGTCACCGGCAGCGCGGCTCGAGCCCAGCGTTCTTGGGCTTCCTCCGAGGCTTGCGCCCAGCGCCCGAGGCCGTCCTTGCCCAGGCTGACGGCCGATAAGAGCGCGGTGCCTTGGAGCGCCGCGAACATGGAGGCGGACATCCCCGCGAAGAAGAGACCTCGCGCCACGGGCGGCAGCAGCCGGTCTGCTAGGACCGGGAAGGCCAGCAGAGGGTCGGCCAGCGTCGGTTCGGCAAGCCTGGCGTAGAGGCCGGCGGCCGTCGTCATCAGGTCGAAGAGCGCCCAGAAGCCGATCGAGATCAGGATGCCGTGGCGCGCCACCCGAGGGCTTTCGGCGGCGGCGCAGCGCTGGTGGAAGGAGGGATCGACCAGCGTCCACAAGGCTAAAAGCCACCAGCCGAGGATCTGCAGAGGGCGCAACCCTCCGGCCAGCGTCAGATGTCCAGGCGGCAAGCCCGCTTGGAGGGCGCCGAGGCCTCCGAGCTTCATGAAGGCGAAGGGCAGGATCACGGCGAAGCCGCCGAACATCATCACGAATTGCAGGCGATTGGCCGACACGTCGGAGCGCAGGCCGCCGCGCAGCACCAGGCCGAGCCCGGCCGCTCCCGCCGCGGCCATGGATATCGGCAGAGCCCAGCCGGAGAGGCGTGAGAGCAGGGTGCCGACCATCAGCAGCTCGTCTGCGGGGCAGGCCAGCAGGAAAACGAGCCCCGCGGCGAAGACCGCCAAGGGGCGGCCGTAGGCGCGCTCCAGGTGGTCGGGGATCGTCAGCCCGCCCTCCAGACGGACGCGTCCGGCCAGGAAAAAGGCGTATAGGGCCGCGAAGATATAATAAGGGAAGGCCATGACCAGCCAATTGGATAGGCCGTTGCGCCAGGTGAACTCGCCGATGCCCAGCACCCCGCCGTAGAAAGTCGGCACCAGCGTGCCGACGAAGAGCGGCAGCGTCAGCGTGCGTCCCGCCAGCACGTAGCCGGGCAGGCCCTGGCCTCCTCGTCCGCCGCGCAAGCCCAGCAGGACGATGGCGGCGATGAAGAAGGTGGTGATGCCGGCGTCGATCACGGGACGGCGGCCGGCGGCCAGGCTAGGGCGGCGGGGTGGTTGAAGTACCGCTTACGGTCGCGCGCGCGCAGCAGCGGGTATTCGATGGCGGGCAGGTCGTCGGTGACCTCGGCGGCGTCCGCCAGATAGTCCGTGAAGCGGCTGCCGGGCCCCATATAGAGGCTCCAGAAAGCGGCCTTGTCCTTGAACTCTTGGTTGAGCTCCAGCAGGTCCTTGCGCAGTCCGGGCTCGGCGAGGCGCTTCTCCAGCGCCCGGCGATCGAGCGCTATCGGGGTGTCGCTGCCGAGCATGACGAAACCGTTATGGGGCCGGGTGCCCAGCCAGAACTGCGTATGGGGGAAAGCGGCCGTGAAAGACTTCATCACCATCTTGAACTCGGTTTCCGCGTACTCGGGAAGCCAGACCGCCATGAGCCCGCCGGCCTTGAGCTTGCGGCGTCCCAGGGCGAAGAAATCCCTGCTGTAGAGGTTGACCGTGCCGGCGGCGTAGAGCGGCGGCGAGGGGTCGACCATGATGACGTCGTAGCCCTCCTTGTCGCGCAGCAGGTGGTTGCGCCCGTCGTTGATGATCACGCGCGCCTTGGGGTGGGCGCGCCAATGGTCGGCGTCGGGGTAGAATAAGGGGAAATCGGCCACCACCGAGCCGACCAGTTCCACGGCGTCGACGCGCGCGGGATGGCGCAGCGCGGAGCGGAACGTCGTGCCCATGCCGAAGCAGACGATCAGCGCGCGCTCGGGCTTGGGGTGGATCAGCATCGGGATGTGCGCGATCATCTTCGTGGCGTTGGTGTAGCCCGTGACGCCGACCCCGTTGATGATAAGGAAGCGCGCGCCGCCGCGCGACTGCACCGCCACCGAGCCCTCTATGTCTTCTCGGTAGGAGACCAGTTCCGGCGCCAGGTCGGGGAAGCGCGCCGCCCATTCCATCATCATGTCGGCGGGCAGGTAGCGGCCGCTGAGCCGTCCCACGGCCAGGGCCAGGAGCGCGGCGGCGCCCAGCGGAGCCAGCCAGCGCGTCTTGGCTGGAAGGAAGGCCCAGAGCAGCGCGCTTCCGGCCGCCAGACAGACGCCCACGATGATGAGCAGCGCGTTCTGCACGTTCCAATGGGGGATCCACCAGAAGCCGGCGGCCAGCGCGCCGAAGATGGCGCCGACGGTGTTGAAGGCGTAGAGCTTGCCCACGGCGCCGCCGAGCCCGTCTTCCTTCACATCCAAGCGGATGGCGAGGGGCAAGAGCGCCCCTTGCAGCAGCGCCAAGGGCGCCAGCAAGGCCACAGCCTCGGCCAGCGGCGCCAGCAGCAAGGGGACGATGCCGGAATTGGTCATGTCGGCGTAGCGGCTCATCAGCACCTCGGCCAGCTCGAAGCCGAGGTAGCTCACGAAGCCGAAGAGGCCCGAGAGGGCCAGCAGGGCGCCTAAGAGGCCGAGCGTGGGCCTGCGCACCCGGGCGCTCAGCCAGCTGCCGCCGCCTAGGCCGGCCAGGAATACGACGAGGACGGCGGCGAACCCGTAGGCCGAGTTGTTGAAGGCGGGAACGAGCAGGCGGATCCAGACGACCTCGAAAGCCATGCCGGCCAGGCCTGAGGCGAAGACGGCGAGGGCGGGCCAAGACCAGCGGCCGTCGTTCGGCTTCGTCTGCGCCGGCGCGGCCGGCGCCGCGTCCTCGCCGGCGGCAAGCCGCAGCGCCAGCGCGCCCGTGGCCGCGCTCAAGGCGACCGCCGCCCAATGGCTGCCGGAAAGACCGATGGTGCCGAGCAGCAGGAAGGCGCCGGTTAGGGTTCCAAGGCAGGCTCCGAACAGGTTGGCGGCGTAGAGGCCGCCGATGCCCTGCTTGTCGGCGGCCTGGGCCAGAACCGGGAAGGTCGCTCCCATCAAGGTCGTGGCTGGGAGAAGCGCGGCGAAGGTCAGCAGGAAGCGCAGCGGGCCTTCAGGCAGGGACGTATGTTCGACGCTCCAAAGGAGCAGCCGCAGGGCCAGGGGAAAGAGGGCGGCGGCGGCGGCGACGCCGAGCTCGAGGCGGCCGTAGAGGCGCAGCGGCGAGCGTGTCCGGGAGGCCCAGCGTCCTCCCCAAAAACCGCCCAAGGCGAAGCCGGTCATGAAGCCGGCTAGCACGGTGCTGGCCGAGGGCACCGTGGCGCCGAAGACGAGCACGAGTTGGCGGGTCCATACGGTCTCATAGAGCAGGCCGGCGAAGCCTGACGCCGCGAAGAGCCAGGGCGCCGCGGCGAGCGCCCGGCCGGAGCCCTTCAAGGCGCCGACTTCAGGCGCGAGCGTACCGCGTGGCGCCGCTGGGCCAGCTCCACGAGGCGGCTGAGCAGTTCGGGGGTGGGAAGCCCCGAGGCTTTCCAGAGCAACGGATACATGCTGGCCGGGGTGAAGCCGGGCAGCGTGTTGAGCTCGTTGAACCAGACTTTGCCGCTGGTCTTGTCCATCAGGAAGTCGACGCGGGCCAAGCCGTAGCCGTCGAGGGCGCGGAAGGCGCCTAGAGACAGCTCCCGCACGTTCTTGGATTGAGCCTTCGTGATATCGGCGGGGATGCAGAGGCGCGCGCCGTCGGGGTCGAGGTACTTCGATTCATAGGTGTAGAATTCGGCGTTGGGGACGATCTCTCCGCAGATCGAAGCGCGCAGGCGCAGCGGGTCTTCGGGGTCGGAGGCCCAAGGATCGCCCAGCACGGCGCATTCGATCTCGCGAGCCGCGATACCCTTCTCGAGGACGACCTTGTCGTCGTAGCGGAAGGCTTCGGCCACGGCGGCCGAAAGCTCCGCGAGTTTCTTGACCTTGGAGATGCCCACCGAGGAGCCTAGGCGGGCGGGCTTGACGAAGAGGGGCAGCCCCAAAGACCGGGCGGCGGCGGCGGCTTGCTTCGGGCGGCGGATCGCGGCGTAGGGCAGGACCGGCAGCCCCGCCAGCACGGCCAAGCGTTTCGTGTATTCTTTATCCATGCCGACGGCCGAGCCCAGCACGCCGCAGCCGACGTAAGGCACGTCGGCCAATTCAAGCAGGCCTTGGACGGTGCCGTCCTCGCCGAGAGGGCCGTGGAGCACGGGAAAGACCACGTCGCAGCGCCTGCCGGCGGGAGCCAGGCGGTCCTGGGCGCTCAGGGCGCGCGCGCCGGACGTCAGGGCGCGGACGTCCGCGCCGATGCGGCCGGTCAGGCGCTTGGCGTCGGCGGCCAGCCAGCGGCCGCGGGCGTCGATGAAGACGAGCTCGACGTCGAAGCGCTTGCGGTCGAGCTGGGCCAGGACCATCTTGGCGGAGACCAGCGAGACTTGGTGCTCGGCGGATCTTCCGCCGCAGAGCACGAGGAGGCGTTTCTTCGGGGCCACGGCCTATTGTCCAAAAACAGGGAGAAGATGTCTATGGGTTGTGCCTGGAGCCGATATCCGGTATATTCCCGGCATGCTTCCGTTGCTTCCGTGCATGCTCCTGCTCGCGCCGGCGGCGAGCGCGGCCATGGCCGACCCTGCGCCCGATCCCTACGCGTCGGTGAAGGCGCTCTACCGCCGCATCGAGGCCGAGGTGGACCCTAAGCTCAGCGACGGCGATTATCTGGGCGCGGTCGCGGCGTCGGGCGAGTTCGTGAAGCAGGAGCGCGACGTCGGCGCCCTGGGCTTCCTCCTCGATCTGCGTTCCTCGTATCTGGCCGCGGCGGGGGAGGACGGCGCGGCGCGCCTGTCGATGGCTCGCTATCGCGGCGTGGCCGCGCCGATGTCTCCCGCGCGCGAGTATGACGAGAAGGCCTGGGCCGCGGCGCGCGCGCAGGTGCGCTGGGAGACTCCCGAAGACGTCCTGCGCCGCGCGGCCGCGGCGCATTCGGTCATCATGATCAGCGAGGCGCACCATGTGCCCGAGACGCGCGCCTTCGGCGCGCGGATGCTCGAGCTCCTGAAGGGCTTGGGCTTCGAATACCTGGCCATGGAGGGCCTGAGGTTCCCCGTGCCGCCGGATGCCGTCCGCGTGCGCCGCTCGACGGCGACCGACGCCGTCTCCGGCTACTACATGATGGAACCTCAGATGGCCGGGCTGGTGCGCGAGGCGCGCCGCCTGGGCTTCAAGCTGGTCGCCTACGAGGACGAGACCACGGGCGGCGGCGATCGCGAGGAGATCCAAGGCCGCAACCTTTACGAGCGCGTGCTCAAGGCCAGGCCCGACGCGAAGGTCGTGGTCTGGGCCGGCTACGGCCATGTCTACAAGCGGAGCCCTTACCCGAATCAGAAGCTGATGGCGCAGTGGGTCTGGGAATTGACCGGACGCGAGCCTTTCTGCCTGTATCAAGTGGAGGATGCGCGAGATCCGCTCGGCGCCGATCGGGCGTTCTACAAGCCGCTCGTGCTAGACGATGCGAAGCGTCCCCGGCGCGCGCTGGTGCTCATCAACCGGAAGGGCTTGTTCCCCGCGCTGGACGCCATCGCCGACAACGGCTTGGACCGCCGCGACGACGGCGCCGCCGTCGTGGACGGCTACGTGGTGCACCCGCCGTTCTCGCCGCGCGCCGCCGGCAGCCTGCGCCCGGCGTGGATCGCGCGCGAAGGCCTCAGGCGCGTGGACGGGATGTTGGACGGGGAGCCAGGCGAAGCGGTCATGGCGCAAGCCTTTCCCGCCGAGGAAGGCGTCGGATCGGTCCCGGCCGACCAGTTCGTAGTCGACTCCTCCGGCCGCTTCGAGCTGTGGCTGAGGCCCGGCCGCTACATCCTGCGCATCCGCGACGCACACGGCCGCGTGCGCCTGGAGACCCCCGGCGAGGTGCCCGCGTCGGGCGCCGCCGCGCTCTCCTTGCGGCTTCCCGTCCTGCCGGCCTACAAGCCCCGGTAGAGGTCCATCCGGCCCTGGACGTGCGGGAGGTAGGCCTGGGTCTCCTTGGGCAAGCCCTTCATGAGGATGGCCTCCAGCTCCGCGTTGCTGAGGGAGTCCGCGTCGCGCTTGGCCAGGACCCGGCGCACGCAGCCGGGGCCGCAGTTATAGGCTGAGATGGTCAGCATCCGGCGGTTGACCGCGTCCTTGACCTTGCCGAAGTGCCGGCGGTCGAGCATGTGCACGTAGGCCGCGCCCAGCTCGATGTTGTGCTGCGGGTCGTAGAGGTACTCCGGCGGCAGGGCCTTGTCCTCGTCGTGGAGGAACTTGTAGGCCTCGCGGGCCCCGGATTGGATCATGAGCTGCATCAGCCCGAAGGCGGGGGCGGGAGAGCGGGCCTTCGGGTTGAAATAGGACTCGGTGTGGATGATGGCGAAGACGAGCGCGGGGTCGAGGCCGTACTTCTTGGCCAGGCCGTCGACCTGGGCTTGGTGGGATTTGGCGCGCACCTTGATGTGGTCGGGCACCATCTCGACTTTGACCTTCACCTTCAGCCGCGGCTTGCCGTCCTTGGCCACGACGGGCTTGTCCTCGATGACGATCTTGGGCGCCAGCGTCTTCTGGGCGTACTCTTTGACCGTGTTCTCGGTGACGGGCTTGCCGCCTTCCGCCTTGACCTGGTCCCGCAGCACCGGCGCCTTGTCCTCGTCTTTTTTGGTGAAGACTTCCTTGGCCTGCTCGGCGACCTTCTTCTCGGCCAGGACTTTGAGCTTCTCGCGTTCCTTCCGGTCGAGCTCGCCCAAAGCCTTCTTCTTGCCGCTGGTGACGTCCTCCATCGGCACCAAGACCTCGATGATGATCTCTCCTTTCTCGAAATCGACCCGGCTCATCGCGTCGCCCTTGGCGCTGTAGTCGACCCACTCCTTGTTCGTCGATTGGTGGTACTGCGTCCACTGGGCCAAGGCGAGGCGGCGCACCTGGGCGTCCTGCTCGGCAAGGCCCTTGAGGATCGTGTCGTATTGAGCCTGCATGGCGCGGGAGAAGGTCCGGGCGTCCTCGGCCCGGGCCTGGTCGTAATCCTCGGTCTGCCGCTCCATGTCCTCGCGGATCTTCTTGAGATCGTCATCCATCGAGGCGCTGGGCTCGGCGATCAGCTCGGTGTCGTCCTGGGCGCGCAGGGAGGCGGGCCAAAGGAGCAGGGCGCAGAAGAGAAGCGTTCTCATGGCGCTACTCCTTGGGCTTGTCTTCCGGCTTATGGTCGCCGATGAGCGACTTGCCGGGACAGACGCTGAAGAGCGGGCACTTCTTGCAGCCGACGGCCAGGGCGACGGGGCATAGTGTCATGGAACCTAGGATACCCTATGGAACACTTTTCGTCCAGGGGTCTTCTTCCAGTTCCATGTTCACGGCCCTTTGATGCGATTGCCGCCACCTCAGATGTTCCGTCACCGGACATCGGAAAAATGATTCCAGCAACGATATAAATCGGAGCTTATCCGCTCCGGGGCGGATAGTGTGGTCGACCCGGATTTTGCATTAGCCAAGGGATTGGTGTGCAACTGTTACCGGTAACAGTCGCTGCCGGGGCCAGCTCAATCTAGTATGGCCGACCACACCAGACCGACCTATTTGGCGTAAGGACCGGTACGAGTCGTGAGAGGGACCGCCATTAGCCAAGCGCCCGGCGGTCGTCATGCCGGGCGCACTCATTAGAGGTCCCTGGGTCAAG